>CAZYNP010000050.1:0-40660 GCA_964647995.1 uncultured Cytophagia bacterium
CGCTATTTCCTTTATTTTCAATAGACTGATTCATCAAACTGTCAAATCGGGGTTAAAAAGGGACTTTGGCGCTTCCTTTGCGCCAGTCGGCGTAGCGGCCACCAGGGGCAATGTAAACGAAATAAGCGCTCAGGGGCTCTTTTGTATTGATCCTGGGATCGATCGAGGATAACGGGATAGAAACGTTTGCATTTATCTCAACAACTCAACAAGAAACGACCAATAGCTGCCCTGGTCATGATTCAGATGATCAGCATGGAAAGATGCTGTTGAAATAACAAGTTTAGGGTCTTTGAAATTTCCGCTTGACATTATTATCAAAAAGTGCTACATTTTCAAAAATCGTAACACCAATAAATGGACTCCAGCTCCAAGATGGAGTCCATTTATTTAATGAACGGAGAAGCAAGTATGAGTGAACTCATCCGTTTCGGCGTCTCGATCGAAAGTCACTTGCTCGATCAATTCGATCGTTTGATCGAAAATAAAAACTACGCCACCCGATCCGAAGCCATTCGGGATTTGATCCGCAACGAATTGGTGCGACAGGAATGGCAGGATGACGAGGCCGAAGCTGTGGGTACGGTGACCATCATTTACGATCATCATGTGCGGGATTTGAGCTCTCTGTTAACGTCGGTACAGCATGATTTTCATGAGCAGATCATTTCGACATTGCACGTGCACCTGGATCCGCACAATTGCCTCGAAGTGCTCGCCGTCCAGGGCAAAACCAGAATCATCCGTCAGATTGCCGATACTTTGATCAGTATCAAAGGCGTAAAGCATGGCCGACTGGTGATGACGACAAGGGGTGAAAAAGTTTAGGGGGATTGGAAAATTGGGGAATTGGATGGTTGAAGGATGGTGGAAAGAGGCCGTGGCGGAGCCACGAGGTAATGGCATGATGGGGTGATGCAGCAATGGGACAAGGTTATATGTTATTAATTCGTGCTACCAAATTCAAAATAGTGTTACTCTTCATTTTCATTCGGAGGAGTTAGATGAAAAAATTCCGCTCTATCTTAATCGGGATGATTGTCGCTGGTGCTGTTTCGAGTTTCGCCAAAGACCTATCAGTCCATCCGGATTCGATTCGTTATCACTTTGCGCCGGTAGTGGTAACTGGACAGCGATTTGAAATGCCACAGAAGGACATCGCTGCCAGCATTTCGATCATCTCCCCCACTGCAATCCGCCAGACCCATCTGATCACAGTTGCCGATGCCATTTCCTATCTAAGCCCGGGTGTATATACCACCCGACGACTGACCATGGGCTATGGTGTTGCCGCGCTGGCCGGAGGTAGCATCACCATCCGCGGCCTGGGGGGCAAGCCCAACAGCCAGGTGCTCATGCTCATCGATGGTCGTCCTGATTTCCAGGGCATTTTCAGCCATCCGATCAGCGATGCGTATTTTCTGGATAATGTCGACCACATCGAAGTCCTGCGGGGACCGGCATCCGCTGTTTATGGCACCAATGCACTGGGCGGCGTGGTCAACATCATTACCCAGAAATTGCCGACTGCAGGTTTTGAAAATCGGCTGAATATCAGCTATGGCAGTTATAATACCCAGCGCTACCGCTTCCAGCATGGCGGAGCGATTGGACGAGCGCAATATCTCCTAAGTATCGGCCACCAACAATCCGAGGGCCATCGAGAAAACTCGCAGTTTGAGGCGCAGAACTATTCGCTCCAGATGGGCTACCAGATTGATCCGCATTTCCATTTTAGTTTTAACGGCACCATTACGCCGTACACCTATCATGACCCTGGTCCGGAAGGCGTTTCGCTATCGGGCTATTTCGACTACGGCAAGATCACCCGCAGTTCGCTGGATGTGACATTAACCAACCATTTTGCCGGTAGCGAGGGGACCGTAAAAATTCATGGCAATTTTGGCAAACACCGATTATCGGATGGCTGGAGTTCTGACGATCAAACCAATGGCCTTATCGCTTTTCAAAATTTCGAGCTGCCGTGGGCATTCAAAAGCACCGTCGGTTTAGATATCAAACGCTATGGCGGCACCTCCCGATCGAATGGCATCAAATTGGGCACATTTTTCAATGATGAATACGCGCTGTATTTGCACCTCCAAAAGACATGGTTGAAAAAATGGATCCTGGCCGGAGGCATTCGCCTGGAGGATAATTCTAACTTCGGACGGGAATGGATACCGAAATTCGGTCTGGTCTATCACGCGGGGTCGCAAACATCGCTGCGCACTACGGTGGCCAAAGGATTTCGTGCACCATCGATCAAAGACCTGTTCCTTTTTGCACCAGCGAACAAGTATTTGCAGCCAGAGCGATTGTGGAGCTATGAGGTGGGGATCAATCAATCCTTTGGCCGGCAATTATCGCTGGATGTTTGCGGTTTTTACTACCAGGGCGACCAGTTTATCGAAACCACCCCCATCGCTCCGGGCCGGATGCAGAACCTGAATACGGGCGCTAATCGTGTCAGCGGCCTGGAAGTGACCCTGGCGGCGATGCCACTGCCGAATTTCAGCGCCAATTTTGGCTATTCTTACCTTCACTCCGAGGAGGCTATTCCATTCGCCCCCAATAAGTTGAATTTCATGATCACCTATGCTTTCAAAAAATTCAGCGGCTCCATCTATGGAGAACACATTCGAGCGCTTTACACCAGCTATCAACTAAACCAGATGCCGCCCAAAATTAGCATCGAGCAGCTCCCCAATTACACCCTGCTTCATGTGAAGCTAAATTATCAATTGCGGGGAAATTTGCAGTTATCAGCCGGCATCGAAAACTTGATGGATCAATCGTATCAAATTCTAAAAGGCTATCCTATGCCGGGGAGAACAGCCATCAGCAATTTTACCTTCAGCTTTTGATAAGCTGGACAATTTTGGACTTTAACGATGGAGCATCGGGAAATTGGCGTGGTGGAGCATTGGCCCCTGACCAGGCAATGCTCCGCTATTCCATAGCCCCAATAGCGGACATTTCCCCTGCTGCAGAATAAATTTGGTTTAACCAATGAAAATAGCAACTCATCAGATAACTCTCATCGCGTTGTTCCTGGCGCTGTGTTTGCTGGTGCCTGTGTTTTTTCATTTGGTCGGGCTGGGGAAGATGTTTCTGCCTATGTTTCTACCGATACTCCTGGCCGGATTTCTGATCCCATTTCCAGCGGCCATTCTGGTAGGTCTGTTAGGCCCATGGATTTCGGCATTAATTACCGGCATGCCGCCGCTGTTCCCCACTGCGCTTTCCATGAGTGTGGAAGGCGCCGTGACCTCGGGGCTGGCATCCTATTGCTATCACCAGCAGCAACTTCGCTTCTGGCCGAGCCTGATTCTAACTGTGGTGGCGCAACGCATCGCGCGTGTGGTCATGCTCTGGCTTATTCTGCCGTTATTCGGTCTACCGGTTCGAGCGCTATCGCTGGCCGATTTTGCGTATTCAGTTCCGGGCGTTATTTTGCAGATCGTGCTGGTGCCCATAGTTTTCAGATTGCTTGAGAAATCGAAACCGATGGGACGCTGATCATGCTTGACAATTTGCGGACACGGCAGTATTTCAATGCGCAGAGCTCGGAGTGGAACGCCAGGGCTATTGGTGACCCCGACCAAATCTCGCGATTGTTATCCCGACTGGAATGGCACCATTGCCACCGAATTCTGGACCTGGGCTGTGGCACCGGTGTGCTATTTCCGTTCCTAACAAATCTGGCGCACCAGAATGCAACCATTCTGGCTTTGGATTTTGCCGAGGAGATGATTCAGGCAGCCGCTAAACACCCAATGGATCGCATCCAATTGCTCTGTGGCTGTGCCCGTTATTTACCCCTTCTGCCAAACACCATCGATCGGATACTGGCATTTCATGTCTGGCCGCATATTTTGGGCCAGGAAAAGGCGCTGCAAGAATGCTGGCGAATATTGAAACCACAGGGGGATTTGGTGATTATGCATCTCTGCGGCAGTCGTGAGATCAATGCCATTCATCAAACCATCGGCGGACCGGTGAGAAATCATACCCTGGCATCTGCCAGCCACATGGCCGCCATGCTCCTTTGCGCCAACTTTCAGATCGCCGATGCAATTGATCGCAGCGACGAGTATTTTGTCCGGGGAATAAAGCGGCCACTTTCCGAAAATGCCTACCCCCACTGCCTGGTGCGGCGGTTAACGAACATTTCAATTCCTATCGAAATTCAGGCAGCAACTGGTACCGCCGGAACTTAGATCACCGAATTCTTTAGGAACGAATGATCATCTGCGGGGCGGCGAATGGTTCGGTCCAACTGCTGTGATCTTTCCTATCCACCTCGAAGTGAAGACCGGACTACTGGCCGATAGCTTCCAGAGATCAGGAATCAATAATTGAAAAAAATTTATGGGCTCGCAATTCAAGTTTTTTGAATCTGCTGGATTCATCAATCACCTGGGGAAAACCGAATCTCGAATGCCATGCAATAAGACTCAAATGAATGAATTGAGTTCGTTGCCTCAACCGCAAATGCGGGTCAGCCGAGACTCCGCTTTTGCACCCCATGAAAATTACTGCTTGACTTTCTGAGCAAAATTCATTAAAATGGCAAAACAAAATTCGGCCAAATAGATGGGCACATCGGGTTTGAACCCCGGTGGAGATTCGATGCTCGAGGCCGGAATCATGGTATTGATCAACCCCAAAGACTGACTATGCTGAATGTTGCTGGATTTAGAATTTTCATTTTTTCAACTTGCCTGCTGCTGTTAGCTATCCTGGGTTACGGTCAGCAAAAACCGCTGCCGGATGCTGGGTTCTGGTTGCAGCTTTCCAGAGGTGAGCAGAAGGATTCACTTGGCTTTTCCAATTCCCGTCGGTTCGTCTCATTGGTAGAACTAAAATCGTTACCCAATCGATCCGTGCCTTTGATCGACCACAAAACCCGGGCAACTATTACCTGGCATGGGGTCGCTTTGCGCGAAGCGCTTCATCAATTTTTGGACACGGATTGGGAACAAATCGATCGCCTGGTCATCACAGCGCCCGATGGCTATTCATCGGTCATTTCCGGGCCGAGGATGAAGCAGGCGGAGTCGGCGCTGTGCGCATTTGCGATGAAAGATAAAGCATGGCCCCAGAAATTTGGCTATCTGCGCATTATTTTCCCTGAGCTGCATGAGATGCACTGGATGAACAATCCTGCAGAAGTGGAAGTAAATCTAAAAAGCCATGCTGTGGTTTCATCCACCTGGCGATTGCTGTTTTTCGATGCGCCAACTTTTCGATCGTTTCAAAGTAAAGCCAATGAAAAATTCGATGGCTGGCTGGTAACCGAAATTCTCACCGCAATGGGATGCGCCAACCAGGGATTCGGCATTTTCACCCGCGATGGGCAATGGCGAGAGTACCTGTTTGATGAGGTCGCCCAGAAAATGAGGCTGATGCCGGATTCAAGCGGCACCTGGAAGATTCGGGGTGAGGGCGTGCCAATTGGATTTCGGCTGAGAAAAATTTTCTTCCTCTATTCCCAACATATCGGCCTTTTTACCAGATCACTAACCGCGGAGGACCAATTGCTCTGGCAAGCTCTGTTTGCGTCAATCCAGCCGCGGGATGGGCAACCGGCAAAGGAAATTTCATTGGAGCTAACTTCAGGAGAGAAAATTCCCTCGGCGCATCTTGAAGCGTATCGGGCTGGCAGCATTTCATTATCTCAACTCATAAACCTGGAAAAAGATGCGCGGAGGACTTTGCTGAGCATCGAAATAAAATGGTAGAGGTTCACCCTGGACTCTGGTCATCCAGGCAGCGGGAAAAAAAAGTCGCTGGTGATTTAATCACTGCGCGCCGGGATTTAATGAATAGCGACATTTGGACCTGAACGACAACCGAATCGCACCAGAAAATCTGCCGCCCTGGCTGTGGGTAGACGAACGTCTCCTCATAATATTTGCCCAGCAAATTGCTCGCGTCCAACCGCAGGCCCAGGATTTTCGTTACTGTCTGAATGAGATTGAAATTATGAACAAATTTAGAATTGGCAGATAATTGTTTAAACAAAAATATTTAAAACTCTCATGAGGCTCGGCACTCCAGCTAAATAATTCTGATTCGTATTATTTCGGCTCAATCCTCGATCAACAATATTACGCCGCTTATTTTGGAACTCCATAATCCCTTAAAAGTGAAACATTTTGAATCCACAATTATTCACGCAAAAACCTGGAGAACCGATCATAAATCAAATTACACTCGTACCGATGGGCAAGAATATAGCCACCAGGATGACTTTCATATTCTATCGTTGTCCGGTGGTTATGGCCGACGTGACAAGTATCAGGTGAACTCATCCCTTAACATGTATGGCGATGATTTAGCTGGCCGAAATTCAAATCGGGATGTATATCTGAATTTCATTTATCTCCCTGGCAACGCCTGGCAGGTCTTCAATCGCTTTGCTACCAATTACAATGACTACAGCTCCATCAAAGACAATTTTGATTGGGACGGCTCGCTGCTTTATCTCTCGCACGGCCAGATCAATATGGCTACCAAAAAATTTCAGCACTATTTCTTTTTCAGAGACATTTTATTAAACCGGCGACAGCTATTGATTTCCTTTGATCCCACCTATTCTTATCACAAAAATGATTGGAATGACCATTCCTATCACTCGAAAGCGGCACAATTGCCCATTACCTTTTTGTACGGCTTGTCAGAAATGATGAATTTGAAGCTTAATTTCGGCTTCCAGGCGGATGAGGATTGTGTTGATCATCCTATTTTTTCCAGCGACCCGAGTAGCCGTGAAAAAATCGGCACAGCGACCAATGAACATCATCTGAAAAATCTCAGCGCCAATGTTGGCTTCTATTTGATTCCGGATCCCCGTTTTTTATTGGAAGGCTCAGCCAACTTTGACCTTAGGAAGGATACGGATCACTACCTAGATCTGTATGAAAACGGTTTTAGCCATTACGCCAAATCGGTGAACATGCGCGATAGTTATGCGATTCACCTCCGCGCCAATTATCTTTCCATCCATCGAGCGCTATCGGTGGTAGATTTCCGACGCTCGTATTATAATGGCAGCTATCTAAAGCAATCGGAACAGAAAAATCAATTCAACCTGAATTTCTATTCTCAAAATTATGACGAACAAAACCAGTGGCGCGTAAGCGATGAATTCGGTTTCGGGATTACCGATCACATCAATCTGTCGCTGAATGGGGAGTACGCCAGAGTGAAGGAAAATTATCGGTCTCAAAATGACGCTGGCTCCTGGCGCTATTCCTCAGGGCTGATTTTTTATAATTTGAATTTTGCGGGCGATGAATTGAACGACTTTGATTATTTCTACGGGAGAATTTTTCAGCCTAAAGACTATATCGGAACCATTCGATGGTCCCAAACGCAAAATGTTTATTATGGTGACGCTAATTTTAATAGCCTCCAATTTGAGTTTCAAACTGGTTTGCTCAAAAATATGGATGTTCAGCTTAATTATAGCTACGGAACTGATAAGTTTGAAGGAGGCAAAGGATCATCGCATGATTATGGTGCCGGGCTGCGAATGAATTTATTGAATAATTTCCGGGTCATGCTAAGTGCTGCTCATGGCAAACATCATTATAAAGAGGCCAGTAGCTCGGCTTACAGCACATCTGATTCATATTTTTGGTTCTGGAAATTAGCGGCGCAAGCTTCGTTTTAAATTGTTTTAATGCCAAGTTGGAGAAAGCCATGTATTCCTGCAAATGGAAAATGCCGTACGGCATCCTGCTAATTATCTTTTTATTCATGAATCAGTGCGACCGGAGCACGTCAATTTTTGAATCAAGCGAAACGCTTCCGGAAGAGCCGCCCTATGAGTTAGAGCCTGTGGCCGAACCGCCGATTAAAAATAGCTCTTGTGTTGTTTTGTCCCATTCTCGATATCGTTTTTATTCCCTGGCCCAGGAGATCCAGCGCTATTATGATGCGGCATTGCTCCATATCAATGACAATACTCAGCAGCAATTAGTAGAAAAACTAAAGCAGATCAATCCGCAAAATGCCATTATTGTGTTGCCGCCCAATATCATCAAACAAGAGGTGGTGGGCGATCTGTTTCTGGCATTCAGCAGCCTGGATAATGATTTTTACATGGACATTGGCTACGGCTACATCACTGGCTACACGCTGGATGAGGCGCACGATTTATTTTATCGGAGCAAAAATGATACGGGCACCATTGCCAGCTTTTTAGGAGTCTCTCATGTCTTTGAAGATGACCAATGGTGTCATTCGGCGGTGGAAGGATATAAAAATGATTTCGCGCGCCAGGGCTGGGAAGCCAATAAAATTATTGTGAATCACGATTCATGGCGGCAGGATAAGTATTTTGAATTAAAAAAATTCAAACCTTACCAGATAACCTTTTTCATAGGGCATGGCGCTAACGATCGTAGTTGTGAGGTTCATGTGGATGATCTGGATTCAGTGGATCTATCAGACAATATCATTTTTTCTGGCGCCTGTTTCACTGGAGCGACCAGCTCGCCGCATCCTTCCGATTTTGTTGCGCTGAAAATTTTGCAGCAAGGAGCTAATTTTTATGTCAGTAACGTTGGCACCAACGGCTGGGCAAATGTAGTCTTTATCGCGGCTGGCATTTGTGAGCAAGGGTTGTCTTTTGGTGAAGCGATTGTCGCTGGTATCAATCGCGAAATAGATTTTTATCAAATAAAGAATTTCGACAATACCGCCGACATCACGCACATCATTCCCTTTGGTGATCCGTATTATAAACCAAAATTAAAATCGAAAGTGAATCTCTATTTTCCAGGGATGATTTAATGCAATTGTTATGACCAGCATCCTATCGCTATTCCAAAAGAATCTTACCGACCGGGGAAGTGGTTAGGTGGAGCGGAAATTTCGATGAAGCTTTAGATTCGATTCGTTTGAATCGCATGGCATCCATCTCAAAATGACAACCGAATGCCCCCGAAAATCTGCCGCCCTGGCTGGGGATAGCCCAATGCTGATCCGTAATTGCAAATACAATCGACCGATCAATTTCTAAATTGGCAGTTCATATCCACACTGTGAACAGACTGCTTTCTGGAATTTCAAATCGGACCAGCTCGCAACGACAATAAATAGCTATTTCGCTTCGGTAGTTTCAGAGGCGGGCAGTTTAGCGTAATGCAGCAGGTTAATTTTGTAGCTCTCGAGTTTAAAGCACTCTACCTCGAATAATAATTCAAAAAACTGTGGCACTTCTTGATATTTGCTTTTAAAATTGGTTTCTAATTCCTGCAAACTGGTTTTGGTGGTCAGGTATTTAGCCGCCCCTTTGGTGCCAGATCCTAAAAAATCTGCCAGAATGAGCACGCAATTATCATTCAATCCCGGCGCTTTGATCACCAGGGCAAAGTCCTTGTGATATTCCCAGAGCGCACTATACGACGCAACAGAATATTCTGTGATCTGGTTGTCAAAATTTTGTTTGATCGTGCGATGATCTGGATCGATTTCGAATGAAGAATTTTTCAGCAATCGACTGAAATAGCCCAGTGTGACGATGTTTCCAATGAAGATAATATTATTGCTTAAAAGTACATCGGAATTAATTCGGGAAGCTCGATAGAGCTGCGGCGCTGGCTGATATTGGCTCAGCAGATGGATCAGATAGGGCATGGGTAGCACATTGCTGGTTGAAAAGTAGGCGACCTCTAAATAGTCCATCTTCTTATTATCACTCTGAAGTTGCTTTTTATACGCTTCAAAATCCTCACCATTATTGATCTGCGTGTCTCTGATATATCGCCAACGTTTCAAGTCATTCTGGTATTCTCTGAAGAAAAAATGATCGCCTAAAGCAATAACGGTCAACGGCTTCGTGGCAACAAAACTTGACCAGATGGGATCATGGCGGGCAATGACATTTCTATTTCTTGCGGCTTGCTGATAGCTGAGATATGCAGTCGAACCGAAAAGAACGATGATGGCAGCGGCAAGTGCGACCCTACCAATGTTTATTTTCCGAAATATGCTTTTTAAATTGGGGAGAAATCCAATGGGGTGTTCAACAAATGTAATTTCATAATGACCTTTTGGAATGATGAGTCTAATTGAATCGGTTTTGCCCTCCTGCTGATAATAGCTATTTAGCTTCTCCCGCAATTTGAACATGTGAACTCGTACCGTGGTGTCTTCGGCTGGATTAAACTCCGCAGTTTTGTTGAAAAATTCAGTAGCAATGGTCGTTTCTTTGGGAACGATATTTTTTATGGCATAATCAAACAGGTAGCGCAGCAAATTTTTATAGGTTTCAGCCGGGGCAAATGCTGGGCTGGCTAAGATTTTTTCTATAGCGCTAATTTTATCGTGATCGTTTATCATCAGATTGGCGTTGTCTGGTAGTTAAAAGAACCCTATTACATTTTTTATAAATTACAAAATTATATTATATCAGGCAAGCTTTTTTTTCAGCTCAGGTAATACCCCACTCAATCGTGACTCAAATATACAAATAAATTTGAACCATCAGGAGTGCGGTGACTTTATGCACCGCATTGGATTGCATCGCACAAAGGCGATGCACGCCGTCCTTCAAAGCGATTTTAACACAGTGATAACGGTTTTTTAACGGTTATTAACTTGAAATAAATTTTTTTTCAGTTATCTTGGATTTAAAATATAGTTCATTCAGAGCATAATATAGAGGAGCAAGAAACCATTATGAAATTAACTGTACCTTTTTTTATGCTGATCCTGGTCGCGTCTTTGAGTTTCTTACCTCCTAATAGCCACTGTTGGGCTGCTGCGACGATAAAAGGAGTGATTTCGAATAAGATGACTGGCGAACCGCTGCCAGGCGCCAATATCCTCATTCAGGGCACCTCGATTGGCGCAGCCTCAGATTTAAAAGGCCACTTTTTCATTCCCAAAGTCCCACCAGGCACCTATCGTCTCATTGTAACTTACATTGGATATAAAAAGGAAATCAGAGAAATTAAAATTACTGGCGATCAACCTGAGGTGATTCAGGATATCAGTTTACAATCTGAAGCAGTTCAGGGGCAGACGGTGGTAATCACGGCGCAGGCGGAAGGTCAGATTGCAGCCATTAATCAACAGCTTACTGCGCCTTCGATTGTGAATATCGTCTCATCCGCCAGAATTCAGGAACTACCCGATGCGAACGCAGCCGAGTCGGTGGGGCGCTTGCCTGGCATCTCCATCGTTAGAGACGCAGGTGAGGGGCAAAAGGTGGCCATTCGCGGATTGGCGCCAAAATATAATGTCGTTACGGTCAATGGGGTCCGAGTGCCTGCCACCGATCTGGGTGATCGCAGCGTGGACATGAATATGATTTCACCCAATATGTTAGCTGGTATCGAGGTGATCAAGGCGCTAACGCCCGACAAAGATGCCGATGCGATTGGTGGCTCGGTCGACTTTAAACTTTCGGATGCGCCATCGCAATTTAAATCCACCCTGCTCTTGCAAGGCGGTTATAACTCGCTGCAGGATAATTTTAAGCCTTTTAAAGCTGTGGCAGGAGCAAGCAATCGGTTTTTCAAGGAACGCCTTGGGATCATGCTTCAGGGCAATTTTGACCAGGCGGACCGGGGGTCGGACAATCTGAATGCCGGCTATGTATTGCAACGGGAGCGGCTGGAAGGGGAAGAATACGCGCCGATTCAAATTACCAACCTGACCCTGCTCGATCGCTCGGAAATGCGCAAACGATATGGTTTCAGCTTGATAATGGATTACAAGTTCGCTCATAGTAAACTTAATTTCAGCAACTTTGCCAACCGTCTGGATCGGGATATCATGCAACGACAGGATAGGTATAACCCTGGCGAAAGATCACATGAATATGTACTTTTACAGCGCCTCATTGCCACCGATGTGATCTCCAATTCACTGGGCGGCGAACACGATTTCACGTTTGCAAAAGTGGATTGGAATTTAGCTCATGCGCTATCTTTGCAGCACTGGAAGCGGAACGATGACTTTTCCTTCTCCGAAGCATCCGCTTTTACGAATGATTTACGAGATGATCAGGGTCCGAGGGTGGTGTTTGAAACTGCAAAGAACAATCTATTGGAAACCTCCTTGATGCAAAGCAATTTGCGCACCGCAAAGGGTGAGGAAAGGGATTTATCGGCTCAACTCAATGTTGAATTCCCGTTCGTTTTTTCCAGGCAATTCAATGGTGCCATCAAATTCGGCGGCAAAATCCGCTACAAATCTCGATCCATCGATAATCAGCTCAAATGGATACCCTATTACTACGGCTGGGGCGCCGATTCACTCCGCCGCGCCTTCCCGGAGAAGCAATTGGCTTTCACTCCATCCGGCTGGTTGGGAATGGAAAATTTTTATGATCCCGGTTACCGATCAAAAAACTTTCTGGACGGCAACTATGCCCTGGCATACGCGTTAGACCGGGACATCCTGAACGAGGTGATCGAACGTATCGGCCATTTGTATTTGCAACGTCTGGATGCCGATGCCAATGATTACGAAAATGACGAGACGATTCCAGCGGGCTATGTCATGGCTAAGGTCAATATCGGTAAGCGGCTGTTCCTGTTACCCGGCATGCGCTTTGAAGCCGAACAAACCGATTTCACGGCGCAAATCAATACCGTACAGCTTTCCGGGTACAACCAGGTTGGCGATATCCAGGATACAACTTCCCACCGCTCCTTCGACCACTGGTTTCCCATGATGCATCTGCGCTATAAGATAACCGATTGGCTTGATCTGCGCACCGCTTATACCCGAACCATTTCCCGTCCCAACTTCGGTTACATTTCTCCTTATGTTCGGATCAACTCGACGGGCGGAACTGTGAGTCGCGGCACGCCATATTTGAAGCCCGCAATTGCCACCAACTTCGACGTGGCCCTTTCCACTTATACCAATAAATTTGGTCTGATCTCGCTGGCTGGTTTTTATAAAGAAATTGACAACTTGTTTTATAGCAAAACGCGCTACATTAGAAATCCCGCTCAGGAAAATTTACCACCCTATACCAAAGGCTATAAACTCAATGACTATGTCAATAATCCGCATCCGACCTTCGTCCGCGGTTTTGAAATCGATATTCAAACCCATTTCTGGTGGCTGCCAGGAATATTAAAAGGCTTGATATTGAATGCCAACTACTCTCGCATTTCCACAACCACGCAATACCCGGTAACCTATGTGAAACGGGAGATTTTGAATCAACCCCCCTGGAGCAAACTGATTGATGTCGATACCACCCGAACGGGACGAATGATTTTGCAGCCCAATGATGTGGCCAATATCGCCATCGGTTATGATATTGGCGGTTTTTCGGGTCGGCTTTCCCTGTTATTTCAAGGAAATACCTTGAGCGAGGTGGGTGATCGGGATGAAACCGATGGCTTCACCGAGGACTATCTTCGCTGGGATCTATCAATGAAAATGGACATTGCCAGAGGGCTGCAACTCTATTTTAATTTAAACAACATCTCCAATCGGCCTGATGTCGCTTATCAGCCCACCGAAGGCTTCCTCACCAGTAAAGCGTATTATGGGCTGACCGGAGACCTTGGCCTGAGATATAGTTTCTGATTTATAAACTTATCTACAAGGAGGTGGTGAACTAAAATTATGAATGACAATATTTGTTGAAAGGGGTGATGCCGACAATCTATTTAAATCAATTTTTAGAACATCCTTTTCCCGCAACTAAAAATCAAGTTTAGGAGAAAAACCATGCACAAAATCTTGATTACGTTCTGCTGTTTGGCGATCCTGCTTCTGGCAGTATCGGATCAGCTCTTAGCGCAAACAGTGATTCCAGTCGAGCCGGGCTGGAACACCCTGAATGCAGCCGTGGCCGCGAATATCAATCCCGACAAAACACCCATCAACCCCAATGTTATTTTTCAGCTCAAGCGAGGCGGACGCTATTTACTCAATGGAATGATTGAAACGATCGGCTGGCCGCTCCAAATTGTCGGTGAAGAGGGAGATGGCCCACCCCCGGTGCTGCAACCGGCAGTTAATGAAACCGGTTCTTCCTCTCAGCATTTTCGCTGCGGTGATATGCTTTTAAAGAACGTTTATTTGTTGGCGATTGACGACGCCGGCAATTTGAAGAACCGAATCATGGCCATTAATAAAGACAGCGCCAGAGTCGTTTGGGATCATGTCGTTTTCGAGTACAGCTACCTGCATGTCGTAAATAATATTGCGAAGTACACCAGATACCATGTGACCAATTGCATTATTCGCAATATGCAGTATAATCCCAGTTGGGACAATGGCCGGTTCATCGATTGCCGGGGGAATCCCATCGATTCTATTTATATCGAAAACTGTACCTTTGAAAATATGAACAGCGATATTTATACCGGCTGGGAAATTCCCATTAACTATTTTTATTTCAATCATAACACAATTGTCAATCACGTCAGAAGACTCTGGGCAACCGGAAAGTGGGTTCATGCGACTTTTACGAACAATCTGTTCGTAGACGCTGTAATGAAGGGCTGGACACCGCTTGAGGTGCGCCCGGATAGTATGCCGGATGGCTTGATCTATGTGGACTCTTTGGGGACCGGAGCCAGCTTTACCGAGGCAGAAAGGAATTTCCTGTTTTCGCATAATAACTGGTATCTTTCCCCCAGGGTAACCGACTGGTACGCCTCCATTGATACCCTGAAGGCATACCCCTTGTTCAATGATAACACCCGGGCGCTGATTGATCGACATCCGGGACTGGTCGCAGAACATAATACTGCCATAGATCCGAAATTTATCAATGCGCCTGGCAATATCGATTCACTCATCAAGTACTGCAATCAATTGCGCACCAAACCGGCGCCCGCCTATTTTACAGAAATCTATTGGGATCCAGATGGTGCGCAAATGGTGGATACCTGGCCACTGCCAGAAAACCTGGCCTACACCGAGCCGACGCTGTTGACCGCTGGTAAAGATGGTTTTCCCCTCGGTGATCTAAACTGGTTTCCGGAGAAAAAAGCTGAATGGGAGACCTGGAAGACTGCTGTTTCTCAAAATCCTGATAGCAAAATTCCTGATCAATTTACCTTAGAACAAAACTACCCCAATCCGTTCAACCCGACCACATCGATTCAATTTCAATTAACCACTCCAACCACTGTTAAGCTTGAGATATTTAATGTTATTGGACAAAAGATGAGAACGTTATTGAATCAGAAAATGGCAGCCGGAGCTTATCGTACGGTATGGGATGGCCTGGATGATGCTGGTCAGGCGGTTGGCGCCGGAATTTACTACTATCGACTTTCGACCAGGCAAAATGTTGAAACCAAAAAAATGATATTATTGAAGTAAATCCACCTTTCAGGTGCCATGCATTTTGTATGGCACCTGAGCCTATACCGCTAAACAATCAGATGAAAAAATGAATCGCTCTTTTTGTAGATTGGGACTAAAATGGGAAAAAACATTCAATCGCTGCTGGTTATATTGGCCTGCTGGTTTATCGCCTATTTATCGGATGCACCAGCCCAACCGCCGGCCGGAAAATCATGGCAATTAATCTGGTCGGACGAGTTCGATGGCACCCGACTGGATTCTACCAAATGGTCGCACTATCGCCCGGGCACGCAGCGCCGCGATGGCTGGTGGCTGGCAGAAGATTCATTTCTGGATGGCATGGGACATCTGATCATTCGCACCAAACAATGGGGCGACAAATTCAGCTCGGGCGCGATTCACACCGATGGCAAATTTGAAGTCCGATATGGCTATTTTGAGTGCCGGGCGCGCCTATCAAAACAGCCGGGACATTGGCCCGCCTTCTGGCTCCAGTCACCGACCATCGGCAAGTATATCGGCGATCCAGCGCGTTCCGGGGTGGAAATAGATATTATGGAATATGCCTTTGTCCACGAAATCCCTTACCACATCCAGCATGCCCTCCACTGGGATGGCTATGGCGCTGACCATAAAACGAAAAAATATGATGTATATCAGATGGGGTTGGAGACCGGATTTCATACTTATGGCCTGGAGTGGAATTCCGGAGAATACATTTTTTATGTCGATGGCAAGCCAACCTGGCGCACCAATACCGCGGTTTCCCAGCGCAGCGAATTTATTCGACTCACCGAAGAGATCGGCACCTGGGCGGGTGACATTACAAAAGCCCAACTGCCCGACAGCTTTATTGTGGATTATGTCCGGGTTTATCAAGATACCACCCTGGTTGGAATCAAGGATGAATCAAAGACACAGGAGCTACCCAATAACTACAATTTCAGGTGCTATCCCAACCCGTTTCGTGTTCAAACAATGCTTCATTACTCGATCTCCAAACCGGTAAAAGTCAATTTAGTGGTATATGATGTTTTAGGGAGAATCGTGGACAAGTTGATGGATGAACACCTGGCGCCCGGGGATTACACTTCAACATTCAACTCCAGGTCGCATCCCAGCGGCATCTATTTTACCAGATTGGTCGCCGATGGCGATGTTTTGATTAAGAAAATGCTACTGGTGCGATAGGCTGCCCAAACTAAGTCGGATAATAAAAAATGAAATACATTGTTATTTTTCATGCCAATCTCAACTATGCCTATCTGACGCCAGAGCGCTATGAATTTGTCATTCGTAACAGCTATGAGCTCATTTTGGATATTTTTAGAAAGCAATTTTCAGATATCCGCTTTGTCTTTGAAGCGTCGGGTTACACCATTGAACAAATCGCCCAAAAAACGCCAGATGTGCTGGAAAAATTAAAGCAGTCGATCCGCACGGGTCAGTGTGAATTTATGGGGAGTCCGTATGCCCATCCGATGCTGCCGAATTTTCCTGAAGCCGATGGCCGGTGGAGCATAAGATTTTCCAATCGAGTCTATCAAAAACATCTGGGTCTAATTCCCAAAAGCTTCTGGAATCCGGAATGTGGCTGGCGATCTTTTATCACCAAACAGGTGATCGATTGTGGCTATCGAAATATGATCGGCGATTTCGAGGCATATAGTCGCTCGCTCCGACCCGACGGTTCTCCCAATCGGCCTGAAATTGCGGCGGTTGAAAAGCGCAAAGATCAATTATTTTATGATTTCTCTTTCAAATATGATTTGTCCGGGACTGAAAAAGCCATTCATTTTCCGTTTGAGACGATTCCCGAAGTAAAGCCCGGCAAGTTACGCATGTTTTTACGAACGGACCGGGTGGCACAGTTTGGCGTCCGCTATTTTATGAGTATGCCCGGTTATACGCTGGAAAAATATCTGGCGCTCATTCGGAAATATTCCGCTCAGCCTGAGAACGAACCAGAAGGCGCACTGGTCATCTTTGCTGACGATGCTGAATACATTGGCACCAATGGCTGGTTTAAATTAAAATATCAAAATCAACCGGATCAGGTGTTTGAAGCAACACCCCAATCCCGAGAAAAGCTGATTCGACTGGTTACCGACTGCATGGCAATGGGTGAATTCACGACCTTCGATAGCGCCTGTAACGAACTCCCTGCTTTATCTGAACCATTGTATTTCGATGATGATAGCGCCTGGCATGGCGCCAATGCATCCACCTGGGCGGATACACCCATCGCCAGGCTATTGCGTCCCTGGCAGGATCTGGTGCGACAAAAGCTGCTCGACCAACCTGAAAAATGGAATGAAGCGATCCAGCAGCAGGCCTGGTTTCATTTGACCAATTCGTACAATTCCGATGGCCAGTGGCCGCCGACGCTGCCAGAGGCGCCGCACATTGTGCATTCTTACAATTACCGCTATTGTTTTGAAAATCTACTGGCAGCGGAAATGCTCGTTGGGGGCATCGATCGGCGTCAATTGTCAATCGATCCCATCAACATCCTGCACGAGATATTGACCCCCCAACAAAATTTAGTCCTGAAAAAGGCCGAGGATATATTGCAAACGAATCGCACCCACGATCGCACAAAGGCAGAGCAGGCCATTGCGTTGATCCAGCAATCGCGAGCCATGTTATCTCGTTTCGACAGAAGAATTAAATTGCTATATCCTTCGGATTACGAAATCCACGCCAACGCCCTGGTACAGGCACGTAACCTGGTTGGCGGAATACAAATTGAAAACTTGCCATTTCGAGAACTTGAAAGGGATTGAATGAGAAAAATAATTCCGGTAAAATACAACCGATGGCTAATAATCCTGGTCGTGGTATTGATCGCAGCGGGTTCAATCTACTCTCAACCAACGACAGACTTTTATGTTTCGCCGCAGGGAAGTGATGCCAATCCGGGGACAAAAAATCGCCCTTTTAAAACCATCGCTCAGGCCCAGCAGGCAGTGCGCGCGACCAATCAAAACATGCAACGCGATATTACCGTGTATTTATCGGGTGGAGAATATCCGCTGGAACAAACGGTCGTGTTCGATGCCAGAGACTCGGGAACCAACGGCCACCTGGTGATCTATCGGGCGGTCGAGGGTGAATCACCGATGATCTCGGGCGGCAAAAAAATAACCAATTGGGCCCAGGTGGCTGAGGGCAGGTTCCGCGCACCTGCCGCCGGTATGGTATTTCGCCAGCTTTATGTCAACGGCAAACGCGCAATTCGGGCGCGAACGCCCAATACCGGCGATTATTACCGCCTGGTGCTGTGGGACAAAGCGGAGCAGTTGATTTTTATTCGTCTGAATGAGATCATGCCCTGGCGCAATTTTCAGCAGGTGGAAATGGTGCTACAAATGAGCTGGGCGATCGGCATGCTGCGACTGGATTCCTTCACAACCACCGGAGAAGATGAACCAGTCTGGTTCGATAGCCGCTACGCTAAGGTGAAAGTCCAGCAGCCGGAACGGTCGCTGGTGTTTAAGCGATTTTTTCCCGGCAAACATCCCAACACCAGTTATCACTTTGAAAATGCAATTGAATTTTTAGATGCGCCGGGCGAATGGTATCTGGATACCCATGAAAATGTCGTTTATTATGTCCCGCGCCCGACCGAAACCGCTGCTTCCTGTCAGGCGATCGCTCCGGTATTGGAAACGTTATTTCGAGTTGAAGGCACGCTCGAGCAGCCGGTGCATCATTTGCGCTTTCAGGGGCTCACCTTTGCCCATTCGACCTGGCTGCATCCCGGTAACAATGGTTACCTGGGCTTGCTGGCGGGTCTGTTTAGCCTCGAATCAACCGATAAAAATATCCAATTTGTCGACCGTCCACCGGCGGCGGTGCTGGTGAAGGCGGGCCATCATATTCAATTCATCGGCAACCAATTTCTGCATCTGGGCGCCACGGCACTGGATTTGTGCCATGCGGTCAGTGATAATCTGGTCGAAGGCAATATGTTTGAAGATATCGCTGGTATTGGCATGGCGCTGGCGAGATTCAATGACGGCCAGGTTGAAATTCATTCCATTTACCAGCCTGACGATGCCCGGGAAATCTGCCGGCGCAACATCATCCGAAATAATTTCATCCAATTTGCCGGGCAAGATTATGCTGACGCCTGTGGGATCGCCATCGGATATGCCAGAGAAACACTTGTCGAACACAATGGGATCGCGGATTTGCCCTACACGGGTATTAGCATTGGCTGGGGCTGGTATCGAGATGAAAATGTCATGCGGGATAATACCATCCAATACAACGAAATTCATCACGTGGTTAAATTGCTGGCCGATGGGGGTGGCATTTACACACTGTCACGCCAACCCAATTCCCTGATCAAAGCCAATTATATTCATGATATTCGCCAATCGCCCTGGGTGGTGGGGCATGAGAGTGGCGGCATATTCATGGACGAGGGCAGTGGCGGCATTACGCTGGAAAATAATGTTTTTGTCAATGTAGAGAAAAAAATTAAATTGCATAAAGTGCATGGAATTTCTATATTGGGGTATGATTTGTCAGGCAGTGAATTAGAAACAGTTAAAGCGACGGCGGGACTGGAACCGAAATTTCAGAAGTTGAGAGGAAAAAAATAATCCCAGACTAACGGATTAGTTTCTGTCCATAAACCGTAACATAAGCTTCCAGCTTGTGAGTCAAGTTCATATTTTTCAGGGCAAGCAGTCCGCCACCTGGCGGATTGCGTTACGGAATTCAATCCTTTTCAGACAGACACTAAGTAGCATTTAAAAGTTAGAAAATATAATGGCAATGGTTTCATGAAATTAAATGTCACTTATCCATTCATCACATTCGAGCGGCATCGTTGCTGGTCTATTTTGATCCTGCTGCTGTTTATCATTCTATGCCAGCGCAGCTACGGGCAAAATCTGAAGCACCATTCGATGCCACTGCCCTTTCCAGAAGTAAAATTCAGCCGTCAATCAGCGATCGATGCGAATATGGGTCCCAATCTCTCCAATCGCTGCTGCCGGGTGGATGCATTTCTTAATGGCAATCTGAGCCATTTTCAGATGCTGGGGGATGGCAGTGAATTGGAATTTATACCGATCTTTCAAACCTCTGAAAGCATTATTTTTTACCATGATAATTTTTACCGTTTGGCCGACGCCGATTCGATTCACTTTTGTTACCAGTTGACGAGTGTCGCGGTAGCCTATCATTTTGCCAGAATTCCAGTGGTGATCCGAAAGAGCATTTACGTTCATCCCGACCAGCCCATCTGCCTGCAACGGGTATGGATTGAGAGCCATTCGGATTCTGTTGAGCGAATGTCTTTTCTGGAACGGGCGGTTTTTACGCTGGGCGATCCCTATTATACCCTTTATCGCTATCCCGGAGGGAACGTCAAATTTTCAGCGAATTTTAACGGCTTCAGTGTCGAGAATCGCCTTAATGAAAAGTATCGAGCCGCCTTTTTGATGGCAGGACCAACCATCATTCCCGCGGCCACGCGCAATGATGATTGGCAGCGACGTCAGCAGGACGTAAAACAACCCTGGTCCGAGCCGCAATATCCGGGCAAAGCTTGTGAAGACGCCTCCGCATTCCTGCAGAGCCGCTTCACCTTGCAGCCGCATCAGACCACGGAATTAATGATCCTCTATGGCGGAGGCAAGCTTGAAACGGATTTACTGGCTCTGGCAGTCGAATTACAGCAGCTCTTTGAAACCAATCAATTGCAACGACAATTTGAAATCCCCAATCAGAACAACGCTGACAGATTTTTCATCTCGCAGACGCCCGATACGCTGTTCGATCAGGGGCTGGCAATTTCCAACAAAGTCATGCACCAGTTGGTGGCTCATCCCAATGGATTGATGGCGCTACCGGGGCACATGTATCCCCGTTTTTATGCACGGGATTGTCATTGGCAAATCAGGGGCTTGCTGTTGACCGGCAATTTTGTCGAGGTGAGGCAGCTCATAGAGCACCTGGCGCGATTTCAGACCGAGCAGGGCGATTTTCCCACCCGCATCGATCTGAAAGGCAATGCGCAATATCATGCCGCTGCGCCCGATGTTGATACGCCGATGCTATTTTGCCTGAGCATCCTGGAGTACGTGAAATGGACGCAGGACCTGGATTTTGGTCGGCTGCATTGGCCGACCATTGAACGAACCATTGCCTATCTTCAAGGTCGTGATCTTGATGGCGATGGCTGGATTGAACAGGGGCCAAACCAGGATTGGGCCGATGTGATGAAGCGGAGTGGCGAAGTGACCTATTGTCAGGCATTATACTTTGCCCTGTTGCGGGAAACGGCTGAACTGGGCAAACGGCTGGGATCTGATCGTTCGAAGGATTTTGCCCGGCAAGCCCTGAAATTGCAGCGGGCGTTTGATAAAAAATTTTGGGATGGCGAATATGGTTTTTATGTGGATGCGATTGACGAACAGGGAAACCCGGTGCGCCGGATCACCCAGGATGCGTGTCTGGCGTTTGTCTTCGGATTGGCGCAAGACCAGAAAAAAATTAAAAGCCATCTGCAGCAATTAAAACAGCGCTGCTGGACCGAGTGGGGGGCGACCAATCGGGAGCCACAAAAAAATGGCGGCAAAGCTGGGCCACCGGGATTTTATCATAACGGCGGGGTCTGGCTGTGGACCACCGCATTCGAAGCCTATTGCCACTTTCGCTTTGGCAATCCGGCGGATGGAATCGCAATCATCAATCGGATTAAAGAATATGATTTCGGTGCCAATCCCTATCGCCAGGTCTATTTTGATACCAATGAATGGCACAATGGCATGAATGGCTTGAATTGCGAATACGATTACAAACAAAGCCGCAATTTTGCCACGGGTTCGGGAGCGCATGTGTGGGCGGTGATTGGTGGCCTGTTCGGATTGAACGTCAACATGGATGGAACAATCAACTGGCAGCCCCGTTTTTCGGCCGAGTGGCAGGGGAAGAAAGTCCATTTACAGCATCTATTCGCTGGTTCACAAAAGATTGACCGAGAATTTATGGTAAAATGATCACGCGACGAGAATTTATTCAATCCATGGCGCTGGGGCTGATGGGTGTGAATCTGCCGTCCGGAACAAGCTGTTGGCAGAAGCAAAGGTCTCGGCCCAATATTTTGCTGTGCATTTCAGACGATCAATCCTGGCAACATGCCTCAGCCTATGGTGATCCAGTGGTGAACACGCCCAATTTTGATCGCATCGCCAGTGAGGGCATTCGGTTTACTCACGCTTTTTGTGCTGCTCCCTCCTGTGCTCCATCGCGAGCCGCGCTGTTGACGGGACAGGAAATCTGGCGACTGGAACAGGGAGGTCTGCTGAACGGCGCGCTGCCCCAAAAATTTAGCATCTTCACCGATCGATTGGCGCAAGCCGGCTATGTTGTCGGCTACACCGGCAAAGGCTATTCGCCGGCCAATCTGAATTTGCTCGGGTGCTGGCAAAAACCAACTGGCAGGGAATACAATGCGATCCGGCATCAGGTTCCGCAGGGTGTGAGCTCAATCGATTATGCAGCGAGCTTTGAAGCCTTTTTAAAGGATCGAAATCCAGATCAGCCCTTCTGTTTCTGGTACGGTGCTCTGGAGCCGCATCGGAAATACCGTGATGGCGTTGGAGTGTCATCGAGCAATTCCCTTGACGCCGTGGCAGTACCGCTGTTTCTGCCCGATGCACCAGTCGTACGGCAGGATCTGCTGGACTATTATTTTGAAATCGAATGGCATGACCGGCAATTGGGTCAAATGTTGCAAATTTTGCAAGCCCACAGATTATTGGATAACACCATTATCGTCGTAACATCAGATAATGGTATGCCCTTTCCGCGGGCCAAAGCCACCTTATACGATTATGGCGTCCGCGTGCCGCTGGCTATTCGCTGGGGCGAAAAAATTAAAAGCGGTCGTATTGTCGATGATTTTGTCAGCCTGACGGATCTGGCGCCGACTTTTTTAGACCTGGCCGGGCTGCCGATCCCGGGTGAGATGACGGGCAACAGCCTGAAAAATATTTTTCTCTCAGCAACATCAGGTCGTATCGAGCCGCAGCGGGATCGGATCTTTACCGCATTCGAACGCCATACGCTGTGTCGTCCAGATGGGTTGGGCTATCCCCGACGCGCCATACGCACTTTTGATTGGCTTTATATTCGCAACTATAAACCCGATCGCTGGCCAGCCGGTGACCCGGATTTTATCGGAATAACCGGACAGCCGTATGGCGATGTGGACGGCAGCCCCACCAAAGATTTTATGATTCAACACCAAAATGATCTCGTGGTTGGGACTTACTTTGCACGGTCATTTGGCAAATTGCCGGACGAAGAGCTCTATGACATGCATCAGGATCCCTATCAGCTTAACAATCTGGCAGGAATGCCAGAATTGGTGCCGATCCTGAAACAACTGCAACGGCAACTTGAAGATTACCAGCAAAAGACGCTGGATCCGAGATTGAAAAATGAATCACCGTGGGATCATTATCCCTATTATGGGAAAAGACAGAAATGATGGGGTTGAAAAGCCAACCTTGCGAAGGTTAAAATGATACGGAATGAGAAGGGTGAGCGGAAAATTGGCGCCCAATTTTCCCAAATGTTTTCGGACAGCAAACGGATTCATAAGTTGATCGCCGAACGCGCCATCGAGGCGTTGAATCAGAAACTAAACTAAAGGAGCTATTGATGCAAAATGAAACTTCGAAAGGTATCAATAAAACCAGAGTGGAGGCGTTGAGTGATGGCATTTTAGCAATCATCATCACCCTGCTGGTTTTAGAGATCAAAGCGCCGCATCTGGCGGCTTCCAATTCGGCATTGGAGCTGTTTGAAGAACTGGGCAAAATTGCCTCGAAATTTATTAGCTGGATCATTAGCTTCTTTACGATCTGTGTGATCTGGCTGAATCACCACCGCTTGTTTAAAATTTTTCAGCACATCACGCCTGGCTTGTTCTGGTGGAATTCCTATTTATTGCTCTGGGTGTCGTTTATCCCGTTTCCAACAGCGTTATTGGGCGATTTCCCGCTCAATCCTCTGGCCGTTTCATTTTACGGTTTTATCATGGCAATGATGGCGCTGGCATTCTCGTTGATGCGGCTCTATGTAAATCGACAAACAAAAATTCTTGGTGAGTCAATCGATCGAATGGCATTCAAAAAAGGCACTTACTTTTCTATAATTTTCGGTCCGGTGCCCTATCTGATCGGCGCTGGACTTGCCTGGATTTGGCCCTATGCCTCATTTGCCATTTATCTGGCAATACCATTGTATTTTATCTTCCCGCACGCGGCTCAGGATTAGCGCGGATCCAATTCGGTTTTCAGATAGATCACAACTCGATTAGCCAGACAGAAATAACAGATTTTTCAGCTTGCTGGCAATTTGAAATATGAGCATGAACAATATAAAACAGTCGAAAGGTAGGAAAGTATGAAAATTTCCATTCTGGGCGCCAAAGTGATTGGCGCAACGCTCGGTCGCAAATGGATCAAAGCCGGCCACTCTGTGATGTTTGGTGTGCGCAATATTGATAATCCTGAGGTACGACAGTTGGTTCAGGAGCTGGGTGAGCGGGCGTCGGTTGGGACGATCAGTGAGACAATTCAATCTGGCGAAATCGTTTTATTTGCCATTCCCGGTGCGGCGATGGCCGAGACGGTGCGGGATAATCAGAAAGCATTGGCCAACAAGATTGTCATCGATGCTACCAATAACATGACCTCCCCCGTGATGAACAGCCTGGCGGTATTTCAACAGTATGCGCCTCAGGCTCAAGTATTTCGCGCGTTCAATAGCCTGGGCTGGGAAAATTTTGAAGACCCCCAATTTGACGGTATTCAGGCGGACCTATTTTATTGCGGGCCCGAAGGTCAATCGCAAACCCAGATCGCCCAATTAATCGCCGATGTCGGCTTACGGCCCATCTATTTAGGCGGCCTGGATAAAATTCAACTGGTGGATATGATCGGATCGCTCTGGTTCGCCCTGGCGTATGGGCAACATAAGGGGCGGCATCTGGCGTTTAAGGTTTTGACCCGTTCGAGTTAGGCGAACAGCAGTCAATTTTGTTCGGCGGTTACAGAAAATGAATACAACTAAATGGGCAGTTTGCTGACCAGGGAAGCCAGAAAAACGATGCTTTTTCAGCGCGCATTGCTCTGCCTTTAGTTCAAACATGATAGAATTTCACTGCTGCCCAAAATAACTTAAAATATGAATGACCAGTTGAATAAGTTACATTCCGTCCCTAAAGGGACGGCAGAAAGATCGAAAAGATACTATCTATAAACATTTTGTTCCTAACGGAACAAGGCTCTGATATTATTTTGGGGTAGGAATTGGCTCATTTAATCAAGTAATCAATCCGCAATACGGATTAAATGTTTATAGCAACGGCATCATAAATATCATAAAGTCCCTTTAGGGACGACATGTCCAATAGTGATAAAATTTCTACTGGTCATTGATATTTAAATTTCTAAAATTGTTCCTTGTAAAATAGGCCGTCGACAGCAAATTTATTCGCTTATAATTCTATTACCAGTTTAATCTTGCATTTTTTTGCAAGAAGCACCCTTTCAAAGGTTTTAAACCTTTTAAGGGGTGTGTATAATTTTCAAAAATTTTCATTAAAAAATTTGCAAAATAATAAAATTCATTTTTTAACAATGAGGCACAAAGCAAACGGAGGTTAGCGGAGAAATTTTTCTCCGTGTTTGCTCAGTGATCTCCGTGTCTCCTTGTGAAGAATAATTGCATTTTAGTGCGCTGGGGTATGTCGCTATCCAAAATGCTCAATGAGAAATTCTATTTGTGACACGCGTGATAAAATTTAATCTTTAACTGAGTGATCATTAGATGAATCGAAGGCAATTTTTAAAGACACTCGGCGTTGCAACTGCGGCACTCCAGGCCAGCCCGAAGCTGTTAACCGCTGCGCCAGACCATGACTCCAGGCCCAATATCATTTTCATTCTGGCCGACGACCTGGGCTGGTCCGACATCGGGTGCTACGGCAGCGAAATTGAAACGCCCAATCTGGATCGTCTGGCCAGTAATGGGATACGGTTCACACAAATGCACAATACCGCCAAATGCTTTCCTTCTCGCGCCTGTTTGCTGACTGGACTTTACGCCCAACAGTGCGGGATGGACAAGGAGGCAGGATCGTTTCGCAATGCGGTGACGCTTGGCGATGTCCTGCACACGGCCGGTTACCGCACCCTGGCCTCGGGCAAACATCATAGCACCGATAATCTGGTCGATCAGGGCTTTGATCGCTATTATGGGCTGCGCGATGGCTGCTGCAATTATTTCAATCCCGGTTACCCACGGGAGGGTGAGCCAATTCCCGCGCGAAAAGGCGAAGGTTATCGTGTCTGGTGCATCGACCACCAGGTCATCTCGCCGTTTACACCAGAGGACCGAAATTTTTACACGACCGATGCGTTCACCGATAAGGCAATCCAATATTTGCAGCAATACCGGGATGAAAACAAGCCGTTCTTTTTGTATCTGGCCTATACTGCGCCGCATGATCCATTGCAGGCGTGGCCAGCGGATATCCAAAAATATGAAAGCCGATATCTCGCTGGCTGGGCGGTTTTAAGAAAGGAGCGCTATCGGCGCCAGCAGGAGCTGGGGCTAATCAATGCTTCGATGCCGTTATCCGAGCCGACCTTTGCGGACTGGGAGCAACTGACTGACGCCCAGAAGAAAATTGAGGCTCAAAAAATGGCAGTCTACGCCGCGATGATCGATCGGATGGATCAAAATATCGGCAGGCTGCTAAAAAAATTGGACGAGCTGGGAAAAGCCGAAAACACGCTCATCTTGTTCGCCTCGGATAATGGGGCTTCGGCGGAAATTTCCAAACCGTTTATATCTTCTGGTGAAATCGGCAGCATCACCGCTTTCACCTCGCTGGGCGGCGACTGGGCGAATGCCTGTAATACGCCATTTCGTTATTACAAAAACTCCAGCCACGAAGGCGGAATTTGCACGCCGATGATTGTCCATTGGCCTGGCGGCATTAAAAATCCCGGCCGGCTATCTGATTTTCCAGCACATTTTATTGATATCATGGCCACTTTGGTCGATCTGACCGGGGCGAAATATCCTCGGTTTTGGCGGGGACAGACCATTCCGCCCTACGAAGGCCAGAGTCTGATGCCGATCCTGCGGAGTCAATCCATCACGCGAAGCCGACCGTTGTTCTGGCAATGGTGGCATGGCAAGGCCGTGCTGAAAGACCATTGGAAATTCGTCGCCTGGCGTGAGAAAGAAGAGTTGTTTGATATGCGCTTTGACAAAACCGAGACCCATGACCTTTCCAGCCAGCATCCTGATTTACTTGCTGAGCTCAAAGCCCTGCATGAACAGTGGTTGCAGCGATGTGCACGGATGGAGTGAGCAAATCGCAGTTCAAAATTTTATTTTTCTGCCAAACAATATCAAGGTTAGAAAATGAAGAAACTGTCCCCAATTACCCTAATGATCTTTATAACAGGCTTTCAATTAATAGCCCAAAACCAATCGGATCGCTTGCCCTTTCAAAATCCGGCATTGCCACTGGAGGAACGGGTGGATGATCTTGTGTCGCGGCTGACCCTGGAAGAAAAAATCTCTCAAATGATGCACGACGCGCCAGCGATTCCCCGACTGGATATTCCAGCCTATAATTGGTGGAATGAATGTTTGCACGGGGTGGCCCGAGCCGGGATTGCCACCGTCTTTCCCCAGGCCATTGGACTGGCAGCCGCCTGGGATGAGGAGTTGATGTTTCAGGTTGCGGAGGTGATCTCCACTGAAGCCCGGGCAAAGCACCACGAATTTGTACGTCAGGGGCAGCGGGGCATTTATCAGGGCTTGACATTCTGGAGCCCCAATATCAACATCTTTCGCGATCCGCGCTGGGGCCGTGGCCAGGAAACGTATGGGGAAGATCCGTACCTGACGTCGCGACTGGGCGTGGCATTTGTCAAAGGCTTACAGGGCAATGATCCCAACTATTTTAAGGTGATCGCCACGCCCAAACATTTTGCTGTACATAGCGGCCCGGAACCGGACCGACATCACTTTGATGCCATTGCCAATCACCGGGATCTGTTTCAGACCTATCTCCCCGCGTTTGAAGCCTGTGTCAGAGAGGGCGGTGCTTTTTCCATCATGTGCGCTTATAATCGCTATCTGGGCGATGCCTGCTGCGCCCATCCCATGCTGC
Source organism: uncultured Cytophagia bacterium (assembly GCA_964647995.1). Lineage (GTDB taxonomy): Bacteria > Zhuqueibacterota > Zhuqueibacteria > Thermofontimicrobiales > Thermofontimicrobiaceae > Thermofontimicrobium_A. The sequence continues at coordinate 28,541 of CAZYNP010000050.1, forward strand.
TCCAAAAAATCCTGCGCGATGATTGGGGCTTTGCCGGCTATGTAGTTTCTGACTGCCAGGCTATTCGCGATATCCACGCGTATCATAAAATTGTTGCCACGGCTGCCGAAGCCGCCGCACTGGCAGTCAAAGCCGGAACGGATCTGAATTGCGGCAACACCTATCGAGCGCTGGTGGAGGCCATCAATCTGGGACTTGTTTCAGAAACGGAAATCGATATTGCCCTGAAACGCCTGTTCTGCGCCCGGTTTCGACTGGGTATGTTCGATCCCCCGGAACTGGTGCCGTATGCCCAGATCCCCTTTGAAAAAAATGATTGCGCAGAACACCGGCAGTTGGCATTGCGAGCGGCGCAAGCGTCGATAGTCCTGCTCAAAAATGATGGCGATCTGTTGCCGCTACCGAAAAATTTAAAGCAAATTGCCGTCATCGGCCCCAATGCCGACGACCTCGAGGTTTTATTGGGAAATTATCACGGCACGCCTTCACGCTATGTTACCCCGTTAAAAGGCATTCAAACGAAAGCGGGCAAACAAACCAGAGTGAGCTACGAAAAAGGCTGTTCCCTGGTGAGCGGTGGTGCCTTTCTCGAACGGGTTCCGACATCGGCGCTCAGCCATGATGGGATTCCCGGTTTAAGAGCCGAATATTTTAAAAACACGACGCTGTCGGGCAAACCCTTGCTCATCCGCACCGACCCATGGATCGACAGCAACTGGGAGAAAGGCGACCCGGTGATTGGCCTGGGACCAACGGATTTTTCGGTTCGCTGGAGCGGTTGGCTCACGCCACCAGCGTCAGGGGATTATGTGCTGGCGGTGACCGGGGACGACGGCTATCGGCTCTATCTCGATGGCAAGCTGGTAATCGATCATTGGTCGCAGCATGTGGCTGAAACAAGACAGCTCGTCATCCCCCTGCGGGCTGGGACCGCTCATGCCGTCAGGCTGGAATATTTCCAGGGGCCAGGTGGCGCTGAGATTGCCTTTCACTGGGAGCCGCCATTAGCCGAAAGCTTTGAGCGTGCGGTGGCTCTGGCGGAGCAATCCGACGTCATTATCTTTGTCGGTGGAATTTCACCTCGATTGGAAGGCGAAGAAAAGAAAATCCAGTTCGCCGGATTCGATCGTGGCGATCGGACGACCCTGGATCTGCCGGAGACGCAACAAAAGCTGCTGCAAGCCCTGCAGGCGTCGGGTAAACCCGTGGTGCTGGTGTTGATGAGTGGCAGCGCCCTGACGCTCAGCCAGGTGGATCGGCGTATTCCCGCCATGGTGCAGCTCTGGTACCCCGGCGAAGAAGGCGGCAGCGCCCTGGCGGATGTGCTATTCGGTGATTTCAATCCTGCGGGAAGATTGCCCATCACATTCTACCAGTCGGTGCAGCAATTGCCTGCCTTCGACGATTACCGCATGGCGGGCCGCACCTATCGCTATTTTTCGGGCGAGCCGCTGTATCCATTTGGATTTGGACTGAGCTACACCCAATTCAGTTATGCGCAACTCTCACTACCCGATACCATCGACATTGGAGATCGCATCAGCGTATCCGTTGAAATCGCCAATACTGGCTCGCTGGCAGGTGACGAGGTGGTGCAGCTTTATGTGCGCGCGGTTGAGCCAACGATGCCAGCGCCGCTATGGTCGTTGCAGGGATTTAAGCGCCTTCATCTGGCGCCCGGCCAGCGACAGATTGTGAATTTTACGGTAACAGCGAAGCAATTGGTTTTGATCAATAACGAAAATATCCCGATGGTCGAGCCCGGCCGCTATGAAATCGCTGTGGGCGGCGTCTTGCCCGGTTTTGATACGCCCTCGACCAGCGTCGTGAGAAAACAATTTCAGGTGGTTGGCGAGACATTATACCTGAAATTATAGAATGAAAATTATTATCTAAAATTGCCTCACGAAACACACGGCAATGAACTAAAAGTGCTTTTTATGATTTGAATTTCATGTCCTTCTATTTTTTTTCGTGGGCAAAAAGCTTACAATTTCAGTTGACAGGGTTCATTTTAGAAATTTAGCTTCTATTTAAAAAAACTAATTGGCCGATTGGCTGCGCGCTTTTTTAAATTTTAAATGAGGAAAGGAAAATGACGATCCCATGAATATTGATGTGGCGTTAACGATCTGGGATTATGGCGTGATCGGTGTTTACGTCATCGTGCTACTGGGGATTGGTTTCTACGTCAGTTATCGCCGATCTCATGCCGAAGATCTATTTCTGGCTGGCCGAACGCTTGGCTGGGCAAACATTGGTCTGTCGATGTGGGGCACCAATGTGAATCCTTCAATGATGATCGCCTCCGCAGCATTGGCCTATACGCACGGGGTCGTCGGTGGCAATTTCTCATGGTACGCCTTTCCGTTTCTCATGCTGCTGGCCATGGTGTTTATCCCACACTATCTGAATACTCAGATTTCGACCATGCCCGAATTTTTGCAGCGGCGTTATGACCAGACCACGCGCAATCTGCTCTCTTACTATGTGATTTTTACCATTTTGATTTCATGGCTTGGCGGCACACTCTACGCTGGCGGCTTGTTGATCAGCCAGGTGATGGGCTGGCCCTTATGGCTTTCGGTCGTCACATTGGTCGTCATCGCTACCAGCTTTACCATGGCCGGTGGGCTGGCGGCCGTGGTGTACACGGATTCATTTCAGATGATCATGCTCATCGGATCATCCACGGCGTTGGTGATCGTTGGACTGGCTCAGGTGGGCGGAATTTCTGCTTTAATCCAATCGGTGCCGGCGCATTTCTGGCATTTATTTTTGCCGGCCGACCACGACCTGTACCCCTGGTACGCCATCATTTTGGGTTATCCGATCCTGGGCATCTGGTTCTGGTGCACCGATCAGACCATTGTACAACGGGCATTGGGGGCCAGAAATATTCAACAAAGCCAATTGGGCATCTATTTCGCTGGCTGGCTGAAGATACTCGATCTGCCATTGTTCATTTTGCCCGGCATCATTTGTTTGGCGCTGCACCCCGGGCTGGATGATCCCAATCAGGCGTATCTTACATTGGTGGTCGAGCACCTGCCAGTGGGCATGGTAGGTTTAATCGTGGCCACACTCATGGCTGCTTTGATCAGCACCATCGATTCGGCGCTCAATTCTTTGAGCACCGTCGTCACGCTGGATATTTACATCAAGAAGTATCGACCACAAGCCACTCCGGCAGAAACCATCTGGCTGGGCCGGCTGGTAACATTGGCAGCGGCGATCCTGGCCATTTTTCTGGCATTGGCAATCGGTTCGATCCGCGGCATCGATCTGTTTAGCCTGCTGCAATCGATCATTGGCTTTATTGCCCCGCCCATGGCCGCGGTCTTTTTAATCGGGGTCGTGTGGGACCGAGCCACTGCAAAGGCAGCCAATATCACGCTCATTATCGGCAGTGTGCTGAGCATTGGCGTGGGGATCGCCTATCTGAGTCATTTCCCATCGGCAGATTTCTGGCCGCATTTCCTGATGCTGTCGTTTTATCTTTTCGTGGCGCTCTGTGGCTTGATGGTCCTGGTCTCTTTGATGGACGTCCCGCACGCGGGAAAAAAATCGCTGCCATCGATCATCGAATCCTATCGGGAGCAATCTTATTCCCGCCGAACCATCTGGCTGCTATGGGCGATTTTGAGCGTAATTATGGTAGGCTTGTATGCGCTATTCAATTGAAACACTGACCATCGCCAGGTGGTAGCATCGTGGGGCTGAAATTCCCTTAAAATTTCTTGTATCAGAAGTTAAAGGCGTAACGATGAAAACAAAAATTTCTATTGTTATTTCGCTATTGATGGTTATGGCTGCTTGCGGTCATAAATTCACTCGATTTACCGAGCAAATTGAATGGTGCGACATCTGGGTAACCCATCCAGAACTCAGCAATTTGCCCCACATTTTATTCATCGGGGATTCGATCACCCGGGGGTATTTTTCAATCGTTGAAGATAGTTTGCAGGGGCAGGCCTATTGCGCTCGCCTGGCGACTTCGAAAGGCCTGGGGAATCCGCTATTATTGAAAGAAATTGAGCTTGTTTTAAAGCATTATCAATTCAATATCATCCATTTTAACAATGGACTGCACCAATTCGAATATAGCGATGAGCAATATGCGATGGATTTTTCGAAATGCTATCGCCTAATCCGCAAGCATGCTGGGGACGCTAAACTGATTTGGGCCAGCACCACGCCCATGCGCAACAAAGAGCATCCGGACCAAATTCATCCGAAGACCGAGCGAATTCTTCGGCGCAATGCGCTGGCCAGGGCTTTTTTTGAATCCCATCATGTACCGATCAATGATCTTTTTGCAGTGGTTGTCGATCGACCTGAATACTATTGGACCGATGGCGTCCATTTCAATGATCAAGGAAAGACGGCGCTGGCAAAACAGGTTGTCGGTTTCATCAAACCATATTTATCGAGCAAGGCAAAAAAGACAGAGACATAGCGCAGCGAAGCCGCAAAAAAAATTAACCACAAAGGACACAAAGAATTCACAAAGTTCACCAAGAAAAAAAATAAATTTCTATTAATTAAAATTGTATTATCACTATTTAATTTGTATCATGCTTTTTGTTCCTCTTCGAGTTCTTTGTGCCTCCTTTGTGGGCTTTGTGGTAATAATTCCTTTGCACAAAAAACGAAGATTTAGCTTCTAATACTTTAAAGCATGAATCGACGAGAATTTTTAAAAACAACGGCGCTGGCAACAGTCGCACTTAGCCTGGGACAGTGCGCAGCGCCAGCCCAAAAGCCCAATCTCATTCTGCTTCTGGCGGATGACCTGGGATATGGCGACCTATCGTGCTATGGCAGCCGGGCCATTGAGACGCCATATATCGATCAAATGGCAGCTCAGGGCATGCGCTTTACCAACTTCTACGCCGCTTCGGCCGTCTGTTCCCCCACCCGCGTCAGTTGTCTCGCCGGCTGCTATCCGCAACGATTTGGCATCACCCGCGATTTTGACGATCGCGAAATGCATCTGCCCGCTGGGACGGTCACCCTCCCCAGGCTACTCAAGCAAACAGGTTATGTGACCGGGCATATTGGAAAATGGCACCTGGGAGGATTGAATGTCAAGCATACGCAGAATCGTGCCACCAGTATTCCTGGCCCATTGCAGCATGGTTTTGATCACTACCTCTGCATGTACGAAGATCCAGATATTCGCAGCCCATTGGTGGCTCAGCGTCGCTTGTATCGCGAAGGCGCCAGCTTTCTGGTCAGCGATGATCAGCCGGTTCCCGCTCAAAACAAGCATTGGACCGATGTAAAAATCGCAGCCGCGTTGGAGTTTATCGAAGTATGCCATCAACAGCATCGACCATTCTTTTTAAATCTCTGGTTTGAGGTGCCCCACACGCCTTATGAACCGGCGCCAGAACCGTTCATCAATCCCTACAAAGACCGTGCTCGGGGGGATGACCTGTATTATCGCTCGATGGTGACCCACCTGGATTGGGCGGTCTGGGAGATCCTGCAAAAGCTATCTCAACTCGGTATCGCTAAAAATACCTTCATTTTATTCACCAGTGATAATGGCCCATCCTATCAGGGAAGCCCGGGCCCTTATAAAGGGGGCAAGGCGGATTTGCATGAAGGCGGCATTCGTACTCCCATGATCGCATATTGGCCGGGCAAAATTGCTGGGGGCAAAGTTTGCCACGATTTTGCCCACACCAATGATATCTTGCCCACCTTTTGCGCGGCTGCGGACATTCAATTCCAAAATGACATCCCTATTGATGGCTTAAGCCTGCTGCCATTGCTGGAAAACCGAAGCCAGATACCACGTCGCGATACTGTTTTCTGGCAATTAGACTTTTATGAATCGGATCCTCACATACCCAATTCCTCTGCCACCGAGGCCATTCGTCAAGGGGATTGGAAATTGTTAGCCTGGCAGGGCCAGCCAGTGGAATTATTTAATCTGCACGATGACCCGTTCGAACGTCGCAATTTATTGGAGGTTTGGCCGGAAGTCGCTTCACAATTGCTCAACAAAAAAATTCAGGGAGCTTGTAATCGAAATGAACCTATGCGCTAAACGAAATGATTGGCCAGATTATTTGCAGCCGTCGCTGGGGATGGTGCTGTTGCTGCAGTTCTGGCTCGCATTCCTGGGCTTTGTTCAGGCACAGACGCGAAAAGATATTTTGATCAATGAGAATTGGAATTTCACCTATGGCTATCAGATGGGGCAGGGAAATTTAGGTACCCGCATCGATCTGCCGCATACCTGGAACGATACCGATGTGCTCGAAAGCAAAGTCCCTTATTATCGAGGCACTGGCATTTATGAAAAACAGCTTTTTCTCAGCGCCCAGTACCGAAACCAGCGGCTGTTTTTAAAATTTGAAGGCGCCAATACCGTTGCCGATGTTTTTATCAATGGCCGCCATGTCGGTGAGCATCGGGGCGGGTACACTGCTTTCACCTTCGAAATCACCCGATTTGTGCAATGGGCCGACACCAATGAAATCCGGGTGCTGGTCAATAATGCGTTTCAAACCGATGTTATGCCACTGATCGGTGATTTTAACATTTACGGCGGCATTTATCGGCCCGTGCATTTGATTGTCACTGCCCCATGCTGCATCACGCCGCTGGATTATGGCTCATCTGGTGTTTACATCACGCCTCGCCTCATCGATAGCCATCAAGCCGACATCGTGATTACTACCAAAATTAACAACGCCGATCCCTACCAGCAGCAATTCAGCTTACGAACCAGCATCCTGGATGCCCGGGGGAATCGCATTGCCTCGATCCATGATCAGATTAAGGTCAAATCGGGCAGCACCATGGAAAAATCCCAGCATCTGCGACTCAATTCGGTACGGCTATGGAATGGACGCCAGGATCCGTATTTGTATCAGGCGCAGGTCGAATTGATCAAAGGCGATCAGGTCATTGACCAGGTCAAACAAAACTTTGGGGTGCGCCATTTTCATGTCGATCCCAACGAGGGATTTTTCCTGAACGGCCAGTATCTGGATTTGAGAGGCGTATGTCGGCATCAAGATCGGTTTGGCAAGGGCTCAGCGATCTCAGATGAAGACCATGCTGAAGATATGCAATTGATTCTGGAGCTGGGCGCCAATGCCATTCGATTGGCCCATTATCCCCATGCGCAAATCTTTGTCGACCTGTGCGATCGAAATGGACTCGTTGCCTGGGCTGAAATTCCATGGGTTGGCCCGGGTGGATTCAATGGAACGGGCTACATCGCCTCTGAATCGTTCCATGCCAATGCCCGACAGCAATTGATTGAGATGATCCGACAAAATTACAATCATCCCTGCATTTGTTTTTGGGGCATCTTCAATGAATTGCTGGAGCGCGGCGACAATCCGCATGATTTGATTACGGAGCTAAATCTATTGGCTAAAAAAGAGGATCCGACTCGCATGACGACCAGCGCCACGTTTCGCAATTATCAAATAAATTTTATCACCGATGTTCTCGGCTGGAATCGCTATTACGGATGGTACTCAAATGTACCTGAATTTATCGGAGAATGGGCCGATACCATTCATGCGCAAAATCCCACCCGCTGCATCGGCTTGAGCGAATATGGGGCGGGCGCCAGCATAAAGCATCATCAGGAAGATTTGAAGCAGCCCAATATGAATCATCCGATGTGGCATCCCGAAGCCTGGCAGGCTCATTTTCATGAAGTTCACTGGCGAGAGTTGTCGCAACGACCGTACATCTGGTGCAAATTCATCTGGAACATGTTCGACTTTGGCGCTGCCCACCGCCGTGAAGGCGATCGATACGGCATCAACGACAAAGGGCTGGTAACCTTTGACCGCAAAACCAAAAAAGATGCTTTTTATTTTTATAAAGCCAATTGGAGCGATGCGCCATTTGTTTACATCGCAAACCGTCGTTTTCAATTACGCGAGAGGGAAATTACTGAGGTAAAAGTCTATTCCAATCTTGAAACCGTCCAGCTCAACGTAAATGGCCATTCTTATGGCGAACGCCACGGTTCGCTGGGCATATTCAGATGGGAGAACGTTCAGCTAACGAATGGCCCCAATGCCATCTCGGTGAGCGGAGTTAAGGATAGTATGAGTTATCAGGACCAATGCACCTGGATTTTAAAGGATCAATTGTAGCAACCGAAGCGACCATTCTTTCAAGATTGCTCCTTGAACTTTGGATTTTTAGGCTAATATTTTGGATTCCTGGTGTTTCATTCCTCCCCCTCTCCGAAGGGCTCAACTCCCCTGGAGAGGGTTTTTTATTTTTGGCGCATCAGAATTTCGCTGCTAATAGTGATTTCATCCTTCTGGTGCGGATGGAATGACTTGTTAAAATGACAACCGAATCCCACCTACAATCTGCCTCCCTGGCTGGGGATAGCCGAATTCCTCTTCGTAATATTCATCCAACAGATTGCTCATCTCCAATCGAGCGGAGATATTTTGGGTGACGGTTTGAATGACATTGACATTATGGATGAAATAGCTATCCAGATTTATGGCATAGCGGCTCGAGTAATAAAATTGCCGTTCAGCCACGTAAGCCGCCTCATAGTTGATCGTCGTGCCAAAGTTAGATTTGCCCGTCACCATGAAGCGGAATTTATGAACGGGCAAATAATCGGTAATTTCCAATGCGGATCGAGGAAAATCAATAAAGCTATAGCTGAATTCGCTCGCCAGAGATCGATGCAGCGACCAATTGGTTCTGACCTCAACGCCCTGCATGGTTGCCTGAGCGATGTTGATATAGCGCAATGAACGAGTAGCACGATAGATCATATCGCTCATCTTGTTATAGAAGAATGCTAGATCCACAGAAACATACTGATCCTGCTTAGCAAAGAAAAATATTTTGTTGACGCCCAGCTCAAACTTATCAGCAGTTTCAGGCTGGAGCTGGGGATTGCCCGAGGTCTGGCTGTAAAGTTGATGCAGCACCGGGAATCGAACCGTGTGGGAATAGCTGGAAAACAGTTTCCACTGGCCCGAAAGTTCTTGCTGGAGGCTGACCATCGGGGCGAATTTGCCGCTGGTGTTGTTGGTTTCGGTTTGATGGAAATGATAGCCGAGACCCAACGTCAGCGTGGTATGTTTCCAGGGCTGAAAATCGTCCTGCAGAAATAATGATCCAGTCAGGCTGAAATGATCTTCCCACGGCTCATCCACGTCGGCTTTTTTCTCCATCCGATCCTGCCGAAACTGCATCCCCGCCAGCAGGTGGTGCTGCGGCGAGGGACGATACTCGCCATGAAGCAATCCGCCCAGGGTGAAATTTTTCAGCAGTGAATCGTAATCGATCTGATCATCACTCATGTCGGCAGTCAGGTAATTGATCAGTCGATCATTATAGGCGTCGGTGAACAGGACGGATTTTAATGTGAGTCTGGAGTTCGTTTTCCACTCGCCGCTCAGCGTGGCGCTATATCGCTCCCAATGGGGAAAACGCCAATAGCGGGGAGTATCGCCAGGAGCCAGACGGGTGGCAACGGGAATATCTTTCTTCGCCCAATGATAATCGGAAGCCAGCGTTACCAATAATTTTTGATTGGGCTGATAGCCCAGCTTGCCGCTGATCCCAGCTTTATGATAAAAGCTCAGCTCCCGTTTGCCACCATCTTCATATTTCGTTGGCTGAAATTCATCGCTCATCCGAAAGCCACGGGCGTGATGCTCGTAGCCCGAAAGCCAATAGTTCCAGCGACCGATCTGTCGGCTGTGATTCAGGCTCAGATTGCGAAACTGGTAATCGCCTAACTTTGATTCAATCACCGTCCGAGGTGTCTCCAATCCATTCTGGGTGACGATATTGATGACGCCGCCCATGCTATTGGCGCCATACGCCACCGAAGCAGGTCCCTTGACGATCGTGATTTTCGCCAGATTATCCAGCGGCAGCATGGACAGATCGACCTTGCCGTAATAGCCAGGGTTGATGGGGCGACCGTCCACCAGCACCAGCACGTCGCTGGAGCGAAAGCCCCGAATGCGAGTTTCGGTCTCCGCCTTGTAGCCAGTGGTCAGATTGAGCCCTGGCTCCAGGTTCAGCAGCTCCGAAACCGTTGATGAGTTTTTGGCTCGCATCTGCGGCTGGTCGATCTCGATCAACATCGATGACGGGATTTGCTCCCGATTGCCGTAAACCACCACTTCTTGCAGGCGATAGATCTCGATCACCGAGTCGCCTTCGAAGAAATATTGGGATTGAGAAAAGCCTGACCTGCTAATAATGAGCAGGAGCAGGCTGAACAGCGCCTTGATGTTTAGCTTCATAAATTATTTCACCAGAATTTTTTCCAATACTTTGAGTTTATATTTTCCCGTATTCAGCGCAGGATCCGTGAACATGGTGGTCTCGCTGGTCAACAGCCAGTAGCCCGTCTGGAACTGATCCCAGGTCAAATCCGAGGACGGACCGAAATCGTCCAGCGTTCTGAGATTGTACTGCCGATTTTCAGGCGTGGCAACCAGGGCCGTCACGAAATCCTTCAACAACAGCGCATCCTCCAGTTGCCCATCCAGATTGGTCACCGAAGTCGGCGTCAGTTTTCGTAGCTCCACAAAGGTGGTGGTATCGGGCGTAATGACATCGAATTTGCGATGGATATAAATATGGCGCGCGCTCTTGACATTGTAGGCGCCAGCCAGATCGATCTTATCATCGGGAAAAACCACCTGACGGGTTGCGGTGAGGATGTGCCCCAAAGTCAGATGTTCCCAGGTGTTATTTGGATAGCCTTTGACCGAGGCGGAAAAGCCGTCATCGCCAGTGATCTGGTAGGAATATAACTTTCGGGCGTCGTATGGATTGCCGTTTTTATCGCGAAACGGATGAATCAACGTGGTGTCGATAAACGAGCTGAGCTGGATCGCTTCCAGGCCATCGGCATCGATTTTGGGGAGCGATTCGAGCTCGATTTTGACGGAATCGGATTTGAAATGGATCCAGAGATAATTTTCCGATTCGGACTTGGGCGTGGTGGGATTGTCCTTATCACAGCCAGTTATCGGTGCCAAGCAAAAGATGATGACGGCAAGAAGTACAGACAAGCGAATACCTGAAAAGTGCATAAAACCTCCTGAGTTTAATTTGGTAAAAGTGATGTTAGTTTTCTCCTCAGGGGATCGAATGGAAAGCAGTCTTGCAGCACTCCCGTTCCATGCACGCCAGATATTTCTTGTGATACAAGAAATTGAATTGGAGGTGTTAAAAAGGATGTCCGTAGTGGTTCTGTTTTGTAGAAAGCAAAAAGCCAAAACAAGGATCTCCTTTCCAAGTACGGGAGGCTTGACCGTTTCCAATCAAACCCTATCGGTCCTTTGCCATGGGTTTCCCCGCAGGCAACAGGACTCGGAGATTTGGTTTATTGAACGACCAACGTGACCGTCACCTCAGAGGTGACGGTCACGTTAGTCAAATCTCAAAATTCAAATTTATAATTTTAATGCAAAAAATTTTCGGGACATTTGCTACGACAATTTTCCAGACCAGTCATGCTGATATATCTCTTCAAATACTTTGATGTTAATCTCTCTTTGCGATAGGTCAGGAAAACGACGGCGCACTCGCCCACGAATGATGCTCATGGCAAATTTTTGGGCTTCCAGCATGTTACGAACTCGTTACCCTGGGGTGAGTCGTCCGAGCAATTTAATCATATCCAGATCGAATTGATATGACTTTTCAATTTTGAGTTCTTCATCCAATCTATTAAACCCCTCGCGAGAGGAAAATATATGGTGTTTACGTGCTATCTTTTCAACTATATCTTCAAGCTAGATGATATGTGCAATTTTCAAATTAATAATCCTGATGAATGCTTAATTCAATCTAAGCGTCCTGCTTTCTAATTTGTTTAAATATATCAATTTTTAAGATGTCAATCAAGCACTTTTTTGGTTCACGATAATTTTGCTTTGTGAGGCGTTTATTAAAAAAAATGCTTCGACATTTAAGAATCCAAAGCATCAAATGGAAAAAATAAGACCGTCATCCGCCAGTGGTCGGATGACGGTCAGTTTCTGGTCTTAATTCAAATTTAGAAATTAAGAATTCCTGCAATATCAAACACCAGCGCGGAATTGGTGTCGCCGCCTTTGATCTTGGTCGAAA
>CAZYNP010000051.1:0-21225 GCA_964647995.1 uncultured Cytophagia bacterium
AATTTGGTTGAGAAACATGTCGGCTTCTAAAAATGGAATTCTGAGCCCTTTCAATTCTGAGACCAAAGCCAACGCCTGATGGTGAACCATCAGGCTAAGATATGCAAGCATTCTAAAGCATGCTATTTGGAGAATCATGTCGTATCTCAAAAATCAAATTCTGAGACCTTTCAATTCTGAGACCAACGCTGGGCCAGCGCCTGATGGTGAACCATCAGGCTAAAATATGAAAGCATTCTGAAGCATGCTATTTTTGAGAATCATGTCGTATCTCAACAATCAAATTCTGAGGCCTTTCAATTCTGAGACCAAATGAACTGATTCCATCGCTTGGAGCGATGGAATCAGTTGAGAGTGAGCATTCCCACGAACCCGCCATAAGGCTGGATCTTTGTTTCGATTGGCGTTGCGTTGGTGATCGAAATCATCCGCTGGGTAAATTCTTTCGGATTGTCCCCGTCAGTGATGATGAATCCCCTCCAATCTCCCTCGGGCAAAAATGGCAGGGCGAAGCTGTAATCTTTGGGTGCTGAATTATTGAAAATACCAGCAAAATAGATCTCGCCATTTTTCTGCCTCGCCAGCACGGTGAATTGGCCAGGATAGCCATCGATAAACCAGGTCTCGTCCCAGGGCACGGGCACTTTCATCAGAAATTCCTGAACATACAGTGGCGTCGAGCGAAAGCCCTCGATGCGGTCGGCCAGATGCTGGATGCCGCTCTCGAAAACCACCGACAGCGCCAGCTCATGGGCATGGCTGGTCAACCGCTGCTGCGAATCATTGTAATTGGTAAAAGTCACTGGGGTGTAATCCATCGGGCCGATGGCATTGCGGGTATACGGATAGACATTATTGAACCAGGGGAATTCGATCGGCTTTTCGTATGTATAAGCTTCAGCGCCTTTAACGCCCTCCATGGTTAAATAATTGGGATGGGTGCGGCTCCAGCCTCGGGGGATGGTGCTGCCATGCGTATTGACCACAAGATGGTATTGGGCGGCATCCCTGGCGATATCGAGATAGAGCTTGATGATGTCCTGTTTTTCGCTCTGGAAGAAATCGACCTTCACGCCTTTCACGCCCCAGCCGCTGATCTTTTCGAATTCCGCTTGGCGGATTGCAGGATCATACATGCGATCTCGTGGGCCAGCGTCCATGACTCGAGTGTGCGGCCCGCCCGAATTGTACCACAGCAAAATGCCGACCCCTTTGGAATTGGCGTAAGCCACCAGTTGCTCGATGTTGCCGCCGTTCATCTCATGCCAGCCTGCATCCACCAGAGAATATTCCCAGCCCATCTCGGCCGCAAAGTCGACGTATGCCTTGAGTTTTTGGTAATCGAGCGGACTATCATGATCGCCCCACCAGCTCCAGCTTGCCCGCCCAGGTTTGATCCATGAAATATCTTCCAGCCGATTCGGATCGGCCAGGTCCTGGACCAGATTCGATTCGACAATATCTCCCAGATCTCGGCTGAGCAAAATGAATCGCCACGGCATCACCCAGGGCAATGACCAGCTCGGCTGGCTCGCCCCCAGTCCATAGTTTTCCCAGTCCCAGGGGAACTGGATCCGATATTCGCCGTTTTCAGCCACCCCATTGAGATGCGAGCCACAGTAGTTTTCATAAACCCCTGCTTCGGAAATCAGCACCCAGGTGTCGTTTACCTGAAACAGCCCAGGGAACCCCCAGCCAGTGGTCAGAGGACAGGGATCGCCGATCTTCAGATCACGGACATAGCCTCGCTCATAAGCAGGGCTCCACAACCCCAGCGTATCATAGGGTTGCAGCCAGGCATTGCCAGGCTGGGGCAGATTGAAGCTGGTGAACTCCTCTTCGATGACAAAGCGCTGCGAGCTGGTATCGGGAAAAACGTAGCGAAACGCCACCGCTGTGTTGTAGGCACGAAACACGATATCCAATGGCTGCGCCTGCTGGTTTTTGAACGACAGGGAGAGCTGATTGGCCTGAGCTCGGCTGTGCTGGCGTTTGCCCGAGATCAGGGGATAGCTTTCATTAACCGCTTCAATGGCCGATGCCTTCGCCAGCGTCAGATAACTGAAAAAGTCACCATCAGTTCGTTTCAACCCCAGAGCGGAAGGCTCGATCACCTGAGATTGCTTGCCCTTCTCATTCAGGTAAACCGAATAAACCCAGTGGCTGGAGCTCGATTCCTCAGGCTTCGAAATGACCACCGAGAGCCGTTTGTCGGGGGATTGTAAAACGATCTTTTTTTCTCGGCTGCAGGTGACGAGGAGGATCATCAGAACAAACAATAGCGTCTTTTTTGAATTTGCCATAATTTATCCTTGTTTTTGATTTTTATTTTCCTGATCTTTTTTCTTGCATCGTCTCCTATCATTTGTTAAGCCAGAATTAAACACGACGCTTTAAATTTTGAAATCTTATTTTCATCAATTCAAAAATGGATGCCAGTGTCATTGCGAGCGTAACGAAGTGGAGCGAAGCAATCTACCAAGTATATGCACTATACTATAAGATTGCTTCTCCGCCAATAAGCGGATCGCAATGACATACTTGCTTACCATTATTTATTGAGTGGGTAACCCTATTTTTATCTTTCTGACCTTAATAGAATAATATTATCCTGAAAATTCAACCTTATTGGTTTATTGTTCGCCCAAAATAAGGTAATAAGGTCTGGGCGGGCTAGATTTTGCTGGCTACTAAGGTGAATAAGGTTTTTTATCAGCCTATATGCCAAATTAAATCCAGTGAACCTTGGTGACCTTAGTAACCTATGATGCTCCCCCACAATTTAACCTTATTCGCTTCTTTTACGGTTGCTCTACATTCCCGACTACCTATTAAGGTCTGCGTCATCCTGAGTCTCATTTGTCACTCAGGTTTCAAAATAATTTAATTTGACTGCTTCGCTTCGTTGCGCTGGGAGCTCAATTACATTGTTATCTGAATCCGATTTCCCGACGTATGCTTGATGCGCAATACACCCCCATGCGCCAACGGCTGCCAGGTCCAGCCTTCTTTTTCAAGACTGTCACTTTCGCTGATCGGCTTACTGTTGACGATGATCTCAACTGGTTTGCTGACCAGACGGAATGTTTCAGTAGAAGCAGAATCATAAGTTACATAATAGATCTGCGGCCAGTGCTTTTTATTTTTTGTCAAGTCTTCCTTTGATAACGCTATTTCCCAATGCCCCCAGATCATATTGGGATAATAATCCATCCGTTGTATCACCGAAGTGGTATGGATCAGATGATTGGCATTATCAGGAGCCAGCGACGGCCAGACCGACATGCTGCGGAGATAATGTCTGATATAATCGCCGTAGCCATCGGTCATCCAGATGGCTTCGACGGGATATTGATTTTTGCCGTCAAAATCGACCATGTATGTTGCCCAGTTGAGCATGCGGATGGCATTTTCGACATAACAAGAATCCCCACTCAATGTTGCATACATCAGATCAGAAGATGCCTGATGAGCAGAATGGGAGCTGCCTTCGTACATGAAACAGGTTTGCTCATTAATCACCTTTACCCCAAATTGGGCCCACATCGTATTGCCAAACTCCTGATAGATCCAATCGGTAATTGCTTTCACCTCGCTCTTCCAATTCGGAAATAGATGGGGGTGGCTCATCATGAAGATAGTCCAGTTGACTGCATTGACCTGGGTATTGCTCCAGCCAGACACATCCTCAAAATAGGGACCCCATTTCATGTTTTGCATGGGGTATTTTTTCATCCAGTCCAGGATTTTGTCATAGGCTTGCTGGTATTTTATAGTGTTCCCCTGTTGGAGACGGATGAGCTCTTCAAACAAGCTGAGCAGCCCCGAATAGGCGGTCGTATAGCTGGCCGCCATGGTAAGCTGGCCAGTCTCCGAATCTTTAAGGACCCCAATTTCGCCAGTCTCTGTGTTCACTTTAAAAGGGAGCGGGGAATTGTTTTCGTCTCCACTGCTTGTTTTAGAAGCCAGCGTATTGGCAATGCCAATGGCCACTTTAAGATATTCTTCATTTTTGGTGGCTTTAAATAGTTGCAGTAATTCAAACCCAAAAGCACCCGCTTTATCAGGCTGAAAATAGCCTTTGCCTAATATCATATCGCCATCGTAAATCCCTGAGTATACCTTCGTGTTATAGGGATGCGGTACATTCGGCCAGGCGGCATGGGCAGGAGATAGCGAATGGGTGATGTAATAATCAGCTATGAATTTGGCGTTCTCGAGCACATTTTCATCACCCGTATAACCATAATAATATCGCCAGCTCTCTAATGCGGCCTGAAACTGGTCGCCGCCAATGCCCCGATGATCGTTATAACCTTCACGGTAAATCTGGTGGTTCATATAATAGGGCAGCCCATTGTCGTCTCGCCGAATATTTATCCAGAACTTCCAGCACAGGCTTATCACACTGTCATAGGCGCAGCCGAAATTTGGATTGCACCAGGGAATAATTTTCCCGTTCTGATCGGTGATGATCTTGTGATAAACCAGATAGTTATTTTCAAGATTGCGGATGTCCCTGGACGAATGGGTGTATGGGATAAATTCAGGTTCAGGCTTGTTACACTCAATGCAGAGCAGGGATAACACCAGTATGCTGGCCAATTTTTTCATAATTTGATACCTTCTTAAATTAGACCTTCAATAAGCTCGCCTCCCAATGATAGCCTTGCGTCGGGTGCGATATTCTCGATGGTTAAATAAAACAGGATAGATTGATGGGCTTCAAGCGATACGAACAATTCATCATTGTCATCGATCGGGGTAAATTTTCCAGGCTGCCAATTAAATGCATGCCAAATTCTATCACCTAAAATTTCTTTAATTGATACTTTTTCTGAAATTCTGGTATCTGAAATATTGGCAACCAGGAGCACATGATTGTCTTGATTGAAGCTTCGGAGCAAATATTTAAATTTCTTTTGTTCATCCAACCAGTATGGAAAAACTGATTTGATATTTTTCCCAGTTGCGGCAACAAAACGCCACAATTTTAATCGATCTGGCTGAAGGCGATGAAAGCGATCGGAAGTGGAAATGATACCTCCCAGCATCCCAGACCAGTAAGCGAGCGTCTGCACTTCGTCATCGCTCAGGCTAACCTGGGAACTATGACGCAAGGTTAAGACATCTGGATCGATATACCACAATACTTGATTGAAATACGAGCTGACTTCGCTCTCCCGCAGCATGTTTACAATATTATCGCTCCAGCTTTGTACTGTATCATACGCCACCCGAACCACATCGGTTAAGCCGATAATGGGGGCAAATGGAGCAATACAGCCGATGATATAAGCATCATCGCCAACTGTCTCACGGATCATTTTCATGACATCATAAAAATATTGAACAGAGGTTTTTCCTGGTGTGAACCTTTTAACCGCCTGTGAGTTCTTGAGTCCCCAATCCAGAAAATCGATAAAGTAGACTGATGTCCCCCATTCTCGATACGTTTCAAAAATATGTTTTAGGTACTGAAAGGCTTCAGGATGACTGGAATCAAGATACATTCGCTTCTCGTTCACCACTAAATTATCGATCATTCCTTTTTTCCCCTCAGAATCAATGATGGGTTTACCTTGCAAATCTTTCAATACCCAGTCAGGGTGTTGTTGATATAATTTGCTTTTATCGCTCACCATAAATGGGCCAGCGTACAAGCCCACTTTATATCCTCGGCTCTTAATTTTTTCCACCTCATGCTTCAGTCCTTTGATGAAAATGCGTTGGTCAGCATCCAGCCAATCACCAAGCGCACAATAACCAGCGCTAATGTAGATGACATCAAGAGGCACTTTTGGTTTGACTGTTTCGAGACCCGTTAAAAATTCATCAAATTTGTAACTGTCGAATTCCTCATAATACTCGTACCAGGAATCCCAATAAACGATGGCTTTTTCTTTAAGCTTCAAGTTGTTATGATGAGCAATTCTTTTTGCAAAATTGCTCAATTCATCATGCGGATTTGTTCCTGAGGTAAAATAGACTTTGGGCAGACTGATTTGTTTATCCCTCAAAGGAATCTTCTCGGTAAGAAAGGCGATGTTTAATAAAAAAATATCCTCAACAGGAGGCTTGGCATCGACCAGACCCTGACGGTGAGCGATATTATAAATACTGGTCCGTTGCTGATAATCCTTGTGATCCATCGCCCCAAAGACGACAACTTCTCTATCGTAAGCAATTAATGCAGTAACCATGTAACTTTCATAAAGCCAGCTTTGCTCGATCAAATTATTTTGATCGTGCTGAAAGACAGATTTTTTTAATGGGAAGATCCCACTTTGACCGCCAAAACCCAGCCCCTGTTTGAAAAAATGATCGGCGCCAATTATTTTGGCATGAGCCATATAGCTAATTGTAGCAGGAGCAGATTCCCAACCGCTTAAGCTGCCTTTGAGAACAGGCAAGCCCTGTTCGATGGTAATATCCAGGAGAAACGTTCCTTTTATCAGTTGATAAAATATCCTGGTGTTATTGCCATCTACCTGTTTTGAAATTTTTATAGGTTTCAAAGCAATATCATCTATCGCTGGGAAGCAGCCTGTAATATTGATCGTTTCAAATAACAAATCAAATGAACCGTCAGCGTGAACCTTACAAATCTCCGAAGCTGGCGGAGTGCGAACGGTCTTGATCAATTGTGGAGTCAACATCACAGAAAAGGCGGCGGCGCTTCCTTTTTTAAGAAATTCCCGTCTTCTCATCGCTCAAAGATCCCCTTTCAAATTCATATTAAACCTGAAATTCTAAAATGGAAATGATTATCAATAGTTGCCCCACGAAACACACGAAAAGACACTGAAATCACTTTTTATTTTTATAATTTCGTGTCATTCCGTTTGTTTCGTGGGCAAAAAGTAATCATTTTCAATCGTCATGGTTCATTTTAGAAATTTAGGTTAAAACTAAAATCAATCTTGTCCAAAATAGGATTCCTCGTTTAGCATTTTGGACAGCAAAATACAGCAATAAGCTAATAAGGTTAAATCGTTAATGGATTTGATCGGTTACTAAGGTTAAACAGGTTTTCTGAATTGGTTTTGTATGTCAGGCCGATTGAAACCTTAGTAACATATAAAAATCCGTGATAGTAGAAACCTTATTACCTTATTGAAAAGCATGCTTGTCCAAAAGAGGTGGAAATAGAACTTTATTTTGAAAAACGAATCAATTTGTTTTCAAACGCCTATTTTACAAAGAGCAAATTTACAAATATAAATTATTTTGGACAGCAATGGACCAAAATATTACTTTATGGCATACCCGCTTTATTTTATCAGCAATTAGTGAAATTGTCATGTCCGATTTCTTTATCGGAATAAGCCCAGCAAAGGAAAATGCGAGCCTTCGGAAAACCCAGTCCCTCTCGTTGCAGGGTTAGATTTTAATTTTAATCTCATTTCCCGACGTATGCTTGATGCGCAATACACCCCCATGCGCCAACGGCTGCCAGGTCCAGCCTTCGGCATCAAGCCGTTTCCGCTGAGGAAGGGATTGATTGTCCACCCAGACGGATTGAGGCTTTTTCGCCAGGCGCAAAGTTTCGACGGATTGATCATCATAGGTTCGATAATGGAGCTCCGAATGGCCGTAGCTGATGGTTTGGATGACCGAGGTGGATTTCAACAGGTGATTTTCCTGTTGCGGCGCCCATTCGGGCACAGCGGCAATCCCTTCCATAAAATGCCGAATGTAATCGCCATAGCCATCGGACCACCAGGCGCCAGGCCAATTAGGCCCCACCGAAACATAGCCATCTTTTTGACACATATAGGTGGCCAGATTGAAGAATCGCTCCGCCTGATCTTTGTACCACAACTCGCCCGTCCGCTCGTACCACAGCGCACACAGCGAGGCATAGCGAGCGGTGTGACTGCCCATGGGTTCATAGCACCAGGTCTGCTCTTTGATGGCATCCATGCCTTCCGTAGCGAAAACAGAAGCGACCCAGTGGATCAGCACGGGCACGTTACGGTCGATATTGGGATCGAGCTGGGGATTTTTGATGAGGTAGCGTGCCGTCTCCAGCGGGGTGAGCTGATTTCGATTGGAGCGATCGGGATCATTGGGGATATCCTCGAAATAAGCGTTCCAGATGAAGGTCTTCATCGGCCCGTTGATGGAATACAGCCACGCCCAGGCCAGATCCCGAGCCTGCTGGAACGACGCCACCTGTTCCGATGACAGGCCGATGCGTTGCCTGGTTCGGAGCAGTTCATCGAACAATCGAATGGGTTCGATGACATTGGAACAATATTCGGAGATCACTACATTGGTGCGGGCATTGACCCGAAACGGCCAGGGGGATCTCTGGGTATTGGTCGGGGCAAAAGGAGTCGGATCAGGTCGAACATCACGGACGTGTTTGGCCAGCGCCTCGGCACAATGGATCGCCGCTGTCAGGAAACGATCCTCCAGCGTCACCTGGTAAAATTTGAGATAGGCCAGTCCCAGTTCGCCCACTTTGTCGGGCTCGATCCCGTGGAGCCCATCGCCTCGCATCCCCTCGTGCTCCCAGCGACTGGCGCCCTGGTAGTCGGCGACGAAGGGATCGGCGCTGGCAAAGGGGACATTGGGCCAGGGCCAGTCCGCTGGCGTGGTGCCGTGCTGCAACTGGTAATCCAGCATGTTGCGCACGATGTCGATATAGTTCGTATCGCCCGAAAAGGGAAAGTAATTCAGCACCAGCCCCTGTACCAGTCCTGCCCAGACGCAGGCAGGGTTATGCATCCAATCCTCGGGGATAAATTGACCCTGCTCATTCTGGTAGAAACAACAGGTGATGAAATACATGGGCAGCTTGAGGGGTTCGTAGATCGGGGCATTTTTAATGAACTCCGATGCCAGTTGGGCGACTTTGAGGTAGCCAGCTCCAGGAATATCGGGTTGATGCCAGGCCAATAAATTTCCCTTCGCATCCCGCTGTATCTGATGGCCTAAAATCGAATCCGCCGTGGTTCGTTGTACAATCTGGGCGCTTGAAAGCATAGGCGCCAGCAATAGACCGATGATCAGAATGAGAGATTTTTTCATATTTTCTCCTAGTCAGATGTAGTCCACCTCCAAGGTGGACTACATCTGGGTTACGCTACATCTGCCAGCTACTTTAACAGCACCAATTTCTTGACCTCCCTTTTCTCTTGCTGCTGCAATTTGCAGTAATAAATGCCCGATGGGAGTTGGGAGCCATCCAGCTCGACTTGATGATTGCCCGCAGCCATTTCTTCCGCTACCAGCGTTGCCACCCGTTCGCCCAGTCCGTTATAAATTTCCAGCCTGGTGAAATCATCCACTGGCAAGGTAAAAGCGATGGAAGTCCTGGGATTAAAGGGATTGGGACAGTTGGGATGGAGCTTGAAATCGAATCGGTATCCTGTTTTGTCCTTTTGAACGGCGGTCGGCATCTGGATCGTGACCATGACATCCCCTGCAGCCGTCGGTTTGGATTCCAGCCCACGATCGTCATACGCTTTGGCCGTGATGAGCTGTCGGCCCAGCGGAATCTTATAGCGGGACAGATCCCATTCAAAAGCGAAATTATGCTCCTTATCCCTGCTCTCGCCGATGAAATGCCAATCGTAATAATATTCGACCCAGCGGACATCTGGCGAAGCGGTGACCGTCAAAACCACCGTGGTGTCCTTCTTGAAAGCTTGATTTTCGATTAAATTCAACGCCACCGTCGGCGGCGAGTTGGGAGTGTAAGCGCTGGCATGCTGGCTGCAGAGATAGCCGTAGGCGAAAATGGCCATTATCTGAGTCTGATGGATCGTAAATTCGCTGCCAGCGATGCTGTTGCGGTTCGGGAATCTGGCCTCCGCATCGGGAAAGGCGCTTATCGCTGGAAAAGCAGTGGAGCGGGAAAAATCTTCATCGCCGACCCAGTTCCAGTTCGGGCCGTTCATCCAGTCGCCAGTCCGATGCATCTCATAAATCACATAACCAGGAAAAATCGGATTGGTGTAAACCCTGCTGTTGTAATCGATCAGATACCAGGAGTCTGGGTGGAATGGCTGGCGTTCGGGATTTTCACCCAGCCCGCTGATCTTGACCAGATCCATCTGATTGCCACCCAGACAATAATCGCAGGTGGTATAGCAAGCGTCGAGGAATTTTCGGTCTTTTGTGAATTCATAAGCCACGGCAGCCAGATAAATACGAGGCGTGCTAAAAGTGCCCAGCATGAATAGAATATCTCTGTCCATCCCGTAGCGGAATCCCCGCTCGTTAGCGGTGGCCACGGTCTCAGAAGTTGCCTTGTTCACAAGATCGACGATGCATTGCCACTTCAAATTCAAATCCAGACCAGGATGGTTATCGGGTATTCTCCCGAAGATGGTGGCGGCATAGTGCCAGGGCTGAATATTGAACCAGAGCGGTGATTTCCACTCGCCATCTTTATTTTTGCAGTTGCGAAAATCGTCCTGATAATTGGTCGCTCCCGTATAGCGATAGAGGGCGGCCGCCGCCTCCATGCGAGCCCGATTCACCTCAGCATTGGCGTCCTGATTCTGGCGGTGGGCCCAGTCGTAAGAATTTTTGGCCTCAGCGATCCAGGTGGGACTATCGGGATGCGTGCCACCCTGAAATTTATCCAGACAAATTGCCAGATAAGCGGCGCAGGCAGCATAGCGATAGGCCATCATCACCGAGTCCCCGCCTTTCAACGCCAGAATGCGGCGATCCTCCCACGATGGCTTGCCCCCGTCTGCTCCCGCATCGACGCCCACATAGCCAGGGACTCCGCCATCGGTATAGCCCTGGGCAATGAGCGAGTCCTTGACCAACCGATAAAATTTGATCAACCACATCGCCTCGTCGAGAATATCGGGAATGCCGTTCTCACCCTCATTGATCCAGGAGGCGCCATCGGCCAGCTTGTATCTGGGGCTCACGTCCCCATCGCCAAAATTTTCTGGCTTCAGATCGTACAGCGCCAGCAAAGTCATGGGCACCCGATAATGGGTTGGATAGCCATCCCAGTCGCCCGCATCGTGATACCAGCCAGATATGCCGTGAACATCGCCAGCAGCGGTGGCGGGATTGAAATCCCCTTCGCCAGACAAATTGGGGAAATATTTCATCACGGTGCCGTCATCGGGGTGATAATCTCGGGGATAGTTCAAGCCTGGTTCGATCTCCTGAATGATCCCCTGGCGTTGGGTGAACAGCGCACGGGAGGTGTAATAATAGGGTTCACGATACACATCTTCCCCGATCTCGAAGGGATAGGAGCAGCCCAATCGCTCGACCACCACCCGATATTCGCCAGGAATCCTGAAATCAGAGAAATCGCACTGCCAGACATCGGCTCGGGTCATATTTTTATCGGTGAAATCCTCGGTGGTGCGATTGAAATCTCGGTCATTCCTATCCCGCTGTTTGGCGATCGGGCCAGAAAACATGGCCGAATCATCCGACGTTCGCACGATGTGAAAGCGGGTGGTGGCATAATCATTCAGATTCAATCCGCCATTCTGATGGATCGAGCTGTTGAATGAACCCATGAAATGGGAGATATAGGCGTACTTCGGAGCATCGGGCACAAAACCGATTTGATTGACATGCACGGCGGGTGATCGCAGCGATTTTTCATCGTAAGTCAGGGCATGGTCATTCACATTGGAGGCCAGATCATTGAGTCGAACGATGTACGTTTTACCCCGTTTCATGGCAAATGGCAGTTCGATATAGATCCAGTGGTGCAGGATGACCTTTGGCTCGCCAGGATCGTACAGGTTGTTGAAATCCACGCCTTTGGATTTTCGACCGATGTGGATGGGAGCTTGTGGCTGGAGGTAATTTTCATCATCGGGGCTGGTGATGGAGTAATTGGCCAGATCCATGGCCTTGCTGACATTCAGCTTGTCATAATAAATTTTATTGCCATTATACCGATCCTGATGGATGCCGAAATAATCGATATGTCCCTCGTCAAAATGGAGGACCAGGAATTGGTCGGTAAGTGGCAGGACGCTGATGAGATCGGCAGCATGCAGCAAGCTAAACTGCATGTTCAATGTGAAAAGAGCAACAAGCAGTTTCGCCAAAAATTTTCCATTCATTTCCATTCCTTTATCAATAAAGTGGTAAATTTAACTGCAAACCAGCACCGCCGTTAGGAGGCCAGACAGCAAATTTGGAAATCCCTACGGCAGTTTGCGGAAGCCTGCTCTGATTAAAACGATAATGATCCGAATGATAGTATAGAAAATATAGAGCACCAAAGCAATCAGCAGCACAACAGGCAATTCCGTTATCAATTCCGACCACTTTGTGTGGTAGGCAATGATCGCATAGACATTCAGGCTCAGAGCAAGCAGTAACATTATTGCCAGGCTGACAAGTTCTTTTTTTAGTCGATTGCTGGTAATGAGGATCGCTTTCATGATGGATTCTCCCGGCGTTCAAATCACATATTCTTTGGGCATAAACTGCTTCTCGCCTCGCTCGACCGCTGCTTCGGCCAGAAGGCACCAGATGCTGGCATAATACGCTTGTTTCAGCAGATTTTCCGGCGCCTTGCCGTCCCGGACGAATTGAATAAATGCCTCCAGTTCCAATTCTGTCCCTTCTTGATTGTACTGATCGGAAATATAATCTCCCTCATATTTGATGGGACTTTCCGGTACCCAGGTCGCTCCACCGATGGGCACGGTTTCAAAAAAGCCTTTTTCGATGCTGTGAATCAACTGCCGGATACCTGGCGCAGGTGGCGGTGTTTCAAAGAATATTTTGTTCGACTCCAGTTCCATGGTGGCAAGATGTCCCAGAATCTGCTCTTCACATCCGTATTTTCGATTACTGGTCATCGAGTCCCAGATAAACTGGATGCCATTATCGTAGCTAAAGATCAAGGCGATATTGTCAAAAACTTCTCGTCCATCATTCCAGTAGACAATGGAGCCGGTGCCACATACCGACACAGGAGTTTTGTCCAGCGTCCAATTGGCCACTTGAATTTGATGCGATGCCAGCTCGGTAATGAGGCCGCCGGAATATTCGCGATACAGCCGCCAGTTGAGTTTTCTTTCCAGCTCCGGCTGGTTCGGCGGCACGGGCTGGCGCCAATTGCCATTCCGGTGCCAGAACGCTCGGATCTGCCCAATTTTGCCGATCTTGCCTGAACGAATCATTTCGATCGCTTGCAGATACTTCGGGGAAAACAACCGCTGATGTCCGATCTGAAGAATTCTGTTTTGTTCGATATGCGTGTCGTACATTCGCTTGATGTCAGGAAGATGCCGCGCCATGGCTTTTTCGCAAAAAACATGTTTGCCGGCCTGCATGGCATCGATGGAAATTCGGGCATGTTCATGGAGCGGCGTTGCATTGATCACGGCATCGAGATCGTTCAGCTCCAGCATCTGACGATAATCATGAAATGCCCTGACTCGTGGATTTTTAGCTAATTGAATGGCAGCCTGATAATGCGGTTCATAGTTATCGCATACCGCCACCACTTCGAAATTCAATTTTGGGGGCAGGGCCAGCGTGCTCAACAACAGCAAGCTGCCGCGGCTGCCCACGCCGATAAACCCGAGCCGAACTTTGTCAGCAGCCCCCGGTCCATGGCTTTCGTTATTAAATGCGCTAAGCCAGGGGAAAGCCGACAGCGCGATCGCCGTCGTGCTACTCATCTTTAAAAAATCTCTGCGGTTCATTTTTGTTTTCATATCAACCTGACGATTTTGGGTGATTGATCCTGATAAATTATCTGTACTGCTTCTTCTACCTGGAAATTGTTCACGATCTTCTGCTGCATCTCCGTATCGGCGACGAGCAAGGCGGTGGAAAGCACCTCGGCGTCCACCGGTGATGCCGTCTTGACCATAATCATTCGGTCTTGATCCACCCATTTGCTATCATGAGGATGGTACACATGGTATTTTCCAGCGTGTTCGTCGGCATTTTTGCTCCGGGTCGCGCTCACCGAAATCGAATGATTGGTCGATTGCATGGAGCATAGATTTTTCCCCGGCTGGAACATATCGCTCAAGCCCACCGGCCAATAATCGCCGTTCGGATGTCGGCCCCGGGTCATGATGCTGCTTTCGCCAAAACTAATAAAGGCATGGTCGATATTATTGGCCAGGATGTCGTCGTGGATTTTTTCCAGCGCGAAGCCTTTGCCGATGGCACCCAGGTCGAGTTTGGTCTTGGGGTGATAAAATCGAATGCTCCTGGATGGTTCGTCAAATTGCATCAAGGCCCCAGGGGCTTTGCCCGGATAGCTATTTCGATAATCGGGATCGAAGTAGCCGTAGGTTTGTTGGTGATAAGCATTGACCCTTTTCAGCACACCAAACAGATAATCCGAAACCGGGACAGCTTGCTCGCCCGCCAGTCGGTTCAAGCGGTACAATTCGCTTTGCGGATCATGGCAACTCAATTTTAGCTCGACCCAATTGAGTAACCCGGCGATTGCTTCAAAAAGCGCACTGCTGATGCTGCTGTCGACATTCCACCAGACCACTTCAAACCGGGTGTGCATCGCCAAACAGCTTTGATGAAATATGTTCTGCATACTGTCAGACCTGCAACTCCCATCCGGGTTCGTATTCCCGCCCCCACATCGCCATCGCCTGTTCATCGCCGATGATATGCCCTGTGTTTGGATCGAGGTTCAGAGCCCGTCCGAGTTTCCAGGCAATATTGGAAAGCTGCAGCATGGTCACGGAGATGTTGCCCTCGGCAATGGGGGAGTTTAATTTTTCGCCTTCGCGAATCGCCCGGGTCAGATTCTTGAAATGGTCGATGGTCAGTGTGTCCATGCTCACCAGGTCGGAGGTGGCAGCCGCCTTGCTCGAATCATATTCTTCCACGATTTTGCCAGTGAGGTCATAGACGACAAAACTGGTGCGGTCGATCAAGACTGAGCCCCTGGTGCCGTGGATGATGCAACCGCGCCCGCGATCGAAATAGGGGAGAGCATTGCAGCTTTTGCCTTCCCAGGTGATTAGCTTGTCGGTATACTCGAAATTCGTATTTAACGTATCGTAGAATTCCCAATCATCCGTAAAGTGGTAGCGTCCACCGCCGGCCGTGATTCGATTGGGATAATCCACGCCCAATGCCCAGCGACAGAGATCCACTTCGTGCGTGCCGTTGTTCAATGTTTCGCCGGTGCCCCAGTGCCAGAACCAATGCCAGTTGTAGGGATGGATATTATCGCGATAATCCCTCCTGGGCGCCGGTCCCTGCCAGAGCTCCCAATCCAGATAATCCGGCACAGGCACAACCTTTCCCACACCGATCCCATCTCGCATGTTGCTGTACCATGCCTTGCCGTAATACGGCGTACCGATCAGGCCGTCTTTGATCCGTTGAATGATCTCCATCGTGCGCTGCGACGAACGCTGCTGATTGCCCATCTGCACTAATTTGCCGTATTTTTTTTGAGCTGCAACCAGCAGTTCGCCTTCTCTCGGATTGTGGCTGCATGGTTTTTCGACGTAGACATGTTTGCCGTTTTGAAGCGCCATAATCGACATGTGGGCATGCCAGTGTTCCGGCGTGGCGATGGTGACCACATCAATATCTTTCTCTTCGACCAATTTCCGGATGTCTTTGATGGCTTTGGGTTTTTTACCGAACATTGCCATAATTTTGGCAGAGAAATCGGTCTCATAGCGTTTGTCCACATCGCAAATATGCGTGACGAGCGCATTATCACAATATTTCACCGCCTCGGCATGCGCCTGTCCCCGGCTGCGAACACCGACCACCGCAAAATGGAGGCGATCATTGGCTCCGATAATATTGGAATAGCTTTTTGCCGAGAAGCCAGTCGCCCCCAATACAGAGCCGGTTGTTAGCACCGAGGATATTTTCAAAAAATCTCTTCGGTTCATCATACTTCCTCTCTTCAATTCAGTACCTTGATTTTGATGTTCTTAAAATGCACCTCATCCCCATGATCCTGAAGCAGGATATGTCCTTCCGGCAGTTCACCAAAGCTGGGCCAATCCCTGTATTTGCTATACGCCACCAGCGCTCGCCACATCTGGCTGTAGCGGTTATATTCGACGACTTTGATGCCATTCAAATAATGAGCGACATAGCCATTTTGCGAGACAATCCTGGCTCGGTTCCAGTCGTATTTATTCACTCGTTTGGCCGTTGTCTCGGTGGGGGTGAAGAAGAGCGCATTGGCGGTGATCAGATCATAAAGAGATGCCAGGGTTCGATTGCCATTGACTCCCAATTTTGCATCCGGGTGGAGATCGTCGTCCAGAATTTGATATTCACAGCCGATGGCAGAACCGGGTCCCTTATTCAATTCGGGATCGACGAAATATTTGATGCCGCTATTGGCGCCCTGGGTGAATTTGAAATCGATCTCCAGAATGAAATTGCCGTATTTTTCGGTAGTGATGATATCGCCGCCGTGAGCAGATTCTCCACCACCGCTTTTGATGACCTTCAGCACGCCATCTTCAATGAGCCAACCCTTTTCCGGGAAGGCATTGGATCTGGCACTGCGCCAGCCCGTCGTGGTTTTTCCATCCCAGAGCAATTTCCAGCCCTCTTTCATTTCCCGCTCGGTGAGCTGATTGCTCAAATAACTCACCTGGGCCACATTGTTATCGCTGGGGGTGGCATAAGCCGCAGCGTTCTGGCTGATGATTCTCAGATTTCGGAACTTGACTGTTGCACCGGCTAACGATGCCTCGTTAATGCTGTGAACCTGTAGAGCGATGAATCCTTTCGCGGTCAGGTCGTCAATCAGATCCGCTGTCTGGATGCCATTTAGCCAGACGCGGATTTGCGGCCCTATCGCTTCCACGCGAAATTTATTCCACTGGCCATTTTGAAATGCTTTCTTGGCTGCTGGATGGTACTCCAGATGATACAGCCAGCCTCGCCGGGCTTCATCGTAAATGCCGCCCGACCAGGCACGCGGGGAAGGATCCAATTCCACCTGATAGCCATGCACCCGGCCATTCTGGTAATCGGGCCGACTCAGACTTCTGATCTGCACGCCCGAATTCAATCGGCTATCCAGCAACACCTCAAATTCCAGGATGAAATCATCGTACTCTGCGGTTGTAGCCAGAAAGGTGTTGGGGGTGTTTAATCTGGCCATGCCAACAATGGCGCCGTTTTCCACTTTAAATTCCGCATTGCCATTCAATTTTTTCCAGCCCGATAAATTTTTACCGTTGAACAGGGGCTGCCAGGGCGGCTGGGCCTTACCACTTTCCGACATGACCATGG
Source organism: uncultured Cytophagia bacterium (assembly GCA_964647995.1). Classification (GTDB taxonomy): domain Bacteria; phylum Zhuqueibacterota; class Zhuqueibacteria; order Thermofontimicrobiales; family Thermofontimicrobiaceae; genus Thermofontimicrobium_A. The sequence continues at coordinate 17,227 of CAZYNP010000051.1, forward strand.
CCATTGCCAGCAGCAACAGCCAAATTCTGTATGCTTTCATAGTTCCTCCATAATTTTAATGACCTTTTTTGCTTTGAAATAGCACCGTAGAAAAAACAACCGCTCATTTGATGGATTTGAAATTTGTTATCGTGATGGGGGTGTTTTTATCAAATAAAAAATTTACCGTTTTTCCGCTTTCGAAAATCGCCGGGCCCTCTTTCTGCCCCAATGCCTGGAACAATCCCGAAGGAGAGGACACTCGCAGTTCAAGCCGTTTAACTCCATTGGGACGCAGGATGATCCTTATCTTCCCGCCATCCCAACTGCCATCGACTGAAATTCCATCCAGCGTGTGAATTCCTGCAAAGGAAAATGATTGGTCTTTCCATTCATCGAAAATGCAGGCGAACAAATCGACATACCCCCGCCAATCCTGGACCAGCGCATCGGTGAGCCCTTGCATAAACAAACCGTGCATCGGGAAATAATAAGCTTTGTTGAAATGCCAGCCAGTCCAGAAGCTGGACTCGTAAAATTGGATCCATCGGGGATCGGCGCCGTGACACATCTGAATGGCGGAGAGATCTTTCAACGCCTGGTTCGGTTCTCGCATTCGAACGGAAGCCAAAAAAAACTCGCCAAAGGTCCAGCCCAGAGTAATTGGCCTGGTCGCTTCAGAAGTTAATTCATAGCGCTTTTGATAGGCGAGCGCCACCGGACTCCCCTCGAAAACCAGATGCGGCATGGGCAGAAATGCTATTGGATTCAGTTGCACCGGATGTTTCTGGCTATTTGGGGGACGCATATCTCCCTCGTAGGTAGCATAATAGCCACGATCGGTCAGCAGGGTATTTCGCTCGTAACCGGCGGTCAGAATGCTCTTTGCCCGTTCCAGCAATTTTTCCTCGGCGTCCAGAACTATTTTCGCGGCTTCGAGATAAACTCGTGCCGAATATTCCGCACTGTACGATGCGCAGAGCAGGTTCCGCAAATTGCCCTCGGTGGTCGAGGCTTCATCCTGCCCGCGCGCGTTCTCATGATAGACATCGAACCGACCGGCCGCGTTGCGCTCGCTGATGCTGGAATAGAAACGCCACACTTCCTGAATGACAGGGAAATATTTTTTCAGGAATTCTCGGTTCCCCGTGTATTGATAAAAATGCCAGACCATAGCCAGAACATAAGCCGGGTTATGCAGCTCATACGAATCGGCAGCGACGACACTGTCCTTTTCATAGCAATCCCATTGCTCAAAAGGCGGGGTCCAGGGATAAAAGGCGCCCTCGGTATGCATGATCCGGCGAGTGTATTTTTTCACCTCTGGCAAGATATTCAGCCAGTACTGCAGCGCTTTTTCGGCCCTTTCAAAATGGCCCAGTCGGAGCAGGTTCTCAGCCACATAATAGACATCCTGCGGAAAGGTAAATCCCCAAATATTGCAATTCAAGCCGGTCGGAAGCATGGCTTTTTCTGGGATCAGAGGAAAGTGGGATACGGCATAGTATTTCATTCGGGACCAGATCTTTTGTGCCCGATCATCGGGAAAATCGATCCAGGAGCGTTGCCAGATGGTTTGCCATTCGTGAGTATGAGCCGCAAGAAGCCAAGCGAACGACTGATCCAGCACCTCAAGCCCGGGGCAATCGTCCCTCAGAATCAGGAATTTGATGGTACTCGTTTGATCATTTAAGGTGATATGGACTCTGCTGCCATCAACGGCGATGTGATTATGCTCGCCAGCGTCGATGACCCAGCGGGTTGTCGTGAGGTTCGTTTTGGAAACAATGAAAACTCTCCCTGATTTTCGCTCGAATGATAACTGGACTGGCGGCACCGGCCAGAGAAACCGATTATTCTGGCATACGGACGTTTCACACTCGATAACCAGAACCAGCTTTTTGTTAGGTGAAGTTGCGTGATGGTCGATATGCATGACAAAAAGGTTGGGGATGGTTTGATGGGCCAGGGCCACGATTTCCGTCGGGCCGAAGAGATCGTAACGGGTCGTGAGCACAGCCGTGAACAAATCCAGTTCCTGTTTATATCCCCTGGCGATGAAAATTTGGTCGATCGTAGCGCCATCAGCGAAGCGCGCCTGGATGACCGCCAGCGGAAATTGAATTTGCCGGCTCGATTCATGCATGGCGTAGTGGCGGACGTAACCAAAAACCGTCCTGCCTTGCGGATAGTCATAGTTCGGGGTGCTTTGAAATCCAGTGTGATCGAAACAGCCACCGATTATGCCGTTGGAAACCAGCAAGGGAACATAGGGGTGCCCGGTCTGGAATTCGCTGGAGTCATAGACCACGTTGGCCTCCCGAACGATTTCGGCGACGGATTTCGAAGGATTCAGCGCCGCTCCCGATTGCGCCTGGCATTCGATATGAATTAAAAACAAGACCGGCGCGCAGACAATGATGAATAGAATCGATTTCCGCTGTTCAATATTCATAGTTCTAAACCAGAGCAACCGAGCAATTTGGTCACTCCAAAATTCGCTGGATAATGGTTTCGCCGCTTGGCTGTATCCGAAAACGATAGCCTGGATGAATCAAATTCACCCCAATTCGCGAAATTAGCGGTCTAACGCTTCACACGCCAGAGTCTCCAAAGATAACCAAAAGGCGACAGCCTCGATAAAATAAATTCGCTTCAATTCGCGAAATTAGCGGTTCCAAACGTCACGAATCAAAATCACGAATGATGACCAAAAACGATAGCTTTGATAAATTGAATTCGCCCCAATTCGCGAAATTAGCGGTCCCCAACGTCATGAATCAAAATCACTAATGATACCCATTTTCCATCAAATAGATCATCCCCAGCAATGCCCCCCAATGATAGAAATGATCGCTGCTGGCGCCGGGGTCCCCGCCGGTTTCAGCGTGATAGTTTTCCCGAATGTAGCCTTTTTCGCGCCATTGTTTCAGCAGCAGGGCATTGGATTTTTCCGCCAGATCTTTTCGAACTTGCGGCAGATCATAATTTCGCAAGCCCAAATAGACCAGAAAATTCATCGGTGCCCAGATACTGCCGCGCCAGTAATCGCGGCCGGCATAGGCGGGGTCATTGCGTGCGATGGACGGCAGGATCCAGTCGCCCCAGAATTCCTGTGGATTGTAAAAGTGCTCCCGAATCATCCGCTCGGCCTGCTGCTGAGTGGCTGCTTTTCCGATCAGGGCATAAAAATTGGTCGGCGAAATGCGTCGGCTCAGTTCCCCGGTGTCCAATCGCTTGTTCAAGAACAGCCCGAACTCCTCATCCCACAGGGTTTGTAATTTAGCTCGATATTTTTTTTCCCGGGCCTGCAATTCCCTGGCCGCCTCTTTTCGTCCAAGAATTTTGGCGATCTTGCCCAATGCCTCGCAATCGCCGATATACAATCCCATCAAGCCGACATCTGCCTGTTGCAGCAGATGGGTGGTGGTATCGAACGGCACGTCATCGTACATGGGGCTATTGTCCAGCCCGGACTCATAGGCTGCGGCTTGAAACTCATTTTGCACCATTTCCCGAGGGTCGTTCCGAACCGGAGAAAATGGATTCGATCCCCAGCACAGATAGCCATCGTGGTCACGATTCTTTTCCCACCACCGGTTCCAGGTCAGCAATCGGTCGAATACCTCTTCAAGAAACCATTTTTCAGGAAATTTTCGATAAATTTCCAGCACCATCATCGATCCCACTGGCGGCTGCGACCGATCCCGGCTTTTCAAATGGCGTGGCGCCGAAAAATTGGGCACAAACCCCAGCTCGTCAATTTCCCGGCACATCTGGATTGCTTCGTTGAAGGCCAGCGCTTTGCTGTGAATGGTGTGCATGAACGAGGCGAAAAAATTGTCCCAGCAGAATAGCACATAGCCGCCCTCCTGACCATCGCCCCAGCCATAGGCCCAGGGACGGGAGACCGGGGTCAGGGCGCGGTCTTTCTCTGGATCATAGACCACCAGCCAATTGAGTGCATTGTGGATGGCGTTCCACGTTTCGCTGAGCTGGCCATAGCTGGATTTCTTCTGA
>CAZYNP010000051.1:21325-25134 GCA_964647995.1 uncultured Cytophagia bacterium
TGCAGCAGGTGTCGTTTCAGTTGCTCGGAGTCTGAAATTTTGTCTGATCTGCAACCATCGAGCAGCAAGAATACAGCGATGGTTATCAAAAATATTCCTCTCATGATACCTCCCTATTTCAATAACAGCATCCATTTCTCTGCTTCATAATCACCGATCCTCATCCGGCAAACATAAGCCCCACTGGCAATCGGTTTTTCTGCGGTGTTCCATTGAATTTGATATGATCCTGGCAACTGATGCGCCGAAATCAGATTGTCAACCCGTTGTCCCAGGGCATTGTACACATCGATGGTCACAAAACCGGCGCGGGCGATGGAATAATGAATCATGGTGGTGCTATTAAATGGATTGGGGTAATTGTCGAACAGATGATGGTCTTTCAAATTAAGCTCGGCTCCCTTTTTCACGGATGTGGTTGTATTTTCCACGATCATATACATGGCATCGGGAGGTAACTCGATCTTTACATATTCGCCTTCGTCAACAATGGGAATGGTGGATTTGGCATAGCCGGCGGCATCGAGCAAGGTTGCCAGGTTCAATCCCTTATTTTTTATCTTCACGATGACCTGGGTGTTGGCACATTTCCAGGGCATCCGGCCGGTATTTTCGATTTTATAACCTGAAACCATTTTTCCTTCCAGTTCAAAAGTCGTCGCCACCTCAGCCCAGGCCTTCGGCCGGTAAACCGTGCCGATTTGAATAAGAATTTTTGATGATTCCCCGACCGATTTGTCATCCATTGCCACCACATTGACGACCGCATAATCATTGGTGGATTGAATAATGACCTCATTCAGATCGAAAGATAGCTTGTTTTTGACAAAACCACAAACGCCTTTTGCCGAGGGCGCGTTCACACTACAAACGCCGTTTTTATAATCCCACTCAATCTGACCATTCGTGGCTTTGATAATTTTGTTCTGATAATCAATGCTGTTGTCTATCTCTGGAGAAACCACCGATGCCGAAGCTACGGTGTCATAAACCACCTCGATTCCGCCAGTAAGATGTGCCAGCGGAGAAACCGGGGTTTCTTTGGCCGGATTGATGTTGCTGTAACTGTCGCGATTCGGATCGAAACTGTTTTCCTCGCTGATGAGCGGCATTTTGCGTTCAAAGATCTCCGAAGGCGTGCGTACTTCATGAACCATAATTCCCCCATCACGGATGAGCCCTTTTCGGAAGATCAGGGCGTTCGCCGGGAACATCGCTAATTGACCCGGAGTTGAGATGGTCCAGCGGTACATCGGATGCTGACCGCCGGGCAAATTGGCCCAGGTAAAATAGGGATTGGGATCATACATCGGTGATGTCGGTGAAAACCAGTAATAAGAATCCACGCCGGTTAAGGACATAAACGCCGCTACCAGAAATGGTCCCTCTGCCTGATATTTATGCGGAAGGTTCCAAGCGCTCTCGGTAACCAGCGTCGGGTGAGCGGCCACCTGTTTGATATTGACCGGCAGCTTGTGCGGATCAAACAGCGCCGATTTTCCTTGATAGCAATCGCCTGGATCGATACGCCAGCCGGCATTCGGCCCGACATGGCCAGGATCATAGTAGCGGTTAATGGCAATCAGCTCGCAAGGGGTGTTGGTATATCTTTCGGCATCGAAGAGCAGCGTGGCATCGGCAGTTTTCCAATTGTTAGCATAGATCAGTTGTTTGCAGCCCAGCGAGCGGTAGTAGTCGTGTATTTCTGCGTAAAAACTTTTTTGGGTTTCGGCCAGAAACTGAATCTGATCGTTCAGGCGCTTCGCCTTCCCGCCGGATTGCGGCTGCGTGGCGTCCCAGATGTGGTATAAACCCAGCTCGCCCGCAGACCAGTTGTCCCCGCTATCGGCGGCATAAGACCACGCCGCCTTCACAGCCGTTGGCGATCCGTATTTTGCCACTGCCCATTGATAAAATTTTTGCCGGACAATGGGCATAAAGTCCTCTTTCATCATGGAAACCGTCCACCAGAACAGCCCATCTTCGTTCATCACGGCAATCACCCCAACCGCCGGATCATCTTTTAGCGCCACTCCCGTATAGGGATTTTTTTCGGTATAAAGATATTTAACCCAGGTTTTGTAAGCATTTTTCAGCGTGTCGCTGAAATAGATCACCCCCCACAAATCATCGTTGCCGGTGTAACCGGGAATCCCCCAGCCGCTTAGCCTGGGCTCGCCCATGTGGCCATAGTGCGGCCAGAATGGCGAAATGCTGGAATAGATCCCCTCTTTTTTCATGGCGGCTACCATCCGCCAGATGCCATTCACATCATCTCTATCAACATCGTTGATATTGGCGCCGGTCGAATTGATGCTACCATGATAGCGGATCATATTTACTCCCATTTTTGCCAGGAACCTGGCAAATTTGGCAAGGTCGGCGTCGCTCATGCTTGTGGTGCCCTCGCCGCCATTGATGCTCCAGAATCGGATGGGCTTTCCGTTTTCTGTCTGGAACGAATTCCCATCGGGCGAAAGCTTGATAAAACCATTCTCGCCGGCGACATTTTCATTGAGGTAGCGCAAATCAAGCAAGGCATCGCTGGTGAAATTGTCGGCTGGATAGGAAAAGCTCCAGCCATCTTCAGGCGATTGGGCGTTTAGTTTTAATGCAGAAATAACCAGTAGCACTGCAATGAAAAATCTGTTCATCGATCTCACCTTCTAAAGAATAAATTGGCTAATATGCCCAATTCGATTCATTCGTAAATTAGCGATCAAAATATTTTTATCTAATTGAAAAGACTTTTATCATTTAAGCACCGACTGTCCCATCTTCACTAAGACCAAATTTTTATCCTTCAGCTTCTCGATCGGCAGAAAATTGCCGGTGATCATTTCACCATTGAGCCAGAGCTCTTTCACCCCCTTCTGCACGCCAGCCCGGTTGTCCACCTTGATGTCGATCGTTTTGCCCCGGAAAATCCGACGCACCTCGAATCCCTGCCAGTGCGATGGGATGCAGGGATCAATTCGTAGCCCATCGTATTCGGGCCGAATGCCCAAAATGTACTGGCAGATGGCGTGGTAGGTCCAGGTCGCCGATCCTGTGAGCCAGGGAATTCGCGAGGCCCCATGTTTCGGGCTAAATTCGGCATGGGTCAATTGCGACAGCACATACGGCTCGATCTCGCGGATTTCCGCTTTGTCATTATAGTAAGCAGGCAGATAGGCCTGCAGGTATTGATAGGCCCGATCGCCATGGCCGAGCATGGTTTCGGCCATAATGGCCCAGCCCTGAGTATGTACAAAAATGCCACCGTTTTCCTTGAGGCCGGGGTTCATCAATTGGGCACGGACGACGTGAAAATCGGAATGAGTGTAGGCCGGATCGCACAGCCGGATGCCGTATGGGGTCGCCAGTCGCTCCTGCACTTTTACCATCGCCAGTTCCGCTTGATCTATCTTTGATGCCCCGCTGATGATGGACCAGCTCTGTGGATTGAGATAAATCTGTCCTTCGTCGTTTTCCCGCGAGCCGAATTTCAGGCCATCGGCCCGATAGCCCCGCAAAAACCACTCGCCATCCCAGGCATGTTTTTGGATATTTTCATCCAGGGCGCTCAAAATTTTTTCGACCCAGCTTTTTTCCGACGGTTCATGGAGCAAATCCGCCACTTCAATGTAAACCGCTAAAGCCAACCGCAGTTGCATGGCCACGAAAACGGATTCACCGTTCGGGCCAAACCGGAGACAGTCGTTCCAATCCGCGGCCAGGCCACAGGGCAAGCCGTGCTGGCCGCTGCGCTGGACCGAAAATTCGATCGCCCGCTTCAGGTGACCAAACACCGTATCTTCGCCCTGATC
>CAZYNP010000051.1:25234-33532 GCA_964647995.1 uncultured Cytophagia bacterium
CCAACCAGGGCCATAAATGTGTGGCGCCCCTGATCCTTTTCATTGAAATTATCCGGCATTTCCGGAATATAAATATTGGTGCCATGATCGATGATGCCATCGATGACCTTCATGATGGTGGTGAACTGGACATACTGGATATTCAAGAGATCGTCGATGGCGTTCCAGTTCCCTGCGTATTCCACGTAAGTGAAGGCGCTCAATTTTCTAACTCTTGAATCCAGGTTGGATATTTTCACCTTCCAGATCTCATAACTCTTTCCCAACGGCACAAAATAGGCGGTCTCCGATCGAATCCCCTCGTATTCGGAGCAAATGATGGTATAGCCAGCGCCATGCCGGCATTCTGATTTGAACCGCTCCAGCGGCTTGCCCACCGGCTGCCAGGAGATCGACCAAAAATCCCCGGTCTCGTCATCTCGGAGATAAATATACCTTCCCGGCTGATCCATGGGGATGGAATTGAACCGGAAGCGCATGAAGCGCCCCATCCCGCCGGATTTGTAAAAGCTAAATCCGCCGGCGTTATTGGTAATGATGGCGCCATATTCCCGTGAGCCCAAATAATTGCTCCAGGATTTCGGCGTCCGAGGATCGGTGATGACGTATTCTTTGTTTTGGTCATCGAAATAACCAAATTGCATGTCAATTCCTTCCTTTCAATTTTTCGTTGATGAATGCAATATGTGCCTGAGGGGTGGTTTCGCCATCGTATTTGAACAACTGCCATGTCTCGGCCATCCGTATCGATTCGCCCGGCTGAAAAGTCTGGTATGGGCCATGGACTTCCAATTCCAGCAACGTCTCGCTGGCGCTAATTAAATTATAAATTTCAACCGGCGCCTGATCGGGATGAATTTGTGCGGGCGGCACACCTTCAAAACTGATCTTGATCGCCTGCCCCTCGCTGAATCCCACCATGAAATTTTCTTTCGGTATGAGAAACGCCTTCTGGACGTATTTTGAAGAAGCATTGCTGAGCGCTGGCGGCAGAAAAGTAAAATAGCCCTGAGTAAACGCATACGGCAACGGCGTCTCATTCTCATCGCCGGTAACGGCCAGTTTGCGCAAGTCGCTTTCATTTGCTGGAAGGTAACAACGCGCGAAGCCATCGAGCCGGGTGTTGAACCACAACCCCCATGAAATGGGTTGCTCCCGGATGTTTTTCGCACTCGTCTCGAACGTGACCACACCCTGGGAATTGATCAAGACTTTTTTGGTCAATTGGACCCCGCTGATCGGGCTGGCTGGACCGACCATGGTCAGTGACGTATCGGTTCGCTCGGTAATTTGATAATTGCCATAGATCAAATACGGATCTGGCGGCCAAATCGCCTTGCTGTCCCGACGTTCCAGATTGATATCCTGCTTGATCCACCACTCGCTTTGCGGACTGAGCCATACGATATGGCCATTGAAGGCTTTAAAATCGCTGAAGGCAGAAATCTCGGGTCGCGCCAATGGATCGTTCCATTGCGCCGAATCGGATTTCAAAATGTTGTTCATGCCCGGCTTGCGCAAAACAACAATCCTGCCGCCGAGATGCGGGATGATACCGATCTCGATTTGAGAATTTTTCAGGGTGATCAATCGTTTGTTCTTTTTCAATAGAGCGGCCTCGTTGCAACCCATCATAGTAGCTATGATCAGGAAAATGGTGATTAACTTTAGATATTCGCTCCAATAACTCTTTGCCATGCTAATATCCAGAAATTTTATGATTTTCAGAACTGATATCCGCTGGAGCTGATTTCCCTTCAAAACGTTTTTTCGCTTCTTCGAGAATCGCAATGGTGGCCGTCGCTCCAACACGGGTGACGCCCAGCTCCCTGACTTTGAGCAGGTCATCGAGCGTTCGGACGCCGCCGGCTGCCTTCACCTGCACTTCGGGGGCGCAATATCGGCGCATCAGTTTCAAATCATGCTCGGTAGCGCCTTGATAGGAATACTTGCCATCGCTGCCTTTGACAAAGCCATAGCCAGTTGACGTTTTCACAAATGCAACTTTGATCCGGCTGCAGATCTCACACAGCTTGATTTTGAACTTATCGTCTGGCAGATAATCGTTTTCAAAGATGACTTTTAAAATCGCCCCGGCGTTGACGGTGGCTGCGTTGATAGCCGAGATTTCAGTTTCAACATAGCCCCAGTCCTCGCTGAGCACTTTGCCGATATTAACCACCATATCGATCTCGTTTGCGCCATCGGCGATGGCCTGCTCGGTCTCCTTCACCTTGATGGCAATGGTGCTATTGCCATGCGGAAAGCCGATCACGGTGCCGACCAGCACATCAGTGTTTTTCAGCCACTGAACCGCATCCTTTACTGCATAGGGTTTGATACATACCGAAGCCACATCATATTTTTTTGCCACCTCGCACTCCTGCTTCAAAATTGCATCCGTCATGGTTGGGTGCAATAGCGAATGATCGATCATCTTGGCTAATTCTTTCACAGTAACCATCATGAGTTCCTTTTCAATTTTTGATAATAGTGATTTTTTGAGTGAAAATCTGATTGTTCGTTTCTGTTGTCAGGAAATATATTCCATCGGGAAGATGATTTAAAGTTAATCGAACAGTCTGGCTTGTTGACGGAATAACTTCCAGCACTTGCTGCCCCAACAGATTAGATAATCGGATGATTCCGCCTCGGCCAGAAAGCTGGGGCAAATGCAAATTCAACAATCCATCGGTTGGATTGGGATAGATTTGGAAATTAGTCGGTGATATAGAGGATTTTTGATCGACCTTGGTCGGTTCACCCATCAATCGAATGGTGCCAAAATAGTCCGCATTCATCCAGTGGTCATTATAAGCTGCCGCTGGCACCCAGACTGAACCGATGAAATTATCCCGCTGTTTGGGCTGCTCGTTGGGGTCGTCGTTGTCGCAATAGGCGATGGACAGTCCGAGAACATCGCTGACTTTCAAGGCGACTCGCGAGGCGGAAGGATTGCCTGGCTGATAGGTGTCGTTATAGACCTGCAGCGAAAATTCCCAGATGAACCTGCCAGCCGATCGCCGCAAGGCGAACTCGGGAAAATGATCCGCATAATTGGCGATGTAATAGTTTGACCAGCTTTGCCCGGCGATATCGCAGACCACTTTGTCGTACGTGACCTGCCCCTCTGGCGCAGCATTGGCCGCGATGTGATAGGAAAAGGCATTTTCCGCGTTAGTGCCCCATTGCTGGCCCGTGCTGCCAGTGCCATCGAAGACATGCAGCCCCCCAGATTTGTCCGGATCGATAAAGACCTCGACGATATCATAATCGGGATAGCCACCGCCAACAGCGGGATTTCGATCATATTTATAACCGTCCACAAAGACATCATCGACGATTTCGACCAGAAAATAGAGCAGATTTGCCGCTGGCGACCAGACAATTTTATAGCGACCATGGAAATCGGCCGAATCCATTGAACCGCCATACGGAATCCAGACCTGGTCGATGGCCTGCCAGTTGCAATTTTGCCAGCAGTTGTCATCGCCAATCCCATCGATGGTTGGCAGTTGACTGATCGCCAGGACTTTGACCGTATCGTCCTGGACGGGGACATCCGCCATCAAAGTCGCAGTAAGAAAAAAAATGAAAAGCAATAGGTGTAATAGATAATAATAAGCTTTCATGATTGATCCATTTTTAAAATGATTGATCTTTGTCCCCATTAATTTTGACAGGATGAACATGATGAACAGGATAAGAATTTGTATATTATCTTCTATCCTGTTCATCCTGTAAATCCTGTCCAATAATCCTGTCCAATAATTACCGATTCAAAAACGTTAGTCCTGGTTTATCATCGGTTCGGAACGGAACCGCGGGCAGCATCTCCGAATTGTACAGATTGCAGACCGGATTGTCCGCCCAGGCATAGCGCACCGCCACTGGCTGCGTTATTTTGTCCGACCAGACAATGACCCGATTGCCATCAATTTTCGCATTGGCTTTGACGAATTTATGATCATTGCCGGCAATGGCAAATCCCTTGACGGTATCGCTGCCCGCCGCCACAAGGCCTTTGGCGGTATGGGTAAATGACACCACAATTTTATCGCCCTCAATTTTCATGGATTGATACAGCGGACCCGAGTATTCCAGCTTCGCGCCATAACATTTGGCCAGGGCCCAGAGCGCCAGGCGCTTGCCCACATCTTGCTTGTTTTTGGGGTGAATATCAGTGGCTTCGCCGATATCTATGGTGACCGCCAGGCCGACATTCGGAACGTCCAACGATGTCAGCAACTGCGCTTCGCGCAGCTCAGCCCATTCACTCTCGTGAGGCTCCTCGCTGACAGCCATATAATTGGCGAGCTGCACAATCCCAAACGGAAAATCGCCCTGACCCCACAGCCTGCGCCAATCGCGAATCATGGCCGGCAGCAACGTGCGGTATTGATACGCCCTGCCAGCATTGGTCTCGCCCTGATACCAGATGGCGCCCTTAATGGCATACGGAGCCAATGGATAGAGCATGGCGTGGTACAGTCCGGCCGGGGAATGGGAGTGTCCTGGCCCTCGGGGTTCCTGGGGCAGTCCATTTCTGCCCGGCCCGCTGATCTTTGAAGGATCGAGCGCGGTCTCGATTTTTGATCTCCAGGTTCCTGCCAGCAAAATCGGTTTTGCTTCGGCGACATTGTTCACGGCCAGCTTCAGGGCGGATGCTGGCCCGCCAAAGCCGCCCTGACCGAAATGATCGAAAATGCGGACGGCGATCACGGCCCTGCCAGCTTGCACGAGTTCCGCAGGGATCAGATAGTTTCGAGGATACAACCAGAACTGAGGCGTTTCCTCTCCGGTGGAACCAATTTGGACGCCATTGAAATAGGTGACATCGAAATCATCGATGGCGCCAAGAGTGAGCAACAGTTCTTTTCCAGCCCAATCACCTGGAATCTCGATTTCCTTTCTGAACCAGACAGCACCATCGATCTGCATGCCCTCCCGATTTTCCCAGAAGCCAGGGACCTGGCATGAATCCCAGTCGCCATCATCGAAATCGACTTTGGCCCAGCCATTTTTGTATCCCTTATTTCCCGCATCTTCATGATAGATCGGCATCAGCTTGCCGCTGGCCTGGATCTGTTTCATCTGTTCCTGATATTCGGCCAATCGCTGAGGGTAGTTTTTCAGGTCATCTTCATAGCGCTTGACAATCGGCGCCAGCATGGTATCGGCTGCCAGGGTCTGATAACTGGTCCACGCCTCGGCTGGTGTGCCGCCCCAGGAACTATGGATCAGGCCAACGGGCACAAGAAGTTGTTGATGCAAATGCCGGCCGAAAAAATAGCCGACAGCCGAAAAATCACCCACATTTTCCGGGGTGCACACTTTCCACTCGCCCACACAATCATCTTTCGGCCTATCGGCGACCTCCTTTTGAACGGTGAACATGCGGATTTCTGGATAATTGGCTTCGTTCATCTCAGCCTGGGCATCCTTTGAATTTCGCACCGTCCACTCCATGTTGGATTGCCCGGAGCAGAGCCAGACCTCGCCGACCAGTACGTTTTCGAACACCGTGGTATCGGCGCCGAAAACCTTCATCATATACGGGCCGCCCGCTTTCAGCGGTTTGAGCTTGATTTGCCAGCGGTTGCCACTGTCGGCTACAGCCGCTTTTTTCTGACCAGCGATTTCAACCGTCACCACGCCTCCCGAATCGGCTTTGCCCCATATAGTCAACGGAACGTCCCGCTGCAAAACCATATTGTCGCCAAAGATGGCTGGCAGCGAAATGTTCTGAGCAGGTGGGCCAGAGACTTTGCATGAGAAAAGAATTGAGGTAGCAACGATAAACGAGCAGATGATCCAGAGCAATTTGTGATGGTTCATTTTTTTCACTTCCCTCCTGACTTAATTTAGACCGCGAATTTTGCTAATGAAGCGAATTTCGCGAATTGGCTTTTTTGTGCAATTAGCGTAATTAGCGGTCAAAAATTCTGTGCTTTTTCAAACCAAAGCCCATTTACGCTGAACCGCGAATTTCAACAATGTCGCGAATTAGCTTTTTTGTCAATTGGCGTAATTGGCGTAATTCGCGGTCAAAAAATTTAATAAACCGTCCGATTCAAAATCTCCAGTTGAACATCCCGATCCAGATCGATGAAACGGGCGCTGAACCCCCCGACCCGCACGATCAAATTGGGGAATTCCTCGGGGTGCTCCATTGCCCGCTTTAAATCGGCGTTGTTGACCACATTGATCATCAACTGCGTTCCACCCATTTTAAAATAAGCATCTATCAATGCTGTTACTTTATCAAAATGGTCTTTGAATAAATCGGGCATGAATTTCAAATTTTGAACGTAGCCTGCATGAATATCTGGCTGCGGTTTAGCAATCGAGTTTAGATAAGCGGTAATGCCATTTTTATCCATTCCTGGCGTGGCGGCATTACCATTGGCCATCGAGGTGAACGCCAATCTCCCGTCGGCCGAGGCTGCGGTTTTGCGGCCCAGAATGGTATTGGCGGAATTATTGATGTTCACCACAAGATAGCTGTGCAAGCCAAATCTGGCGGCCATCGACCTGGTGGTTTCGCCCACGTAACGATGCAAGCTGAGATACATTTCGTCGGCCAGATCCAGATCATTTCCGTATTTGGGCGCATTGAGCAGCAGATTTCGCTCCCTATCAAAGCCCTCGAAGTTGCGCTCAAGCATCACCTTCAGCTTCGATGGGGATATTTTGCCTTGCTCAAACACAAGCTGTTTCATCGCCAGCAGGCTATCTGCTGCATTGGTGAGGCCATAGATCTCCAGTGTTCCCCCCAGGTATCGTACTCCGCCATCCAATAGCGGCTCGCCGACTTCGAGGCAGTCATCGTACAAGAGACTGGTAAATAAAAATGCGGCTTCTCTTCCAGCAACGTTGTATTCCAGAGCTTCCTGCGCAGCCAGATTTTCGATGAAATAATAGAGCTGCTTTTGATAGGCGTCAAGAAAATCATCGAACGAGCCAAAGCCCTCAAAGCTGCCAGTTGGAAGCCCAGCCTGCCGCTGGGTCACGATGTCATAGCCGTTGAAAATGGTCACCTCCAGCGCCTTGAGCAGATTGATGACGCCGCTGGGCGTGCCCAGGCTCCGACCATCGATCACATATTCGCCGCAGCCGAACGGCACGTACTGCTCCGCCTCTGCCAGTGGAATATTGAACGCTTTTTGAACTGCGGGTATATTGACGTCATCATTGTAGAGCAGCGGAAAGGTGTTGCCCTGAGCAATGCTTTCCAGCGCCAGTTGCAGGAGCTGGGGATTTTGCTCGTGATAAAATCTAAGCGTCAATTGCGGCAGGACATTTCTTATGTTCATCGAAGTTTCGATTGCGATCCGAGCCACCTGGTCTGCAGCCTTCTCATTTTCTCGGCCTCTGCCGCCTACGATGACACGGCCGTCGGTGGGCGTGTTGCGGGCAATCATCAACTGCCACAATGATTCGAAATAGGCTCTGGCTTCGACTTCGGAGATGAGGCGGTTTTTCAGGTCCTGCTCCAGAAAATCGCCGAGATAATCATCCAGTCGGCCGTAGTTGAGCGATCCTGCCAGCGTATTGTACAGGAACATGAGCTGGATGGCTTCTCGCAGATGGGTCGGTCTCTGCTCCGATATCTTTGCCAACACCGTGATCATTTCCGAACCGTGGGAACGCCAGAAAGGATCTCCGTGCTTCATAAGGGCCTGGAGCCGATGGATGTAGTGCTGACAAACGTCCTGGAACAGATCCAGGATACCATTACATGCATCATAGAAACCGTTAGGCCCATTTTTTTGCCGAAAAGAATTTATCCTGTCACGAAGTCCCTTTATGCCCCATTGGAGCAGGCGTTTGTAATTAAGCATCGATCCTGCCAGCCGATACAGCGGAAAAGCTACGGCTGAATCTTCGGTCCAGCGATCGCTGGGGAAGGCATCCCTGATCCCTGGCGGATAGGCGGCTCGGATTTTATAGGCCGTGTGTTCCCTTTGCCAGAAGCTGACCAGATTATCCAATGCCGCCCTGTCCTGGTCATTCAAATTTTCATCCTGCTGCAACAATTCTATCTTGTCGAAATTGATGTAGTACCCCAATCCGCCCATCCTGCCATATTCCTGTGGCGCAAACCCGATGGCTGGCAATTGGTGTCGGCCCACGAACAGATCCCCAGGCTGTGGATCGAGCAGAATGGCTGGAAATTGCTGCCTTAGGCATGCCAGTTCACGCTCGAATTTATCGGCATCACGGTAACGCTGATAGTACTCCGTGAAGTTCTGCATGATTTTTATTTGGGTTTTTGCATCCATCAAGCTCAAACCA
>CAZYNP010000051.1:33632-35224 GCA_964647995.1 uncultured Cytophagia bacterium
AGCCAACGGATGAGTATCAGAAAAAACATCCGTTGGGTTGTTTCAATCCGTTGGAGATATTGTTCGTTCGGTTCAACCTGGAATTCTGATAGCAAAATTATTGTCAAAGATTGCCCCACGAAACACACGAAAAAACACGAAAAGCACTTTTTTTAAGTTTCGTGTCGTTCCGTGTATTATGTGGGCAAAGAGTTAGCATTTTCAATGATCAGTGTTCATGTTAAAATTTAGGTCCATATTTATTTTCCCAACGGATTGATGGAGCCAACGGATGAGTATCAGAAAAAACATCCGTTGGGTTGTTTCAATCCGTTGGAGATATTGTTCGTTCGGTTCAACCTGGAATTCTGATAGCAAAATTATTGTCAAAGATTGCCCCACGAAACACACGAAAAAACACGAAAAGCACTTTTTTTAAGTTTCGTGTCGTTCCGTGTATTCTGTGGGCAAAGAGTTAGTATTTTTAATCGTCATGATTCATGTTAGAAATTTAGGTGCCACATTTAATCAACCGCCAGAATTTGAAACAGAATATCCAGATGTTTGGCGGCCAGTTGAACCGTCATTTCTGGTACAACGCCATCGATCAGGCAGTCGAGAAAATGTCTGGTAAGCTCGAAATTATCGTCCGTATGATGGCTCATGTCCACCATGAGTTTTTCGGTCGTCTCGTTCCCGTGTCGATCAACAGTGAAAAAATCGACTTCGGGGGGATCCCAGCTACAGAAGCCGAAACGCAAGCTGCCTTTGGTGCCATAAATTCGGGTTTCGTTGGGAACCTCGGCGTGAACTCCGCTGCCACGTTCGTAATAGTAGGTCAAGCCAGTATCGAATTCGAGAAAGGCCGCTCCGTGTTCTTCAACATCGGACTGAAAATTCGGATCGGGAAAATGCTTCAGGCCATTGCGGGTAAAAGATCGAATGGATTTGATCTGTGGCCGATCACCCAACAGTCCGAGATGAAAGGACAGATCATAAACGCCCCAGTCGATGAATGGCCCGCCGCCTGAAAGCTTCTTTTGATGCGCCCAATAACCCGCAGGATTGTATTCGATGAACGTCCCTCGCATCAGATGGTTGTGATGGATGTGGTAAACTTCGCCCAGTTTGCCCGCATCAATCATCTGTTTGATGAAACGAAATTTGGGCTGCAGTCGGGCATGGCGACAGGAGCATTCCAGCACCAATAAATTCGGATGCTTTTCCACCTCGGCGATCAATTGCTCCAGCTCCTGGCGATTGGGCACCATGGGTTTTTCCAGCAGCACATGTTTCCCCGCAGCCAAGGCATCTTTGAGTATGGCCAGATGAGTATGCGGCGGCGAGGCGATGATCACGGCATCCAGTGACCTATCGTTAAGCAGCTCCCGATAATCCAGAGTGCCCTGATCAATTTGATGCTTTTTCATTTTGGCTTGCAGCGTCTCTTGGGTCCGAGCTGCAATCCACGTCACCTCAGCCCGACCGTCTTTCCGAATATTTTCGATATGTACATCGCCGATCATGCCTGCACCGATCAGCCCGATGTTTAATTTATTGATCATAGGGTTTGCTCCATTTTATTTGACAGGATGAACAGGATTTACAGGATA
>CAZYNP010000051.1:35324-39441 GCA_964647995.1 uncultured Cytophagia bacterium
GGTGTCTCTTGAAAAAAGGATGTCCACTTCATCCATGAACAGCGGATCATAATCCATGACAATCGGATCGGTGTAACTGCCCAAAATCACCAGCCTGGGTGAAGCAGGATAGGGTGAACTCCAGGGCATGGGGCGAACCAGCCGAGCTGAATTTTTCAATTCACTCGCAATGCCAGTGGCATCGATGACCACTGAGACATTGGCATTACCGTATTCATTGACCTTTGCTTTGACATTTTCCTCAGCGGCATTGACCAGGAACTCGATGCCAGCCGCTGCTGCCAGTTTTAATCGTTGGGGATTGGTATCAACCCCGATGACCCGTGCCCCGTAGGCTTTAGCACACTGTGCCGCCAGATGGCCGATGAGTCCCAGGCCCACAATGGCCACGGTATCCTGCTGGCTGATGTGAGCCCGTTTCACGCCATGCAGGGCAATCGCTCCCACCTTGGCAAATACCGCATCCAGTGGATCGAGTCCTTTGGGCACAGAATAAGCGTCATCCTCCTTAACCAGGGCGTACTCCACATGCGCCCCCCAGCATTTGGTGAATTCACCCGTGAAACGGCTGCCCGTATGAAAGACAATGTCGCCTGGTTTCAGCGAGGTCGATTCGCCGCAGGCCAGGATCCGTCCAACCGATTCATAGCCAGGGATCAACGGAAAATTTCCTCCAGTTTGCTTGCCGCTGAGCACTCGGGTCTCCGTGCCAGTGCTGACGCCACTGTATAAAGATTGGATGAGAAGCTCACCAGCCTTTGGGTCTGGAATTTCCAGATATTTAATTTCTACCTGATGAGGTGCGGTAAAAACAATAGCTCTTGATTTGATCATTGGAATTTCCTTTTGGCCTAAAATTTTAGTAATTATTAATTGAATTCTCCAACGGATTGAAACGACCCAACGGATGAAATTTCAAATGACAAAAAACAAATTCCAAATAAATTTCAATGCTCAATGCTTAAAGAACCCAAATTACCCACGGATGATAGGACAATCACGGATAAATTTTTTGAGACAGAATCCGTGGCTGTTTTATCATCTGTGGGAAAATGAGATATTTTCTCCAATCCGCCAACTGGCGGAAAACAACCCAACAGATGAAATTTCAAATGACAAAAAACAAATCACAAATAAATTTCAATAAGCAAATCATCAATGTTCAAACCAGTTTTGATCGTTGATATTTAATATTGAAATTTATTTGAATTTTAGGATTTGTTATTTGGAATTTTCTTGAATGAATAATTATTTTTGATCTGACCGAATTTCAACATCCCCCCTGGCCCCCCTTCAAAGGGGGGAAATGATAGCAAATCCGTTGGATTGTTTCTATCCGTGGGCGAAAAAAATCTTCCCCAAGGCGATCTCCAATTTTCATCCTACTTCAAATCTTTATAGCTAATCAATCGAATATTCTTCTTCTTTATCACCTCCAAAATCTTTGAACTGGTGAACACCTGCGTCAC
Source organism: uncultured Cytophagia bacterium (assembly GCA_964647995.1). Lineage (GTDB taxonomy): Bacteria > Zhuqueibacterota > Zhuqueibacteria > Thermofontimicrobiales > Thermofontimicrobiaceae > Thermofontimicrobium_A. The sequence continues at coordinate 36,794 of CAZYNP010000051.1, forward strand.
CCAGTCCCGATCCTCGGCCACGTTCTCATATCCCTTGTGAAAAATCGCCCGCATTTCGGGAGTGTCCTTTCCTGGGTGGTCGACAAAAATATAAGTGCCTGGCTCCAGCCGTTCCAGATTCCAGGCAAAATAATCGATGCGCTGCTGCAGGGTGGTGGCCCCATTCCAGCCAGGAAAATGCTTGAGGGAATCATCATAAATCTGAACAGCCAGACCATATTCCCGAGCCAGCTTTTCCACCAATTGCTTCAATCTGCGATCGAGGCTGGTAAATGCCATGTGGTCGGAAAGATGCGAGACCTGCGGTAGGTGCTTCAACGCCAGCTCGATCTGTGCCCTGAGTTCTGTTTCGATATCTTTTATTTCCCATCTGGCTTCTTGAATCGAACAGCCTGGCGGAAAGTTCTTGTTCGGCCAGACCATCGGGAAAAAATAGCCATTGGAATCCACGATGCTTTTGGCCGATGTCAACGGTCGCCATTTTAAATTTGACCATTCGCTGGTCAAAGTCAGGTGGATGCCGACATCCAGCCCTGGATTGTCGTTCAATAGTTGCACGGCTTCTAAGAACCAGGGGGTTGGCACCATCAACTCCACCGAGCGAAGGATTTCAAATTTATACGACTCGATGCAGCCGATATTCGCCGCATGGCAAAAACCGATGTCGTCCCCTCTAACCAGGAGCCTGATTTCATCTGGAGAAGTGATCTCCTGAGCAATGGCGTTCGACCAGAATGCCAGAAGCAACCAACAGAGACATAGACATTTTTTCATCATCTGCTTCATGACCTCAAAGTTAAATTTTTAATTTGAATCTTTCCTCACGCCAAGTCGCCAAGAACGCCAGGAGATGGATGCTGTTTCACTTTGCCAGCTTGACGGCTCTACGTGAGAGTAATTTTGGATTGTAGCTTGGCTGGCTTATTCAATCACACCCAATAAATTTCTTATCTTCACACACGGCTCTCCAAAGCAATTTAAATTTGCAAATTTGCTCCTGGTAAAATAGGCATTTGACAGCAAATTTATTCACTCTTATAAATGAGGTTCTATCTCCACTTGCCTTCAGTTTCGGATAATATTTTGCTATCCCGAATGCTCAATGAGAAATCCTTTTTTGGACCGTAGTGTTTTTCAATAAGGTAATAAGCTTCCCACTATCACGGATTTTGATATGTTACTAAGGTTTTAATCAGCCTGGCCAACAAGACTAATTTAATAAACCTTATTGACCTTAGTAACCAAGTGAATCCACTAACGATTTAACCTTATTAGCTTACTGTTGTGTGTTGCTATCCCAAATGCTAAATTGGAAATCTTATTTTGCACCAGAGTGATCTTTACATTTTTATTAATAATCTCACGCCAAACCGCCAAGAACGCCAGGAGAAAGATGCTGTTTCACTTTGCGAGCCTGGCGGCTTTGCGTGAGAATAATCAAACTGCTGAGTTATTTGGTTGTCCTACCAATATTTCCTGTTGCGCCGAGACCGTTCATCCCCTCGTTTCTGCGGGTCGGTTATTTTTAAAACACGATAATGATCATAAGGGATGGAACTGATGCCACCATCCCAATCCCGCAATTTGCCCTCCCAGGATTTATTCGGATGTCCATACAAGCCTTCGGCATAAATCGGTTGCCCCATGGCCACGTCCACCACGACCATGCCATAAATCTGGAGCGCCTTTGCAATCACTTTCTCCTGTGGCGTTAAATCGAATTGCGACAGATCCAATTCAGGGTCTAATTGAATGACCGCACCTTCTGGTATGCCTCCTTCCACAAAGCCATCGGTCCACGAAGCTGGGTAGACAAATTCCTTGTAGGCGGCGTACCGAGTGGCGCAGGATAATTTATGGCGAATTTCGCCAGCCATCACCTCGTCGTACATGATCAATCCCGCAATCGCTGGCACACCCGCTGCTCGACTGGGGCCGTGAAAATGCACGCTTTCGCCATCGACATAGCCCAGTTGAAACCCATCGAACACACCATCGCCATCGAGACGATAGACCATGCCCGTGTTGGATTCCCACGAGCCATCTGGCAATCGGCGCAAGCCCCACATATCCCAGGCCAATTTGCGTTTCCAATCTACCACTGCAAGATGCGCATCGGAAGCGGAATCGGGCACCGAGCCAGCGGGGATGGGGACTGGATTAAAATCAGGTCCATGACCAAATCGATCCCGCTGGGCTACCGTCACCCAGGTACCTTTTTCCTCGGGCGTGAGGTAGTGATGCTTGACTCGCACCAGGGGGGTGGTTTCATCGACCTCATATACGGGTATGGTGTACTGCCGAAAATTGATGCCGAAATTTTCTCCAGTCGGCTCCTGCTTGAGCATTTCGATCCATTGCGCCGAGCGTGGGTCGATCTCCGCATGGGCTGGGATCGGCTGATTCCAGAAGCTTTGGTCAGAAAAAAAGCGACGTGGGGGCTGGATTTCGGTCCTGGTTGAACATGATATCAGGATTGATAAGAAAGCGAATAGAAAAATTGATTTGTGCATAGGATATCCTTATTTTTTTTCCAACGGATAGAAACAACCCAACAGATGAAATTCCAAATGACAATAAACAAATCCCAAATAAATTTCAAATCTCAATGACCAATGTTCCGTTGAGCAGATACGATCAATCAAAGT
>CAZYNP010000052.1:0-37760 GCA_964647995.1 uncultured Cytophagia bacterium
CCAGCTTGCAGAAATGCTGGAAGAATTAGATCCGATCATCAAATTGGCAGTGGATGTTCGGCGTAAAATTCTGGCTGGCGGTGGTTTGATGCATGTTGATTGCGAGGCAGTATTGATTGAAAATGGCAGCCAGCAAGAAGATATTTGGGGAGCGAATTGGATTCCGACAACGAAGACAGTCGAATTTGAAGCGTTGATCAATATTCGCCCCAAGAAAGAAAATTTTTCAATGACAATTCAAGACGCAGCTATTAGAAAGCAGGTCGAAGATGTCGTTCGACAGTTGTTGGAGGGAGTATGAGCAAATTGGAAAAACTACGCTCACGCTATTTGCAGGACTCCATCGCTGTCAGGTTGGGAGGATTGGCTGCCAATTTAGCACGGATAGCAAGCTTTTCAAAAAATAAAGGAAATCAAGAAGCTGTATTGGCGACTTTACAAGAAAGCAAATGGTTCATCGAATGGACGGCTGGCGAACTCAGCTTTCAAGAGGCAGCCGAATTGATTCAATTGCAGGTTCAATTAGCTCTGTGGCAACTGCAATCTCATCAAGCGTGGCACGATAAATCATGGCGATCGGAATTGATCGCTCAATCACAGCGATGGTCGCAGCGAGTTTTGCAAATTTCTGGTTTGATAAATTCATAGAAAGCCAAATCAATACAATTGAATTTTATTTTGAAAACTTAGCAGTACATCGCACGGAAATTTCTGCTGAGAAAGGGAAACCAGAAAATTTGTTTTTTGCTTTTGCTTATTTAAAAACATTTGAAAAGGATCTTTCTATGAGTAACTACACAGCGATAATTGTCAAAAGCGGGAAATGGTATGCAGGTTTTGTGAAAGAGGTACCAGGAGCCCATTCACAGGGAAAGACAAACGAAGAAGTAAAAGAGAATTTGAAAGAAGCAATCAAATTGGTCATTGAATCGAATGGTAAACATAACATTCGACTCGATTGATATTCGATTAAAAAATAAATGTAAAGACTAACGGAAGATGATCCCATGAAAATTTTAAATTATCGAATTCTACTAAGAAAAGAGCCTGAGGGTGGTTATACAGTCATCGTTCCTTCTTTGCCTGGCTGTGTTACTTTCGGGACTACTATTGAAGAAGCAATAAAAATGGCAAAGGAAGCAATTGAATTATATCTCGAAAGTTTGATGGCGCATGGTGAAGATATCCCTACTGAAGAAGAAACTCTGGAATATACATTAGCGGTAGAGTCCTATGCCTAAATTGCCATCCATCACTCCCAAGGAAATCATCAAAGTACTTGAAAAGGAAGGATTCGTCCTGGATAGGATTAAAGGCAGCCATCAAATTTATTATCATCCTGAGACCAAAAGAAGAGCAGTGATTCCTTTTCATAAAAAAGATTTGCCCAAAGGTACATTGCTTGAAATATTAAAACAAGCTGGGATAAGCAAAGACGCCATCAAAGATATATTATGAGTTGAAATTAAGGAGTCCCCGTGCCAGAAATTCGTATCGGAGTATTTGTCTGCAATTGCGGCAGCAACATCGCTGGATTTTTAAAGTGCGGCGAGATCGCTGAATATGCCAAAACGCTGCCCAACGTGGTCTTCACCAGGGAAAATCTGTTCTCCTGCTCGGAGGCGGGAGTGAAGGATATTAAAAATGCCATTATCGAGAACAAGCTCAATCGAGTGGTGGTGGCAGCCTGTACGCCTCGAACCCACGAGCCCACGTTTCGAGCAGCCTGCGAAGAAGCAGGAATGAACCCGTTTCAGTTCGAGTTTGTGAATATTCGGGAGCAATGCTCCTGGGCGCACAAGGCGGAAACCGACCTGGCAACCCAGAAGGCTAAAGATTTGATCCGTATGGGCGTGGCTCGGGCGGCGTTGTTAGAGCCGCAGCAGCCAATTTCCGCCACGGTGGAGCCCACGGCCCTGGTGATCGGCGGCGGCATTGCGGGTATGACGGCGGCGCAATCGCTGGCGCTGCGGGGCTTTCAGGTAACGCTGGTGGAACGAGAGGCGAAATTGGGCGGATTGGTCACTCGCCTGCACCAAATTCTGCCTGGTGATATTCCCGCTGAGAAGCTGATCACGGAAAAAATCGAAGCCATCACCTGCGATCCTCGGATCGAAATAATTACCAACGGCAAGCTGCTGGATGTCAAAGGTTACGTGGGGAATTATCTGGTAACGATCCAGGATCAAAAACAGGAGCCGCTGAAGAAAAAATTTGGGGTGATCATCGTTGCCACGGGAGCCAATGTGCTCACGCCGCAGCGGAAGTACAATTACAATGGGAGCGATATTATCACCCAGTTCGAATTGGAGGGCCGCTTGCGGGATAAGAAATTCTCGGCCCAAAATGTGGTCATGATTCAATGTGTGGAGTCTCGCAATCGAGAGCGGGTCTATTGCTCCCGCATCTGCTGCATGACAGCGATCAAAAATGGCATTATTCTCAAACAGCGGAATCCCAGAGCCAAAGTCCACATCCTGTATCGTGATTTGATGTGTTATGGGGTGGAGAATGAGGAATATCTGCGCCGAGCCAAGCAATTGGGGGTTCGGTTCATTAAATTTGCCGAGGAAAAACCGCCCGAGGTGCAGGGACATCAGGTGCGGGTGTTCAATGACGTGCTCGGCAGAGAGATGACGCTCGATTTTGACCTGCTGGCACTGGCCACGCCGTTCGTTCCCAATGATGGTGTGGAAGAATTGTCGAAGATGCTGAAAGTGCCATTGGATGAAAATAAATTCTTCTTAGAAGCGCACATCAAACTACGGCCAGTGGATTTTGCCACCGATGGCATCTACGTCTGCGGCACGGCGCACTGGCCTGCATCCACCAGCGAGGCGATTTTCCAGGCGCTGGGAGCTGCAGCAAGGGCATCAATTCACTTGACTCGCCGAGAAGTGGCCGTCGAACCAATTGTCTCGATGCTGATCGATGAAGATTTATGTCGTGGCTGTGGACTTTGCGCCGCTGTCTGTCCGTATGGCGCCATTGAAATGGTACAGACAGCAAAGGGAATTAAAGCCCACATGATCGCTGTGGCCTGCAAAGGCTGTGGCACCTGCGGGGCGACGTGTTACAAACATGCTATCAAAATGAATCATTTTTCGGATGAGCAAATGCTGGCGCAGATTCAGGCGGCGTTTGAAGAGTAGATACTTATTTATCTGGATAAAAATATTTTTGCCCAACGGATAGATGAAGCCAACGGATAAAGAATTTTTTAAAATCAGTTGGTTTCATCTATCAGTTGGGACTTGGATTTTTTATTTAAATAGCTATTTGCCCAACGGATTGATGAAGCCAACGGACTTTTAAAAGAAATCTTTTACCAGTTGGGAATCACGATCAGTTTTTACTTGATAATTTTTTCTCCAACGGATTTTAATTTAATTCTTTTATCTGTTGGGTTTTTTCTATCAGTTGGAAATAAATTGATAATGTTGCAAATTGAATTTAATTTCAAGGCCAGAAAATCAAGGAAAAAATCAGATGCCAGAAAATTTCCATCCCAACATTCTCGCTTTCTGCTGCAATTGGTGAGCGTACGGGGCAGCAGACCTCGCCGGGGTTGCGAGGCTTCAGTATAGTCCCGATATCCGCATCATTCGAGTGATGTGTTCGGGACGGGTCGATCCTGTGATGATGATCGAGGGATTTCTGCACAGGGCCGACGGTGTGTTTGTAGGCGCTTGCTTGCTGGGCGAATGCCATTATTCCACGGGAAATTTCAATGCCCAGGGGAAGGTGTTGCTCACCCAAAAGGTATTGAAACATGCGGGTATCAATCCCGAGCGATTGGTATTGCGATTCATGTCCAGCGCCGAAGGGGGCAAGTTTGTCTCGTTTGTGACGGAGTTTCAGAATCGCATCCGCAGCCTGGGGAAATTGGGCAGCAGCGAAAATATCCCCAGTGATGAACTGAAATTGAAACTCACCGCCGCTCGTCATGCCGTGGAGGGTAAAAAGCTCCGCTGGGTGGTGGGCAAACGCCTGGAGTTCATCGAAAAGGGCAATCTCTACGGCGAAAGATTCACTGAGCACGAGATCCATCGCCTGTTCGAGGAGGTGGTGATGGACGAACTGGCCATTCAGGAGATCAAGCTGCGGGCGAAAGAAAAACCCTTGAGCGTGAAACATCTGGCTCAGCAATTGAATCTACCGCCGAAACGGGTATTACGCCAGTTGGTCGATATGCGGCGCATGGGGCTGGTGAAAATTGCGGGGATCGAAGATCGGGCGCCGTTGTGGGTGGCCTGCTAATTATCAATTGATAGGAGATCTTTCCCCTGAAATTCGAACGCATTACAATAGATCCAAATGTCTGTACGGGTAAAGCCTGTATTCGAGGTCTTCGCTTTCCAGTTTCTCGGTTGTTGGGACTATTAGCGGCTGGAGAGACCAAAGAGACTATCTTGAAGGCTTATCCTTATCTGGAAGCTGAAGACATTGATGAAGCTCTCAATTATGCAGCCTTCTTAGCAGCAGAAGAAACGGTGGAACTGGCGTGATAAAATTCCTCATTGATATGCCACTATCACCAGGATTAGCGGATTGGCTAATCCAACAGGGTTACGATGCGGTGCAAGCTTCTGAAATAGGATTGCAGCGAGCCCCTGATAAAAAAATTTTAGAGCGAGCAGCAAATGAACAAAGAATTGTTGTTACAGCAGATCTGGATTATCCCCGTTTATTCGCTTTGACACAAACCAAAGGACCTGGCTTGATCCTATTTCGAGGTGGGAATTATAGCGAGATAGAAGCCATAAAGCGATTACAGCGAGCACTTTAAGCCATGCGAGCAGATGAATTGTTTGCCTCAATTGCTGATATTGAGAAGACAAGAATTCGTCGCAGACATCTTCCATTAGAACGACGCCAATGGCGCTGGATCTATCTGCGATCGATGTGTTCTGGCTCTCTTTAAGCGAATTGTTTTAGGCGTAGCTGAGTGGAAGAAATAAATTCGGTCGCCTCTAAGGGTGGTATGCTGAAATTGAATCAACGAGTTTTATCATTTAGAGCAAATTTTTTTCAAAAAGAAATTACTCCTAAAAAAAAAAATGAAAAAATGCACCCGATGAAAAAGATCCTGATGGTTCTGATCATCATCATTATTGCGGCATCATTAAATTGCTTCTGGTCCAGTCGCTTCAAAGAGATGAAAACCGTCCGAGCCATGCCCATCGAGGCGGTCGACCTCGCCAGCGTTGCTGATGGGGCGTTTCAGGGCGATTTTAGCTACGGTGGCTTTACTTATGAAGTGGCAGTGGCCGTGAAGGAGCATCGGATCGAAACGATTGAAATTTTGAAAAATCGAGACACCAAACATGCGAAGCAAGCGGCGGGAGTCGTGCCGAAAGTGCTGGTGGCCCAATCGCTGAACGTCGATGTGGTGACTGGGGCGACCACCACCAGCAAAGCGCTGTTGAAAGCCATTGAAAATGCGTTAAAGAAAGGAAGGGTTAAATAGGTGATTACACAAATTGCTATTGAACAGGCTATTCAAGACCGTTGCCCAACTAAATGACTTAACTAACCAGATAAATTGGAGGAAGAAAAAATATGTAAATGATCTGAGCGATGCGGAACTTATTTTTATGGTAGCGTGTGATTGATTTTCATGATGTCAATTCTAATGATGCTTTTTGATGATTCCAGGATCATTAAAAAGCTGCAGATAATATTATTAATTTATGGAGAGAACAACATGTCAAAAATCGATTTCAAATTAGAGAATCTCGAAAAGATGTTTCCTACGAATTTTACTCAGGAACAAATTGCTAAGGGGCAGACGGAATTCTTGAAACACCTGGCCTTCTACACGCACAAATTTTATGGTGGCAAAATTATGACCGTGCCCAAAGCGGGAGTCTATAGTTTCAATTGGTTCAATGTTTGGTATACCCCTGGCGTCTCCAAAATCTCGACCACAATTCGGGATAACAATGACTGTTCATTCGAACTATCCAATCGAGGCAACCATGTGGCTATTATTACCGATTCCACCCGTGTACTGGGTGATGGCAACTGCACGCCTCCTGGTGGACTTGGCGTGATGGAAGGGAAAGCCATGCTGATGAAATACCTGGGGGGCATCGATGCCACAGCCATTTGCATCGACAGCCGCAACGAGAAAGGCGAGCACGTGCCAGAGAAAATTATTGATTTAGTGAAAATGATCCAACCAAGTTTTGGCGCAGTCAATCTGGAAGATATTCAACAACCGAATTGCTATAAAATTTTGGATACGCTTCGAGAAGAATGTGAAATCCCAGTATGGCATGACGACGCCCAGGGCACAGGCTGCGTTACAGTTGCTGGAATGATCAACGCCCTGAAAGTGGTTAATAAGAAGATAGGGGATGTGAGAATCGTTTTCTGGGGCGCAGGTGCTTCTAATACAACCATTGCTCGATTACTGATTCTGGACGGCGCAGATCCTGCCAAACTGATTATGTTCGATAGCAAAGGCGCGTTGCATAAAAATCGAGACGACATCAAGCGAGATCCAAGGTTTTATCGGAAATGGGAATTGTGCGAGCATACCAATCCCAAAGGCATAACCGACATTATCGACGCCTGCAAGGGTGCCGACGCGCTGATTGCGCTGTCTACTCCTGGTCCGGATGTGGTAAAACCCGCCTGGATTCAAGCGATGGGTTCGAAACCGATTGTCATGGCCTGTGCCAACCCGGTGCCAGAAATTTACCCGTATGCGGCGAAGCAAGCTGGCGCCTACGTGGTGGCAACGGGGCGTGGCGATTTCCCGAATCAGGTGAATAATTCATTGGGATTTCCAGGAATTTTGAAAGGTGCGCTAACTGTTCGTGCCAAAAAAGTCACCGATGAGATGGCCATTGCCGCGGCCCATGCGCTGGCGGAATTTGCTGAGAAGCGGGGGATCAATCCCGAAAACATCATGCCCACCATGGACGAGCATGAGGTCTTTCCGTATGAGGCCAAAGCGGTGGGCATGAAAGCGGTGGAACAAGGCGTGGCCCGCAAGATCATGACCGGCGATGAGATCTATAAAGCGGCCAAGCATGACATCAAAAAATCCCGGGAAATCTTTCAGACCTTAATGGATAAAGATTTCATTCAAAAGCCACCCGAAGAATTGATCAAAAAAGCGCTGGAGAAAGCAATTGAGGCAGTGGCGCTATAGCAGGTGCAATCTGGCACTCGCTGGTTTTGGGCAAGCAACCATGTTGTCGTACAATCCAGGCAAATTTTATTTGACAAAACGCTGCCAGGCGCCGATATCAATCTGCCACGCCTGGCAGCCGTGATCCTTTTCATTCGATCTTGCACCGCCTGGAGTGGCAATGACATTGCAATTCATGATGACCAGATCGAGTGCCAGGTGTTTGCCGTTTGGTTGACCTCAATGATTGCTGACGTTTGCGTTCCGGGTTGCGGGTGATTTATAACGTGACATCATTCTGAAAATAACCTGTAGTAATAAAATTTTATTATAAGGGAAGGAAAACATGCCATGAGACGCTTCATTCTTATCACGTTTGGGGGGCTTTACTTGTTGTTTGGTAGCATGGGATTACTATTTAGCCAGATTACCGTGACGGCCAAGGATGCCCCAAGTGTCCCAGGAACGCACTTTGTTATGAGCTACAAAGACACGGTGGACGTAAATCTGGGCGAACCAGGGGCTAATAAATATTGGGACTTTAGTGCCCTTTCGCTGCCGAAAAAGTCTTACTGGCGCGCGGTGGATTATGCGACTTCACCGTTCGCCTATCGTTTCGATAAGGTCAACGCGAATCTGGTCTACCAGGTTACCTACGACGATAATGATACCATCACCTATAATTACGCTCGTTTAACCGATACCGAACTCACTGAATTGGGGCGAGCCAAGCTTACGGTGGTGGGCAACGACACTGTCTTCACCGAAATTACCGTTAGCAAGCGCGCTACGCCAAAACTAAATCTCCCAGCCACCTATGGCTCATCCCCATGGTCATCGGTATTGGAAGTGGATACAACTTACTCCATTTTCAAAGTGACCATCAAAGATTCCAGCTATAACCAGATTGACGCCTGGGGTAAAATCAAAACGCAATTTGGAGAGTTTTCCTGCCTCCGCATTCGCCAGGACCATTCGCAATTCATTTACCTGGGTGGCGGCGCCATCCCGCTCGAAATCAATGTGAACTATTTCTGGGTGACCAATAATTATGGGATCTTGGCAACCGTCACTGGATTTAGCGATATTACCAATCCGAATCCCAATCCCAACTACACCAAGGCAAAAAGCATCGACATCATGACGAGCTTCACGCCATCGGCGGTCCCAAACATCACCAACGGCGATCTGCCAGGGGAATTCAAATTATATCAGAACTACCCCAACCCGTTTAATCCGCAGACAGTTATTAGCTATGAACTCAGCGAGCCGGCACAGGTTAGCCTTAAAATTTTCAATACGGCGGGACAGGAAGTAGCGATACTGGTGCAGGCACAACAAGCTGCAGGACAATATGAATTGTCCTGGAATGCCGGGAATTTGCCAGCCGGCATTTATTACTATCGACTCCAGGCGAATCACCAGCATCTGACAAAAAAATGTTTGTTCTTGAAATAGCGAAATAGCTCAAAGCGCCTGGAGCAGGGCAACTAAATGAGGGACTAATTTGTTGAAGTTTACATCATCGTCTCAGTTTATTAATAAACCTGAAATTCTAAAATGGCAATGCATGTCAATAATTGCCCCGCGAAACGCACAAAAAAACATCGAAGCCACTTTTTATCTTTTGAATTTCGTGTCATTGCGTGATTTTTTTGGGCAACGAGTGATGATTTTCAATCATCATGGTTCATTGTAGAAATTCAGGATAAACAGAAATCATGCGCATTGTTTAGGAAAATAGAGATCTCAATATGAGCGAACCAAAGGCAAATCGCCAGGGAACGGTTTTGGTCTGTGGCGCAGGAATCACTGGTATTCAGACTGCTTTGGATCTGGCAAACGGAGGCGCCAGGGTATATCTATTGGAAAGCAAGCCAACCATTGGCGGAATGATGGTGCAATTGGAACGATCGGCGACCAATCATTTGCCCGCCCTGTGTCAAATGGCGCCCATCATCGCTGATCTGCAGCATCATCCCAATATCGAGTTGATTACTTACGCCGACATCCTGAGTGTGAAAAAAAAGGACAACACACTCGAAATCAATATTCGGAAGAATCCTTATCGGGTGAATGCGCTTTGCAACGATTGCGGTGCCTGCGTTCAAGTTTGCCCCATCAAACCACTGAGCACATTCAACGAAGGCCTTTCGCTCCGAACTGCTATCGATATCCAGCATAAGGGCTTCTTTTCTAATTGCTACAATATTGAAAAAGAGACGCCCATTTGCCAGGAAACCTGTCCGGTTCACATTGATATTCGCAAATACATCGGTTTGATTGCCGATGGTCGCTATCTGGATGCCTTGGCTGTGATTCGGGAACGAAATCCGTTGCCCGCCATTTGCGGCCGGGTATGCAACCATCCCTGCGAAGGCGCCTGCAATCGTGGCAAACAGGACGAAGCAGTAGCCATCGATGCCTTGAAGCGGTTTGTGGCCGACTACGAACTGCAATTGAAGAAGCAAGGCAAGATCCCCAAACCGGTGGCTCCGCCCGTCAATGAAAAATTGGGCAAGGTCGCGGTGGTGGGATCAGGGCCGGCAGGATTGACCGTGGCCCATGATTTAGCATGGAAAGGCATTCGATCCACTGTCTTCGAGGCCGCGCCGGTTCCCGGCGGCATGCTCTGGCTGGCCATCCCCGAATATCGTTTGCCGCGCGACATCATTCAGACAGAGGTGGATTACATTTGCGATCTGGGAGTCGAACTTAAACTCAATACGCCCATCAACAAACAATACACGATTGACGATTTGTTGAAAGATGGCTACCGGGCGGTATTTCTCGGGATCGGCGCCCATCAGGGATTGAAATTGGGTGTGCCGGGCGAAGATGACTACGAGGGATTTTTGGATTGCATCGTGTTTCTGCGTCGGGTGAATTTGGGCGATACCACCAAACCTGGCCGCAAGGTAATCGTAATCGGCGGTGGCAACTCAGCCATTGACGCGGCCCGAACCGCATTGCGCCTGGGATCGGATGAAGTCCACATCATCTATCGCCGAACGGTAAAAGAGATGCCGGCCAACCCCTGGGAGATCGAAGAGGCCGAAAAAGAGGGCGTAAAGATTACCTATCTGGCAGCCCCGGTGCAAATTCTCGGAGAGAACGGCAAGGTCGTGGGCATGAGATGTACCCGAATGAAGCTGGGCAAATTGGACGCCAGCGGCAGAAGAAGTCCGGTGCCGATCAAAGGCTCTGAATTTGATATCGAGGCCGATGTGATTGTGCCCGCCATCAGCCAACAGCCCGATGTTTCCTTCCTCCATGAAGGACATGGCCTGTCCATCAACAAGTGGAATTCGTTCGACATCAATTCTAAAACCATGCAGACCAATCGACCGGAAATTTTCGCCGGCGGCGACGCGGTCACTGGACCCGCTACGGTCATCCAAGCGATTGCCGCGGGACACCAGGCCGCGAGCTCAATTGAAAAATTTTTGAAGGGAGAATTGAGATAGTTATTCACGACCAAGAACACCTGGAGCATAAATGAAAAAAGACAAATTCATCACCGACTTTGAAGATATTCCAACCCCACGTCAGAAAATGCCCCATCTCTCGCTGGAAGAACGAAAATTGAATTTCAAAGAGGTGGAACTGGGATTTCCTGAAGAAATCGCACTCAAAGAGACCAGTCGCTGCCTCAGTTGTCGTCGCTGCATTGGTTGTGGGCTGTGTCTGGCAGAATGTGACCAACAGGCGATTATTTACGATCAGAAAGAATCCTATACTACGCTTGAAGTGGATTCTATCGTTGTCGCCACCGGCGCGGAGAGCTTTGATGCCCGAAAAAAGCCGGAGCTGGGATACCGCCACTATCCCGATGTTATTACCAGCATGGAACTGGAACGGATTCTGAATGCCAATGGACCTTTTGGCGGCGTCTTGATGCGGCCGTCAGATGGTGAAATCCCCCAGCGAATTGCTTTTATCCAGTGTGTTGGGTCACGAGACGAAGACCTGGGTTTGAACTATTGCTCCAACATTTGCTGCGAGACCACTTTGAAACAGGCAATGTTCATGATGGATCGGGTGGCTGGATTGGAGATTACCGTCTTTTTTTCCGATCTGCGTCCCTTCTCCCCCAATGGCGAATCCACCTATCTCAGAGCAAAAGAGGAATATGGTATCCGTTTTTTGCAATCAAAAGTCGCCCAGGTGATCGAAAATCCAGACACGAATTGCCTGAAGGTTCTGTTTTCCGCTCATGGACAGGAGTCAACCTTAGAGTTCGACCTGGTGGTGCTATCAACCGGTATGGTGGCAACGACCAGCACCAGGCGGTTGAGCCGCTTATTTGGTTTCAAACCAAATAAATTTGGCTTTTTCCCAACGTCGCCACAAATGCCGGTAGCCAATTCAGGCGATCAGGTGTGGCTGGCGGGTGCCATCACCCATCCCACCGATTTAGCCACCAATCTGGCTCATGCCAGTGCGGTTGCCGCAAGGGTCAGGCAGTTGTTCCGGCAAAAACAGCTTTTGCTTCACGATGTGCCCGCTACCCCTGCCAATCAGGTGGAAAAGACTGATGGCGAGCGCATTGGACTATTCGTTTGCCAGTACGGTCTGGCTGCGGAGCTTCAGCTTGACATAGATGATGTTATGCGTTCTTTGAATCACGCCCATCCCGATATCTTTACTCTGGCCTTGGAATATGGCTGCAATACCACCGCCAGGCAGAAGATCAGCGCAGCAATTGCGGCCGAAAAATTAGGGCGCATCATCATTGCGCCATGCTACTCCGATGCGAAGCATGTCCAGATGTTTGAGAACATGTTGCTGGCGGCAGGTCTATCTCGCGATCGCCTATCCATTTTAAGTCTGGCGGATCGACAGTTGCCCCGGGATGGGGAATCTTTCCAGCAGGAATTGGCTACGCTCCTTGCGACTACCTCTCCCCCACCTTTGCCGGTCGCTCCCCGTTCCCCAGTTATTGCCGAGGCTGCAATCATTGGCGATTCGATTTCGGCATGGCAATGTGCCATTGATGTTGCGGAACAGGGCTATCCGGTTCATCTCATTTTTTCAGCGCCGGAACCAGGATTTCAAGAAGAACAGCTTTTTTGGCAATGTGACCAGTTAGCAGAGATCTGGCAACATCTAAAACAACAAGCTACAGTGCACCCGCACATCCAATTGCACCCAGGGTGTCAGGTTCAAGCGCTTGCCGGGGATTGGGGACATTTCAAGCTGACCCTTACCGACGGCGCGGCCAGTTCCGCCATCGATGTTGGCGCCATTGTTTTGGCCCTGGGCGGGGAGCCGTATCGACCACAGGAATTCTTGTACTCAAATCAGCCCAACGTCATCACCCAGTGGGAACTGCGGCAACAACTTTTGGAGAAAAAATTAACTGCTGCCAACATTGTGATGATCCAATGCGTGGGTTCGCGGCAACCAGAGCGTCCCTATTGCAGCCAGATGTGTTGCGAGCAGGCGATCCGGAATGCCTTGCAAATTGTGACCAATTTTCCGCAAGCAACGATCCATATTCTGCATCGCGATATTCGTGTCTTTGATTTTGCCGAAGACCTTTATAGCGAAGCACAGGAAAAAGGGATTCAATTTATCCGAGTATCACAACCGCCTTCGCTACAAGCGGCCGACGATAGATTTCAAATCACCATGAACGTTGCAGATCAGGACCAGCCGGTAGCAATTGAAGCCGAGCTAATCGTACTCAGCAATGGGCTTCAGCCGCAGTCGCTTACCCGCCAGTTGGCGAACACTTTGAAGATCGAAACTGGCGTGGGAGGATTTATTGACACGCCCAATCGAACCCTGGAGCGATTGCAAACGAATCAGCCTGGTATCTGGGTTGCCGGGTTATCCCGGGGTCCACAACGACTCGAGATGGCGCTGCTGGAAGCAACTGCTGTTGCCGGCCAGATTGATCTTTTTTTCAGAAACGCAAATCTCAAGTAATTGTACCCAAGAAGAATCGTCGGTTTCCCTCCTACTCTGCCGAGCCTGTGCAGCAGGCTAATGCTCGCAAAGTGAATGGCATTCATTTTTCTCCGAATTTTTAGCTTGACAATTGAGAAAATAATTATTAAATTTGCCACAATTTATTTTGAAAGTTGAATGCCCGATGAAGATAAATCTGATTAATTTAGAAGAGGGCGTCAATGAGCTGAGGCTTCAAACCACGGCGCTGAATTGTGGATTAAGCGAAGAATCCGACCTGCAATGGCTGTCCACTTTCGCCCATGATATTCAGCTTGAGATTGAAGTTCAAAAGTTCAGTGACAAATATTTTGTAAAGGTCAAATTTCTCACGCCGGCCAATTTTTCCTGTGATCGGTGTCTGGTCGACTTTATACAAAATCTCGAAGGCAGTTTTCGCCTCGTTTTTTCGAAGCAGCAAGTTACGGAGCAGATAGACGATGATTATCGTTTTTTGAGTGAGACCGCAACGGAAATCGATCTGTCACCGGACCTGCGCGAGAATCTGCTGTTGGCGTTGCCGATGAAAGCATTGTGTCGTGATAATTGCCGTGGCCTCTGCCCCCATTGCGGCGCAAATTTGAACGAGGAAACCTGCAATTGCCACCAGCAACAAATCGATCCGAGGTGGGAAAAATTAAAGACCCTGCTACAGTGATGAATATTGAGAATTTGCCTCGTGTTTGCTCATATTAGATGAGTTGCAACGCGGGCAATGGAAGTATAATCAGATTCAATAACGCCAATTATTGGTCAAAATAGAAAGCTATAGATGTAGCCACTCGAAAATGGTTACAAGCTATTGATAGGAGAGCGAACGGATTCCGATATCTTCGGTTTGAAGTGGTCCTGGTTGCGGCGTTGGCAATAGGCTCATAACTAACCAAAGCGCTCGATTTTTCTGCGGTTGCGATGCGCAGCGCTTGCTCTCTGATGTCATTCATCAAACAGCGGATTTTCGCCTACATCTATAGCTTTCTTTTTCCTAAAAAATGGTAATCGTCCTTAAGCCAGCGAATTGGCTGGACAGAGTGGTTCATGAAAAAATAATGTTGAGAGGTGAATATGCCACTACCTAAGCGAAGACATTCCAGAACTCGCCGTGATAAACGACGAACTCATTGGAAGTTGTCGACCCCCAATGTAGTTGAATGCTCCAATTGCAATCAGCCTAAATTGCCGCATCGGGCTTGCCCCAATTGTGGCTACTATCATGAGCGAATGGTTTTTACGCCCAAAGAGGCGTGACGAGCTTGACTGGCAAAATTGAATTTATCAGGTAAAATTGATGCGCATTGCCATAGATGCGATGGGTGGCGATTTTGCCCCACGCCAAAATATTCGCGGCGCAATTTCCGCCGCTCGACGTGCCAAAGACAAATTCGAAATTGTACTGGTCGGTGATAAGGACAAAATTCAGCGCGAACTCGATCGGCATTTTCGAATTCAAGACCTGAGGTTGAGCATTTATCATGCCGCGCAACACATCGAGATGCATGAGCATCCCGCGCTGGCATTGAAGCAAAAGAAAGATGCTTCCATTGCGGTGGCGATGCAACTTCATAAACAGGGAGAAGTCGATGCGGTGGTCAGCGCCGGCAACACCGGAGCGGTTCTGGCCTCGGCGTTATTTCATTTGCGAAAAATCAAAGGTGTCAATCGGCCCGCCATTGGGTCGCTGTTGCCCAATGGCCGAAGTGCCACCATGCTGATCGATGCTGGGACCAATGTCGATTGTAAGCCGCGGCAGCTCTTTGAGTTTGGTGTTATGGGCGGCATTTTTATGACCAAATTTTTTGGAATAGGTTATCCCAGAATTGCATTGCTGAACATTGGCACGGAAAAGGGCAAAGGGAATGCTCAGGCTCAAGCGACTTATGAGTTGTTCCGCAATAGCGATCTCAATTTTGTGGGCAATATCGAAGGCGGGAGCATCTTGCGCGACAAGGCGGATGTAGTCGTCTGCGATGGCTTTGTTGGCAATATAATTTTGAAGTTTGCTGAATCGTTTAGCAATGTCTTTTCATCTAATCTCAGGCGTCGTATTGGCCGGCGGCTGCAGTACAATATCGGGGCCTATTTATTGAAACCAGCCTTCCGTCGCTTAAAAAAAACCTTTGATTATGCAGAATATGGCGGCGTTCCGTTGCTGGGCGTTAATGGCGTTGCCATTATTTGCCATGGCAGTTCCTCGCCCAAAGCAATTCGGAATGCCATATTTGAGGCCGAAAAGATAATTAACGAACGCGTCAACGAAAAAATCGAACAAGAATTGGGACTAATGGCGCATAAGAATGAATCGTCCAGGATCTAAATTCAATTTTGGTCATGATCCTGGCTGCAATTTAACAGCTACAAACATCTGTTGTGGTCTGGCAAGTAGGAAATGAGGTCAAAAGAAGCAGTGAAAAATAGTTATCAATCGATGATTACGGGGTTGGGTTTTGCCGTGCCCAATCATATCCTTACCAATGGCGACCTGGAGAAACTGGTCGATACCAGCGATGAATGGATCAAAGAGCGCACCGGAATGGTGCAGCGCTACGTTTGTGATGCAGCAACTGCCACCTCAGATTTGGCAACTGAGGCCGCTAAAAAGGCGTTAGCAGCGGCTAAAATGAAACCCAAAGACATCGAAATCATAATCGTCGCTACCGTGACTGGCGACACGCCGTTTCCAGCTACCGCTTGTTACGTTCAAAAAAACCTGGGAGCGATCAATGCGGCTGCATTTGATATCAGCGCAGCCTGTTCCGGATTTTTGTATGGTCTGACTTTGGCTGACAATTTTATCGCCACGGGCAAATATAGCAACGTGTTGATCATTGGCGCTGAGGTACTTACCAAAATTACTGATTACACTGATCGTACAACCTGCGTGTTATTCGGTGATGGTGCCGGCGCGGCAGTGCTGCAACCATCCGATGGTCAACGCGGGATTATCAAAACCCTGATAAAAAGTGACGGCCGGTTAACTGATTTGCTCTATATGCCCGGCGGTGGCAGCCGACAACCCGCCAGTCACGAAACCATCGATCAACGACTGCACTATATCAAAATGCAAGGAACTGACGTTTTTAAATACGCCGTTAAGGCCATGGGGGACGCTGCAGTCGATATTTTAAAAATGGCCAACATCAAATCCAGTCAACTCTCGTTGCTCATCCCCCATCAAGCCAATGTCCGAATCATCGAAGCCACGGCGCGTCGAATCAAGCTCCCAATGGAAAAAGTATTTATCAATATCGACCGCTACGGCAATACCTCGGCGGCCTCGATCCCCATTGCCTTGACCGAAGCCATTGAGCAGAAGCGGTTGCAACGCGATGATTACTGTTTGTTGGTCAGTTTTGGCGGTGGTTTTACAACGGGTGCAGTGATACTGAAACTCTAAAGATGATTATTTATCGTCTCAACCTGTGGACGGACAACCAGGAGTATAGCAAGGAAGGGTGGCTGTGAGATGTGGCGACAATTTTTGTTCATATTTTCACTTGTTGGGCTATTGATGGATTTTGGCTTTGCCGGCGATAAGCTTCGATTTCAAGAGCCGGCTCAGCCAATTTTGACGGGGATCAAGATCATTGCTGTGGCACCGTGTGCCGAGCAAGATGAAGCACAGCAACTATGTGGCTTTTTGCAGACCGGATTGGCAGCGTCGGACTACTTCGAGCTGTTCGATCAAAACAAATTGACGGCGGCATTAGAACAGCAACGACTGAGCTACCAATCGCTGCGCTCAAGCGATTCATCGGCGCAAATCGGCAAGGTCATTCGCATCGATGGGATTCTGTTCGCCGCCATCAAAAAGCTGGAACTCTTGCCCGACGAGTTGGGGGTTGAAAAAGTACCCAAAAGCGTTTGGACCGGAGAATATGAGCGCGATAACGCCGGTAATATCATCGAAGAAGTTGGGCCCACCGGCGAAATGGTGAAAAAAAAGAAGTTTAAATTGCAAACCGTGGAGCAACATTTCCGGATACGGCGTGCGAATCTAATCGCCAGCTTCGAAATCATCAATTTAAAAAATGGGAAGATGATCCTTGCTCGCGAACGAACTGAAAACTACACCAGCGAAAAGCTGATCCAGGAAGATTCGCCCAAGATCCCTCGAGATGATGAGATCAAAAGACTCCTGATTGCGACCATGGTGCGGAATTTTTTGGCGGAAATTTGGCCGAAGTCGGTAACCACGTCGCGCAAGATTGAAAAGCTCGATGTCGTTCCCGACAGTGGTCTAACGCTGGCCCAAAGCGGTCAATGGAAGAAAGCACAGCAATTCTGGGAGCGGCTGCAAAAGAAGGCGCCCACCGATGCCAGAATTTATTATAATCTGGGCCTGGCGCTGGAAGCGCAAGGCGATTTCGAAACCGCTGAGCGCTATTATCTGCAGGCTTCTTTATTGAATAATAAACAAAAGCTCTATCAAAAAGCCATCCAGAATCTACGAAAAAAATGGTTGGCTCCGAAAAAGTAACGCCCTAAATTTTGAGGCACACGT
Source organism: uncultured Cytophagia bacterium (assembly GCA_964647995.1). Lineage (GTDB taxonomy): Bacteria > Zhuqueibacterota > Zhuqueibacteria > Thermofontimicrobiales > Thermofontimicrobiaceae > Thermofontimicrobium_A. Next base: position 17,601 of record CAZYNP010000052.1, read on the forward strand.
ATGGCTCATGTCGCCTTTCTCTACCCCGGTCAAGCTTCCCAATATGTCGGGATGGGGAAGGATCTGTATGATCAATTTCCGCTGGCCCAAGAAATCTTCACCATGGCCGATGAGCAGATGGGGTTTAATCTCAGTGCCATCTGCTTTGAGGGGCCGGAGGAGCAACTCAAACAGACTCGAATCACGCAGCCGGCGATTTTTGTGCATAGCGTGGTAGTAACCAGACTATTGGCTCAGAGAAACATTGTACCGGATATGGCGGCTGGACACAGTCTCGGTGAATATTCCGCGCTGGTAGCAGCCGAGGCGATGAGTTTTCAGGATGGGCTGGCAGTGGTTAAGCGACGGGGAGAGTTAATGCAGGAGGCCGGAGCGAAACAACCTGGGACGATGGCTGCGATTGTGGGATTATCGTACGATCAGGTGGTTACCATTTGCCACCAGGCAGCAAACGCTGGTATTGTGACGGCGGCCAATATCAACTCGCCGTTGCAAATTGTCATTTCCGGTTCACTGGAGGGCGTAGCGGCGGCGGTGGAATTGGCCAAACAACAAGGAGCCAAAAAGGCAATACCGCTAATCGTCAGCGGTGCATTTCACTCGCCATTAATGGAGAGTGCGCAAGCGGAGCTAAAACAAATCCTGGAACAGGTCGCTATTCGGCCCGCCCGATTTCCGATCTATGCCAATGTCACGGCGCAACCGGTAACGCAGCCCGAGGAAATTAGAACCTTGCTGTATCAGCAACTCACCCAACCGGTGCGCTGGGTAGAAACGATTGAAAATATGATTGCAGCGGGGGCTACCGACTTTTATGAAGTCGGGCCGGGCGATGTATTAGCCGGGCTAAGCAAGCGGATCAATCGCAACTATGCGGTTCAAACCAAAGGCAAGCTCGAAGAGATCGAATGAGACGATAATTTTCTGCGAGGGATGAAATGGAGAAGAAAATAGCAATCGTAACCGGTTCTGCCCGAGGCATCGGCAAAGCCATTGCCCGCGCCCTGGCGCAGCAAGGTTACCACATCGTCATCTGTGATGTGGATGAGCCAGCGATTCAGGGAACCACCGAGGAGATAGCGCAACTTGGTGTCGAGGCAATTGGCATCAAGGTGGATGTCACCAGGACGGCTGAGGTTGACCACTTATTTGCCGAAACGATGGAGCGATTTGGTCGGATCGATGTGCTGGTCAATAACGCCGGTATTACCCGGGATAATCTCCTTATTCGGATGAGCGAAGCCGAATGGGATGCCGTGATCGCGGTGAATTTGAAAGGTGCGTTCCACTGTCTGAAGGCGGCAGCCAAAATCATGATGAAACAGCGTAGCGGCAAAATTATTAATATCGCTTCGGTGGTCGGCGTCATGGGGAATGTGGGTCAAGCCAATTACGCGGCTTCGAAAGGTGGGTTGATCAGCCTGACCAAGAGCGCGGCCAAGGAGTTAGCCCCGAGAAATATCACGGTGAATGCGGTGGCGCCGGGGTATATCGAAACCGAAATGACCCAGCACCTGCCCGAGAACGTGAAAGAGGCATTTTTGAATTTGATCCCGTTAAAAAGGGCGGGTTTGCCTGACGATGTGGCTCAAGTGGTTGCCTTTTTGGCCTCACCAGCGGCGAACTACATCACCGGCCAGGTGCTGCAGGTGGATGGCGGCATGGTGATGTAAAAAATCAGTGGCAGCGGTGAACTTGAATAGAATCTTGAAACCGAGCTGTTCATTTTATTAATCAGAATCTCGAATTAAATTAATGACAGGAAAACAAGCCAGATAGGAGGTGACAAAATGGCCTTAGAAGACAGAGTAAAAGAGATAATCGTGGATCAACTGGGGGTCGACGCCAGCGAGGTAACGCCGGAGGCTCATTTTATCGAAGATTTAGGAGCCGATTCATTGGATACGGTCGAACTGGTGATGGCATTCGAGGACGAATTCAAAATCGAAATTCCGGATGAGGATGCGGAAAAAATCACTACGGTTGGCGCTGCAATTGATTATCTAAAAAAGAAAGTCGAATCATAAACTAGCGACAGCAAGTCCTGCCGAGTTCGAGGCAGGACTTGCCTGGCCTAAGTGCAACACGCCATCTTTGGCCAGACAATCATAACTCCAGTTCGAGTGACATCAGGAATTGATTATGAAAAAACGAGTTGTAGTCACTGGCATCGGTATCATCAGTCCGGTGGGACATACGGTTGCGGAATATTGGAGCGCTCTGATCAGCGGCCGGAGCGGAATCGATTATATCCAGGGATTTGATACCACACGATTCGATACCAAATTTGCCGGTGAGGTGAAAAATTTAGATGTGAGCAGCTTTCTTGATCGCAAGGAAGCGCGACGAATGGATAAGTTCAGCCAATACGCGGTGATTGCGTCGCAATTGGCATTGGACGATTCGGGTTTGAATTTGGAACGGGAAGATTTGGAGCGGATCGGGGTGATCATTGGCTCAGGGATCGGCGGAATGGATACCTTCGAGCGGGAATACCGCAACTATTTCGACAAAGGTCCGGGCAAAATCAGTCCATTCTTTATTCCGATGATGATTCCGGATATTGCGCCCGGATATATTAGCATTCGGTTTGGACTGAAAGGGCCAAATTACTCCACCATTTCCGCTTGCGCCTCCAGCTCCCATGCCATTGGCAACGCCCTGCGCACGGTGCAGATCGGCGAAGTGGACATCATGATTGCTGGTGGTTCTGAGGCCACGATCACGCCCATGGGCGTTGGTGGATTCAATGCCATGAAAGCGCTATCCACCCGCAACGATGCGCCGCAAAAAGCCAGTCGTCCCTTCGATGCCCAGCGGGATGGCTTCGTAATGGGCGAAGGGGCTGGCATCCTAATTCTGGAAGAAGAACAGCATGCGTTGAACCGCGGCGCGAAAATTTATGGCGAGCTCATTGGAGCGGCATTTACCGCGGATGCCTACCATATCACCGCACCCGCTGCTGATGGCAACGGTGCTCAACGGGTAATGAAAAAAGCATTGGAAGACGCCGGCGTTTCCATCGATGAGGTCGATTATATCAATGCTCATGGTACCTCCACGCCTCACAATGACAAAATCGAATCGTTTGCCATCAAACAGGTCTTTGGCGAACGAGCTGCGAAGATTCCGATTAGCTCGACTAAATCCATGATCGGTCATCTGTTGGGGGCTTCTGGCAGCGTGGAGCTGATTGCGACGCTATTGACCACGAAATACAATAAGATTCACCCCACAATCAATTATGAATATCCGGATCCCGACTGCGATCTCAATTATACACCGAACCAGGCCATTGAAAAAGATGTTTATGTCGCCATTTCCAACTCGTTTGGCTTTGGCGGCCACAATGTTTGTTTGGTAACCAGAAAATATCCAAATTAATGATCGACGATGAAAAGTAATTTATGCTCAATCGAATTGCTACTTTTATAACAAGAATTTTTCAAGCCGCGCCTTCTAAAATTCATCTCTCCCATGATGAGGTATCGGAGCTTGAGACAAAATTGAATTATTGTTTCAAGAACAAAGAGCTGATTCAGCAAGCGTTGAAACACCGCTCTTTCTTGTCAGTGACCAATGAATGTCGGCTGAGGTCCAATGAACGGCTGGAGTTTTTGGGGGATGCTGTATTGGGTATGATCGTTACCGAATACCTTTTCAAAAAATTCCCAACCAAAGAAGAGGGGGAACTTACTGCCATCAAGTCGCTCTTGGTGAGTCGAAAGATTTTGGCCCGGGTCTCAAATGAGCTTGGCATTGGCGCTTTTATGTTGCTCAACGATGCCGAGGAAAAATCGGGAGGCCGGGAGCGTGCGTCGATCATCGCCGATGCCTTTGAAGCCATTGTTGGGGCCATCTATCTCGATGGTGGGCTGGAGATGACGATCAATTTTATTCGCGAGCAGCTTTTGGATTTGACCGATGAAATTTTGACGGAAGAACATTATAAGAATTTCAAAAGCATTTTATTGGAATATTCTCAAAGCCAGAATCTGGGCTTGCCTCAATATATTGTTCGCAACGAAGAAGGACCCGATCATGAAAAACTGTTCACGATCGAGGTGCGCATTAACAATCAGGTGCTGGGAATAGGCAAAGGAAATAGTAAAAAAGGGGCCGAACAAATTTCGGCCAAAAATGCACTCAAAAACCTCAATATCATTTGACCAGGCGGAGGCAGAATATGGAATATTTCTTGACCGAGGAACAGAAAGAGCTGCAAAAATTAGCTCGCAGAGTAGCACAGGAAAAGATCAAACCCGTGGCGGCCCATCATGACAAAACAGGAGAATTTCCCTGGGAATTGGTGAAGTTATTTGCTGAATTGGATTTTTTCAGGATCTGGATTCAAGAAGAATACGGCGGCATGGGCGGCGGCGTGACGGAATTGGCGCTGGTGACCGAAGAATTGTCACGGGCGTGCGGCGGAATCGCGCTGTCGGTGGCCGCATCGGCCCTGGGCACGTTCCCCATCGTCATCAGCGGGAATGAGGAACAAAAGAAGCGGTATCTGCCTGATCTGGCGGATGGCAAATACCTCGCCGGATTCTGTTTAACCGAGCCGGAAGCCGGCTCCGATGCCGGCGCTATCAAGACCCGCGCAGTGCGCGATGGCAATTATTACATCCTGAATGGCAAAAAGCACTTTATCACCAACGGCGGGGTGGCAAAACTCTATACCGTGATCGCCTCCACCGACCCCTCTCGTGGCAGCCGGGGGGCTTCGGCGTTTATTGTCGAAGAAGGTTTCCCTGGCCTGGCCTATGGCAAAGAAGAGGATAAAATGGGCATTCGGGCATCCGCCACCAGCGAAGTCATTTTTGAGGACTGCAAGGTGCCAGTCGAAAATCGGCTGGGCCAGGAAGGCGAGGGTTTTATTGTGGCCATGAAAACACTGGATAAATCTCGCCCCGGCGTGGCGGCCCAGGCATTGGGGATTGCTCAGGGAGCATTTGATTTAGCCGTGGAGTATGCGCGGCAGCGGGAACAATTTGGACAAAGCATCATCTCCTTCCAGGCGATTCAATTTATGCTGGCGGATATGGCGACGCAAATCGAAGCTGCCCGCGCCCTCATCTATGCCACTGCGAAGATGATCGACGCTGGTGTCAAAGACATTGCCAAAGAGTCAGCGATGTGCAAAGTGCTGGCGTCCGATGTGGCCATGAAAGTCGCCACTGACGCCGTGCAAATTTTCGGGGGCTATGGCTATATGCGAGATTATCCCATCGAAAAATATATGCGCGACGCGAAGATCACGCAAATCTATGAGGGCACCAACCAAATTCAGCGGCTGGTAATTGCCCGCAACATCATTCGCGAAGGCGCCAGCCAGGCCAAGAAATAGCTTGATGCAATTTCCATCGCAGCAGTATTTCGGCAGGGCACGGCTGTTGGCGTGATCCAGCAATTGCTCGTATAATGGATCGCAAACGGCCAGACCAGAAGGTGATTAGCTAAGAACCAACCCGACTAAGCTCACCAATTGATTGTTGCCTGAGTGCTGGCTGTCGCTAAAAAGGGCCTTCGGTAAACCATGGCGGAACCAGACCCGCTTAGCCTGCGTGAAGCACTTCACGCAAAGAGTAGCACAGTGAGAAACCCTGGTGGTAACTAAACAACCAGGGTTTTTTCTGGTATCAAATGGCCAATTGAAGTCCAGTCGCCGGTGCCAAAAATAAACACCGAAGGCAGGAATTAGTTACCTGGCTATCTTTCGCTAACGAATCAAGCAGCTATTCCGTCGCCGCCACCCAATGATCAGCTACCGGCCCAATAGCAATTTTATAAATAAAGTAATTTTTTGCTTGATTTATAACAATAACTTTTGTACTTTAATATGGATTAATGGATGGTTTGAAGGAGCAAAGCGTGAGGAATTTTTCTAAAAATTATTAGAAAATTTACTTGCATATCTAAATAGATTTTTTTATATTGGGTGCTTTATTATTTGACCTGAGGAATCCGTCCAATTTTGGATTTCACAATCGTTGAAGTGATTGGATGAACGAACCGCGATCGCGATTATGTTTCAAGACTTATCCGAAAAATTAGAGCAGGTACTCAAGAAAATAAAAGGTCAGGGGAAGCTGACCGAAAAAAATATTGTGGAATCGCTGAAAGAGGTTCGTCGCGTGCTCCTGGAAGCCGATGTCAACTATAAGGTGGTAAAATCATTTATCGCGTCGGTCCAGGAAAAGGCTATTGGCCAAAAGGTTCTTAAAAGTATTACTCCGGGCCAGCAGATTGTAAAAATCATCTATGATGAATTGAAGGCCATCATGGGCGAATCGGAAGCACCGGTGAATCTGTCCGGAGCTTCTCCAGCGATCATCATGCTGACCGGTTTACAAGGGTCGGGCAAAACAACGCTGGCCGGAAAGCTGGCACTCTATTTCAAAAGCCGTGGTCGCAATCCCATGCTGGTGGCGGCGGATATTTATCGCCCGGCTGCGGTAAAACAACTGCAAATTGTCGGCGAGCAAATAGGCGTGCCCGTGGTATCGGAACAATCGACATCGGCCGTCCAGATTTGTGTTAATGCCATTCAAACAAGCCGATTGCAGGGTTACGATCTACTCATTTTCGATACTGCCGGACGCTTGCACATTGATCAGGAATTGATGCAAGAGCTGGTGGAAATAAAGACAAAAACCAGGCCGCACGAAATATTGTTTGTTGCGGATGGCATGACCGGCCAGGATGCAGTGAATACGGCCAAAGAATTTCTGACCTGGCTCGATTTTGATGGCGTGGTGTTAACCAAGCTGGATGGCGATGCACGCGGCGGAGCCGCTCTGTCGATTCGCATGGTGACCAATAAGCCGATCAAGTTCATCAGCACCGGCGAGAAATTTGACGCTCTGGAAAAATTCCACCCCGAACGAATGGCGTCCCGAATATTGGGGATGGGGGATATTGTATCGCTGGTGGAAAAGGCACAACAGGCAGTGGATCAGGAGCAGGCGGAAAAATTAGAGCAGAAACTCCGACGCCAGCAGTTCACCCTGGAGGACTTTTACGACCAGCTTCAGCAAATTAAAAAAATGGGGCCGCTGGATCAATTGCTCGGCATGATTCCGGGCATCAAAAGCAGCATGCTCAAAGGTATTAGCCTGGATGACGGCTCGTTTGTTAAAATCGAGGCCATCATCAACTCAATGACGCCGGAGGAACGGCGGCGTCCGAGCATCATCGATGGCAGCCGTCGCAAACGCATCTCGCGCGGCAGCGGCACCTCGGTGCAGGACGTGAACCAGTTGTTGAAGCAGTTTGATATGATGCAAAAAATGATGAAGAACATTAATAAGTTCAAGTTTAAAGGAATACCATTCCGGTTTTAACATTTTGATACAGGAGGTTTTGAATTGGCAGTAAAAATACGATTAACTCGCATGGGAAAAAAGAAGCAGCCTTTTTATCGAATTGTTGCCGTCGACTCTCGGGTACGTCGCGATGGGAAATATATTGAAAAGATTGGCTATTATAATCCATTGACCGAGCCGGCTCAAATTGTCATTGACGAAGAGAAGGCTTTTCGATGGCTGCAAAATGGCGCCATTCCAACTGATACGGTCAGGAGCTTGTTCAGCCGCAAAGGACTGCTATTGAAATGGAATCTAAAGAAGCGTGGCTTGCCTGACGCGCAAATCAGCGAAGAATTTAAGAAATGGGAAGTGCTCCAAATCGAACGACAGAAGCGACAGGAAGCCCTGGCTGTGCAAGCCAAAAGCAAAAAAGCCGCCCCACCAGCATCGGAGGAAGCCGCGGCAGCCGAAGTAGCCAGCGCCGAGCCAAGCGTTCCAGCAGCAGCAAGCCCGGGCGAGGCAGGTGCTCCCGCACCAACGGATCAGGCATCTTAGCGAGAATATCGGGAATTATTGTTCCCGCAGCAATTCAAATCGATGACCAATCAATTCGTTTCATGCTGGTGAATATTTTGAACGCGGAATAATCCTGAATAGCTCGCGACGAACGATCGGCTTCAGTTATCGACGACGCGAAGTCGGCAACATCCAAAGACCGATTGTGACAACTTACCCCTAACTGAGGAGGGATTATTGTGAATACGGACGCGAATCAGACGACAGGGAAAGGAGGACCCGGTATGAAAGAATTTATCGAATACATTGCCAAACATCTGGTGGATAAACCCGATGAGGTTGTGGTGAACGAAATTGACGGGGAACGCACCGTGGTTTATGAATTGCGGGTGGGATATGGAGATTTGGGAAAGGTAATCGGCAAACGAGGCCAAACGGCTAAATCGATCCGAATTCTGCTGGCCGCCGCGTCGGCCAAACGTGGCAAACGAGCGGTGCTGGAAATCCTGGAATAGCATGACCGCAGGTTTGATTTTAATCAATGAATTCCTGGCAGGTCATCTTTTTCATTGAAACTATGAAAAAACGACCAGAATTTATCACTATTGGAAAAATTGTCAACGCGCACGGGATCAGAGGTGATGTGATCGTCGAACCGATGACGGATGATCTGCAGCAGTTTAGCACCATCAAGGAAGTTTATTTAAGCTGGAAGCATCAACCGCGGCAGCTAGTTGCCATCGAACGGGCGCACGGCACTGCTAATAAAATAGTGATCAAATTAGCTGGTATCAATGACCGGAATGCAGCACTCGGTTTGAAAGGCATCATACTCGAGAAACGACTGGCGGACTGCCCAGCATTGCCACCCGATACCTACTATATTTTTGACGTCATCGGTTTGAACGTCAAAACGGTGGATGACCGTTGGATCGGGCAAATTTCGGATGTGCTAACCCTTCCAGCCAACGATGTCTACATCGTCACCGATGGCCAACGGGAGTATCTTATTCCCGCAATCAAAGCGGTTATCAAACAAATTGATGTGGAAGGGGAATTGGTCATTATCGATCCGATTGAGGGTCTGTTGTCCAATGAAGATTCCTCAGATTGACGCTGGATTTGAATTTCGGTGGCAATCGTAAATCCAAAAATAGACAAGGTTCTGGTTTACCTGGCTGCATGAAAATTCATATCATAACGGCATTTCCCAATCTGTTGCGCGGGCCTTTGGATGAAAGCATCATCAAGCGAAGTTGTGATAAAAAGCTGGTAGAGATATTTATCCATGATCTCCGCCAGTATAGCAGCGACAAACACCATCGGGTTGACGACTACCCGTATGGTGGCGGTCCGGGCATGGTGTTGAAGCCGGAACCAATTTTTAACTGCATCGAAGCGGTACTCGCTAATTTTCAGATTGAGCATCCGAATTTGATTTTCTTATCACCCCAGGGCCGACGCTACAATCAGGCCAGGGCCAAAGAACTGGCCGAAAAGGATCATCTGATTTTTCTGTGTGGCCATTACAAAGGCGTCGACGAACGGGTGATTGCCTATTGGAAGATGGATGAAATTTCCATTGGCGACTATGTGCTTACCGGCGGCGAGTTGCCGGCATTGGTGGTTATCGATTCGGTGGTCCGGTTGATCCCCGGAGTTATCAGCGATCTGGAATCCGCACGTACCGATTCATTTTATGACGACGGGATGTTGGATTGCCCTTACTATACCCGGCCAGAGGTTTATCGCGGCCTGGCCGTTCCGGAAGTTTTGCTTTCGGGAAATCATGCCGCAATTCAACAATGGCGCCAGGACGAAGCAATGAAACGAACATTAACTCGAGCACGCCAAACAAATAATGAGCAAGCAGCGAAGAGCGTGAATAAAATAAATGAGGAGGCAGCATAAATGAATAAGGTGCATTTGGCAGTAGCCGATCAACTGCGAACGGATATTCCCCAATTTAGCTCAGGAGATACGGTTGCTGTACATGTAAAAGTAATCGAAGGCGATAAAGAGCGCATTCAGGTCTTTGAGGGCGTCGTAATCAAGAAAAAAGGCAAAGGCATGGACGCCACGTTTACGGTTCGGAAAATATCGGAGGGGATTGGAGTGGAACGCATTTTCCCGTTGCATTCGCCGCGCATCGCCAAAATCGAGCGGCTCCGTGCCGGGAAGGTGCGCCGATCCAGGCTGTATTACTTGCGCAATCTAAAAGGCAAAGCCGCCCGGATCGATGAAAAAAGGTAGCGTCACATTAGCTTCCCAACCCGGGCCTGCCAAATAAAATATTGACTTTTATTATGCGATTGATTATATTTTAAGCGAAACAATGCGTAATCAACATCGAATTGCGGCGGGCCCATAGCTCAGTTGGTAGAGCAGCGGACTCATAATCCGTAGGTCGTAGGTTCGAGCCCTACTGGGCCCACGATGAAACCTCTAAGACGATCCTGTTCTTAGAGGTTTTTTATTTCCTTCTATTTTTACGGAGCGACCCAGTTCGACAAGTGGTAGCCATTCTGCGGTGACGAGCGCGATGCGGCAACGGATGGGATGATGCTAATTCCTGGAACATCCTCATGTTTTTTGTTGCCTGCCGCATCAACTAACTTCTGTAAGATTATCTTAGCATGAGCAATTCAGCTCCGATGCGCTTCCTCCAAATTGCCAGCCAGTACCATCAGGAAAAAGCAACAAATTACTTAACAGCGTTTCCGGTCACTGCGGCCAGCGGATTGTCCAGGTCGAATCCGAACAGGCGGGGATTTTCGCCGATCACCGCCGCTGAAAAGATGTTAAACACATAATCGTAGGTCTGTTTGGGAATCTGGCTTCGATATAATCGAAGCAGTTCCCAGAAATTGCGCTGCTGGGGATTCAAGGGCATTTTCTGGAGCAGCTCAGCCACTTTTCTCTCCCCCCAATTGTACGAGGCCATGACCAGCAAGCCGGAGGCCTGAGCCTCGGTGGTATAAATATCGCGAATATAGCGCGCGGCTGCTTTGGTGGATTTTTCAAAGTGAAAGCGTTCGTCTTCGGGATCGTATTGCGGGAGCCCAACCAGGGGGCCATTTTTAAGGCCATAGCGAGCCGCGGTGGCCGGTATAAACTGCCAGGGTCCCTTGGCAAAACCGAAACGTGTGCTCGGGCCAATCGTTTTGATATTAAAATCGCTCTCCTGCAGCGCCAGGTAAAAGAATTGAGGCGGCAAATGCCAATCCAGCATAATCCGCGCAATAATTTCATTGAACCGATTTTCTTTGGCAACCGTCAGGGCTCTTGGCAGCCGATCGCTTGCCTTCCATTTTTTTATATAACGATACACTTCATCCAGAAATTCCTGCGGCATCCCCAGCTCGCATTCCCCAAAAAATCTGGCCACATGCAAAATGAGTCGATCCGCTTCGGAGTACTTTGAATTTTCATAAAAATGAAGCTGCTCCAGAAATTTATCATAACTGTGAGTGAGTTCCAATTGTTGCTGGCGGATTTTTTCAACTTCATTCAGTGCCGCTTCGTCCTTATTGGCTTCGGCCTGTTCCTGCAGTTTCACCAGAGCTAATTCCATGGATTTCATGCGGTAGAAAATCTGGGCAGCCAGCGCTTTCTGCTTCGTTACTTCTTGGTGTTGCAGGTAAGCATATACTGCCAGGATCATGGCTATCAGTAAAATGCCCCCGATGATTCGGAAATATTTTTGTTTCTGTTGCTGTTGCAGCCGACTAAAAGCCTTCCGAATGAGTATGGTGTGTTCACCTGGCTTTTGTTCAGATTCCGGCGTAAAATAGCGCTTGATAATCTGAGTAATTGAGCGAGGTGCCTCGCGTACCGTTCTGGCTTCTGCCGAAAATCCCTCCACAGTGAACAACACGGTGGCATCGCCGGCCCCCAATTCCACTTTGGTAGCCCGGCCAATCGGAATTTTATCAATCCGTTCACCGTTGAGGAAAGTACCATTGGCGCTATGTAAATCTCGAATCCACCAGCGTCCCCGTTCGAAATATACTTCAGCATGTTTGCGGCTAATTCCCAGGCTCAGAATTTGCACCTCACAGCTATCGTCTCGGCCGATAACAAAGCGCTTGCGAAATTGCTGGTCGCTGACAGCTTTACCTTCTTGTTGTACCGTTACTTTTATGAGAGGAGATTCAACACCGGGCATTTCGGTTTTATGGGTTTTTTTGGGCATCATCTTTCCTTTGCAGCAATCTCTGTTGATTGTTTTGCTTGCGTCAGCCGCACCAATCTGACGCCAGTTATTGTAACAGGTCCGTTATAGGTGGACTGACCGGTTGCTTAAAAATGGAATGCTTCCAAAATTTCAAAAAATTAAGCGACCGGTGAGTAGCTCTGTCCACTCATAAGTGAGGTTATTCATTAAAAACGTTGCTTTCGAAATAGCCACACCATTAGCCCAGGATTTTTTGGGCCAATAGCTTAAACTTCTTTTGATCACGCAACGGATCCATGAGCGGATCGACGTTTAGGTAGCACAGCAAAAAGGCATGTTCCTGGACTGCTTTTTCCAGCCAGGAGAGAGCTTTTTTTGCATCGCCCAGGCCGCAGTAAACAGAAGCAATATCATAGGCAGAAACATACCTCGTTTTTGCGGCTTCCAGCAATTGCTCCAGCACCTTTTTGGCAACATCTTTCTGGCCAGCACGGGCTACTGCATAGCCATAGTTGGCCAAAGCGTTATTGCTATCGCCATAAAATTTCAGCGCCCGCTGGAAATAGTCAATCGCTTCGTTGAATTTATTGCATTGCAGATAGGCTTGCCCCAGAAACAAGTTGGTGACCGCAAAATCTGGATTCATGGCCAGGGCGTGCTGCAAATGCTCGATCGCCGCATCAAACTGCCGCGCATAATAATGCACCAAACCCACCGTGGCATGAATCACCAGCGAGGATGGCTCCAGGTCTAAGGCCATTTTGATCTCCTGCTCGGCCTCATCAAATCGGGCTAATGGTGTCAAAAAATTGATGGCGTACCAATGATGCGCCTCAGCATACTCCGGTTTTAGTTTTATCCCCCGTTGAAACTGAGCCTCCGCTTCGCTCCATTTCCATTCGTAGATGGCCCTGGCGCAACCCAATGAAACATGCGCTTCAGGCAGGAATTCGTCAAGCTGCAGGGCCTGTTCAGCCGCTTGCAACGCTTTGGGCATCACTTCGACGGGAGATAAGCGACCGTACAATCCCAGGACGATGTAGGCATCCGCCAACCCGGAGTAAGCTAACGCATATCGGGAATCGATGTTGATGGCGGACTGAAAATAGTCGATACTGGTTTTTATAGCTTCCGCGGTCCTTTTATTCCAATAATACCTCCCCTTAAGATAGCTGGCATAGGCTTCCACATTGTCGGTATAACGTTTCCGCAATTCTTTTTCAGACGGTCCCGCCAATTGAACTTTCAAATTTTCCACCACTGATTTTGAAATGTCATCCTGGATTTCGAAAATGTCAGCCAACTCCCGTTCGTATTTATCCGCCCAGACCAAAAATCCATCGGCCACATTGATCAACCGCACGGCAATCCTGATTCGGTTGCCCCACTTGCGGATGCTCCCCTCCAATATTTTTTGAACATTCAAACTACGGCCGATTTCTGCGATATTCAGATTCTTGTCTTTGAACTGAAAACTCGAATTTCGGGACGCGATCCGCAACACCTTCAGCCGTGACAGATCGTTGATGATCTCTTCAGCGAGCCCATCGCAAAAATATTCCTGATCTTTCTCGGCGCTGAGATCAACAAAAGGCAATACGGCAATGGATGGAGCCGCCGGTTGCGCAACACCAATGACTGCGGTGTCCGCTATCGATATGCGGTCCCGTTCGAGCCGATCAAGGTCACTCAGGAAGTCTTTTATGCTCGGATACCGTTCATCCGGATTTTTGGCCAGCGTTTTGTTAATAATGGCCTGAACAGAGGACGAAAGAGCACCCAAAAATTGGTTCAACGGCAGCGGAGCATCGTTCACAATGGCGCGCATCAAGGTCTGATCGCTGTTTCCTTCAAACGGCAGCGATGAGGTCAACAGTTCGAACATGATGACGCCAACGGACCAGATGTCCGAGCGCGGGTCTACCGGTTTTCCGGTAGCTTGTTCAGGTGACATGTAAGCGGGAGTTCCAATGATGATGCCCGAACCAATCACATCGGTTTTGTATTGAAATTTGGCGACTCCAAAATCCAGGATTTTGATCACCTGATCTTCGGTCACCATTAAATTAGCTGGCTTAATATCACGGTGGACGATGCCTTTTTCATGAGCTTTGGCCAGACCCGCGCCAATCTGCCGGATCAGGTGCAGAGCTTCTCGCAGCGATGTTGGTCCCCGTTCGATTTTTTTCTTCAGCGTTTCTCCCTGGTAATAGGCCATGGAGATAAAAACCTGTCCCTCGCGTGTTTCGTCGATTTCATAAATCGTGCAGATATTGGGGTGATCGAGCGCCGATGCTGCCTGCGCTTCATTTATAAACGACCTCTTCGCGTCCGGATCCGAGGTCAGCGCCGGAGAGAGAAATTTGAGAGCGACAATTCGCTGGAGTTTGGTATCTTCCGCCTTGTAAACCTCCCCCATACCGCCTGCGCCGAGTTTTTCGATGATTCGATAATGAGATACTATCTGTCCGGTCATATTAGCTCTCGTGACTAATTTTCGCTATGCATCGCAAGGCATTGAGCGGAGATTGTCGGGTTAACCACCCATTCACTAAATTGATAAGGCTCCTCCTCAGGGTTAGCTACCTGATGCAATGGACATTCATGAATCGTTTGAGCGGCGATATTCATTCTTCGCCAAAAACTTCTATTGGTGCAATAGCTATCTTTCGATTAGAATTTGATCGAAAATACACCTGGCAGCTACTGACGTGTCCCGGGCCACCAGCCGGCATCGGCGATCGTCAGTTCGCCAAACCATCAACTGCAACTATGGCCAATTCCCCCAATCGCGGTCCCTATCGGTTGGCGGCATCTCCAATCAGGCGCACCATTGCTTTAGAGGTGGTTTTTTCGCCAGCACAATTTCGACCTGAAGGCCCCAGTAGGCCTCATGCTTCAGGTCAAGGATCTCGAATCCAGCCGCTCTCAGAACATTTTGCACAAAAATCGGGCGGCAATCAATATAATTCGGAAACTTGTTATGGAGCCACTCATAGCATTTCATCATCGCCGTCGGCGGCTCCTGGGACAGCGCCACTACAACGATGCGGCCATCAATTCGGAGCACTCGTTGGCATTCCTGCAAGACGAGCGGGATCTCCGATGCCTCAAACAATTCAAGCACAAAACTAATAAAAACCGCATCCATTACCCCGGGTGCATAGGGCAGATGCGTGGCCTCACCGCAGATCAGGTCGATGCGGTCTAAAAGCCTTGCTTGGCGAACCCTTTCCTGGGTAACGCGTATCATACCTTGAGAGAGATCAATGCCGTGGACCCGGCCGGACATCCCCACCGACTGAGCCAGCGCCTGTATGCAGTGGCCGGTGCCAAACCCCAGTTCAAGAATAGTTTCACCCTTCACTGGAGCAAGCTGCCGCAACCCAATCTCTCGAAACCGCTTCTCACTCCAGCCGCCAATCAGGTCATACCAGCGGCTGAGTCGATCGTAATTTGCCCGAACCTGAGATTTGGATCGTGTTAGCGGGCAAATTGCTACTTCACTGCGAGATTGTTTGTTATCATTGGCCATTTTTCAACTCGCTGAGGCGGTTGCTTGCATATTTCACCTTGCTAACGAAACAATAGCGAACGCAAGCAATTGTCCATCCCGGGTTCAGTCTTATTAGAAAAATTGATGGATAAAGTTTCAGCCGATGATCTGATGCTGCCTGGAGTTCTGCCTTTAAATAACAAAATTATTTCTAAAAGTCAACATTTTTTTTGTCACGTATGATTTTTATAGCTATTTTCTTGGGCCAGGAATGCGACCTAATTTAACTGCGATCGATTGGTTACAAAAATGGTGCATTTGCTTCGGCCCGATTTTTGGATATTCTTTGAAGGTTCGGTGCTCTATCGGGGCTTTTTTAAGGCAAAACCGACAACTCGGGAATTTCTCAACCTATAGCCTCTCGATGCAACCTATGGTCAAAAAATTATTGGCACGAAAGGCGCTGGCTTTCGCTCAATTAGCCAGTCCTTAGATTTTCGCTGCCGATATTGAAGCAGAAGATCCCAGGACATTTCGATAGCAAGACTCAAAGCGGCGGAATCGGGAAGAAAGCTATCCAGAGGTCCGACAGGGGATAAATCAATAACAGCAATAGCTATTCAGGAAATTGCAATGGCGGGTTCGTTAGTCAGTTAGCTACTGGCCCGATTGAACAAGCCAACAGTCGGCGGCTTGCTAATTACCAAAGCATGATGGCTTGCCCTCCCCCTTTGTTCCAACGGCAATTGATGTTTTGCAAAAAACCCTAAAACCTAACTTATGAGTGGACAGAGCTACTGACCGGTCGCTTAACTTTTTGAAATTTTGGAAGCACTCCATTTTTAAGCGATCGGTCAGTCCACCTATAACGGATCTTTTACAAAAAACCAAAAAAAGTACTTGACAAATAAAAAAAATTTTTGTATAATTTCCTGGCACTTGAATAAATCGGCTTTCATTGCAGAGGCTGGTGGTAGCAATAAGCAGGGAAAGTCGTTCACGGTGACTGGTTAATTTGGATGAGCATTTATGATGCACATTTTTTTTGAGGTTGTGCGTGCACGTTAACGCAAACCTATGAATGCAAGTGCCATTTCGGATTATGGTGGTATTGACAAATAATTAATCTAAAGTTATACAGTTACTATTATTGGGCTTTCAAGAAATTGGGTATTTAAAAACAATTTTCTTGCTGTTCTAATTTTTTGGGAACATCAGCTTGGCTATTATTTTTTTCGTCTTTTGCGTGCACGTTAACGCTTGTCACTCTATTAATTGAAAACTCCTTTATTTTCTGGTAGGACCAACTAAGTTTGTTCTTCAGCCTAACGGAACAATTGAATGGTCACTGTTAAAGAAATTGCTAAACGGGCAGGAGTTTCAGTCGGAACCGTCGATCGCGTCATCCATAACCGTGGACGTGTTTCCAAGGTTACCACGCGACGCGTTAAACAAATCATCAAAGAACTGGACTACAAACCCAATATCCTGGCCCGAAGCCTATCTCGCCTCAAAACATTCCAATTTGGCGTATTGATGCCGCAAGTTTCGCCCGATAATCACTACTGGGAACTGGCCATTCAGGGTATCGAAAAAGCTCATCAGGAATTGCAACTTCATAAAATAGATATCTCCTACTTTCCTTACGATGGTTATTCCGAAAAATCATTTATCGAAGCCAGTCATCGGGTGCTCGAGGCAAAGCTGGATGGCCTGCTGATGGCACCGACGATTTATAAAACGTTCGATGACGAGTTTGTTAAACAGATTCCGAAAGATCTACCCTACGTTTTTTTCAATTCCACCATCCCAGCCGCCAATAATTTATCCTATGTCGGTCAAGATTCTTATCAAAGCGGTATGCTCGCCGGAAACCTGATGCTGCTGAGCATTCAACAGCCTGGCACCCTGGTAGTGCTAACCATGCTGCATGATGACTACCACATCAGCAAGCGGCAGCAAGGATTCGAAGACTATGCACGAAAACACTCAAACCTGCCCATCAAAGTTTACGGCGCGATGCGGGCGGAAGATCGGGTAACATTTCAATCCGTTTTGGATCGGATTTTTGCTGAAAACGATGACCTGCAGGGCATCTATGTGACCACTGCGCTGACCTATTACGTGGCAGAATATCTGCAAGGTCATAATGAGTTGCCAAAGATTCGAGTAATTGGACACGATCTCACCGATAATAATGTAAAATATCTCAAACAGGGGCTGATCCATTTTCTGATTGGTCAGCGGCCCGAATTTCAAGGCTACCAGGGCATCTACGCATTGTATCACCACGTCGTCACCCAGGAACCTGTCCCTCCCAAAATCATGATGCCGCTGGATATCGTAACGCAGGCCAATGTTGACTATTATCGGCCACAATATATCGAGATAATATGAAAAGCTATCAGCAATAGATTCTGTCTTAAATCATTTTGGTGTCTTAGCTAATCATATCTCAATTGGAGGGTATATGAGAATCCGTCGAATTCTTCACTCCTGCTTGCTCGTCGTTGTCATCCTCCTCTGCTCGTTTGTCATTGCCGCCGCGCAAAGAGGACAGATCATTGGACGAGTGACCGACAGCGAAAGTGGCAAGGCGCTGCCCGGCGCAAATATATTCTTAAAAGGAACAAGCTTGGGGGCCGCCTCTGACCTGAACGGCTACTACCTGATCCCCAATGTACCGCCTGGAACGTACAGCATTACCGTCAGTTACATTGGCTATGAGGAATTGACCTTTTCGGTCCAGGTTGGTCTCAATGAAAAAGTAAAGCGCGACGCCAAATTAAAACCCCAGGCCGTCTGGGGTGAAACTGTCACCGTGACGGCACAGGCCGAAGCGCAATTGCAGGCCATCAATCAACAGTTATCCGCCAAAACCATCAAGAATATCGTTTCCAGAAAGCAAATTCAGGAATTGCCCGAGGCCAATGCCGCCGAGGCTGTGGGACGCCTGCCCGGCGTCTCCCTGGAACGCAGCGGCGGCGAAGGCACCAAAGTGGTGATCCGGGGCATGGCGGCCAAGTATTCGCTGATTCAGATCGATGGGGTCAATATGACCGCCACTGGCGAAGAAGATCGTAGCACCGACCTCAGCATGATATCGCCCTACATGCTGGAAGGGATCGAGCTAACCAAGTCGGTGATGGCCAATCAGGAAGCCACTGCCACGGGTGGCATCGTGAATTTCCGGATCAAGAGGGCACCCGATATCGCCACCTTCAATCTGATTTCTCAAGGCGGCTACAATAGCCTGCGCAACACCTATCGCGACTTCAAAATCAGCGCCGGCGGCAGCAATCGGTTCTTTTCAAAATCGCTGGGCGCGTATGCCCAGGTGGATTATGAGGAGAAAGATGCCGGCTCGCAGCAATTGGGCGGCGTTTGGTTTTCCCAGGAAAACGAAACCGCACCGGTCAGAACCAATAGCGTTCAGTTGATGGATATTTTCCGCCGGGTGAAACGATTGGGCGGTACGCTGGTGCTGGATTACGGGTTGCCATCGACGCAATTTAAGTTGTCTAATTTTTTCAGTCGCATTAACCGCCAGGAAACAAGATATCAGAACAATTATGATTATACTCAACAGGGATTTTCTTTAAACTATTCTGATACGCCTAAAAGCTGGCTCACTGTTTTAACCAACTCATTCCAGATTGACCATCGCTGGCGAAATTGGGAGATCAATTCCATCCTTAGCCATTCATATTCTGAAAACATCTTACCCGCCCGAATAACCAGCAGCAACAACAATTCGCCGAGCAATCCTTTTCCCACCAACCGCAAATCGAATTTTAATGTAGATTTAGATCCGGAGACAATCCCTGACTCACTCGTCATTTCCATGGATGAAGCAGTTCAATTCATGCACCTGGGAAGATTAGATCATGATGAGAGCGAAACCCGAGAACGAGATTTAGCTGCTGAACTTAACCTAACTTATAATTTCAATCTTCTCGATCTAATCAATATAAAACTAAGCCTGGGTGGCAAATATAGACATAAATCCAAAGAGTATGACCGAACTAATTTATTTATGGCCAATGACGGTGGCAATCAAGAATACAGAAATTTGGTTTATGAAGCATTTAAAGATGAATTGAGCACTCGCACGAAGGATGCGTGGGCTGTGGACGATCAGCGAATATTATTAATCGATTTTTTGGACCAGGATTATGAAGGCACTGCCTTTTTGAATGGAAGATATGATTTTGGGCATGTGTTTGACAAAGAAAAATTTCGCCGCATACACGATCTTTGCATGGATACCTATGACCCAACAGATGTCAAAAATTTATACGACATCGTGCTGCCCAATTTTATCAACTCGACCTATTATGATTACAATGGTATTGAAGACTATCATGCTTTTTACCTGATGCCGGAAATCAATATTGGCGCCAGATTATTATTGGTGCCCGGGGTTCGCTACGAAGCCGAGCGAACCGAGTACACCGGCTACCGGGGGAGCCGCCTGGGCGTTCTTCGGGACTTTACTCCTACACCGGTAGATACAGTGACACGAGTGCGTAAAAATGATTTCCTTTTGCCCATGGTACAAACCTTTTATAAACCAACCCAATGGCTGACATTCAAAGCGGGCTACACGCATACTCTGCAACGGCCCAATTACAACAACATCATGCCCGGCTGGGTGATTG
>CAZYNP010000053.1:0-30998 GCA_964647995.1 uncultured Cytophagia bacterium
AAAACCGCCTTCCTCTGTTCCCGTCGCTGTCCCGCCAGTGTGGTGCTACGGTCCTATGACTGGGCCAGATGGATGCGAGATCAGGGAATTTGTGTCATTTCTGGGAATCACTCCCAGATGGAGAAAGATGTTTTTCATTACTTGCTTCAGGGGAACCAGCCAGTCATCCTGGCGCTGGCCCGCGGCTTGAAAAAGCGACTTGAGCCAGAGCGGGTGGCAGCACTGGCGCAAAATCGCCTGCTCATCATCACGCCATTCGAACTTGCAATTACCCGTGTTACGGAAGAAACCGCCAATCAGCGGAACGAGCTGATGGCGGAGCTGGCCGATGAAATTTTTGTCGCTCATGCCCAGCCTGGCGGCAACGTCGAGCGACTGGTTATGAATTGGCTTCAGCACAAAAAGAAGGTCGGGACGTTTAATGCTATAGAAAATTTTAGATTAATTGAGGCAGGAGCAATCTGCCATCAGGTTCACTTTACTCATAATCCATGACCACCTGGCCTTTATTTCTCTCTTGATTTTATGCTTAATCACGCCAAAAACTCTCTGACAAAAACTGATTATCTCGGTAACGAATGCGAGCAACTCCTGCGAATGCTCCGAGCTGTTGCACGGATTGACTGCCTCGAAACCGATAACCAGGTCGTTCTCGATCTGCCTGACTTGATGATAGCAATCTAATAAGCTATTTTTACAAGGTCCCTGGCCAAAGTGACATAACGAAGCCGCCATACGCCTGGAGAGCATATTTTCTTGCCGCTCAAAATATTTTCTGCTTGATTTTACCTGGAAAATTTAGTATTATGTTAGCGCAATCCCCAGAAACAGTCAATCCTGGTTAATGGAGTAACCAAAATGGAGTTTCGAACCCTGGTCGCTCAAAATCCCTGGTGGGGTGAGATCGAGTCGATTAAAAGCGATTTTCATATTCAACAATTTGAAGCATCGCCCATTCAATGGCAACCGCCAGTACAAAATGAATTTGATCTGACCAAAGATAGTGTCTATATTTTACGAGGACCGCGACAGGTTGGAAAAACGACGCTGTTAAAACGAATGATTCAAGACCTCCTGCTGGTAAAAAAGATCGATCCTCGAGGTGTGTTTTGCTTTGCCTGTGATATGGGAGGAATTCGAAATGATCAGTCCATGAAGGACCTGCTGGAAACCTATCTATCCTGGGCGAAGAATTTGATTCCGAATCAAAGATTATTTATTTTCCTGGATGAGGTGACTTATACAGAAAATTGGGCAACGGGGTTAAAAGTCGTCGCCGATCAGGGAAAATTAGTCAATGTAACCGTCATCGCCACGGGATCCCATGCCGTTGAGCTGAGACGTGGTGGCGAACGAATGCCAGGCCGTCGTGGCATGGTAACTGGACTCGACAAGGAACTGCTGCCCATGAGCTTCCGAGAATATATACAAATCGTTGATCCAACTTTGGCGGATAAATTATCATTCATTACTGATTGGAATCCGAGGCAGATTTACGAGCGCGCACTGGCAATCGCTTTAGTTGATGCCAGGATCCAGGATCATTTTCGGAGCTATTTAATCACTGGCGGTTTCCCTCGTGCCGTTGCTCAATATTTTTCTCAAAAATTTTTATCAAGGGAGCTTTATGATATTTATCTGCAAGCGATCTTGGGAGATATTGCTAAATTAGGTCGTCGGGAATCTTATGTCAGGCAGTTGGTGTTCCGCATCTTTGAAAAAATGGCAAATCCAGTCGATTGGCGAACGTTGGTACAGGAGACTGAAATCGGCGCCCATAAAACAGTAGCTGATTACGCATTAGACCTGGAGCACATGTTTATCTGGCATATCGTTTACCACATCACCAATCTGGGTGAAGCACAGCCAGCCTTTAAAAAGCGGCGCAAGCTGTATTTTCAAGATCCGCTTATTTTTCATGCACTGCGCAGTTGGAGTTATGGAGTTCCCGATCCGTATAAAGCGACCACAGATTTTCTGCTCCTGCCACGTGAACGAGGTGTATTCGTGGAGGGCATGGTTGCCAGTCACCTGATCAGAAATTTTGGACAGGTCTTTTATTGGCGCAAAGACGAAGAAGACGAACTGGACTTTATTGTTTATGATGCGCAACAACATGTCGCCAATATAGAAGTAAAATATCAGGCACAGATCAATCCTTCGAATGCCAAACGCCTGGTTAAAAGTGGCGGTGGACTTTTGCTCACCCAGACCACTCTGGCGCTTTCGCCGCAACAGGATGTTCTGGCTTTGCCAGTGGCTTATTTATTGGCCATGCTGTAGGGCAAATTGCCAATTTGCCTTACAGTTAGATTCAAAATTAATTCTTGATTTTTTGTCATTATGAGCCAGTAGAGGTGGTGTGACCTGAAAAAGAAGCTACATCAGGGAGGTTATGACCAGTTATCCGAAAAATCGGACAACTGAAAAATTGAACCGTACGAAAAAATCGTACGGTTGCAGATGATCGCTGCGTAAATGGTTCAGCACGCTATCATCAAGAATGACATCGAGTTCATTTTGATGCAGCGCAAGCCAGGTGGCTATCGTCAACCTACGCAACACCAACGTCAGCTCAGTATGATTTCCAAAGAAGATTATGGCAAATGGTTCCAGCAAATCTGGAACATGAGTGGCGCATCAACCCGAGCGCATCCTGCGCCTTTTCCGTTGGAGCTGGCCTATCGTCTGGTCAGGATGTTTTCATTTTCAGGCGATACGGTTATCGATCCATTCTGCGGTACTGGCACGACGATGGTTGCTGCAATGAGGGCAGGACGTAACAGTATTGGCATTGAGATCGATCCCGAATATTGTCAGATAGCTGAAAAACGGTTGGGCCAGGGGAATTCGGATATGTTTTCGTCAGCCAATCTTGAATTCATCTATTCGACTGAAAAAAAACCAGCGATACTGGCAGTTGCCGACAAACGAGAAAGCTATGGCGCTTGTGAGAAGAATGTCGTCAACCAATGAGCTTTGAGAATTTTGTCCCACAGGAGGCGAGTTTTCGGAAACGCTATTAACCATCACTTTCAGGAGGAAAAAATATGACCCATCATTATCACCACACCCAAATAGGATACTTGACCATAATCGTATTGGGTATTTTCTGCCTTTTCATGGCGCTTCTCATGGCTCTCCATGGCTTCAATTGGATTGGCTTCGCCGTTCTAGTATTCATTGCTATCTGCCTGATACTATTCGCCACATTAACCGTCGATATCAATGATGATCGACTTGAGATTCGTTTCGGGACCGGAGTCATCCGAAAGAAATTTGCTTTGAAAGAAATCGAATCCTGCCAGGTCGTGAAAAATCCCTGGTACTATGGCTGGGGAATTCGGCTGACACCGCAGGGCTGGCTGTACAATGTTTCTGGCTCTTACGCCGTTGAAATTAAGATGAAAACTGGCAAGAAATATCGCATTGGCACGGATGTTCCGAACGAGTTGGAGCAAGCCATTCGACAAGCCATTGAGAGAACATGAACGAACAAAATACCCATCAAACCCTGTCTCTGGAATCCTACGCCCGCAATAGCAGCAATTACTACCAGCAAATGGTCGATGCCAAAGGTCAGCCGTACTTTAATATTTTCTGGACTGATCCGGCTGAGGCGGCTCATGATTGGCCTGATTTTATCGACGACACGTCTCGACAACTGCAAGCCGCTATCATGCTCCGGCGCATGACCGGCATCGCGCTCCCCATCGAGAAAACCTGGTATCAAAACATCTTATCGCTCATCGATCTCAATTCGGGATTGATCGGGCGTCCCCATACCCATTATGCAAACGGGGATAACGGTGATGCTTTCCTCGGAGATGCGGCGCTTTGCCTGTACGCCCTGGTGACAGCTTACTTAGACGATCCAGATGAAAAGTTGAAGCAAACTATTTTTAAAATGGTCGCTGGTCTGGATAGTTACGTTAGATCGACTCAAAAAGAAAAAGATCTTCTGCTTTCTGGATTTCTCATCAAAAGCCTGATGGTTTGCGCCCGATATTTGCATTCAGAATCGGCCCTTAATTTATCTGCCTGGATCGTTCTTAAAACGTTTGATGAAGATTTTCTGTTTACACCTGATAACCAGTTTCGCCCGGGGGCACTAGTGCATAGCATGTTGCGGACGCTGGTCGGTGCTGCGGATTATGCGCTTTATACCAACGATCCTATCATCTATAGCCGGGTTAACTCGCTGTACCAATTCTTCAAAACGCTGGGCACCCGATTCGGTTTCATTCCCGAAGTCGTCCATCGTCAGGGCGACCTGATCGCCTGTGAGACCTGTGCGCTGATGGATTACATCGGGCTGGCGGTGACACTTGCCAATCATGGACATCCCGAATACTGGGGCGATGTGGAACGGATCGTGCGCAATCATTTGATCGAGAGCCAGATCAAAGATGCGTCGTGGCTTCGTTCGGATAATTCCCGGGAGGATACGGACCAGTTCAGTTGGCGGGATATTGATAAACGAATGATCGGCGGGTATGCCGGGTGGAGCTCGCCGACCCATGTCCTGGCTTATGAAGAAACGCTCACCTGGTGGGGCGGCGCTGAGCTGAAAAATAAGATTCGCGCTTTTCAGAATTGTTGTGGCGGCTCGGGCACCCACGCTTTTTTTATCGCCTGGAAAAATAGCGCCCGCTTTGAAAATGAAATGCTGTCGATCAATCTCCATCTCGATAAGCTCTTGCCCCAGGCAGAAATCCGCTGCTATCAGCCATTCGATGGATTATTGACCATTCATTTAAAACAGTCCTGCCACGTCCAGGTGCGAATTCCTGATTTCGTCTCTCCGCAACAATTAAAAATTGAATCCGATCATCAAGAAATCAAACCAGTGGTCTGGGGAAATTTCGTGAAATTGGGGCATCGAAAAGCTGGAGAGGTAATAAAAATTTCCTACCCCCTTGCGGTTTTCACAGAGAAAGAATCGATTGGCAATGCCGGTTTTCGACAGTACCCATATCAAATAACCTGGAAAGGCGATACGGTTATCAAAATCGAACCGCTGGGGAAAATTCCTGAGACTGGCTATTCGGAAGTCGAAGGAAAAGAAGTTCGCTGCTATTATGGTGAACCTGGACCCGGTCGCTTGTACCAGCGATCTCATCTGCTTGAAGCGAAACCCATCTCGCTGGCGGAGTTGTTTTGTGATGAGGGGATGCTGGATTTTTGGAAGATTAAATAATGAGCCTCACGAACGAGCCGGTCTCCATTTGTCAAATGCAGTCCAGTGGAAAAAGTGTTCGACCAATCAAATTTTTGCTTGGATTTTGCGTTTTAATTGCTTATCTTTTCCAAACTTTTTGAGAGCGACCTGGCCGGGCAGGGTAATACTTTCGTTGGGAAGAAATCCTCTCCCAGGTCGACAACTCTTGAAAGCCCGTGTAAAATAGTCACTTTTTTATTGGTAACCAATGCAGGAGGCTTTGCGAGATGAAACTTTTTTCTCGAACCATGATTTCAGTTTTTGCGTTCGGATTGTTGGCCTTATTTATGGTGAGCTGTGCCCCGAAGAAAGCTGAGATGGCTGGAGCGGAAGCTCTAAAAATGGCCGCCAGAGATTTTCGGCCAACTCTCATTAACCTCGATGCGGTTTTAAAATCCAGTGACGTTCAAGCTGCCAGGGATACTTTGGCCGTGCTTTCCCAGAAATTGGACCGGATCAAAACAGCAGAAGTCCCAGCCCGTCTGGCGGAAAGCGCTGAGAAAGTCAAGTCTCAGGTCGACGCGCTATCGACTGCTATGGCTGAGCTTTCCGTCGCTCTGGCCAATCCCGAATTGACCGCCATCGATTCTACCGTACTCGACGGATACACCGAGGTTCGAACGAATTTTGCTCGGCTGGGCGGGTTATTGCGCTTCAAAATCCCGGAATTGATCAGCTTCCATGACGACGTGCTGCATGATGTCTGGCACGAGGCTTATCCCAACGACGATATTGCGGCGATCAAAGCGGCAGTGCCAGCCTTCAAAGAGAAAGCAGCGGCATTGAATCATGTTCAGTGGCCGGCAGCATTAGGGGATCAAATCGAAACCATTAAGGGAAAAGTGGTGGAGCTGCAGCATGCGGTAAATGAATTGGATGCCGCCTGCCAGGGGCAAGATGCTGAGGCGATTAAAAAAGCCACCGAGGAAGTGCATTCGCTGTACGAAACAATTGCCAGAATGCTATAATAATATTCCAGCCTTCCGAATCCATCTATCAAAACGGGCTCGGAAGGCTTGCTTTTCTGCGAAACAAAGCTCCCAATTCCACCGCCGGATTTTGCTGCTGCCCCCTGGCTCGAAAACCTTGCTTTTTTGCCATAGCGATCAATGGCGTTGGCGCAACAGGGGGATCAATTCATTATTAGGTCCTTTCTAATAACTAATTGTTAAGAGATGTCATTGCGATCCGCAACCTGGCTTTTGATGTCGCCCTATGAATCTTTTATGCCACAAAGGCTCGAAGGCGCGAAGAAATTGGATTGTGGTTTAGAGGATGGGTTTAGAAAGCATTCATTTATATCAAGCCTTTTTGTTGTAGTTTATTTTTAAAATGACCGTTAGTCCCAGATGCTTGGTGTCTTAGTGTCTTAGTGGCTGATATCAATCTTAGGCTGACGCGCAGAGCTGACGGACAGACTATCATCTGGTTTTGGCGGATTTTTAATGCCACAAAGGCTCAAAGGCACGAAGAAATTGGATTGTGGTTTAGAGGATGGGCTTAGAAAGCATTCATTTATATCAAGCCTTTTTGCTGTAGTTTATTTCTAAAATGACCGTTAGTCCCAGATGCCTGGTGTCTTAGTGCCTTAGTGGCTGATATCAATCTTAGGTTGACGCGCAGAGCTGACGGACAGACCGGCATCTGGTTTTGGCGGATTTTTAATGCCAAAAAGGCTCGAAGGCACCAAGAAATTACACTGCAACTCGGGAAATAGGTTGAGCAAACATTCAGCATATATCAAATTTCTGGGCCACAGCTTCGCTTTAAATCAGAATTGCCATCAGATGCCTGGTGTCTTAGTGCCTTGGTGGCCAATATAAATCTTATGGGTTTATCATATCAAAGCAGGTTGCCGCATGGTAGGAACTTCTCACCAATGGCCCGGCTTCGATATGCCGAAATCCCATGGCCATTCCCTTTTCTTTGAGCCGGGCAAATTCTTCCGGGGTTACATAGCGATCCATCGGTGCATGGGCGGCAGACGGTTGCAAATATTGCCCCAACGTCAGAAGATCGCAGTTTATTTCCCGCAAATCCTCCATCACCTGGAGCACTTCGGCATCGGTCTCGCCCAGCCCCAGCATCAAGCCGGTCTTGGTGATGAAACCCTCTTGCTTTGCCACAAGCAAAACTTGCAATGAACGTTGGTAATCGGCCTGCGGCCGGACTCGTGAATAAAGCGAAGGAACAGTTTCAACGTTGTGATTAAGCACATCGGGTCGAGCCGCCAGCACCAGCGAAAGGGCGTGGTTCGATCCCTGAAAATCAGGGATCAGAACCTCGATCTGACACTGAGGCGCCACGCGGCGAATGGCCTGGATCGTTGCCGCAAAAATACCAGCGCCGCCATCGGGCAGATCATCGCGGGTAACTGAGGTGATGACGGCATATTTCAATGTTAGCTTTTTCACGGCATCGGCGACTCGTTGCGGCTCGGACCGATCGATTTCTGCCGGTACCCCAGACTGGACCGCACAGAAACGACAGTTGCGCGTACAAATATCGCCCAGAATCATGAACGTCGCGGTGCGCTGTCCCCAACAATCTCCAATATTGGGACAGTGGGCGCTCTGGCAAACCGTATGCAAATTATATTGCGCCATCAATTTGCGGACAGCTTGAAAATTTTGACCGGCCGGCAAAGGGACCTTCAACCAGCGAGGATGTCTCATGCGCTGCAGGGACATAAGTTTTTCCATTAGCTTCAATTTTAGCGCATCCGATGCCACGATCAGTTTTACCACTGCCGGGTCTGATCAATGCCAAATAATGGCGAGCTCAACCATGAATGGCCTCACCATACGCTGCCGCCGCGGCTTCCATGATGGCCTCGGACAGGGTCGGATGCGCATGAATGGTTTTGATCAGCGCTGGTGCTGTTATGTTGTTTGACTTTATAACACCGAGTTCACCAATAAGTTCCGTGGCTTCGGCATGCGCAACATGAGCGCCCAGCAAGAGCCCGGAGCTGGCATCAAATATGAGTTTGACCAATCCCTCCCGTTCGCCCATAGCCAGCGATTTGCCATTGGCGACAAAGGGAAAACGACCGACGTTGATGCGGTAGCCCTGTTCCAAAGCTTTCTGTTCGGTGAGCCCAATACTGGCCACCTGCGGTTGACAATAGGTGCAGCCGGGGATATTCGCGTAATCAATTGGGTGCACCGGCAATCCTGCCATATTTTCCACGGCCCGAATGCCTTCGGCGGAGGCCACATGAGCTAACCAGGGCGGGCCAATAATATCTCCGATGGCGTAGATGTTGTGAACCGTGGTTTGATAGGTGGCCTTATCCACGCGAATATAGCTTTTTTCCACGACAATGCCGAGTTCCTCCAATCCCAAACCTTCATAGTTTCCCTGAACGCCAATGGCCATCAATGCCACTTCGGCCTGCGATTCGGTTGTTTGCCCCTGGCTTTCGAATACGACGCTCACGCTTTGCTCGTGCGCTGTCACTTTTTTTACCAGGCTGCTGTTGTGGATAGTGATTTTGGATTTTTTAAAAGACCGCGCAACGACATCGGAAATTTCGGAGTCCTCGATGGGCAAGACCGTGGGCATCATTTCCAGAATGGTCACCTGACAGCCGAAGACACGATAGAAATAGGCAAATTCCATCCCGATAGCGCCGGCGCCAATGACGATCATGGAATGGGGTACCTTTTCCAACTGCAACGCCTGTTTGCTGCTAATTACCCGAATACCATCAATTTCCACGCCGGGAATCGAGCGCGGCCGAGCACCGGTGGCAATTAGAATAAATTTGGCGGACAGCTCTTGAGTCATATTTCCGGAGTCATCCATAACAGCCACGCGGTCCGGTTTGATCAAACGACCGGTGCCAGAAAAATGGGTGACATTATTTTTTTTGAATAGAAATTCCACGCCTTTGGCCATGCGATCGGCCACCTGGCGGCTGCGTTTCATGACGGCTGCAAAATCAAACGAAAGATCGGGAGCGACAATTCCAAAATCCTTCGCATGGGATAGCGTAGCAAAAACCTCAGCGCTTTTCAGCAGCGCTTTGGTGGGAATACAGCCCCAATTCAAACAAACACCCCCCAGTCGATCGCGTTCGACCACCGCCACTTTCATTCCCAGTTGCGAAGCGCGCACTGCGGCCACGTATCCGCCCGGACCAGAACCGATAACTACCAGATCGAAATGCATCAATGCCATAATCATCCCTTTTTCTAATGTTAGTTCACCATGCTTTTTAGCAATTCTATATTTTCTTGAAATTTCAACAAATTTCCTGGAATTTCCAGAATCTTGGGTAGATGGGTCAAGCGTTCATCATTCATCAGCAATCGAAAACCCTCCAATCCAATTTGTCCCTCGCCAATTGGCGCGTGTCGATCTACGCGCGATCCCAGCGCAGTCAAAGAATCGTTGAGATGGATTGCGCCCAATTTTTCCAAACCGACAATCCGATCGAATTCGTCGAACGTGTGTTCGTAAGCGGCTCTGGTTCGGATATCATAGCCTGCAGCAAATATATGACAGGTGTCCAGGCAGACACCCAGTCGCTCTGCTTGCGGCACACGTTCGATGATCTGGTGTAGCTGTTGGAAACTATGCCCCAGGTTGGTGCCCTGGCCGGCGGTGGTTTCGAGCAACAGTCGAAGCTGGCCGCGGGGAAATCGTCCCAGGAGGAAAGTTAGACCTTCCGCGATCAATTGAATCCCAGCTTCCTCGCCCAGGCCTTTGTGGGAACCGGGATGCAGGATCAACGCTGGAAGTAGCAACTGCTCGGCGCGCGTCATTTCATCTGCCAGAGCGGCACGCGATTTTTCCAATAACTGCTGGTCCGGCGAGGCCAGGTTGATCAGATAACCATCGTGCGCCACCACTGCCGCCAGAGCTGCCTGAGCGACAGCCTGGCGGAACCTGTCGATTGCGGTGGAAGATAGGGGAGGGGCCGCCCATTGCATCTGGTTTTTGAGGAAAATCTGGATGGCAGTACAACCAATTGTAGCCCCCCGAGCGGGTGCCAGTTCCACTCCACCCGCAATGGAAACATGAGCCCCGAGCACCAATTTATGCGTCATAGGTCATTTTCAAATCGAATTTCATCGGTCGAGAATATTGGCAGTAGCGCCTGAGAGAATGTCTCTCCCCTGGCATAGTAGGATGAAGGCCGATTCTCCCGGGTAAATCTTCTGCCTTTTCCCCGGTTGTTCATTCACTCAAATAGGGACGTAGCTTTTCCCGACGATGGAAGTATCTCAGTTTCTGTAACGCTTTGTTCTTGATCTGGCGAATGCGTTCTCGGCTCAAGTTCAGATCCTGGCCGATTTCCAGCAGGGTTCGGGGACGTTCCTGGTCAATCCCAAAATACAAACGCAAAACACGTGCTTCGCAGCGAGTCAGCGAAGCCAGCGCCAATTGTATTTCTTTTTTCATGGATTCCTCAATGAGCCGGCCCTGCGGAGGAGCAAACTCCTCGCTACTGAGCTTGTCGATCAACGATAAGCTTTCGTCTGACGGACGCGTCGAATCTTCCAGCCACAGCTCTCGTCCCCAATACATCATGTTTTTGGCCAAAAAGTTTGACGATATTTTCATTTTAGCCGCGACTTCTTCCAGGTCGGGAGTTCGACCAAGCACCTGCTCCAGCTCCTCGACAATCGCGACGACTTTCTGTAGCGCCCAGATGTGATTGATTGGCAGTCGCACCAATCGCGAGTGATTGGCCAGTGCCCGCAAAATGGACTGGCGAATCCACCAAACAGCATACGAAATAAACTTGATGCCCCGCTCTGCATCAAAGCGGCGGGCGGCCTCCAGCAATCCCATATTGCCTTCGCTGATGAGTTCGTCAAGTGGCAGGCCGCGATCCTGGTATTCTCGGGCGATAAAAACGACAAATCTGAGATTCGCGTTGACCAGTCGTGTCAATGCCTGGCTATCGCCCTGGCTAATTCGGCGGGCTAACAAGCGCTCTTCTTTTGGGGGTAATAATGGGATTTTTTCAATATCACGCAGGTACTTCGATAGGACTCCGCTTGATTTTTTGTCTTCGGCAAGATTTTTCATGGTGCACCCCGCTCTTCAGATTTCCAAATAGCTGCAAAAATTGAATGATGCTTTGTCGAAAATCATGAGTTACGATTGGTTGGAAACGTCAACCAACATGTTCGGCAGGCTAAACCAACGCTGCCTGCTATCCTTGCTGTAGGCTCAATGGTGCACGTGCTGTTAGGATGGTTGGAGAGCAAAAACTTTTGACCTGAATTTCTACAATGAACCATAACGACGGAAAATGATCACCGTTTGCCCACGAAATACACGGAATGATACGAAATCAAAAAAAAGAAAAGTGCTTTCAGCGTTTTTTCGTGAGTATCGTGGGTCAATTATTGATCATCATTTCGATTTTAGAATTTCAGGTTTGATCAAAAAATCGGGATTCTACTTCTGTGAAAATTTCACCTCCATCAAATCAGATTTACCAGCGTCAGTTATTTCAATGGCGGATTGCATACCTGGAGCAAACGCCTATATTTTCCGGAATCATCAAAAAATCGAGCCTGCTTAGATTTTATAAGTTGCACCCTCCGCTGCCACATCGAGCTTCATAGTACTCTGCAACCGATCTCGTTTTTGTCGATAGTGGTCGATGATCTGTTCGAGCTCTTCGTCGCTTCGGTCTGGCTCGTGATGGAAAAAAATGAGATGCTTGGCATTGGCCTCTAAACCCAATTGGAACACCTGCTCATAAGATGAGTGACCGAAACCGGTGGTCTCGAACATCTCTTCCTGCAAATATTGCGCATCGTGAATGAGCAAATCCGCATCGCGGCAAAAGTCGATGAAATCATGCCAGGAAGTTTGGGCTAAATGGCCCCCGGGCAGCAGCTCATTGTCAGTGATGAAGACCAGCCGTTTGTTAGCCTCTTCCACGCGGAAACCATACGAGGCCCCGGGATGATTATTTCGAATGAATGAAAAATGAGCATTTTTTACCCATTCCTCGAGATGCTGAATTTCCTCGAACGCAATATTTGCCTTCAGGTCATGAAAGTTCACCGGGAAATAGCTCGATTCCATCTGACTGGTCAAGATTTCTCTCAGCTTATTGAACGCGGGCGGACAACCAAAAATTTTAATGGTTACTTTTTCAGAATACGCTGGTAAAAAAAAGGGGAATCCCTGAATATGATCCCAATGCGAATGCGTCAGGAACAGGTGAATCGCTCCGTTGCGGTGGTTTTGAACAATCGAATTTCCCAGCTTGCGGATACCTGTCCCGGCATCAAAAATCACCAGCGTACCATCGCCCAGCGTCAACTCCAGACAGGTAGTATTTCCCCCATATTTTACGGTGCTCAGGCCAGGAGAAGGGATAGAACCACGGGTGCCCCAAAATCTCAGAATCAATTTCTACACCTCCTCATTGTAACAAATCTATTGGCATCATACATCAAAAATTACATTATCAGCAATGAAGATCTGTTATTGACTAATAAATGAATACTTCAAAACAAGTCCATCCTTTTGCTGCTAATATAAAGCAGGTTAACGCCAGATTTGTGTCGAAAATCACAGAATCAGTGATTATAATAATCAAAACTGGCTTGAATGTCAACCATTTTTTGTCCAATTACAAAATCTTTATATCAAGGATCATCTCGCTGGATTCGTTCGGTGGAATACAAAAAAACGTTGTTTCTTCAGTCTTCTTTGTGGTTTAGCAAGCCCTGGCTGATCAGTTTGGCAATGCCAAATTAGAAACACGACAACCCACTCGAGATGAACCGTTGCCCGGCCAGGTTTTCGACGGCTACTTCATAGCAGTTGTTCAAGTGCATCGACCGCATCCCCGATGCGAGGGTAGCCGGACTTGCTCACGTCGGCTGTCAGCGTTTCCCAATCTGAGGTAGTATCATGCTCAACATCCAAGTACTGAAAAACGCTGCGATGGAGGAAAACGGACAGTCGGGAATTCTATTGGTCAGCGAAGGTGTGGTTTGAGCGTCGTAAACAGGTAAATGGGGTTAGCAGCCCGGCGACATTCCGAAACCGATAATTTTTAGCAATCTCTGGAATGGGTGGCGACATTCCTAAAATAGGAGCTAACAGCAACTATTCCATCGCGCCGCCACCGCATTCAGAGTTAGCATGGGTATGTTTGGATCGCTTCTGGTATCATTTTCCGGTGCAGATAGGCTGGAGTGAGCGATCATCGCAGGGATTAGCAAAACTTAGAAAGCAATGATGTGATCAGCATCGGACGCTGCCCGATAGAAGTCGTTGATGGTTCCCATTTGGGCTTCCTCGAACATCAAATTCTGCAATTTGCGTACTTTCGCTGAACGATCGCAGGCGAAAACCGATAGCGTGCCGCTGGCAATAGCTGGTTTCAATTTTTTGAGGATTCGATTTCCCTTGATCAATTGATAGACACCATCATCAACGAAAAATAAGGCGAGCACTCGAATTTCCTGATTACCAGGTTCGATAGCTGCCAGCAAATTATCTTCCAGGAGTTCGGCCGATAATTCACGGGTGATAATATA
This sequence comes from uncultured Cytophagia bacterium, assembly GCA_964647995.1. Lineage (GTDB taxonomy): Bacteria > Zhuqueibacterota > Zhuqueibacteria > Thermofontimicrobiales > Thermofontimicrobiaceae > Thermofontimicrobium_A. The sequence continues at coordinate 13,750 of CAZYNP010000053.1, forward strand.
AGCCAATTTTTTCATGACTCCCTCCATGGTTTGCAAAAGCGGTTTGCTGCGACCAACGATACGCGATCGAAATAGATTCGGAGTTGCTTCATCGTAAAAAAATGGTTGCGATCGTTGCTTTATGACACAAGGTTTGACAATCAAAACCGATTATTTAATGTTATGAAGTCGAAAATGTTCCTTTATAAGAGACTTTGCCAATACTTTTCGCAATTTTATTGTTCTAAAATGGGAATTATAAGCCGCAACTTCCAGAATCATTCAGCGCAAAAATTCGAGATATAAGACAACGCCGATGGTCGAATTTGTTTGGGAATGTTCGATGCTTTAATTATCGGCACTGACGGGTTAATCAATGCTGGCCTGGTGAGTTCTGCTATTTGGGTAGCTGGGATGCCCGAGAAGAGAAGATCTTTCCAGCCGGAAGCTGACCAACGTATAGCAAACTGATCCCGGTTAATAGGGGCAGTTGCTGGCTTGTGGATTGACGTCTCAGAATGGCCAGCTATCGGGAGACGTGCAATTTCGACCCTATCCTGTTCCAATTTTCTCAGAATCTGAAAATTAATAAAATTTAATTAATGTTAGCATCTGAGGCCGTTGCTCTGGGCGAGCGCTAACAGAACAGCTTTTCGATAACGCATTTTATTTTGGCCTCTTTAACTGCTTTAATCTACAAATAATAAACGAGTGGCTATCAAAATGATGGAGCTGAGCAAAAAGGGCGCTGACGGCGCTGTCTTCAGGCGGGCCAAAATTATTGGCAAATTTCAGTCAAAATAATTTTTTTGTTGACATTAACAAGAAAAATTTGTATCATTATCAAAATTTTTAAATCGCAGCTTCATTTAATTTGTACTTTACCATTGAGGAGGCAAGACATGACCAAAGCAGAGCTTATTGATAAAGTAGCCGCGGTGGAGGGAATACCTTCAAAGAAGGTGGCTGGCGAAGCCATCGATGCGGTTTTCGATGCCGTGAAAAAGGCTCTGGCCAAAGGCGATTCGTTCACGGTGCAGGGTTTTGGAACCTTCAAGGTGCAAAAGTATGCTGCCCGGACTGGTGTTAATCTTCAGACCAAAAAGAAAATCCAGATACCGGCCACCAAGCGCCCCAAATTCGTTCCCAGCAAGACTCTCAAAGACGCAGTTAAGTAACGATCGCGAATCTTTAAGTACCGGGACTCATCCCGCTTTGGCGAGATGAGTCCCTTTTTTTTGCTTCGATTCAGGCTATTGCGATGGCAAAAGCTGATTCCCTGGCGACCAGGGATCAAGAACGGTACCACTCCGGGCCAGACATGCGCCACATGTAATTGGGATCAATATAGGGCTCATCGTCTTCTCGCCCCTGCATCAATTCCAGCCGTTTTTTTAGGAGCTCACCAAAATTTTCACCGTGGATCAATGGCGTTTCCCCAACCGCGGAAATGACCATGAAATCAACGGAAGATGATTCCCACAACTTCAACAACTCTCGAGTGTTTTCGATCTCGTCGCGAACAGCCTCTCTGACCAACTGCTTGCGCGACTGTTTTGTTTTTGCATCTGCAATGTCGAGATATCCATGCACACCGGCGATCCAGGCAGCGATGTTGCGGTGGGTTCGAAACCAACAGCGGAGCGCCACCAGCCGATCGCGTTGATCGACAAAGAGGCGATAAGCCGGCTCGTCGCTGGACATCGTGCCCAATGCCTGGTGATAAATTGCCAGGGCTTGATCAATCAGTTTCCACATGTTTTGATCCATTCGCTGCATTGCCAAAAGACATCGGTCCGGGTCGGTGAGATCGAACAGCACATCTTTCATCAGGTCGACCATGGCCGGATTGTGCGGCGGCGAAATCATGAATTTCTCGTAGTAGGCGCGGTCGGCTTTGGGAATCGCTTCAATATTGGGCACCAGCGGCCGCACCCACAACCGCATCCACGTGTGGCCCCATAGGATGTACATCATCACCGGGATGGGGAATACCCGAATTGCCTGATCAGTGAGCCGCCAGGCGGTGACCAGGTCCCCGGCGAATCGGGTCCCGGCCCATTTTTCCGCGACCTGACGAACTACAGTCTCGATATCCACGGAGGCGTCCAATTGAAATTCCCGCCAGACCTCGTGATTAATGGACCAGGGCACCATGGTGGGCGGATTGATGCCGCCCTGGCTGGCGAGGTAGGTGGCGCCCACATCGGCCAGCGCTTTTAATTTCTCATAGGTCAACCACGGAGCTGGCGTCCCCAGGAGACAGTCAAAATTATTGACGTTTCCATGGGCATAGACCACATGGGTTCGACAATCTTTCTGCGCCAATTTGTCGATTTCTGGTTTCTCCCTGGGGTCGAAGGTATTATTAAATATGGTCCCCATGACTTCGGTTACATCGCGATACAGGGGATGGTGATACGGACTGTCCCAACCTTTGCTCAGCAGCGTGGCCACTTCGACATCCAGCCCATGGCCGATTTCGCGATCGATGACGTGGCGTTCTGCCGACAGGGCTTCCAGGCGACTGATCACCCGAAATTCGGGATTGATTTGCCGGGCGGTATCTCGCAGCAGCTTCAAGAAGCGCATGATGTTTTCGCCAGCGCGATTGGCAATTTCCTCGTTGGACTTCCATTCCCGAATGAGATACGCGCCGCCATTGCGTCCCACATACAGGGTGCTGGTGTATTCGAAGCCAGCCCCGCTATCATTGGTCCAGATAGAGATATATCCAAGTTCAGGTACTTCGTGCATTAATTTGGTCATCATTTCAGCATAATGCTCACGCACTGCCGGATGGGCCAGGGTTAAATTGAAGCGAGGTTTGAGACTGCGAAACGGATGATCCACCCGTGCCCCGCGCAGCATGGGATACCGCTGCAACAATGCATCAGGTACGTGCCGCGGCTCGAAGCACAGCAGGCCTGGCGTCAAACCATATTTCAAAGCCAATGCGGCATTGCTTTTGAGCAGATTCAAATTAGCCTGCAGGTAGACTGCTGGATAGATGCCCTGATTCAGGCGACTATCGACAAATTGATCCAGGGCGGCGCAGTAGTTATAGAAATGGGCATAGACTTCGTCGGGCACGCCCTGTTCGTAGGGTATGGGAGTGGCCAGGCAGTTGACCTCGATGTGGGAATAGCCCAGGCGAGCGCATTCCCGAACATAGGCCTCGCGATCGAAATGGCGGGCGGTGCGATATTGATGAGCAAAGAAAATATCCATCAGCGAGCGTTGCCATTGGAAGGTGGTTTTAGCCGACCAGCCATTTTGAAATTGTTGAATATCTTTGTGTTGAAAATCTTCGGCGATACGACAAAACAGGCCATAGAGCAGATGCGGTTTGGAAGTCACCAATTCGCCACAGCCGGTGGTATCCATTCGAAAAAACATCCAGTCGTTTTCGGTACCGTGAGGAATGGTGCTGGGCGGACCAAATTTTTCGTCGGCGATGGAAATGCGCAGGACACCTTGATCCAATGCACTGGCGTGAGGCAGCGGTGTCAATTCAGCATCAGCGGCGAATTGCCGCTTGATGGCTTCGGCCACAGTTGTTACTACCGGTCGACAGGTTGTAGCATATTCAATCGTCTTAATTCGCTTCAGGGCGTCGGCTAACGTCATAACTTCTCCTTGCTTCGATTAAATTTTTATTGACATTTAGATACAGATGTTGTAAATTGCCTGGTGCAGCAAAAAAGTTAATGATTCTTCGACTCAAATGCAAGCGATTTATTTCTGAGACATGGACATTTTTTCGTTACAGATGCAGACGATCCGCGAGATGCTGGATTGGCGAGTCTCGCTGGATATTTTTTTTCTAACCATTCTGATTTTTTTCTTATATCAAAACCTGCGTACGGCTGGCACCTGGAAGATAGTACTGGGAATCATGTTTGCCGCGGCGATTTTCGCGGCAGCAAGATTTTTGAATCTGAAAGGGATCGAGTGGATTTATTCCAATCTAAGCCAGATTTTGCTGCTGGCGCTGGTGATCATCTTTCAACCCGAACTTCGAAGGATTTTTGAGCGAATGGCGTCCTTGCGACGCCAGGAGATTGGCAGCGAAGCATCGCAATTGGCTTTCATTATCAGCGATGTAGCTTTTACTCTGGCACAACAACATCGCGGGGCATTGATCGTGCTGCCGGGAAAAGACACGGTCAAGGCCTGGACCTCCGAGGGGATTCAATTGGATGCCAGGCCCAGCTTCCCGCTGCTGATGAGTATTTTTGATCCCCATTCGCCGGGGCATGATGGGGCTGTGATTATTGAAAACGGCAAAGCAACTTCATTTGCGGTCAAATTACCGCTTTCCAAATCGTTGGTGCTATCCGAAGAATATGGCACGCGTCATCATGCGGGACTGGGTCTGTCAGAGGTTACCGATGCTTTGGTCATTACGGTGTCCGAGGAACGAGGTACTGTTACCATTTTCTCGCAAGGGACGGTAGAAAAGATACCCAGTAAAAACATGCTGAGCGCTCGAATTAGCAATCACTGGAAAAATACTACCGGCCACTTCTTGATCAGTCCCACAGAACCACGCAAGCGAGTCGTCATTGCTCGGTTAGCCATTAGCTTTTTATTGGCGTTTTTTTTCTGGTCCACGGTTGTATTGAGCCAGAGCACAATCAAACGGGTATTTTTTACCGTGCCGATCAATTACACCGAGTTGCCCAAAAATCTGGTGCTCAATAATGAAAAGACCACCGAGATCCGAATCGGCTTGATTGGCTCCAGTGCGGAGCTAAATAATATTCAGGCGCGACAGATCAGCGTCCATGTGGACCTATCCAGGTTGCAGCCAGGGAGAAATATTGTCCATCTCTCAGAGAAGAATTTTGATTTGCCTCCTGGCGCTAAGTTGATCAGTATTGTGCCAGGTAGTCTGGAATTTGACCTGACGCAAATAACCGAAGCCGATGCCATTGTTCGTGCTCAAATTATTGGCGAGTTTCCGCGCGGGATAGCGGTGGATACCATTAAAATTTCACCGCAGCATATTCGGGTCATGGTGCCAGTTGATGGTGCCAGTGATACGGCAGTGGTGTTGCCAACAACTCCGATCTACGCGGAAGGCATCCGCGAGGATCTGACGATTCGCTGCCATGTCGTTGCTCCGCCTCAAATTCGGCCGGTGAATTCCGGTTGGCCAATCATCGAGGTACAAATTATGCTCCGAAAAACCGAATAGGTAGGGGGGAGAGACCAGGATTTTCGGCGCTATAACCCAGGTTGGAACCATGTGCCACTCGAGAGCACCAATGGCGGCTGTCTCCAGGGCACGGTTGGCGATTAAAGGTACAGCGTGCGGCGCGTTTATGTTTCGGGTTTCACTCCGCTGCTAAGGAGCGATCATCAAATTTTGTTAACCCGCTATCGGGTTTTGTTGCAGGTTTAAGCGAATGATTTCTCGATGACTGATGGATGATCGATTTTTTGGTTTCCAGATTTCCTTGACCGGAAATTGATAGAGAGGGAGGATCGTTGATGCAAGCGAAAACTGTTCTCATTGCTGTCCTGGTGGTTCTGTTTCTCATTTTGCTGATTCAAAATGTGCAAGTTGTCTATCTGCGGTTTCTATTCTGGAAAATCAGCATGTCTCGAATTATCTTTTATCCATTAATTTTGTTGACCGGTTTTTTGATTGGCTATATCACCGCCAAGATCAGGAAATAAAAAATCGGTTGATCGGTAATGTTCTTTGACGCTATCGCCCTAAATTATGGATGTATGGGGATTACTTAACCTCGATCCTAAAGCCGGGAACTCTTTTTCGGGCGAATCATTTAATTGCTTTCATATTTTGGCCTGGTTGGCAGTGAAAGAATCGGGGATTGTGCGCAGGCGGTTTTGGTTTCCTGCCGGCGCAATCAGAAGTTGGAGGCTGCTGATTACCATCGGGTAGACCAAGCTTACGGTTCATCGGCGGCGGGCCTGCTGACTGGGGCAGCGACATGGCCAAATGGGTAATGAATTCGATAATCTTGATTCGAGGTGATTGATGGGTGAAGTTTCGGGAGGCGAATCCCAATCCATAATACAGCCGGGATTTAGCGTGAAGCGCACGGTGGCGGCATTGCGCCTGTCCATTTACGATGGCATTTTTGCCAATATCTATGTCAATTTAACCGGCAGCGTTTTTCTGCCGGCATTTGCTTTGGCTTTGGGCGCAAGTTCCCTGCAGATCGGCATGTTGGCTTCGATACCGCTATTTGCCAATATGGCCCAGTTGGGTGGCACGTATCTGGTCGAAAAGTACAATCGGCGGAAAAAAGTGGCCGTGCGTGCGGCGTTCGCAGCGCGAATATTGTGGCTGCCGATCATTATCCTGAGCGTGCTGATGGCGTCCAGCCGACCATGGTTTGTCTTACAAGTAGTGATATTATTGATTGCGGTATCCAGCATCCTTGGCGCCGTCTCTGGCGTCGCCTGGTTGTCATGGATGTCGTTCATTGTACCCGGCGACATTCGTGGTCGGTATTTCGGTTTGAGAAACGCGATCCTGGGCGCGGCAAATATCGCGCTGACATTGCTTGCCGGGCGATTTCTGGACTGGTTTCGACAGCAGCAGCCCAATGGTTCGACGCTGCATGCATTTGAACTGTTGTTTGCCTTTGCTCTGGTTTGCGGTGTGCTCAGTGTGCGTTTTCTGGTGCGGCAACCTGAACCGGCATCGGCGCCGCAGCCGGAGGTGGATTTCCGGTCGATTTATCGGGCGCCACTGAAGCAAAAGCACTTTCGACGGCTGTTGCGCTTTGCTGCGTTGTGGTCGTTTGCCGTGAACATGGCCGCACCGTTTTTTATTGTTTATATGCTCAAAATTTTGGAGCTTAGTTATACCACCGTGGCGCTGTTGACCATTGCCGCGGCTGCAGCCGATCTGCTGGGCATGTGGTTCTGGGGACATGTTTCTGATCGCATCGGCAATCGTCCAGTGGTATTGCTGGCAGCGCTGATCGCCTCGTTTTTGCCAATGCTGTGGCTCTTGACTACCAGGGGCGCAGGTTATCTTTTCCTGTTGCTGCCCTGGCTGCAGCTTTCAGCAGGCTTTTTCTGGGCCGCTTACAATTTGTGCTCGGTGAACCTGGTCCTTGGGATGGCGTCCAAAACTGCCAATTCCGCCTATTTTGCCTATTGGTCATCAGTCAATGGCGTGGCCGCGGGCCTGGGCGCTCTCAGCGGTGGCATCCTGGCGAAGTACCTGCATCATCTGGCGATCAATCTTTCTTTTTCGCCGGGGATAGAGTTCAAGGCGATCTTTTTGATTTCGGGGCTGCTGCGCTTGGTCAGCCTGTTCCTGCTGCGTCGAATTCAAGAACCACAGCGAGCAATGGCGGGTGATGTCCGCCCTGGGGGCTGGAAGTGGTGGCCCTGGCCGAAAATGATGCCTTTAGCACCAGGCGGATTGGCGTTGCCAAAGGAAGAGGTGCGAGCTGCTGGCCTTGCCTATTGGCCATTGTGGCGACTGCGGTTCAATCGACAATAGTCGGCAACGCTGATGGTGGTGATAACCGCATTGCCAGTGGATGATTCGGTGGCATGAGGTGAACCATAGAAAAAAAGGGACAAAATAATCAGCCGTGCGATGGACAAAAGATGCCGTTGTAAAGTTAAGTGGTAGCAGAGTGACCTCGTGGAGTATCGGGTGCACAATTTCCAAACAGTCCAGCGCGGTTGTAATTCATGCAATTGGTGGAAGTTGTAGTTTTAAAATTGACGTCAAATCATTCGGAGGAGGAAGATGGCTGAGAATACCAAGCCCTATACGATAGATGTCGTAGTGGAAATTCCCAAAGGCAGTCGCAACAAGTATGAATTCGATAAAGAAAAAAATGCTATCAAACTGGATCGGATGCTTTTTTCTGCGGTGCATTATCCCAGCGACTATGGGTTTATCGCCGAGACGCTGGGCCAGGATGGTGATCCGCTGGATGCGCTGGTGTTGGTGACCGAGCCGACGTTTCCTGGTTGTCTGATCGAAGCCAGGCCCATCGGGTTGTTCAAAATGTGGGATGAAAAAGGTCCCGATGAAAAAATCGTTTGCGTGCCCGTGGGCGATCCCTATTGGAACCAGATCGAGAAATTGGAAGATTTGCCGCCGCATCTGATGAAAGAGATCGAGCATTTTTTTGCCGTTTATAAGGAACTTGAGGAGAAAAAGACTGGCATCGATGGCTGGGAGGGCCTCGAACTGGCGCTCCAGATCATTGCCGATGCCAGGGAACGCTACCACCAGGATTAGCCTATGCACATGTTGCTGGAAAAATTCGATAAGTTGTTATTCGTAACGCTCATTATTTTGATGATGATTGTGTTGCTGCTGTCTCTGGTAGAGTTGTGCTGGATCATTGTGAAGGATATCCTTAGCGAGCCAATATTTATTCTTGAGATCGATGAATTGCTGGACATTTTCGGTCTGTTCATGCTGGTGCTCATCGGAATTGAGTTGCTGGACACGATCAAGACATATCTTAAGCAACGGGTAATGCACGTGGAAGTGGTGATGATCGTGGCCATGATTGCCATTTCGCGTAAGGTAATTATTCTGGATTTGAATAAATATTCCAGTCTGACGCTGGTGGGTATCGCCGCACTGATCATCGCGTTGTCGGCGGGATATTATCTTGTCAAGCGGATTCATCGTGAAGTTGACGACTCCTCCGCGCGCCTGGATTCCGCCGAAACGCATTAACCGGACAAGTCCTTTTCATTATCATTCGGCTGCCCGGAAATCCTGACGCAATACTTATCCCGGCGAAGAGCTGAAATGAACGCTGGTCTGCAAACGACCAAAATGGAGGAGGTGACGCGCTATTCCGCGAACCAATAGCCGACGATCGAAAAAAGTTGGCCTGCCGCCCGGAACACTGGTTCATGTGGGCGAAAAGAAAATTGAAAAAACGCATCTGCACCTGTTTCGCTATGATGCGAATGGCTATAATGAACTGGAACCCGAAACCATCGACGCCTGCTTTCCCTTTTCTCAGGCGCCAACCATTACCTGGCTTAATGTGGATGGCCTGCATGAGGTGGCTATTATCGAGCAAATTGGCAGCCATCTGGATATTCATCCATTGGTCCTGGAAGATATTCTCCATACGGCGCAGCGACCCAAAGTGGAGGATTATGGCCATTATATTTATATCGTCCTGAAAATGCTCTCCCTCTCGCGTCAACGTGAAATCAAAGAGGAGCAGATTAGCCTCCTTTTGGCCGACAATTATTTGATTTCTTTCCAGGAGGATGTGGGCGATGTGTTCGATCCGGTTCGAGATCGCATTCGTGCCAGTAAATTCCAATCTAAAAAGCTCCAGGCCGATTATCTGGCCTATAGCCTCATCGACGCTGTCGTCGATCACTATTTTATCATCCTGGAGGAAATTGGCGAAGATATAGAAACCGCTGAGGATAATCTGCTCAACAATCCTAATGGCGAAACATTGCAACAGATTTATGTTTTAAAAAGAAAATTGGTCACGCTGCGCAAATCGGCCTGGCCGATACGAGAAGTGATCAACAATTTGCAGCGAGAAGACTCCAACCTGATCCACCAATCGACTCGGATTTACCTAAAAGACGTCTACGATCATTCGGTTCAGGTGATCGATACATTGGAAACCTATCGCGATATGATTGGGGACATGATCGATCTCTATTTGTCTAATATTAGCATCCGGCTCAACGAAGTGATGAAAGTGCTGACGATGATAGCGACCATTTTTATTCCCCTGACTTTTATTGCTGGTGTTTATGGGATGAACTTTGAGTTCATGCCCGAATTGAAATGGCGGTATGGTTATCCCTTGGTGTGGTTGCTGATGGGAGTTATCAGTATTGGCATGATTTTCTATTTTCGAAAGAAAAAATGGCTTTAGCTACTATGGTGTTTGAGATAGACTCATGACGTTAGCAACAAATGGAAGTCTGGCGAGATCGTTGTGGGAACTTTGAGAAAGATCTGGCCGATTCAATCAACTTCATTAATCGAAGGAGGACGAAGATGAATCCAAAGACCAGCTTGAAAATTTTGGTGAGCATCGTGTTTGTGGCAATTCTTGCCTGGGCGATTTCGTGCGCGGTGAATCCTGTAACGGGCAAACGGGAGTTCATGCTGCTAACGCAGTCCGATGAAATTGCGCTGGGCCAGCAGACAGATAAGGAGATTATCGCCACCTATGGCCTATACAATGACCCGCAATTATTAGGTTATGTTTCATCGGTTGGCAAAAAGTTAGGAAGTCTGAGCCATCGGCCCAATCTGGATTATCAATTTCGGATTCTGGACTCCCCGGTTATCAATGCTTTTGCCGTTCCGGGCGGCTACATTTATGTCACCCGGGGCATCCTATCTTATCTCAATGATGAGGCCGAGTTAGCTGGAGTATTGGGGCATGAGATCGGCCATGTCACCGCGCGACACAGTGCGGCGCAATATAGTCGAGCACAATTGGCGCAACTGGGGCTGGGCATTGGCTTCATGGTCTCGGAGACATTTCGCAAGTACGCCGGGCTGGCCCAGTTTGGCGTGGGCATGCTGTTTCTCCGTTTCAGTCGGGATAATGAGCGGCAGGCCGATGCACTGGGGGTGGAATATTCCTCCAAGGGCGGCTGGGATGCCAATCACATGGCCAATTTCTTCGTGACGCTGGAGCGACTGAATCCCGGTGAAGACCGCAGCGGGTTGCCGGGGTGGTTCTCGACCCATCCAAATCCGCCCGATCGCATTGCGGCGATCAAAAAAGATGCCCAGAAATGGCAGACCCAATTGGCTGGAACGCAGTTTGCGGTGAATCATGACCAATATCTGCAGAAGGTCGACGGGGTGCTTTATGGCGAAGACCCGCGGCAAGGGTATGTGGAAGGCAATACCTTTTATCACCCACAGTTGAAATTTCAATTCCCGGTGCCGGCTGGCTGGCAATTGAACAATACGCCCTCGCAGGTGCAGATGTTCACGCAGCAGCAGGATGCGGTGATGCTTTTCTCGCTGGCGCAGGAAAAATCCCCGGCTGATGCTGCCAATGCCTTTGTTGCGAATACCAAAGCCACCGTGGTACAGTCCGAAGCGGTCCGAGTGAGCGGCTTGAACGCGCAGCGGCTGATCTCGGATGTGACCACCGAGCAAGGTGTAATCCGCGTCGAGTCGTATTTTATCCAGAAGGATAATTCGGTATTTTATTTCCATGGATACACCGGCCAGGCGCAATTTGCCAATTATCATTCCTCTTTCAGCCAGACCATGGGGCAATTCAAGCCGTTGACCGATCCGGCCAAGATCAATGTAACTCCCAGTAAGCTGATCATCAAACGCACCACAGCGCCCGCGACCTTACGCAGTCTGCTGCAACAATATGGCGCGCCAGCAGATAAATTGGAGGAATTGGCAATTATGAATGAGATGCAATTGAATGATACGGTGCCAGCCAACACGCTCATCAAAGTGGTGGTGAAGTAAACACGAAGCGTCCTTGATTCGCGGCAGCATTTTGCGCCAGGTGTTATGTCCCAGGGGCAATGTTCTAAACTCAGCCTTGCTGCTGGTTGGTCATTAACTCAAATCGTCAGTGGGCTTCGGGTGCCAACAAACTGATGTTCAGTGTCAATAAGAATCGAAGGGACGATGAAATTCGATGGTATTTTAGAAAAGATGCCCAAGAAGCATTGATTAATTATGAGTGCACCCAAAAAAGTTTCTGACCAGGTGTCAATTGGCCGACCACTTGCGGCGAATTGATCCTATCCGCCAGTAAGCGGATTAGCAAATCCGTTAGTAGGCGGATCATAACATTAGCCATCAGGAGGGTTATAAAATCCGCCCGCTGGACCGCGGGCGGATCGCTTCATCAGCGGCTTTGGGGGGACTGATCCAGTTTTTATCACGCTCTACTCCTATCGATTCATTTTGAATGAACCCTCACTCTTGTCCAAAATAGGATTTCCCGTTTAGCATTTGGGACAGCAAAATATAACCAGAAGCTAATAAGGTTTCGCATCGGTGGATCATCTTATGCTACTAAGGTTAATAAGGTCTAATGGATTTGGTCCATTAAACCGAACTTCGGGAATTGACATAAAATCTTGTCCGACGAATTTAATTCTTTCTCGCTTTGAATATTTCAGCAGAATGGGATTAAGCTGTAAACCTTTTAATCAACCAATAAGAAATCATGAAATGGTATACTTAGTAACACCTAAAAATCCATGATTGTAGCAACCTTTTTACCTTACTGAAAAACACTCTGGTCCAAATCAGGATTTCTCATTGAGCATTTGGGACAGCAACATATAATCCGCCAACTGGCCATCGGCGTCAACCTTAGATGTGCTGGCTACAAAGTCACAACGACACGAAGCATCTGCGACCAAATTATCTTATGAAACGAAGCTATGGCCAAAGAATTTGATGACAACGGAGCGCTTTTTAGGCATAATTCCTAAAATGCAATCTGATTTCTTTGTGTCTTCGAGTCTTTATGGAATTACCAATACTTAGGTTGACGCCACAATCCTGCTTGCGAATTGAGGCATCCCCCCATCCCCTGAACCTTGGTCTCGCGATCTAACCCATGCTACCATCAACCAGCAATCGAATTTTCAACCATCCGAAATTCATATCTGTTACAATGATTTTATTTGACTCTCTCACCGGAATTGTTTAATTTGGCTGCTGTTAAAATCGGCAATTTTTTGCGTGCTATAGTTGGGACAAGCGGCAACGAATATCCATCGTGAACGAAATCCCTGCTTTCACCGCTATCGCCACAATTGCAGAGGTGGGAATTGAATTTTACCGATCAGAAAAGTTGCAGGAATACCAGGCTGTCCTGGCTTATTTTGTCGAGCGCTATCGGTGTCTATACCGGTATTGTCGGAAATTGGGCGGTCAATCGTTTTCAGAGCTACCAGGCCACCTTGTGGGATCTGGGAATCATGGGGCAGACTATCTGGAATACCGCACAGGGCCGCATACTACACGAAAGCGTCAATCTGGGATTTTCGGTCTCGCGGCTTCAAGTGGCGCATTGGGAATTAATTTATCTGCCGCTGGCGGTGATCTACCGGATTTTCCCCTCCCTTCCGTTGCTGCTCTGGCTGCAGACCTTGATCCTGGCCTGCGGTGTAATTCCCATCTATTTATTTGCGCGACGAAAACTCCAATCTGAAACTGCGTCCCTGCTCGTGGCCATGGCGTATCTATTTTATCCGGCATTGCACGGGGCCAATATGTTCGACCTCCATGGCCTCACATTGGCGACGCCTTTTTTGTTGTTCACCTTTCTATATTTGACAGAGGAAAAATTTTCTGCGGCAATTGCTTTTGCGATCATCAGCCTCTTCTGCCGGGAAGATGTGGCGCTGGTTATCTTTATGTTGGGCTGGTATGCCTGGCTCGGTCGGAACCAGCCCCAAATGGGTGCGGTGCTGGTGATTATTTCCACTTTGTGGATGCTGGCGTTTGCCAGTCGCAGTCATCTCTGGCCAACCCAGGAAATTCCGGCCATCGCCGGATCGGCTGCCGCGGCTGCTAAGAGCGGCGAAAATGAGATCACACAGATTTTGTCTGCTATAGTGCGCAGTCAAGGAGCGGCACTTACCAGATTATTTCGATTTGAAAATATGGTTTATGGGGCAAAATTGCTATTGCCGGTTGCCGGATTCAGTCTTTTTGCGCCGAGCATCCTGCTCATTGCCGGGCTTAATGGGCTGTTGAATCTCCTGAGTCCCTGGAATTTCATGCGCCGGATAGAATATCACTATTCGGCCGCGATTATTCCTTTTATTTTTTTAGCGGCGATTCAGGGCATGGCAAATATTATCACTTATGCCCGGCGACATCGATCGATTCAATGGTTTAGTGCCGAAATTGGCATGACCGTAATTCTGCTATCGGCGATGGTTGCGACCACTCAATATTCCATCCTCCGATTTCATCGAATCTGGCAGGTGACGCCTCAACATCAACTGCTCAGCCAGGCTTTGCAAGAGATACCAACCAATTTGTCTGTTTCCTCTACCCCGCGCGAAGGCGCTCACCTTGCGGAACGACAATTTCTCTACCATTTTCCCGAGCGGGTCAGCGATGTCGATATTGTGGTCATGGATTTGAAGCGACCGCTCATGGAGGTCAAGGCCTTCGCTGGCAGTCATCGAACATTGCGGTTGCCAGCTTTGAATGAGCTGAGCTTGGCTGTGCTGCAAGATAGCGCATGGGGGCTCCGCTTTGCTATCGATAATACATTTTGCCTGCAACGTGGCCTACCGGCAAAGGAGAGCTTTGCCCGTTATGCCATCTTGGATTCATTGCCACCGGCGCTTGATGGTCGTTTGAATATCCAGGTGAACCCCGGGCTGTCGCTGGTCGGTTGGGCCACAGTATATATTAGCTGCAATCAGGCTCATTTTCGACTCTATTGGCTGCGCCAGGAGGCAACCTCGGCTGGTTTGCCAATCCAATGGTCGCTGCAGGGCAATCATTGGCGTCAAGAATTCGATCATTACCCACTGTTTGGCCGGCTGCGGTTCCAGGACATTCCTCCCGGCAAGATTCTGTGCGATCATCTATTCATCAATAATCCCCATTATTCTGGCCTGCGGAACTTTTCCGTGGCAGTAGTCCCTGGAGACGATCTTCAACAGGTGCCATGTGAACTATTTTCATTCGATTTCCCAGAACGATAAGCAGCCACGATCTGCTGCCGGCGGGAGCACCAGGCCCAGTCGCAAACGTGATCCATCATGCGGGGTCAGTTCGGCGGGCTCAGCGATACTGGTTGGTTTGCCGGTCGGCGCGGGGGATCCGCCGGGCGTAAGTGAGCCGACCGGTCACTTAAAGCCACTGCTGGCCTTAGTGCTTCCACTGAAAAGTCTTGCTATTTTGATCGGATTCATCTATATTTGCACGTCAAATTGAGCGAGGCCAGAGATATGAAATTAGCTTTTTCGACGTTGGGTTGTCCCGAATGGAGTCTGGAGAAAGTGATTGCCAGCGCCAGGGGCTATGGTTTTTCAGGAATTGAAATTCGCGGTATTGGTGAACATCTGGATGTTACGGTTTTGCCGCAATTTACCACCCACAGCCAGGAAACGCTGCGCCGATTGGAAGACGCTGAACTGAGCATTGTCTGTTTTTCCAGTTCGATAATGTTATCGCCCAGCGATTCGCCTCAGGAATTGGCGCAGGTGGACGATTTGAAACGGCATGCGGAACTGTGCTGCCGTTTTCGAACGCGATTCATCCGCATCTTCGGTGGCAAAATCGGTAATCGGTCCTGGACGCAAGCCATTGACGCGGCAGCGAGCTATCTGGAAAAAATGATCGCCGCCCTCGGGAATCCAGAGATCAAGATTCTGATTGAAACGCACGATGATTGGCTGCACAGCCATCATTTTCGTCAATTGCTGGAACAGGTGCCCGTCGAACAGGTCGGTCTGCTGTGGGATATCAATCATCCCTATATGTTCATTGGGGAAGAACCAGCGACGACCTGGCAGCAAGTCGGGCGCTGGATCGAACATACTCATTGGAAAGATTCGCGCCGGGTTGGCGGCTCACCTGTCCGATGGGAGCCCTGTCTGATGGGCGAGGGAGAGGTGCCGCATCGACCGATTTATCGAATATTGAAGAATGCTGGCTATGATGGGTATTATTCGTTGGAGTGGGAGAAGCGCTGGCACCCGGAGTTGCCGCCGGCTGACGTGGCGTTCCCCCAGTTTGTTGATTTTATGACCAGGTTGCAGCAAGGTGGCCAGAATGAATGAGTGGATTAAACTGGCGGTGCTGTTTATGGCAGGCTTGCTCTCTGGTTTCATCAATGTCATGGCGGGCGGCGGCTCGACGTTGACGCTACCGGCATTGATTTTTTTAGGCCTGGACAGCAGTCTGGCTAACGGCACTAATCGCGTGGCGGTGCTCATCCAGAACATCGCAGCTATCGTGGCTTTCAAACGGGAACGGCTGCACCAATTCAAACTGAGCCTAAAGCTGTCGCTGTTTACGCTGCCAGGCGCGATTCTTGGCGCCGTGGTGGCAGTGAAAATCAATGATTTGCTGTTCCAGCGGCTGTTGGGATTGGTCATGATTGGCATCATGATCACGATTCTTTTCCCGCAGTCGAACCGAAAAATGGTGGCTGGTCCAAGCCATCCGGTTTCGTCGCTCTGGCTTTATGGAGTGATGTTTGCAATCGGGTTCTATGGTGGCTTGATCCAGGCAGGGGTTGGTTTTTTATTGATGGCGGCGTTTTATCACCTGCTGCAAGCCGATCTGATCCATGTTAACATGCACAAGGTGTTCGTTGTTTTTGTTTTTACGCTGCCGGCAATCGTCATTTTCATTCTAACCGACAATATCAGTTGGTCGCACGCTCTGGTGCTTTCGGCGGGGAACGGATTGGGCGCCTGGTGGTCGGCCAAGGTCTCAGTCAAGAGGGGTGAAAAGGTGATTCGGGTGGTGCTCTTCATCGCCATGCTGATCATGGCGCTGAAACTGCTTAATGCTTTTTAGCAAACCGCGGCAACCAATCACCGGCGTGGCCATTGCCCACTGGATTTTGGGATGGGGACAAGGATGGTTTGACCAGCTCGAAGCTGGGTGCTATCGGAGAGTGTGTTGGCTCTTAGAATTGTTTGCCAATCTGTGCCATATTGAAGGGCAACGTCACGCAGTGTCTCGCCTGGCTTCAGAACATGTTTTTGGACATCGTAAGAATTGTCGTCAGATAAGGATCGGGCATAATCATTCCCGACGCGCAAATTGGAATAGTGTCTGCTCTGCAAACTCTTGCCCAACGCCAGCGTTTGCTCAATGTCATTTTGACTCTTCTCATTACTGCAGCTATGGACCGCCAGTCCGAACCACAGTAGCGACAAGCTCACCAGAATAGCTTGAGAAAATGTCGAACCGTTGAGCTGCATGATCTCTGTTCCTGCGGTTGAAATCTCTGCTGATTGAACTGAACGCAGGGCAAGTTAAAACTTATTTTGTTTGCAGTCAACAGATTTAGCATTTGTGTCAAAAAAATAACTGTTGCTTCAAGAACACCCCGACATTGAACCGCTTTTAAATGGTGAGACTTTAGCGCAGCAAAACGGGATGTTTTGATTTGAATTGATAAGCCTACCCCAAGAAGGTTGGAAGCATTCGCCTGGGCTTGTAACAGTCATTGCGAATCGCCGGTCCCTGGCTTTGGGCGCTATTTTTGAGGCCACCAAGACTCGAAGGCACCAAGAAATAAGTTCGAAAATGCGCCGAACCAGGC
>CAZYNP010000053.1:31098-37650 GCA_964647995.1 uncultured Cytophagia bacterium
GAAGGCACCAAGAAATAAGTTCGAAAATGCGCCGAACCAGGCTTCCTTTTAGATCAAATTATTTTACCGTAGTTTTGCATTACATGAGCTTTAATACCACATACGAACATCAAATGGCATCGTAGATGAGCCGGGAGATGCGGGCAATGAGCGATTCGGCTTGCTGGTGATCCCGAATGCCTCGTGTTAGCACCACCAGAATATACGCGTGGTCAGGAGTTTTGTAAACGATCGCAGCATCATGGTCGATGCCAAAAATTGAGCCAGTTTTATGAGCGACTCGCACCGTTGGTGGCAGCAAAGCCGGGATTTTCTTGTTTAATTTCTGATCGGTCAGAATACGAATCATCTCCTCGCAAGCGGCAGGCGAGACCACCTTTTTTTGAGCAATGGCTTTCATGATCAACAACAGATCATAGGCATCGGTGGTGTTGTTCAACCCCTGCTGAAACGCTTTGGGATCTTCCACCCCGCGCAAGATGCGAATTCGATGGGCGCCGATCTCCTGCATTGTTTGCATGACCGCAGCAGCAGTGACCTGCTCCATCAGGATATTGGTGGCAAGATTGCTGCTCCTGGTAATCATTTGGTAGACAAGATCTCTGATGGTCATCGCCTGGCCAATTTTCCGATAGACCAGATCGTCGCTATCGTCCTTGATGTCCAGTGAATAGCGGCTGCCATCGACAATGCTGTGGAATTCGTTTTTCACCAGCAGCGAATCGGACAGTTGCCAGCGCCCTTGTTGCGCTTGCTTGAAGACCTCGATCATGACCGCTGTCTTCATGGTGCTCGCGGCGTGCATGACCACTTTCTCGTTCAGTAACAAGGTTCTGCCTGTCGCTAAGTCCTCGAACGCGACGGCCACGGTGCCACCGGATTGTTTGATCAATTTTTGAATTTGCAATTTAACCTGATGCCAATCGCTTGCTGGAATCGAAGCGGGACTGCTGATAAGCATTACCAATATCAGCATAACTGCCATGCGCATGTTCATCATAATGGTCCTCGTTCAGTTAACAGATGCTTGGGATTTCTCACCCTGTACCAATTGCTCCGGCATGATGCCTCCTGATAGCATTTTAACCTATAAATCGCAGCCAGATGGTGGCTATCCCTGGAAAAGGGTGATCTCAGCCACCACGCCTCCGGGCCGGGCAACGACAGAAGTTTAATTTTGATCGAGATCGAATTTAGCAAGCTGAACTTTCCGGTAGCATGCCTATTTGTTCCGCTCCTCTGGTGTTTCCCCGCCTGAATAGCCGACCTGCGAACCAAATTCGGAACTGCCAGCGCTCGATGCGACATCAAGGTCAAAATGCCCTCAGCGGCATTGCCTGGACAAAATTATTTTAGCAAGAATTCTGTTCAAAAGCAAGAGCAATCTAATCTGCTGCGCCACAGGGAAAAAAATAATTCAAAAAAATTACTTGCATTTTTGGGATTAATTAATTAACTTTTGGCTGGTCTGAAATGATTGCCTTTAGACCGATTACTTCAATCAAAACGCCTGCATGTCCCATGGGTGGAACGGTATAGATTGAGTGAATTTGTGTTGCCAGCAAAATTTGTTTTCGAGTGTGATCTTTGCGCATGAGGAATTGATGAGAATAAAAATCTGCATGCTTTGAAATGGTAGCTCGGAGGAATAACATAGCAAAAGCTCGAAACCAAAATTACACTCAACGCCAGATCCAGAAGCATTCACAATAGATTTTCATTGACCCCCTTGCCAGAATATAGAATTTTTGTGAATCAATCGTTTTCGATAGAGCAGACAACTTCGCTGGGCGGAGACGCGTCGATTTCCTGGCCCGGCTGTTAAGAATCGCCGGCTACGGGAAGAGCTCCGCATCTTCGCGGAATTGAGATCGTCCGATCGTCAAAACGATTGCTCGGTAGAAGCAGTCGCTGCGTCCTTGAATAGCAAGCGAGAGAGGTGACCACCGCCCTGGCATTTCAGCAATTGGTGATACGTGTTGTGATCGACAGAATGAACCATAATGGATGGGCATCCTGTGCTTTTCATAACCAATTTGCGTTGGGTCGCTGTGGGATCAAGTGAAGAGCGCTTATCAAATAGCGGTTCAGTCTGCATTGAAATTACCCGCTGTCAGGTGCGAGCAGCAAAATTGATTGGCTGGCCAGAACCAGGGTGGCAAACTTTTTTTGAGTTGGTCAGTGGTTGAATTATATATAAATCTCAAACCAGATTTCAATTGAACGTAAGGCAGATGCTGCGAACAACGGCCCATCAGAAAACAAGAAGAATTGCTATATCATTGTGACTGTAACGATGTTAGGGTACGTGAGAGTGCATCCCAGTTGCAAATTGCCAACCACGTATCTCGCTCGAAGAGCAACTATTCAAGGAGTTATGCATGAGAAGCGCAAATCTAATGGCTGATCCGGCTGCGACCGAGCTGGCCCAGGCGATCCATGGCTATGATGGGTATCGAGCCATTCAGGAGCGTCGCTCAAACGACCTGCGGTTGAGAGAATTTTTGAACAGCAAATTAAGTCGTTTGGAAAAACAACTCACTCAACTTGGTTTTTGGCTGCGGCACCAGGCCAACCATAATTCGTTTGAGATCTTTGACCGCATTGTGTTAAGCTTGAAAATGCTCGCCCAGTCGCTGACCAATCCCGCTTACAATTCTGGATCTTTTTTTCGACAGCCCATTAGCTCTGCCAGGCTCAATCAGATTGTGGAATACGATCAGCATCTCGCCAGTCAGATCGACGTGTTGCTCGATGAGACCCAAAATATCGAGCAGACGGCAAACGATGAAGATGTGGAAGAAATATTGAATCATCTCTACGATCTGATCGATGGCGTAAACCAGATCTGGTCCGAACGAGAATTTTTAATCCTGGACGAAAGCTAATTGCTACACCACAACTCCTCCAAATTCACGAGAACGAGTGGTGCAATAGGAGAATTGGGGGAAAGTTGCAAGGTGTAATCGGAAATCGATATGTCGACAAAAATATCAAAGGAATGGCTGCTTATTTTTGCTCTGGCTGCGCTCAAATTGACGATCCATTTCTTCACCAATACCAACTACGAACTCCATCGCGACGCTTATCTCTATTTAGCCCAGGGCGATCATCTGGATTGGAGCTTTCTCTCGGTGCCACCCACCACAGCGATCATCGGCAACATCACTCGATTTTTGTTCGGCGATTCGGTGTTTTCGATTCGGCTATTCCCAGCCATTATCGGGGCTGTCTCGGTGGTGATCATTGGTTTGATCATCAAAAATTTGGGTGGGAAAAAATGGGCGATTCTGCTGGGGTGCTCCGCATTCGTGGTATCGTCGGCCTTTCTGCGAAGCAATACGCTGTTTCAACCCGTATCTTTCGATGGGTTTTATTGGCTGCTCAGCACCTATTTTATCCTGAAATTAATTCCAACCCAAAATCCCAAATTCTGGATTCATCTGGGAATCACCTGGGGATTGGCTTTTTTAGCCAAGTATAATATTGGATTTCTGATTTTCGCCTTTGGCATTGCGTTATTATTGACTTCAGATCGAAAGCTGTTCTTTTCAAAATATTTTCTATACGGATCGGTGCTGGGATTGCTGATTATTCTGCCCAATCTGGTCTGGCAGTACAATCATAATTTCCCGGTGGTGTATCACATGACCCGGCTGCGGGAGACGCAACTGGTTCATGTCCGAATTATCGATTTTTTAACGGCACAGGTGTTGATGAATTTTTCGAATTTATTGATCTGGCTATCGGGATTGGCATTTGTGCTTTTTTTTAAAGTAGGGAAAAAGTATCGGGTGCTGGGTTATACCTATCTGGCCGTCGTATTGCTTTATATTTTATTGAAAGGAAAAGGCTATTATGCGCTGGGAATTTATCCCATCCTGTTTGCCTTCGGCGGATTTGCCATTGAAAAATACCTCGTGGGACGCTTGGGCTTCTTGAAGCCCATCATTTTAGCTCTGATGATTTTGATCACGCTACCGCTGCTGCCATACAGTTTGCCGGTTCTGCCACTGGAAAAAATGGTCGCGTATGGTGAACAGTCAAAGCGGTTCGGCGGCGAAGGAGCGTTGCGCTGGGAGGACGGCAGAATCTATCCACTGCCCCAGGATTATGCGGATATGACTGGTTGGAAGGAATTGGGCGAAATTGTCATCCGAGCTTATCAACGCTTGAGTGATTCAGAGAAAGCCGATTGTGCAATCTATGCTGAAAATTATGGTCAAGCCGGAGCGATCAAATATTACAGCCAAAAACATGGACTCCCAGAGCCAGTCTGCTTCAGCGAAAGCTTTTTATTCTGGGCGCCAGATAGCGCTAAATTTCATACGTTGATTTATGTGAATGATGATACCGCTGATATTTCCCATTATTTTACCACAGTTGACTTGATTGGACGAATAACCGACCCGTACGCCCGCGAAAGCGGCTTGTCCGTCTGGCTCTGCCGAACACCACGAAATGGGTTTGAACGATTTTATGCCGATATGGTTAAAGGAATCAAGGATCAATTCCGTCGAGGTCAATAACTTTAGTGTCCCTGTGATAAACCTTTTATCCATGAGCAAAAACATTTTAGGACACAGAATCGTCCCGATAAATCGGCAACAAAAATGGCTTATTACCCAATTACTTCTGATAATTCTAAAATCGTAAATCTAAAATCTAAAATAAAAATGCTTCTGGCCTGTTCAGGCCAGATTAACCTTTCACAAAACTAAAACCAATAGAGGAGGAGGAAAAATAGTTAACCACCAAACGAGTCATCATTGCCACCATCTGCGGATTCCTGTTTGGCATCGTTTGTATGTTGCTTGCCAGTTCCAATCCCAATGAATCGCTATCAACCGCAATGGAATGGACGATCATCTTCAGCCGCACCATGCTGGGATTCACCATCGGCATTAGCGCCATCCGATTGAACTGGTGGCTGCATGGCATTGTTTTAGGTGCGATCGCCAGCATCCCCATGGCAATCCCAATTATCGACCGTCCGGGTATTGCCGTCAGCACTGTCGTGATGGGAGTTATTTATGGCTTCCTGACTGAGCTGATCACCTCGGTTTTATTTAAAGCCAAATCAGCCGCAAGATCGTAAATTTGAAAGAATCGAACCTTCGAGGTTGCTGAAACCTCGAAGGTTTAATTTTCGAATAGGTAGTAATCAATTATGGTCGGCGTTCCTGTTTGATCGGCTTGTGCATTCAATGTTGGTCAGTGAACTTGAAGGTAAACGACTTTCAAGATACCTTTTAGGTAGATTACGGTTCTGCCACGATAGAAACAAAAGCTTAACCGATATTATTCAAAAATTTTACTGCAGCGACTCGAAGACGCAGAGAATTTATAAGTGATGCTGGGCCGTTTGATAAAATTTAGTCTAATGATCTGAAAAATATGATGGCTTCTCCTGACCCTGATTTAGCCGCTGTCATGACTGAATTTCAAGTAATGATTAAAATTTTTTGTCAAATTAAAATTCACCAACTTTCCCCTTGACATTGTAAAATCCTTTTTATATATTCACGACAAAAAGTGAAACAGCTATATGAAAAGCGAGAGCTATTATAGTGAATTGATGATTTTTTCTCTTCTGACATTAATAAATCTTATTGATTTTCCTTTTGGCAGAGAGACGGATTAAATAGGCAAATGAACTGCCTGTTCTGATGCCATGCTTAAAGTATTTTAGCTAACAATCTGGAGGTAATATGAAAGCCTATAAATATATAGTTGATGTAGATCAACAAGGACAAATTATTGTTCCGAACATTCCTCAAGCTAAATTTTCAAAGGTTGAAGTAATTATACTACCACTCCAAAATGATGATTATTCTGATTTGATGAATGCATCGGAATCTTCAATTGATTTCTGGAACAACCCAGATGACGAGGTTTGGAATCATGTATAATCAAAGAGATATTGTTCTAATTCCCATTCCTTTTTCTGATTTATCGAGTAAAATAAAAAACGTCCAGTGATTATTATTTCAAATGACAATTACAACAAAACCAATCCTGATATTGTTGTGGTGGCACTAACATCGAATCTTCTTTTTGAAAACAAATATTCTATTGATATTGATAATCATAGCCTGGAAAACGGCGAGCTCCCCACGAAAAGCAGAATCAGGTGCGATAAAATTTATACTTTATCTAGAAATATCGTTGTGAAAAAATTCCATAAAGTAAATCATGAAACCTTTAGATTGATAAAAGAGAAAATATATTCGTTGATTGATACTGACAATGAAGTTGTGTTTTGAAATTTGATTGCCTCTTAAATTCGATTTGCTCATCGGTTGCCGCTTCTGATGGTAAGCCGCGCGAATCCCTGATAATATATCTGAACAATTTTGAACAGAATAATGAACATCCTGAAAAAGAAAGTTATACCCTAATTGATTTAAATACGAATTGGGTATGTTGGCAATAACAAGGGAAATATTCCAATTTTCCACCTGGCTTTGTGAAATGGTTTTATATGGAAGAAATTTGTTTCGCCAAATCCTAAAATTACTGAAAGATTTTTGGCCTAATAGATAATCAACA
>CAZYNP010000054.1:0-36615 GCA_964647995.1 uncultured Cytophagia bacterium
CCAAAAAAAGAAAGCCCGAATTGTTCATCCAGGCTTTTTGGTAGCGGGGGTAGGATTCGAACCTACGGCCTTTGGGTTATGAGCCCAACGAGCTACCAACTGCTCCACCCCGCGGTTTCAATACAAATATAAGGCATTTCGATCTTAAAGTCAAGAATTTTTTCTATTATTTTTATTAAACCATATTGAGTCTCGCAGAGAGATGCCCCATCGGTATCGCACTGGCTGGTGGTTAATTTAATAACTCGACTTGAAAATCGTAATCCCAGTCATCGAAATATAAATTTCCACCTTCCCACTCCAATTCGCCCCGCTGAAAATCGATGGTTTCCGAACGAAAATGAATCTTGGCGGGATAGAGCGGCTGAGAAAAGTCATCACAAATAATCAGCCGATAGGCATCCATGCCACCGAGAAAGAACCATTTTACTGCCTCCTCATTGGAACTTTGCACACCATAAGTAACATCTACTGGCAACCAGCCATAGGGCTCGAAGTAAATTTCACCCCAGTCATGCATGCCCTCGCTGCCCGGTTCGATAGTCCAGCCCGACTGCCAGCGGGTGGGAATACCGTTCAGGCGACACAGGGTCATGAAGAATAGTGTTTTCATTCCGCAATCGCCATGGCGGTGGTGATAGACATAGTCACTGATATTGGTGAAGGTTGAATATTCACGAGCCGATGCCCAGGGAATATGTTCATCAATCCATTGGAAGATTTTTTGGGCGATATAATAGGGATTGGTTTCCGATCCGACAATATTATGAGACAATTGCTGCAACTCTGGTGTGAAAGAGATGTGCGGCACTCGTTCCTGGACAAAGGGCTGCAAGTTTGGAGTGATTGTCGGGGTTGTAATCCGTTGCGGTTCGATGTTCTCATAAACCGCGTAATTCGTAAATTCGAAAATGACCTGAAAGTGGGTTGGCTCCTGGGCGCGGGCTGGCTTTTCCAGATAGATGGTTCGTTGCAGATAATCGTCATTGGGAGCGATAATATAGCGGGGAGGCTCGCTGGTGATAAGTCTAATATCCGTTTGGCGCTGAGGAATTTCGCGCGGGAAGGGTAGCCAGCAGCGAATTATCGTCCCTTCGGGCACGGCATCTTTTTTCACGGCGACGGTGTAGCTAATTCTGGCGCGTATTGGCTGAACATATTGTTGGTGTTCGTGTGCAGCCGTTGTGATGATTTTTTGGATGTCCGCGATGCGATCGAAAACGGGGCGGGGCTCTCTATCTTTTTCGGTTTTAATCTTTCTAAGAACCGGATTGATGCGAAACAAATTGGGTCCAGCCCACTTGAAATATCGTTTTTCGCCATCGATGGTGAGGTATTCCAGTGATTTCTCTTTTTCCCATATCGCAAGGTCTGGCTTCGATACAGTTGGCAGGTATTGCCGGATATAGGCGACAATATCTTTTTCGGTTCTGGTAAAATCCTTCTTGATCCGCTCCAGGCGTTCTATTTCGAAAGCCAGAGCCATTCGCTGAGCTGGCTTCAGGGTTATGTTGCTGGCCAATTCCTGGCGCATACGCTTTTGGGCGGCGGCAAATTGGCCAGCCTGGACGAGTCGTTGAAAACGGTCGGGTGTCTGCGCCCAATTGGGGACAATGGAATTCAGGAGGAGGATCGTAGCCAGCATCAATGGTAAGGCGATTTTGTTCACTTGCGTCTGCTCCTTAAGGTTAATATTCAATCAGTCAAGGTTGAACCATACATTAAAAAAATAATTTGAAAAAGTCAATTCGTTTTTTTAAATAATTCTGCAGCCCATGGCCATGCGAGCGAAGATCGGTTCAGCCGGTAAGTGTGACACGAATACAGGCAATCCGCTTTGATGTCGGTCGGTTGGTCAGAGATTACTACAATTTTATCGGTCTGGTCAATAAATTTCTTGCTTATATTAAATAATTTTTGTATCTTTAGACATAAACAAAACACTAAGCCCACCAACTATTTTTAGGGAAATTTCCCTTCAAGGAGTTTTAATGGAAAAGAAAACAATCGGCCAGGAAATAGAGGCCTTTTGCAGAAAATGCAAATCCGATACGCTTCATGTCATCACCGCGTTGAACCAGGATAAAATCGAAAAAGTGATGTGCAAGCAATGCCTGAGTTATCATCAATATCGGCGGCCAGCCACTGCTGCTGATTTGCCCGCTCCCCAAAAGATCAAAAAGACGCCTGCTCCAATCATCCAGCACGAAACCGCGGACAAGCCGGTGCGAAGAGCACGTCGGGATAAATGGACTCGCTTATTAGATGGCATGGACTTTGGGATGGCGATCGAATATGATATGAATCAAGTATATGCATTGGAAACGCCCATCCACCATAAGATCTTCGGCTTTGGCGTGGTCAAAAATGTGATCAATGAGCAGAAAATCGAAGTCCTGTTTCAAGATGGTGAAAAAATCCTGGTTCAAAACCTCCATCGCTAAGCTAAGAATTTGAATTCAAGGCCGGGCAGCGGCAGCATCGCGAACCAATTTTCGCTTTCGCGATTTCGATATTCGCACCACGATGCTGTGGCCAGGCCTTGAACCAAAATCTTCATTCTTTCTAAAACATGATCTCCAGCGTGACTATTTTGTTTTTGGCAACTGTTAGCGGGATAGTGGTATCATTCTCGATCGGAATCGGCGCGATGAATTGCTCGTTGAGATTGACAAGGTTTGCTGCTTGAATTTTTTTCCAGCTCTGAACCGTTCCTGAGACGCTCATTTCGGTGGGATTAAAAACTCGGACGATCAAGCTGTCGCATCGTGCCGATCTTTTGATCGCGGATAATACCAGATGTTCGGGCTCGATGCGGATAAAGCTCAAGGTTGGTGGCAAGCTCCCATGACTCTTGCCAATCTGATTGAGATGTAATTTGAAATTGAACTGATATGCCTGCCGAAAAACCTGCCCCGTCACCCAATCGCCAGCGTAAGGATAAATCGCATAATCGAAGATAAACGGTCGCAGACATTGGCACATCACCTGGCTGTCATCGGTTGCCACGTTCTCCGGATCTGCGCCAATAATGGGAAAGCGGTACGTGCGCAGCAGCGTGAGGCCAATGGTACGATGTTCATCGTCATGAACAGCATATTCCGGCAGGCCGATGTTTAGAATGGCCAGGCCAGTGTTTTCGTCCTGGACCCCGCAAAATGTATATTGGGGATAGTAAGGCAGCATTGGTTCTTTCCAGGTTGAGGTATCGGGCAAATGGATGTCACGTTCGGTGACATCAAAGTGAGTTTCGGAGTAAGATTTCGTCGCCTGAGCATAGCCAGATGGAAACATGGCGCGCAACTTATGATCCCGGATCTGATTATCGAGCCGGGTTTGGATTTCCAGATGCCGCGCTCCTTTTCTTAATGTTAACAAAGAGGTAATCAATAGGGGAACTTTCTCCGGATTGCGGCGACTCCGATCCGCGGCCGCGTCTTTGGGCAGCAGCAGCGATAGTTCGATTCGATATTGGACGACCAATGGGCCATCGGTAACCTTCGCAATACGAGCTGGTACGCCAATGCTGGTGATGATCTCATCCTGTGCCGCAGGGCGATGCGTGGCATGGTCGCCGACTTCGGAGCGGTCCTCGAAAAAATGCAGGCCGCGATACAGCTTACCGGTGGCTTTATGGATCAGATCGATGCGGCCATCACCCAGGATTTCAACCCGCAGGTGCTCATTTTCCATCACATTGGCTGCTGGTGATAGTGAGCCGTAATTGATCTTCGGCCCGGATTGGGGTTTGATAATGAACGTTTTGTAGCCAACGCCTGGCACCCGTTCGACGTTTAGGGCACACTGAAATCGCCGCGCCTTATAGGGAATGGGAAATTCGTACGGATTTTTGACAATGGGCCCAAAAGGAAATTGGTGGAAAATTTGAACCCCGAGCTCCTGGCCTGCCTCATCTTCCAGTTTAAACCAGCGTGCCTCCACTTCCTCCGGCAAGTCGATCACCGCATCGACCACTTCCGAACGCTCGAATTGGGTGGGATTGAAGGCTACCAGACAGATAACGTCATCGGGCAACTGGCGATTATCAATCTGGGTGACGATATGCGCCATGGATCGCCGCGAAATATTGTCCGCCAGATGGCGAACCTGTCGATTGCGATATTCCACATCCTCATGCACCAGGTCGACGCTGCAGCCGGCAATGCTATCATGCGATTGATTGGCCAGATGGTACTTCCAGGCCAGGGTCATCATGCCGTGCGGAAATTCCATGCCCAGCCGCTCGGCCAGCGCCGCCCAGGTGTCGGCGTTTTTTTGCAGCTTGATCTCGCACTGGCGGTTTTGTTGTTTCAGATACATCCGGGCGCTCAACATGCCGGGGAAGAGATTCTGCCAGAGTCCATCCACCATGGTATAGCGGAATTCACCTTTCATCACCGCCAGATTTTGGGCACGGGCCTTGACAGCCTGTACGTAATCATAAAATGAGCTGTGAAGGTAGGTATCACCAGTTGGTAGCCCATTGGCGTGGGCGATGATCTCTGGAGTTCGGGGATAGGCTTCCACCTGATCCATGCCGTCAAGGTACAAAAGCTGATCGCAGGTGGCGTCTTTGACCGCATGTCTTTTGATTTCGGCCAGCGCCTTTGGCAAATTTTCCAGGTAGAGGTGATCGAGATGATGCCCTTCCAACAACCAATAGTCGAATCCTTGCAATTCCTCATCGCAGGGGTGAAATGGCAATTGGCCTTCTTGCCAGTGATAATCCCACTGAAAAGGCCATTTATTGAGCGCTACGGGCCGATAGACGTGAACATACCAATTGGCGCGACCGTAGGGATTGACCGACCGCATGCCCATGACCCGACTGCCATCGGGCGCTTCCCAAATAAATTCGTGTTTGGTGATCCGATTATTATTGCCGCGGTAGAAAAAGATATGGTCCAGTCCAAATCCCTGGTAGATTTGCGGCATCTGCGAGGATTGACCAAAGGAAAATGGGCTGTAGCCGGACCATTTTTGACCTTTCCATTCCTCGGTGATCATCATCCCCAGCAATAGATTTCGGACAATGGACTCGCCGCTGATTTCTGGCGTATCAGGAAGCGTGTACCAGGGTCCGATATGTATTCTGCCAGCTTCAATATGGCGACGCAGAGCAGCTTCCTGCTCTGGCTTGATGGCTAAATAATCTTCCAATGGGATGGTCTGAGAATCCAGCAGAAAATAGTTGTAATCCGGATTTTTATCCAATAGATCAATTAACTTATCGAACATGTCGACCAGCAACATCCGAAATTCTTGAAAGGGGTAGCGCCATTCCCGATCCCAATGCGTGTGCGAAACCACATGGATCGTGTAGCGCTGATTCTTCTGTGCCATACGAAGCTCCTTCATCAAGTAGACGCCTGATTTGAGGTGCCATGTTAACTTAAAAGAGTCTGGTAGTAACAACCCTACCGCAGCCGGGCGAGTAACAGAACCGCCCTGGGTTTGTGGCCAGCACCTGTATTAAAGTGATGCACTCCGGTGAATTGAACAGCATAATTTATAAAAATATCTCAGAAAAGCAAGCATATTATCTGGTGATCGGGCGGCAGCGTGAAACGTGGATCGGATTCCTGCTTTATAATTGCGACTTTCCACAATTCTATTTGGCGGCACAGCCGTTATTGATCGCCCGCTGGCGGACTGAAATCTCAGTATGGGAATGCCAGGCTAGAATTTGGCCACTGAGTTGTTTGAAAATTAAACATCCTGTTTCAAAATAATACACCGAAGTTCATATAGTTGCCGAAAAATTGAAGGTTAATTTCCAATAATATTAAGCAATTAATTCGATGCATTTACTGGCATAAAATTTGTCGATAACAATACATTAAACCAGGCAACGGGAATGTGCAACTCAATGGTATAAAGGTTTAGCATGTTAATGAATTCATTCTGGGGGCGGCGTGAATATTTTCAGGTCGTCAAGCGCGCCGAAAAAACCGATCGAGGCGAGTTATACAATAAGCAGAGCAGGATCCTCGAAATTTCTGCTATCATTAGTCTACTGATGTTAATTCTACTCTTTCAGATCTTTCCAACCTTGGGGAAGAAAATGGATCCAGCGGCGAAGCAATTTGCCGCGATCGAAGTGATCAATATTCCATTGATCCGCAATGAAGAGCCACCGCCTCCACCGCCGGCAGCGGAAGAGGAGATCGTGCATTATACTGTTATTGAAAAAAAGGAAGAAGAGTTTGATGCACGCAAGTTGCGAGAGCTGGAAAAAGTTAACCTCGATCTGAACCTTGAGGCCGATGAATCGCTATTGGCCAGTTCTCAGATTGGGGACATCAGTTACGCGGGCTTCAGTCGACCGGTGGCCCGGGCTCAGCGTGGCGTATCATTGGATATTAGCACCGACCTTTCGGTCAATCTCGATCGCGGCAGTGGGGTGGACCTGGGCACAGTTGAAAACCAGGTGCGGAAGAAACTGGTGGATAGTTCGCCATCGCTGGAGAGCCCACCGATCACAAACCGGCCCAGCGCTGGTGAATCACCAACGACTGAGGCAGCGGCGGAGTTGATTCCGATCCAGGCGAATCAATTCTTGTTGAAGGAATCCGAGTCGATGATCGGTACCGAGGAATATCGCTTGTGGAACAAAATTAACGCTGCCCTGGATCGGGTGGACAAGAATCGCTACGGTAAATTGCCTACCAATATCCAGCGAACGGCCAATGGGCTGGCTGTGGTGTTTAATTATGAAATCGGTATTACCCATGAGATTTTTTGGTCAAAAGGAGGAAAAGTGATCATCCGAGTCACTGGCAATCGACCTCGTTCGACCCGAGATGAATTAGAACGAGCGTTCGATTCTCTAATTCGACTTACTCTTTAGCGATCCCGGGACCCATGCGCGTCATCATGTGTCCTCCCTCGGGTTGTTTGGTGAGCCATCGTGCGGAGACCTGGTGGCGATTTCTTACGCTTGCCCCTGCAATTTACAGAAAATGAGGCACACGCGATCGGATATCGAGTGTTCACGTTTAGTTCAGCAGAGTATCAAAACATGATGAACAGCTTCATGATGCGACGATTACGTTTGTTGATCTGCCGCTGGTATTGTTATAGCGCCGGGATCTTGATCCTGGTGCTCAGCGCGGAAAATTGCCTGGCGCAGCAGGTGAGGCAACTTTATGAAAAGTTGAATAATAGCTTTCGAGAGAAGAACTTTTACACGACCTTGAATATATGTCGCGAGATCATTAGCGTTTGTGAAAAGCAGACGGAGTCGGAATGCTGGTTCACGAATATTATGAAAGAAGTTTATCGCTATAAGGGTATCTCCGAATTTGAAATTTATAAACAAGAATTGAAAAAAAAACGCCTGGCAGATGCCATTGAGTCGCTGTCGATTAGTTATAATTTATATAAAGACCCTGAGATTGAATTTCTCAGCGGGTATTTGACGGCGCTAAAGGCTATTGCAGATAATGACCGTACCAATCTCAATGGCCTGGTTACTGCCTGGAGTGCTTTGTTGAGTCTTCATGCAAAAAATGGCTGGAAGAATTCCGCCGATCTCATTGACAAGGCGAAATTGTATGTTCGCGTGGCTGAGAAATTTGCCATGCCTATCCCCGCAAAAGAGTATTCTGGCGCCTTTGCCAAATTTATGATTATGATGACCTGTGATCTGATGGAAAAAGATCAGCTCTCTGGTGCCGATGCCAAATATTTTGAAGAAATGCGACAAAAGTATTTGGACCAAAGCAACGCTGAATGGAAAAAATGGCGCAGCAGTGAGCTTGCTCCGGAGTAGAGTACCTGTTGAATTATAAAAATTGGGGAGATAATCGATGAAGAAGTGTGTCGTGTATGCGGCCCTGTTTATTTATGCGTTGGGCGCGCAACCAATGTGGGCACAAGATGTGCGATCCCTGTATGACAAGGTCCGCAACGAATACGAAGGAGGTAATTTTGGCACAGTTGTCAATCTGTGCAAACAGATTATTGAACGGTGCGAGCAAAATTATCCTGATGCCGAATGTCGCTATACCGACGTGATGAAAAACGTCTATCGCTACAAAGGCTTCTCTGAGTTCAAAATTTATACCCAGGAACAGAATATGGATCAACTGGAGGAGGCCATCAATTCGCTGATCAAAAGCTATGAACTCTACGGTGATCCAGAGATTTCGTTCAACTATGGCTATATGCAATCGCTGCGAGCTATCAAACTAAAAAATGGCCGCGATTTGAATGGATTGGTAAATGCCTGGCGCGGCATTCTGGGCCTGTATGCGCGAGATGAATGGACGGTGTCCAATGATCTGTTGAATAAGATCAAGATTTTTATCCAGCAGGCAGTGGAAATCTCCATCACCCCAGCGGATAGCGCCCTGACCACCGGGCGGTTCACCAGTTTCATGATTCGATTGGGCTGCGACTTAGCCCGGAAGCGAAATTTGAGTGCGGCTGATAGCGTTTTCTTCACTGTGTATTATCGTCGGGCAATTGATGATGAGTACAACCTGCGCGGCAACGAATGGCGGGCCCGAGGTTTTGAAGCCGAACAGCTATTTAAAGCGGATGCAAATGACTCCTCCTATCGCGTCTGTCGAGGGTATCTGGAACTGGCATTGCGTTTCGCCAAAAGCAGCCAGCGCAAGGCCGAGATGCTGAAAGAGCTAACCAAGGTTGCGCTGTATATGGAAAAGTATGGCAAGAATATCCGTCGAGAAACGGAGCTGCAATATGCTCGCGAAAAAGCCAGCCAGGCGTATGCCATTCTGCAGGAGCACCGCTCCGACATCCCCAAAGATCTGGAAAATGAGATCAAAAAGGTCTATGGCAATTCCATTTTCAGACTGGTGGATTATTATTTTAGCATCACCACGGCCAAGGATCGTATGAATTCGTTTTATCATGCCCGTCGCATTGGCGAGGAGTTGCTGGTGCCCGATGGCACGGGCGGCTTGAAACAGAAATTCATCTGGGAAGGGTATGAAGACTTGTACCTCAAATTGTCAGATGTGGGTTATGAATTAGGGGACGAGAAATTTGCGGTGGATATGGTGGATAAGGCCTGGAAGGCCATTTTAGAGATCAACCACATTTCGATGCCGCAGATTTACAGTTCGATCAGTCCACAAACTGCCAAAGAATTATTGCAATTTGCCCAGGTTTATCAGCAGATTGCAGAGCGATTTGGTCTGCAATCGGTATTGCATTGGCTGCGCCCGATCATCAAGACGCTCTCGGCGCGATCCTTTGTCCCTGTTAAACAAGGAGGAATGTAGCCATGAAAATACTCCTTCGACTATGGTGGTTGTGGTTCATAATCAACCTGGTGCACCCGGGATTTGGATCTGGTCAATCGCTCATTGAAACAAGATTCGAACAGCAGATGGTGGATTACGAATCGGATGTAGTCCGGTGCTATAATGAACTGCAGCAGTTCCTGGAAAAATATGATCGCAATATCGCCGAGATGGTGGCCTTTGAAAGTTTGCTGTCGATCTATGTGGATCGGATTCTAGAGATTTTCAGTACTATGGAGCGCCTGGCCGGCGAGTCGCTGGAAACCTATCGTGGCGTAGCCGCCAGAGCGCTGATCTTTCGGTCGCTAACTTTTTTGGAGCGATCCCGTCAGGCACCGGAAAATTTTGCTAAAGCGGTGGATGATTATCGTCATGCCCTGCGTCTGTACAAGCAGGCCACCACCATACCGATTATGAACAAGAAGTTGCCCTATGAAGTTTGGATCGGACGCAAGATGTATACCCGGTTGGCCGATCTGCTGGATGACAAAAACAAAGATTTCAAGTTACTGAATTCCTTGCAAGACATCAATGAATAGAAGGTTGTTATGAACATGCGCTTCCTCTGGCTGATGGCAATTCTCTTTATGCTGATGACTTCCTGCGGCTGGACACAACATCTCGATCGGATACTGATTCCTCAGATGGAGAGATATGAATCTGACATTCAGAGTACCTATCGCGAATATCAGAAAATCTATTATGAAAAGAAATCCAGCCTGGCGGAGCTGCGAGCATTCGAAAACGTAATTTCGATTTATGTTTCTCAGATTTTAGAGGTATATGAGACGCTTTCGCTCTCAGGATTTGGCGAACTGGATACCCCGCGCGATATTGCTGCTCGAGCGCTGGTGTACCGATCCCTCATCTTTCTGGAAAAAGCACCCCTGAATCCAGAATATTATGAAAAGGCCTGTTATGACTATTACAATGCGCTGGCCATGTTCGATAATATCGAAAGCATTCCAGCGATCTTCAAACGATTGCCCGAGCCGGTCCTGGTCGGCGCCAATGAATTCAACCGACTCATCGACGTAATCGATCACAAGGGCAGTGACCTCTATGCCTTTGGCAAAGTGCGGCTGAATTTGCGCAACTTCAAGATCACCACCAACCTGGATATCGATAATATCGAATTTGTTCGGATCGAATGTCCACCGGATAAGAAAAAATACACTTACTACTCGGCCGAGCCGTTGATCAAAGAGACCTTTAAAAAGGTATTGTCGGATGAAGGGCAGAGTTCCACTTTTCTGGCATTGCCAGAAGGTTCCTATTTCATCCGACCAAAAACCCAAAGTGCCAGCCGGCACATTTATTTGTCAGCCATTTATGTCCGATCGAACCAACAGCACAACTATTTCGTCGAGCCGCTGGTGGATTGGTTCATTATGTACGAAGATCCCAGCACGCGCAAACCCAAATATGCCAAAATAGCTGGCAGCGCTGTTGAAAATGAAATCAAAGGAAACGGCAAGGATGAAAACAAGATTTCTTCCGGCAGCTCCAAAAAAGGCAAAGCCATGGAGAAGATTCTGGCCCTTTCGCAACTGGTCAATTCCAGTCTGGATAGAGTCGATAGCAATGCTATTTTCAATTTGAAAGATCCCTGGATTCGCAATCGTTTTGCCACTACCGCGGCAGAGATCATTTATGCCCATGTGGAAACCATTAATTACTACAATTGTTGGAGTCGATGGATGCTCGCCTGGATCATTGCCAAAGAAATCACTAATAAATTCAGTCCCGAATCCATCGTACCCACCGAATTGATCAAATTGGTGCATGAAGTTTTGAAAGGAATATAGGATTGGTGATCATGAACAATATAGCGAAAACGCTGCTGATCATGAGCCTGATGCTGCTGGCGACTCAGCTTCTGGCGCAAGATAACAATTTCGATAATTGCTGGCGATCCCAGCGATATACCACGTTGTTGGATACGGTACTGAAGGCGATGAATATGCCGATTGAGGACACCTATAAGCAGCATGATTTCATCCAGACGTTTGGTTGTGCCTATGAGGAAGACGACATCGAGGAGAATTCCATTCGGGCGGTCTATCGGGCAATTATTCAATCCATTCGCAATCGGAAACTCAGTTTGCGAGATGACCTGGATAGCGTGTTGCGCTCGCGGCCGCCTCGCCCGGACAATCTGGCGCGCGATTATTCCATTTATGTCAACATCCCCACCGATGCTGCGCCCCGAGCGGCTCGGTATGAGATCAAAATCCTGAATCTGGAAACCGTTCCGACCGTGGAATCGGAAAAGGCCGTCTGGACCCGCATCGTGACTCGCTATGCCTATAAAGAAGATTTTAATGTGGCCCCCATTGCTGCCCTGACGCCCTCCGAATTTGTAAAGGTCATGGAAGAATCGCAGGTCATCCTGCGGGCCTTAGAACGTAAAAAGTTTGCCAGAGTGCAAAAGATGCTGGCCGTGGAAAGCGTATCCCTGAATTATCCCAAGTCCATCGCCGAGTTGATTTTCGGTGACTCAATGATTCTGTTTGACGAGGTCGAATTGGATAAAACGTATCCGGGCATCTATCTTGGCAAGGGCATTTTCACCTGCGAAACGCCCAACAATGGCGTGGTGATCTGCAAATTCGGAGAGGAACGGCTGTATCACTTGCGCATTGATAACAGTTCGTTCCGAAGAACCGTGCCCCATTATGCCGAACTGAATTATCAAGCGCCCGAAAGCATTTTGCAATGCATTTTCCTTAAGTTCTGCCACGAAAAGCCCCGCAGCCTGCCCCTGTTGGGGACGATCAAGTAGGGGAGAAGTGGCTGGCAAAGGAAAACAACCGCCATTAGTATTCACTTGCTTCTTTTACGCATCCAGATAATTCATCTTGTAAACCGCATTGGCTATCATCGCATCGCTTGCCGGGTTGATCGAGGCGAATTGCGACGCAATGCACCGCTGCAGTCTCGGTAGTGCCAGATGTGGTCGGGAATCTGGGTAGAACAAAATTTGGCCATCACGGTCCGAATGGAACGAGGCTCCAGAAGATGATGTCTGGGGAAATCGTTACGACAATTCAGCTTCACCCGCCGACTGGTAACGTTAGCGCTCCAGCTTGCAGTTCCGGTGCCTTGCGCTGCGAATCTGAACATCAGGTTTGGTTTAGCGGTTTTGCTGCCATCCCTGATCCATAAAAACATTGCTGCCGCCTGTGCGAATAGGCCCCTTTGCCAATTCTGCTTAAAAATAATGCTTGATTTTTTAGGGCAATGTTTG
This sequence comes from uncultured Cytophagia bacterium, assembly GCA_964647995.1. GTDB lineage: Bacteria > Zhuqueibacterota > Zhuqueibacteria > Thermofontimicrobiales > Thermofontimicrobiaceae > Thermofontimicrobium_A. Next base: position 12,526 of record CAZYNP010000054.1, read on the forward strand.
TAACATTGTACCATGCTACCTCTTACCAATTAGGCAGGTTGGCTGCGTCCTGGTCGATTGAAAAATAAGTCGAGTTTCCTGATAATTTTCAATCGAGAGTCGGGTCGCTGGCCCGTGAAGGGTAGATCGGAACCAATCCAAGGAGAACGAACCAATGCCTCGTCATCAAACTATTTTGAAACCAGCCGCGACTGGCTTGTTGATTATCGATATTCAGGAGAAGATCAATGCGGTAATGAAATATCGGGAGCGGGTGATCGAAAATACTGTCAAGCTGATTCGGGGTTTTTCGATTTTGCAGCGGCCGATTTTTATTACCGAACAGTATCGCCGGGGTCTGGGGCCGACCGAAGCCGCAATTTTGGAGGCTCTGGCATTTCCGAATATTATTGAGAAAATGTCGTTTAGCTGCTGCGGAGCGCCACCCTTGATGGAGCAAATACGGCGCCAGGGAGTGCAGCAATTGGTGTTGTGTGGCATTGAGACGCATGTGTGTGTCTTGCAGACGGCGCTGGACTTGCTGGCCGAGGGCTTTCAGGTGCATCTGGCCGGTGATGCCGTCTCCTCCCGCAAAGAAATGGATCAACAATTGGCCATCGATCGGCTGCGCCAGGCGGGTGTCATCATCACCTCGGTGGAAATGGCGCTGTTCGAGCTACTGGAGCAGGCGGGTACGCCGGAATTCAAACAGATTTCCCAGTTGATCAAATAGCCATAGGAAAAAATTGTTTTCTATCCCGATGGAAATTATTGAGGAATGGGTCCATGAAGAAACCTTTTCGCGAGCGATTAGCCGAAAACGATGTATTGGTGGCTGATGGCGCCATGGGAACCATGCTCTATTCGAAGGGCATTTTCATCAACCGCTGCTTCGATGAGTTGAATATTACCAATCCCAAAATGGTTCAGGATATTCATCGCAGCTATATCGATAGCGGCGCCGACCTGATCGAAACCAACACCTTTGGTGGGAACTGGTACAAATTGATGCCTCATGGTCTGGAAAAAAAACTCTATAAGATCAACTATCTTGGCGCTCGGTTGGCGCGGGAAGTCGCTGGCAATCACGTCTATGTCGCCGGATCCATTGGTCCGTTGGGACGGCCCGTTGAGCCGATCGGTCAGGTTCGGGCCAGTGAGGCGTTGGAGATTTTTAAGCAGCAGGCCTTGCCATTATTAGAAGGGGAAGTTGATCTCTTTATCCTGGAGACATTCAACGATCTTCAATCGTTGAAAATTGCAGTGGCCGCGGTACGGTCACTTTGCGATAAGCCGGTTATCGCTTCGCTCTCCTTTACCGACGAGAGCCGCACTGTTTACGGCGTTTCCCCAAGGCAGGCGGCTCAGGAATTGAATGATCTGGATATCGATGTTATCGGCGTAAACTGCAGCAGTGGCCCCCAGCCGATTTTAGAAGCCATCGAGCAAATGGTACCATTCACCACTAAAAAGCTCTCAGCCATGCCCAATGCGGGCACGCCGCGAATGATCGAGGGGCGGCTGTTCTATATGGCCTCGCCAGAATATTTTGCTGAATATGCCAAGCGATTCATTCAAACCGGGGTCAGCATTGTGGGCGGCTGCTGTGGCACAACCCCGGAACACATTCGAGCAATCAAAAGTGCCGTCAAAGCGCTACGACCGGTGCGCGAGGTGGTGAAGGTAAGCGTTGACGTTGCTCCACCAGTTCCGACGACCGAAGCCTGTAACCGGCAGCTTTCGCCCTTTGCCCAAAAGCTGGTGGCGAAAAAATTTGTGACCTGCATCGAACTTACGCCTCCTCGCAGCAGTGATGTGAGCAAGGCCCTGCAAGGTGCGAGGCTAATCCAGCAGCACGGCGTGGATGCGGTCAATATTCCGGATGGGCCGCGCGCCAGCGCCCGAATCAGTCCCCTGGCGCTGGCGGTCATCATCGAGCGGGAAGTAGGCATGGATACCATCTTGCATTACACTTGCCGTGATCGCAACATTCTGGGCATGCAATCCGACCTGCTGGGGGCGGCGGCGCTGGGATTGAGAAATATTCTGTTGGTGACGGGTGACCCGCCCAAATTAGGCGATTATCCCACCGCCACCGCGGTATTCAATGTCGATTCGATTGGATTGATTCGCATCGTGAATAATTTGAATCATAGCCAGGATGTGGTTGGTAATCCCATAGATGTGCCCACGTCGTTTTTCCTTGGCGCTGGCGTCAATCCCGCCGCCATCAATTATCAGGAAGAACTTCATCGGCTGCAGCTCAAGATCGAGGCGGGTGCGGAATTTGTCTTGACGCAGCCGATTTTCGATATGCAGGTGTTCGATCAGTTTTTGAAGGATGTCGAAGGCTACCACGTTCCGATTATCGCTGGCATATTGCCGTTGGCCAGTTTTCGAAATGCTGAATTCCTGCACAACGAAGTGCCCGGCATGTCCATTCCTGCACCGATCCGCTTGCGACTTCAGGCTTCCACCGATAGCGATACCGCCCGGAAAATCGGCATCGAAATTGCGCAGGAGATGCTGCAGCACCTAAAATCGCAGGTTCAGGGGGTGTATCTGATGCCACCATTTGGTCGTTATGAATCGGCACTGAGCGTTTTGGATGCGCTGTGATGCTCCGGCTGAGTGATTGCCAGGTTCAGATCAAACCACCAGCTACCGCCGATCGCCGTTGAATTCAGCGCCGGGTTATGGCAATGGCTGTCCCGGCAACCGATCGGCTGTGCTTGCAGATGACACGATTGTCTCGCGAAAAACGCCGCCACTAATTTAAAACTTTTTGCGCCTCCCGCCAGTCTTAACCAGTAGTTAACGGCCGTAACACAAATTAATCGTCACTATAAAAATTCTGGTGAAGTTAACTGAAAATGTAGGAGGCAATATATGAAGACCAAAGGCATTTGGTTCATCGGTGCAATTCTGATTGGCGTCATGCTGTTGCCATTGATGCCGGTCCAATCAGTTATAGCGGCAGTTGACCAATCGTCCAGCCACGCGGGTTATCTGGGCGTTGTGGTGGAACCCCTAACTCGTTCGCTCAAAAAAGAGTTGAAAGCCGACTTTGGCGTGGTGATCACCGAGATTGCAGAGGACAGTCCTGCCGATAAATTTGGGCTGCAGGAAGACGATGTAATTCAATCGGTCAATGACACCAAAATTCGTCGTCCCAGTACCTTAACCCGGGTGATCCGAAAAATGGCGCCGGGCACTGAAGCCAGGATCAGTGTGGTTCGAGATGGTGCCACCAAACAGATCCCGGTGACCATTGGCCGGGCGAAAAAATCCCGCGGCTACAATTTTGCGCTGGGAGCTTATGGCAACGCCATGAAGATGTTTGGCGGCGGTGCCTATCTGGGAGTTGAATTATTCAAACTGAATGATGATCTGGCCGACTATTTTGGCGTTAAGGCCGACAACGGCGTTCTGATTCTGGAAGTGCAAGAAGACAGCCCCGCCGAAAAAGCGGGTATTAAGGCGGGCGATGTGATTACCAAAATTGACCAGGAAGAGGTTGCTGAACCAGTCGACGTGCGAGAAATTTTGTCAGAACTGGGGGAGGATGACGAGGTCGAGATCGAGCTCATTCGCAAGCATAATAACAAGACCATCAAGGTCAAACTCGAGGGACAAGAGAGTCTGCGAGAGTTGCATTTTGGTCCTCAAAGAATGATCAGAGAACTGGAGATAGCTCCCGATAACGATCTGCTCTTGAAAAGATACAATCTTGAAAGAGGCATTCGCAAACCAGCGCCGCAGATAAAAATTGAAACCCGGTCGAAAATTATCGAAGAGACCATTTAGTTCCTCCTTCCGATGGCACTTTCCTGCAGCTCCTGCCCGCTTGCACCGGCGGGGGCTGCGGGAGGAATGTCACTCCGCCGCCGTCCGCAATTTATTTTACCAGCAAATGTTAAGATAGTTGAATTTCCAAATTTTGACTTGCTTTTTAGGAATATTCGTTTTAATTTCTGACTATTCATTTTGAGGGTATCCAACGAAGCTTAACAACTAAGGATGACAACCATGCGCCGATGGATTTGGTTTGGTACGATATTGTTTTTTGTCGCCCAGGGCTATGCCGCCGATTCAGCTACGATGCACTTGCTTCTAAAATTCGACTATTCGATCAATGATTCCAGTCTGGCTGCCTATCATCAAGTCGTGCTGGACTCGATCAACCAGTGGCTGCAAACGCCTCCGTTGTCGGAATTCAAGATGCAGATTATTGCCGAAGCGCCCGATGGCTCTGAGGCTACCGACGGCTGGGATAAGCCATCGCCGCTCCAGAAGGCGCCAACGGCCGCCAATGCCCGGCTGATAATAATTGCCCGGCTTCAATCCGTTGAAAACGAATCGCTCATGTTCCAGCCGGTGGTTTTTGAACCTGAGGCTGTGGCTTCTTCCAATTGGTCTGGAGCCACAATGAATTCGCTGAGTGGTAAAAGCTGCCGCTTGCGACAATTTTCTCTGCCAGTCCTGTTTGGCAGGAATTTAGCGCCTTTCAAACAGTTTCTTTGCGCCTATCTGCTTTTCGATCAGAAAAAGTATGATGAAGCGATTGCCCTGTTCCCAACCAATTCTTCATTGCCAGAATATTTTTACCTGGCCGAAAGCTATCTCCAGCGAGGCATTCGCCAGGATCGGGACGCTCCAGCCGCTCGGGCTGATTGGGATAGCTCCGTTTGTTATTTCCAAAAGGCATTGAACCTGGCCCGGTTGCCCCAGGATTCGGTGCGAGTCCAGAACAATCTGGCGGTGGCATTTCAATTTCTGGGCCAATTGGATAGCGCCAGAAATCATTTTTCAGCGGCAAATGAAAAATTGGTTTTGTTGACGGACCGCCGCGACCGGATTCGGCTGGCCAATAATCTCGGCAACATCCACCTGCTCACGGGTAGATGGAAGCAGGCGCTCGATGTTTTTCAGGCCAGCTTGAGCGATGTGGAACAGTCGAGTGACTCCTTGCTGATGGCGGAAACTTATGAAAACCTGGGCAATATTTATCAATTGATCACCCAGCGAAATAAGGCGATCGCTTATTATCATCATGCCCTCGAAATTCGGCAGGCCCTGCGCGATGATGCCGGTTTGGCCACCTGCTATTATGCTCTGGGAAATGCACATGCGGCGAAGGGGGAATTGGAGACCGCCAGAGATTATTTCCAACAGAGTCTGGCGCTGAGCCTGAAATTGCATCATGAACCGCATCTGGCTGAGGTTTATGATTTGCTGGGACAGGTGCTGCAGGACCTGGGGCAGGTCGATAGCGCCCGGATCTACTATCAAAAAAGCATCGACCTGTATGCGATATTGGATGATCAGCCAAACTATGTACGAACCATCATGCATCAGGCCTCGCTCTATCAAAAGCAGAAAAATCTGGATGGTGCCCTGGTGCTTTACAAAAAAGCGCAACGGTTGGCTACGGACAAAAAGACGCGAGCGGTACGGGCGCAGATTTACGATCGCATGGGAGATGTGTTTAACAGTCAGAGCCAATTGGACTCGGCTTACACTTATTATAAACAATCGGCGGATCTGTATGAGCAGGCTGCTAACTATGAAAACCTGTCGCTGATCCTATTCAACATGGGCTTGATCCGTTTGAAGCAAAATGACCATGCCAATGGCTATGAACTCATCAAACGAGCCATCGCCATGGACGATGACTATGGATTTCATAACCTCACCACCGAGCGGGAATTCCTGAAAGAATTGGAATTGATTTTGAAAGATTGATTATCGGCTATGATGAAAAATTTGCACGAGTTTATCCGCAAGAATATGGAACTGGCGATCACCGATTTCAATATGATCCAGCCGGGCGATCGCATTCTCGTGGCCATTTCCGGAGGTGCCGATTCGTTCACGCTACTGAAGGTATTGTCCGGACGCAAAATTTTTACCCCGCAGGACATTGCTCTGATCGCCGTGCATATCGACCTGGGTTTTTATGGCACTGATACAACCCATCTTGAACGACTGCAAAGCTATTTTGAAGCCAATGGCTTCGAATATTTCATCGACCGAACGAACATCGGCAGCTATGCCCACAGCGAAGAAAATCGGAAAAAGCCCTGCTTCCTCTGCTCCCGGCTCCGGCGAAAGAGGTTATTCGAACTGGCCGATCAATTCAATTGTCAGAAAATTGCCCTGGGACACCACAAGGATGATATCATCGAAACGCTTTTGATTAACATGTTCTTCGCTCGCGAAATTGCCACCATCAATCCCTGTCAATCGCTCTTTAAGGGCCGAATACACCTCATTCGACCCTTAGCCTATGTCTGGGAGCAGAAAATCAAACGTTATGCCCAATTGAACGAATTTCCAATGTTTGAAAACAAATGCCCCACGGCCAGGACCTCGCATCGCGGTCTCGTCAAAGAGCTGCTACGTGACCTGGAACGAAAACAGCGCGGAGTGAAAGAAAATATTTATAAATCACTGCGCCATGTGAAAAAAAATTACATCTGGGGAATCGACGATCGGGAATGAACTGCATCCGGCTTTAATCTCGGACGCGACTGGCCTTGATCGCGCCGTCGATGCCCAGGACATCTTCCTGAATGATTAAGTCGTTCCGACCAGAGCGCTTGACCGCCTCCTGGACAATCATGGTCAAGCCGCCACAGCAGGGAACTTCCATCCGTGCCACGATCACCCTGGGAATAGACCGGTCACTCAAAATTGCGGCTAATTTCCCGGCGTAGGGGGTGGTATTGTCCAGTTTGGGACAGCCAACAACCACGCTGCGTCCTTGTAAGTAGCGTTCGTGAATATCCGCCAGCGCCAGTGGTCCACAGGTGCTCATAACGACCAGTTCCTTGCCTCGAAAAAAAGGCGCATTGGGCGGTACGAGATGGATTTGCACTGGCCATTGGCTCAATTGCGATGGCCGGTGGCTTTGCCCGGCCTCGGCCGTGACCGGTGCGGCGGACTCAGGCCGCGTGATCTCCCGTACGCGAGAACCGGGGCAGCCTAAATGGAGCTGGGATGCTGCTTGTTGGGCCTGGTGCCGCTGCTGTGCCTCTTCCATTCGCCACACCGCTTCGATGCCCTGAGTCGCCAGCAAATATGCTTTGACAGCAGCTTCATCGAAATCTTCTGCCTCCCGCTCTTCAATGGTTAGCGCACCGGTGGGGCAGCTACCAATGCAATCGCCAAAACCATCGCAGAAATCTTCCTTGACCAATTTTGCTTTGCCAGCAATCAATTGCAGCGCACCCTCGGAGCAGCCAATGATGCAGTTGCCACAGCCGTTGCAGAGCGCTTCATCGATATGAATTACTTTGCGTTTCATTTGTCAATCACCTCAATTGGTTAAACCGTTTAATTGCTGCCAAATCCCACCAGGTTTAGCAAGGACGATAAATTGTAATTAGCCCGGAACCAATTCGCCGCACCGCCGATGCGGTCAAACCGATTACTGCTTTCACGGCGACGGCTCACTGCGCCGCTGAAGTTCTTTCTGTCCAATGCCCGTCAGAATTTCTTGCGCTGACGGAGCGTCTTCCCGGTGACCTCTACCTACATAAAGATGCTGAAGCTACCGAACAGGAATGGTCGATAGCTGTTACTATGGCTAAGATAATAAATCCGCATGACATAATCCTTGACAAAAGTCAAGATTCGCACCAGGACGAAATAGCTGCTTGCGGCTAAAATCGGCAAGAGAGTGTGGCAAAAAAAAATCCCGGCGATGTACTGGCCGGGATTTGATCAATTGTAATTGATTGCCTGGTTAGTGGTCGATGCTATTGATCGAGTCTTCGTCATCGATGGAGTGGGTGGCAGTTGCCGCTGGCATCTCCGAGAACGCCAGCCCATCGCCCCGCTTCTTCACGAGAATGCGGCTACCATCGGAAAAATTGCCTTTTAAAAGTTCTTCGGCAATGGGATCCTCGATATATTTTTGAATGGTACGTTTGAGCGGTCGGGCACCGTAGACTGGATCAAAACCTTTTTCGGCAATGAATTCTTTGGCGCTCTTGCTAAGGATGATCTTGATGTCCCGGTCCGAAATTTTTTCCAGCACTTCCTCAATGACAATGTCCACAATTTTAACCATATCCTCTTTGTTCAGATGTCGGAAAATCACCAGTTCATCGACGCGATTGAGAAATTCAGGGTTAAAAATACGCTTAACCTCGTCCATAATCCGATTTTTCATGGTCTCATAATCGCTTTTTTCATCGGGCTTGGCAAAGCCAATGGCGCCGCCCGTTCGGATCTGACGCGTGCCAACATTGGAAGTCAAAATCAATATCGTATTTTTAAAATCTACCTTCCGTCCCAGGCCATCGGTGAGGCGTCCTTCATCGAGTATTTGCAGCAGAATGTTAAAAACATCGGGATGTGCTTTTTCGATTTCATCGAACAGAACCACTGCGTATGGGTGGCGACGCACCTTTTCCGTCAACTGGCCGCCTTCTTCATAGCCGACATAGCCGGGAGGCGCTCCAATCAGCCGCGAGACAGAAAATTTTTCCATGTACTCCGACATATCCAGCCGCACGAGCGCGTCCTTGTCCTCGAACAAGTAGGCTGCTAACTCTTTGGCCAGTTGCGTTTTGCCGACACCGGTGGGTCCCAGAAAGATAAAAGAACCAATGGGCCGATTGGGGTCTTTCAAACCCGCTCGTGTTCGTTGAATCGCCCGTGAGAGCATGGCCAGCGCGTAATCCTGACCGACGATCCGCTTTTTCAGTTCAGCTTCCATCCCCAGCAGCCGCTCGGATTCGGACTGGGCAACCTTGCGCACCGGAATGCCCGTCATCATCGAGACAACCTCGGCGATGTCTTGTTCGGTGACGGTAGCGATTTTCTGGGTTTCGGTTTCTTCCCAGCGTTTTTTGGCAAACTCCAGCCGACGGATCAATTTTTTCTCCTGATCCCGAAGCACGGCGGCCTGCTCGAACTCCTGGGACTTGATGACTGCGTCTTTCTGTTGCTGTAGTTTTTTGATCTTATCTTCGAGTTCAATTATTTCATCAGGCACTACGATATTGGCCAGGTGCACCATGGAGCCGGTTTCATCCAGCACGTCAATGGCTTTATCGGGCAAATATTTATCGGTGATATAGCGCTCCGATAATCGCACGGCTGCTTTAATGGCGGCATCGGTATAGGTGACCTGGTGGTGTTTTTCATAACGGTCTTTCAGGCCTTCAAGGATTTTGATCGTCTCCTCGGTTGAGGGAGGATCGACCATGACTTTTTGAAATCTTCGTTCCAGGGCACCGTCTTTTTCGATGTACTGTCGATATTCATCCAGCGTCGTGGCTCCGATACATTGCAACTCGCCCCGTGATAGTGCGGGTTTGAACATGTTGGAGGCATCCAGAGAACCGGACGCACCGCCAGCGCCGACAATGGTATGCAACTCATCGATAAACAGGATAACATCTTTGACCCGAACGAGTTCGTTCATAATGGCTTTCATGCGTTCTTCAAACTGACCGCGATATTTGGTGCCAGCCACAATCGCGCCCAGATCGAGCGTTACCACCCGCTTGTTGTGCAGCACCCGTGGCACCTGCTTGTTGACAATGCGCAGCGCCAGCCCCTCGGCAATGGCGGTTTTGCCCACGCCAGGTTCACCAATGAGCACGGGATTGTTTTTCTTGCGGCGGCTCAAGATTTGCGCCACCCGGCGGATTTCATCGTCGCGACCAATGATCGGATCCAGTTCGCCTTTCAGGGCCATTTCGGTCAGATCGCGGCCAAAGTGATCCAGCGCTGGTGTTTTGGAACGCCGTTGCCCACCTTCGCGCGTGGTCGGTGTGCCACGCAGAATATTTTCCAATTCCTCCCGAATCACATCGTAGGTCAAATCGAACGAGATGAGCACCTGCGCCGCAACGCCCTCTTTTTCCCGAACCAGGGCCAACAGCAGATGCTCCGTGCCGGTGATATCGGATTTATAGCGCTCGGCTTCCACATAGGCCATTTTTAATATTTTTTCCGCTCGTTTGGTGAGCGGAATATCGCCGATGGTCATGGTATCGCCCGTGGTTCGTACGGCATCTTCGATGGCGCGTTTCAATTCGTCCAGGTCGCAGCCCAAATTCTTCAAAATTTCGACCGCCATGCCTTCCCCTTCTCGAATTAAGCCCAGCAGCAGATGTTCGGTTCCGATGTAGTCATGACCCAGGCGCAGCGCTTCCTCACGTGCGTATTGCATGACGCTTTGAATTCGACTCGAAAAATTTTTCTTCATTCAGATGTCTCCCATATATCGATGCCTGATTCAATCTATTGCTAATTGTTGAATCATTTTTTCCACTATTAAGATACAAAAAAAAATTTAGAAATTCAACTTATTTCTTATTACTTTTGTGCGCAGGATGTCTCGCTCGCGCGGCTCTAATTTTCGATTGTAGAGCTGTTGCAAATGCGCTGGCTGAACGAGCAGTAACAGTTCGTTCAGTTCGCTAAATTGGATGCCAGATACCAAATTCAATGCCTGTCCCAGGCGCAGCAAAGAAAGATAATGAATCGCTTCGACCGACTCTAACAGTCGGGCGTGCTTGATAATAGCCACTGCCTTGGCCACCCGATCCTCTACCAGAATCGCCTCTTCCTGCATCAGTGCCTGCCGGGCATTTAATTCGTGGGACACCAGTTGCTCGGCCATATTATGAATCCGATTGATGACCGATTGTTCGGTGCGACCCAGGGTCAGTTGGTTGGAGATTTGAAAAAAATTACCCATGACATCACTGCCCTCGCCATAAAACCCACGAATGGCAATTTCGCTGGGGGCAATGTCATGAATGATGTTGTCGATCTTTTTGGATAGTGCCAGCGCCGGCAGATTGATAAATATCGAAACTCGAATGCCCGTACCGGTATTGGTCGGACAGGCCGTTAAATAACCGAATTGATCCGAAAAGGCAAAATCGAGCTGCCGGGAGAGGGCATCGTCCAGCCGATGCAAGTCGTGCCAGGCTTTTTCGATGTTTAAGCCAGGCTGAATGGCTTGCATGCGAAGATGATCTTCTTCGTTGATCATGATGCTCAGGGTTTCATCGCGGTTGACGATCAGGCCCGCCGGCTTTTTGGAATCGACAAATTGGGCGCTGATAAGATGTCGTTCCATTAAAAATTGGCGCTCCTGCCGGGATAGCGCATTCATGTTAAAAAAATGGGCATCTTTTAGTTCGTCAATGGAAGGGAAGCAATCGTACAGGCGAGTGAGCACCTGGCCCAATTTGCTCGCCGATGCTCGATTGGGAAACGGGAGGTCTTGAAAATTACGTGCCAATCGAATGCGACTGGAAATAACGATGTCGGCGTATTGGCCACTGCCATCCAGCCAGCGGGCCGGCGTTTTGACCATCGTTGCAAGGTACGACTGGCCATTGTCCTGGAGGGCAGGGACCTGGTCCGAAGAAAATTTTTGAGAACCTCGCTCCATCTTGGATTAGCTTCGCTTGCCTCCTGATTACTTAACCTGGGCTTCGATGTCACGGATGCGGTCACGCAATTTGGCCGCATATTCATAATTTTCGGTGCGGATCGCTTGCTTCAGTTCCCGTTGCAGGGCTTCTAATTCATTGCTACTGCCCACCACCCGTTTGGTGGGGGGGCGATTGCCAATATGCTTGTTACTGCCATGGAGCTTGCGGAGCAAATCTTTCAGCGGATGGGCGAAACTGTCATAACACTCGCTGCACCCCAGCAAACCCGTTTGTTTGAATTCTTGCCACGAAAGTTGACATTTGCGGCAGGTAAGATCGATCTCATCCGGCTTCGCCGCGGCCGATGTTTCTCCCAGAATTCCCAAAATAAAACCGCCGATTAGCTTGGGCAAGGCGGCCATCGGATCGGTATACCCCTTTTCTTCGGCGCAGGTCTGGCACAGATGCAATTCCTTTTTCTTGGTGTTGATGATCTGCGTAAATCTAATGGTGGCCTCACGAATGCCGCATAGTTCACACATCATGGGAGAAGCCTCTCAATTTGTTCGAACGCACCCGACCGTCGTACAATTCAATGACCCGGTCGGCCTGCTGCGCCAGTTCGATATTGTGGGTAACAATCACCAGCGTCTGGCCATGTTGTCGATTCAGATCCCAAAACAATTGATGCAGCGCAGCAGCGGAATGCCGGTCCAGGTTACCGGATGGCTCATCGGCCAATAGCACTCGGGGCGCGTTGATGAGCGCCCGCGCTACGGCCACTCGCTGTTGCTCGCCACCGGACAGCTCATTGGGTCGATGTTTCAAGCGGTCCGCCAGGCCGACGTCACTGAGCAATTGCACGGCGCGTTCTTTCAAGCTATTATCCGAATGTCCAGCGATCATGCCGGGCAACATCACGTTTTCCAGGGCCGAAAATTCGGGTAACAGATGATGGAATTGAAAAACAAACCCGACCGTTCGATTCCGAAATTGCGCCAGCGCTTTATCGTCAAAGGCAAAAATATCGGTGTTGTCGATCAAGACCCGCCCACTGGTCGGTCGATCCAGCGCGCCGAGGATATGCAACAGCGTGCTTTTGCCAACCCCAGACGGTCCCATCACGGCCACGATCTCACCTTCGCAAATATCCAGATCGATGCCTTTTAGAACCTCAACTGTGGTGTTATCGAAATGATAATTTTTGAACAAATTATCTGTCAGCAGCAGCACCTGATTCGATTTCATATTAACCTACTCATATCTTATGGCCTGTACCGGATCCAGCCTGGCGGCTTTCCAGGACGGATACAGCGTGGCGATGAAGCACAGAAAAATGCCCGCAACAGCAATCAACACAAAATCCAGCACCTTCATCTCGATGGGCAGCGCGTTGATGAAATAAATATCCGATGGCAACGAAAACCATTTGTATTTTAATTGCGACCAGCACAGGGCATAGCCGATCAAACAGCCCAGAATGGTGCCGATGAACCCGGAGATAACCCCCTGCAATACAAAGATGCGCATGATCGATTCCGAGGTTGCCCCGATCGATTTCAAAATGCCGATCTCCTTCTTTTTTTCCAGAACCACCATGATCAGCGTGCTGATGATATTGAACGCGGCGACCATGATGATCAGGCTCAGCACAATGAATGCCGCCCATTTTTCGATCTGCATCCAGGAGAACAGCGTTTGATTGCGCTCGTACCAGGTTTCGGCCATGAAGGGATAACCAAAAGCATTGCTCATTTTTTGCGCCACCTGATGCAGCAAATCGATGTTCATTTGATCCAGCATGATCTCCACCCCGGAAATCTGATCGCCCAATTGAAACAACCGTTGCGCAGATTCAATGGAGATATAGCCATAATTGCTGTCGTACTCATAAAGACCGGTTTCAAATAAGCCGGTCACCCGATAACCTTTGACCAGAAATTGGGGCATCATCAGGTTGCTGGTATTGGAGAGGCTGGCCAGCCAGATCTTATCATTCAAGTCAACATCCAGTCGCATGGCCAGGCTTTTGCCCAAAACCATTCCCGGCATGGGCGTCTCATTTTCAACCCTGACTGTATCCAGCTTCAACTCGCCCCAAACAATCTTGGTCCCGATGTCCGAAACTTTCAGTGCAGTTTCGGGATTGATACCTTTGATATAAATCACGGCTTTGTTTTCGCCTTTGAGGATCATGCCCTGGTTGAAAACATAGGGCGACAGCGCCCGCACATGGTCAAACGTTTGTAGCCGATCGATGATTTTCTGATAATCGGGAAACCCCCGATAGTGATAGCTGCGAAACCGAATATGGGCGTCGAATCCGATGATACGGGACCGCACCTCCGTTTCAAACCCGTTCATGACCGATAGCACGATAATGAGCGCGGCCACGCCGATCATCACGCCGGCAATGGAGAAATAGTTGATCAACGAAATAAAGCCGGTGCGACGCTTCGATTGAAAATAGCGCTTCGCAATGAAAAATTCATAGGACATAATTTGGGTCTTTTTCCGATTCAGGCATTCGTGAATTTGACTTTACCAGCTCCCGTCGTATGGTCGGAGCAATCTTTGTTGCAACTGTCTTGCGATCACTGCTGCTGTTACTTTTCCGGTCGCATGTGCGGGAAGAAGATTACATCCCGAATGGATGGGGAGTCGGTTAGCAACATAACCAGCCGGTCGATGCCAACGCCCAGGCCCGCCGTCGGCGGCAAGCCATACTCCAGCGCGCGCACATAATCATCATCCATCACGTGCGCTTCTTCGTCACCGGATTTTCGATATTCCACCTGCTGCTCAAAACGCTGTCGCTGGTCAATGGGATCATTCAGTTCGGAGAACGCATTGCAAATTTCTTTCCCGGCGATGTAGGCTTCAAATCGTTCCACCAATCCGGCTTGGGACCGATGCTTTTTGGCCAGCGGCGACAGTTCGATGGGATAATCGATGATGAACGTCGGCTGGATCAGATGCGGCTCCACTTTCTGGCTGAAAATCTCATCGATGATTTTGCCGCCTTCAAGGCCCGGTTCCACCGGCACCTGCAACTGCTGCGCAATTGCTCTCAATTCTGAGCTGCTTTTGCCGATAATATCATGTCCCGTATATTCCTTCAATATCTCGCCCATGGATCGCCTGGTCCAGGGCGGCGTCAGATCGATGGTCTGGCCTTGATAGGTGATTGTCGACCCACCCAGCACCTCGCTAACTGTAAAACTGATCATTTTTTCCACCAGTTCCATCATGAAATAGTAATCCTGATACGCCACATAAAGTTCCAGCATGGTAAATTCCGGATTATGGAAACGGTCGATGCCTTCGTTGCGAAAATCTTTGCCGAATTCAAAAACTCCATCAAAGCCGCCCACGATGAGTCGTTTCAAATATAGTTCGTCGGCGATGCGCAGATACAAATCGATATCCAGCGCATTGTGATGGGTGATAAAGGGTCGAGCCGTGGCGCCACCGTAGAGCGGCTGCAGGATCGGTGTTTCCACCTCCATGTAGCCCTGGTCTTCCAGAAACCGTCGCATCGTTCGCACAATGCGAGAGCGCTTGATGAACACATCGCGGACGTCGGCATTGACGATTAGATCCACGTAGCGTTGCCGATAGCGCATTTCTTTATCGGCGAATTCGTCGTAGATTGTTCGTTCACCTTCTTCGATTTTTTCTTTGACAATTGGAAGCACCCGCAACGTCTTTGAAAGCAATTGGAAATCCTTCACCAGCACGGTGATCTCTTCGGTATGCGTTTTGAAGACCTCGCCTGTGGCACCGACAATATCGCCAATGTCCACCAGGCCAAAAAGCTGGAATTGTTTCGCCTCGAGCTGATCCTGCCGCAGGTACAACTGAATTTTGCCGCTGCTATCCATTATATGACAGAAACCCGCCTTGCCATGCCGTCGCAGCGACATCAGGCGTCCGGCAACGGTGACCGTTTTTTGCTGGTAAGAATCGAAATTTTGAACGATCTCTCCAGCCAGTTGTTTTCGTTGAAAGGATGGGGGATAGGGATTGATGCCCAATTCCGTAATCTGTTTCAGTTTCTCTAATCGTATTCGCTGAATATCTGTTAACTGCTCCACCTAATTTCTCCCTGCACTATGGTTGGAAGCTTCGCTGCTTCCTGAAGCCCCAATTTAGTCAATAATTTTAATGTGTCCATTTTTAACAGGCCATGATTGCGAATTTAATCTTTTCCGGCGAACCGAAAAATTGGCGCAATTAGTACTACTTAATCAGATTAAACTGAGTCGTGTCATTCCGAACGAAGCGAAACGGAGTGAGGAATCTGTTTATTTTAAGATTGGCCACCTAAATAAACAGATTTCTCGCTTCGCTCGAAATGACCAGTATTTCCTAATCAATTCTCTTTGTCTGACGAAATAGTATCATAAAAATTGTCAAATTAACATGGCACTGATGATGATGCCTGCCAAAGGCGGCGATTTTGTTAGTTCGACGCTTATTCCAGATAAACTCTTGGCACCCGCCGGGAGACCCAGCAGGTCACCTCATACGGGATGGTGCCGATTTTTTGACAAATATCGGTTACCGAAAACGCATTCTCTTCCGAGCGACCAAAGACGATCACTTCATCGCCCACTTGAATCGGACTATTCTGGCCAATATCAGCCATGATCAAATCCATGCAGACGCGGCCCACAACCGGCCAGCGTTGCCCACGGATCGTTACCCAGGCCTGGTTGGTGAGCAGGCGATTGTAGCCATCGGCGTACCCTAACGGGATGGTAGCGATCCGGGTGGGGGACTGAGTGATGTAGCGTCGCCCATAACTGATGCTGGTGTTCGCTGGCACTTCTTTGATAAACAGCACCCGTGATTTCAGGGTCATCGCGGGTCGTATGGGAATGCTGGCGGATGTCTCTGGCGATGGATAATAGCCATACATCATCACCCCCGGCCGCACCATATCCAGATAGGTTTCCGGCAGATCGAGAATCGCACCACTATTGGCGGCATGCTTCAGCGGGATCTGAATGCGATTTTCCTCCAATTGCTGAATCACCTGACGAAAGCGCGCCAATTGTAGCCGGGCAAAATCTTTATTGCGTTCATCCGACGTCGCAAAATGGGTGTACAGCCCTTTCACGACAATGCCTGGCAACGCCTGCAGTTCGGAGATAAAAGCCAGGGCCTGATTCCAGGCGATTCCGACTCGACCCATGCCCGTATCCACTTTGACGTGGATGGGTATGGCTTGCTGAAATTTGCGGGCAAGTTGTGATAGCGCCACCGCAACGTCGGCGGTGTATACGGTAATCTCGAGATTGTTTTCAAAGAAATCGGGCAGTTGATCGTTAAAGGCACCGCCGAAAACCAGAATTGGTTCGGCAATACCCTGCTGGCGCAGCTCGATGGCTTCTTCCAGCAGCGCCACCCCCAGATACGTCGCTCCATTGGCCAGGGCAGTTCGCGTGACCGGCACCGCGCCATGGCCGTAGGCATCGGCCTTCACCACGGCCATGACCTGTGCCGGATGAACTCGTTGCTTGATCGCTCGAATGTTATGTGCAATGGCTGACAGATCGATCTCTGCAAACGTTGGTCGCACTTGGCCTCCAATTTAATCGCTGTGCTTCAGGTATGCATGAATGAAATTGTCCAGATTGCCATCCATGACCTCCTGAATGTTGCTGGTTTCCACTTTGGTGCGATGATCTTTGACCAGAGTGTAGGGGTGAAATACGTACGATCGAATCTGACTACCCCAGGCGATCTCCTTTTTGGATTTTTCTAACTCCTGTAATTTTCTTTCTTCCTCTTCCCGTTGCCGTTGATACAACCGGGACATCAAAATTTTCATGGCGTTTTCCCGGTTCATGTGTTGCGAGCGTTCGCTCTGACATTGAACCACAATGCCCGTGGGAAAATGAGTAATTCGAACCGCCGAGCTGGTTTTGTTGACATGTTGCCCGCCGGCGCCGCTGGCACGGAAGGTGTCGACCCGGATATCGGCCGGATTGATGGCAATTTCGATGTTGTTATCCACCTCGGGATAAACAAAAACCGATGCGAACGAGGTATGACGCCGGCTGTTGGCATCGAATGGCGAAATACGCACCAACCGATGCACGCCAATTTCAGCTTTGAGATAGCCGTATGCGTATTCACCCGCCACCTCGATCGTGACGCTTTTGATGCCGGCTTCCTCGCCAGCTTGCAAATCCAGAATTTCCGCAACAAACCCCTTGCGCTCGATCCAGCGCAGGTACATGCGCATTAGCATCTGAGCCCAATCCTGACTCTCGGTGCCGCCGGCGCCGGGATGAATGGTGAGGATCGCATTCAAATGATCGTCGGGATCGTCGAGCATGGTTTGAAATTCGACTTTGCCAATTTCACTGGACAACGCTTTCACTTCGGGCTGGACCTCAGCGATGAATTGAGGATCATCCTCGGCTTCGGAGAGTTCCAGAATTTCTTCGATATATTTCGCCTTCGCTGCCAGCGACTGCCATTGTGCGACGCTATTTTTTCGCACATTGATTTCACGCATGATCTCCTGCGCCTGGTCGCGATCGCTCCAGAAATCAGATTTCAACGTTTTGGCTTCGAGCGCTTTTATCTCCTCGGTCTTTTTATCAATTTCAAAGATAACCTCGCAATTCCTCAATCCGCTGGTTCAGCCCTACCAATTCTGCTTTTATTTCATCAATCATCTTACGTTATCCTTTTAATATATTTTTTTCAGGGTCAAATTTTGAAAATAGTGCCCCAGTATCTGGGCATAGTCTTTTTGTTGCTGCGCTAAGGCCAGGCCGCCAGCATGGCAGAGCCCCACGCCATGTCCATAGCCGGCACCCTTAAATAAGAAGCGCGTCGGGAAACCATCCTCATCGAATTGACGCTCGATGATAAAACAGGAACTAAATAACCCCTCCGGCCCAAAAATCCGTCGGATGTTCTCCTCGCCGACCAAGGTAAGATTTTTGTGGCTGGCCAGAACATCCAGTTCGAAAATTCGGCCCGAGATGCCATAGCGAATGGGGATAATATCATAGAGCAAGCCAATATTGGTACCGCTGTTGGCGGTGATGATTTCTTCCAGTTCCTGTCGGGTGAATGAAACCTGCCAGCGGAAATAGCGTCGCAATGGCAACAGCGTCGGGTTCAGGCCGGCAACCTGAGAAAGATTACAACACACCGCCGGCTCCATGGTAACCCATTGTTTCAAGTTCTCTTCCTGCGTCAGATCCAATAGCTGTGCCTCTGGCAGCGGGGGTTGGGCATCAAAGATGGGAGGATAGGGATCATCGATCTCATCCTGAGTTAACAGATGAGCGGCTTCGGTGTGACCGCCGCAAACCAGCGTATAGTTGGCCGCAACCACCTGGCGACCATCCCAGAGCACCACCCCTTCGGTTTCCTTTACCGCCTGCGTGATGTTTTCAGGCACCTGCCGGTTCCCCACAAAAGGCTGGCAATGCGCACCAGCACATAAATGATAGGCATCGTCTGGATGTTTGACTCCCAGAGAAGCGATGGTTTTGCTGCGAATAGTGACTGCTTGGGCTTTTAATAACTCCAGGGGAAAATCAATTTTCGTTTCCAAACTCATCGCCGCCGCAATATAGTTCTCTAACGGCATCTCGGTGACAATGATCACTTTGCCTTCACTACTGCTCCGAAACTCCAACGGGCCCTTCAGTGTCCGATGTTTGCTGATCGGCTGCTGATTTTCCGGATCGACCCCGAGATCGTAGATATAAATTAGCGCTTCACTGGAATCGGGAACAATGCGGATGATATTTTCCGTTTCGCCCAGCTTTTCAAATTCAGCATCGTACAATTCCAGCAATGCGATGGGTTCGCTGATTTTTTCTTTGGCGATCACATAAGCGAATTGCGCAAGATTTTTCTGGGCAAATTCTTGTGCCTCATTTTCCGTCTTGAGTCCCTCGATCACCACCCAATATTGCGTATTATCATTCACCACACGATCGCCATAATAAAGCTCTCCTCCTCGAGTTCTGATTTGCGTCCCAATCCCTTTTTCGATCAGTGTATATTCCAATTCATGCGCGTCACGGGCAAGCTGGAATTTGCCGAGCACGATATTATACACATGCCTGGCCGATTGGCGCAAGGTAACCTTGATTCGCCACTTGGCAGGCGAAGTCACTTCTTTTAGAATTGGTAGCCCCTGATCATTCAATACCGAAAAGCGACCGGTCGATCGAAATTCAATGGTCTCGCGATTTTCGATAAAGCCGATTTTTAGCAATGGCATGCCGTCGTTTTCGATGACTGATTGTTCATCGGCCTGATTCACAGCATTGGTTTGATCACGCAACATATCCACCTCTCCTATTTCACCCCGGCTTCTCTGGGGCTTCCCTAACTAACTGTGGCGCCGTCAAATATACGATAATTTTCATTAATAGTCAAGATTTAAAAAAGCATTCTCGGAACCGCTGTGGCGGCTGAAATGCATTATTAACAACTTCAATGGCATAATCGTTCCCCTCGCGGCCAATGCCGTTGGGATGAAGCTTCCCGCAAATCCGTTGCGCCATTGCCTCCATCAACGGGTAGCTGCCCCTGGTCCGGTGGCTATGGAAGGTATTTTTTTAGGCGGGCGGCTGGAACTATTGTTCCGTGAACAAGACGCTTTACAAAAAAAGCAAAAGATCAGTTATCGATGGACTGACCGGTCGCTTAAAAATGGAAAGCTTCCAAAATTTCAAAAAGTTAAGCGACCGGTCAGTAGCCCTGTCCGCTCATAAGTGAGGCTTTACCAAAAAAAATAAATTTTTCTTGCTTTGATGAAATGGTCTTCTTATATTTAGCCATAATTTTCGATGATGATCAACATTCACGAGAGGGAGAAAATGACGGTTTCGAATGTCTTTATTCGGGCTTTTAAATCTATTTTTGAGTTGACCATTCCGTTCGATCCCAAAATTTCGGTGCTCATTGGCCCGAATGAAAGCGGCAAGACCAACATCTTGCGCGCCGTGGCCGCCTTCAGCCCTGAGTCACAATTCGACCCCTCGCTCACCTGTCAATATTCCGATTACTATTATCAGCGCAAGTGTCCGGAAATTGCCATCGAGTTCGCTCATATTTCCAAAGAAAATCGGGCGCGCTTGACCAAGGTTTCCGAGGCTTTTAAAACCTGCGAGAGCTTTTATGTCCGAAAGGTTGGCCCTGAAATCAGCGATTATCGTGTCTTTATCGGTGACAACGAAGTGGCCGTGTCC
The DNA here is from genome assembly GCA_964647995.1 of uncultured Cytophagia bacterium. Taxonomy (GTDB): domain Bacteria; phylum Zhuqueibacterota; class Zhuqueibacteria; order Thermofontimicrobiales; family Thermofontimicrobiaceae; genus Thermofontimicrobium_A. Next base: position 33,155 of record CAZYNP010000054.1, read on the forward strand.
GATATGAAAGCGGTCTTACAATGCCTGCCCAAGCTGGTATATTTTGATGAAATTCCCCTGATCAAAAATCGGGTGGATTATTATAGCCTGGTGGATGGTCGCCCGGGGTTTGTAACCGAACGCAATCTATTGAAAGTCGGCGGACTGGAGAACTTCGAAGTCATTTTTGAAGATTCCACTCGTGGCCGTCGCACCTCCGAAGAAGCCGGCCGCATGATTACCGAACAAATTCGACGGGTCTGGTCGCAAGAGCCTACCATCGAAATCAAACTGAACGTCAATGGAAAAGTGCTATATATCGACATTACCGATGATACCACGGTTTTCGACACCCCCGAATCGCGCAGCCTGGGTTTTCGTTGGTATCTATCGTTCTACATTAATTTGCTGGCGCAATCGTTCGAAGCGCGCACCAATGAATATGTATTTTTGATCGACGAACCCGGCATTCATTTGCATCCCTCCGGACAAAAAGATCTGGTCAAGGTGCTTGAAGACCTGGCGTCAAAAAATCAGGTCATTTTTACCACCCATTCGCCATTCTTGATCAATCGCGAACACCCGCAACGAGTGCGATTGGTTACCAAAACCAAGGAGGGCACCCATGTCGACAATGAGGCCTACCGCCAAAATTGGAAGCCGCTGAGGAAGTCCATCGGTTTAATGATCGGGGATCTGTTGTTTTTTAGCGAAAAAGGGATTATTGTCGAATTGCCGGGTGACAAGGTCTCACTGAAAGATAAAATTCGATTCTGGCATAAGGAGAAACGATAGACCAATTCTTATCTGACACCATTTGCGATGTCCCGGGCATCAAAATCGGTCACGTCCAGAACGAAGTCGCGAAAACCGGCTGCACCGTCCTTTTGCCTGATCGGCCCGTGGTGGCCAGTGTCGACATCCGAGGTTTTGCTCCGGGCACGCGTGAACTGGCGTTATTAGACCCCTGCCGCCAAATAAGCCATATTCATGCGCTGGTGTTGACGGGGGGGAGCGCGTTTGGGCTGGACAGTGCCTGTGGCGTGGTGCAGTATCTGGAGGAACAGGGCATCGGTTATGATACCGGCGTCGCGCGCGTGCCCATTGTTCCGGCAGCAGTAATCTATGACCTGGCGGTTGGCGCTGCGAACGTTCGTCCCGACCGGGAGATGGGTTATCGCGGCGCACAGGCGGCGACGGCTGCCCCCTGTCAACAGGGCCTGGTCGGCGCTGGAACCGGCGCAACGGTGGGTAAATTTGCCGGCCAGCGCTGGGCAATGTTTGGTGGGGTTGGCACCTGCTCGGCGGTGATCGACCAACAGGTGATTATCGCGGCGCTGGTCGTGGTCAATGCCCTGGGGAATATCATCGATCCCAAAAACGGTCGAACCATCGCTGGCGCCTACGATCCGGCCACCAGGAAATTTCTTGACCCACTTGAGTTTCTCGCACGGCCGCAATCGATCTCATTGGCCCGCATGACCAATACCACTCTGGCAGTGGTTGCCACTACGGCTGCTCTGACCAAGACCGAGGCTCAACGACTGGCGCGCATCGCAACGAATGGCATCACTCGCACCACCGTCCCGGCACATACTCCTTTCGATGGCGACGTGGTGTTCGTGTTGTCGACCGAACAGCACCCGCCCGTGGATCTGATTCGATTGGGGGCTGTGGCCGAAAAATTGGTAGCTACCGCCATTCTCAACGCTGTTTGCCTCACCAATCAGCTTTCTCAGACCAGCGATTAGAATTTTATCGTGACAGAAAATCCGCTGTTCAAAATAAAAAAGGCGATTGTTTACAATGAGACAATCGCCTTTTTGCTTTGCAATGGTTAGCGCGGTTGCTCGTGGATCAAATAACGAGCAAATCGGCAGTGAACCGGATTAGTCGCGCGGAATCGAATATTTTTTCATCTTGAAGCGCAACGTGGCTTCAGGAACGCCGAGCAGGCGGGCAGCCTTCACTTGATTGCCACCAAATTTACCCAGCGCTTTTTTGATCAAATAGATTTCGATTTCAGAAATGACGCCCTTCAAGTTTCTTGGTTCCAGGAATTCCAGCGGGTGCTTTTTTATGCGGAAGGGCAAGAATTCGGGCGATAGTTCGTTTTCGGGAGACATCATCACCAGATTATGAACCGTATTTTCCAGTTCGCGCACATTGCCTTTCCATTCGTATTCCAGGATGGATTCAAAGATTTCCGATTGAATGGCTGGTTCTTCCCGGCCTTCCTGTTCGCAGACGCGTTTCAGGAAATAGGAGAACAGCTCAGGAATATCCTGTTTCCGATCTCGTAATGGTGGAATGGACAGCGTCAAAGCATTCAATAGATAATAGAGATCTTTTCGCATGCGGCCACGGTCAATTTCTGGCGTCAGATCATGATCGGAGGTGGAGATAATTCGCATATCCAGCGAGATAGTATCCTTGCCACCCACGCGACGTAATTTCCGGTCGCGGATTACCCGGATCAGCTCGTCCTGGTAATCCATGTTCATATCACCAATATTATCCAAAAATAGAATACCTTTGTTGGCTTTTTCAAGCAAACCAATCTTCGGTTGCCCACCTTCAACCTCTTCGCCATAGAGATCTTTTTCATCGATGGTTTTACCAAGTGCGGCGCAATTGATTTCCACAAAGGCGCCGGATTGACGTGCGCTGAATTGATAGATCAGGCGAGCCAGAAATTCTTTCCCGGTTCCTGTCTCACCGACGATAAAGACATTGCTATCGATTTTAGCCAGTTTTTTCACGGCACGTCGCAGTCGTTTTGCTTCCGGGCTGCTGCCGATCACTGGCACATCCTGCACAACGTCAGGCTGATGCTGTTTAGTTGGTCTTCGACCCATAGTTTTCACCTTCCTCACTTAATGAATGGATTTGTTGTTTATTGATAATGAATGAATTTGATTATCGACCTCGACGTTTTTTAATTAACAGATGCAAGTACCACAGCATCGCTCCGATTAATACCATCAGCACCAAAAAGCTCATCTTGCTATAACTAAACGGATAAAAGTAGATAAAAATGGCTAATGTTATTATCATGAGTGTTAAACAAAAGTAGAAATAGGATCGGTTTTGAAAATGCTTCCGTAGGTCGACCCAATATTTTTCGTAATAAGGCATTTTTCTGATGATCTTGACATTCAAATTGATCTGCTGATAACGATATTTTTCATAGAATTTCCCAAAATCGGATTGGATATATTTTAAATTACTCATCAAGATGACTGCAAAGAGCATCAAATTATTGATCAAAAACAATTGGCTGAGAATTGGGACCGGCTTTCGGAGCTTATTGAAAAAATTATCAACCGAATCCACCCCAAGAAACAATAAGAAAGCGACGGCCACCAAATTCACATGGCCCGACATGGGCCGATTTAAATAAAAGAATAGAAAGCCATACAGCACTAGAAAAAAGATCGCTAAAAAATTCATCCCCAGAATGCCATCGAAAATTTTCATAT
>CAZYNP010000055.1:0-36508 GCA_964647995.1 uncultured Cytophagia bacterium
CACAAAAATTCTTTCAAGCCTTTTCTGTGACAGTTCCTTTTCCGTGTCCAAAAAAGCGGTTGCTCTATGGATAATATAAATCAGTTAGCGTGCTTCCCAGTCAGATTCTGCCAGTGAAAATCCAGATGTTCTTTCAAGCTGGCGTTCAAAAAATCGGCGGTGTGGCCGCCGTACTGCTCTTTGCCGATATGGGGAATCCCCAGCTCGGTCAGGCGGCGATGAAAGTCCAGATTGTTTTGCCGTGCGGGCGTCACGTCCGTCGTCCCCCAATTGAAGAAAATGGCGATCGGCTGCTTCAAAAAATTTTCCGCCAGCTCGTAGGCGGAATTGGCCTGCCAGCGCTGTTTGTTCTTTTTATAAGGCCCCAAAAGCTCGGTGAGATAGGGTCCAATCAGGTTCGATTTGATCGACCGTTCATCCGTAAGTTTGAGGATTCCAAAAAAAGATGAGGCCGAGCAGAAAAAATCGGGATGTTTGGCGGCCAGCGTAATGGCGCCATGCCCGCCCATGCTGGCGCCCATGATGGCTCGATTGGTCCGCCCCGATCTGGCAGGGAAATTTCTCTCGATAAAGGGGATCAGCTCTTTGATGATGTACGATTCATATTGCATATCAGGCTTTAGCGGGCTGTCCAGATACCAGCTATTATCGCCGTCGGGAAAAACCAGGATCATCTGGTAATCCTTCGCCAGGTCTTCGATCTCGGTCTGCTCGGGCCAGGCTTCGGAGTGACAGAGCACGCCATGCAGCACATATAGCACGGGATAGCGTGATCCGCCATCGCCACTTTTGGGCAGATAAATTCGGAAGGTCTTCTCCTGTCCCAATACTTTGCTGTGATGGGTGACCACCAGGAGGTTTTTTTCTGGGGTCATCTGCAGAATTTCGTTTTGAGCGAGACAGAGTCTCAATAAGAATGATAGAATCACGATGAATATCATCAAGGCTAAATTTTTGGTCATGTCCTTCACCTTTGGCATATTTTGGACTGGATGAACGGGATGAACACGATGAACAGGCGTCCTCTTCTTGAATAATCTCATTCATGGAGTCCGTTCGAAAAAGCAACGCAAATTGCTAACATCATGGTTCGTCCACTAACGTAGCAATGGCGAATTTTTTTGCCATTGAATCGATCATTATGGATTCAGCCCCACTTCGGCATCCCATGATTTGCTGGATCTATATTTCATCTCATCCAGTTCATCTTGTTTATCCTATCAGAATTTTTTGTGCTCATATTGATCAAATTCAATATACATCTCTTATCAATTTAAAACTTTCTATTGCATGTCGTCCTATGAAAATATCAAATTGCTGGTTCTGATGCTGAATGATCTCCAGCTCGTTTTCCAGCAGATCGGTTTTATGGACGGCGTCGAACTGGATGAACGGAGATAAGACTATCGTCCCAGGACCCCCATTGCCGTGCGTTTCAAAGAGACGCAACATCAGATCATCGGAGTCTTCGGCCTGTTTCAGCACCGAAAGGATCCAATTGGACGGCCCAACGGTAGCGAACGCATGGCGTGCTGGCAGATCGCCAGGATGATTCGTGCTCAGAACAGCGATCAGCGGATAATTGAATTCATAGCCCCGCCGCATGGTGTTTGCCTGGCGCCAATCTCCCAGGTGGGGATACAGGGCATATCCGATCCTGTGAACTCCCTGCTCCTCGGTGGCTGCCACAGGATGATCGGGGCTGCGGAGCAGGCTCAGCCGAATGGTGTTGGGCGTAATGTCGTGACCATAACGGCTGTCATTTAGCAGACTCACGCCGTACTGCCCATCGGAAATATCGACCCACTTTTGCGCCACCTGTTCCTCGCCGAGGCTGGGCCTGGTAATGGTGCCATACGGAATTTCATACGTGGCGCTATCGCTCTGAACTGCCAGCGGGAAGGCCACCTTCACCATTTTATTTTTGCCCTGCCAATCCACGATCAACTCAAAATCGATGCGGGGGATGCCAGCGTAGATGTGAATCCGCTGGATGAATCGTGCCAATTGAAATTGGCGGTGAACCTGCCAGGTCGCCCGAACTGGCCCTGTCTCCACCAGCCGAACCGCTGATGCTTCGGTCAGATCCCAGGTTTTTCCTGTCCAGAAATTGAATTCACCAAATCCCTTGGGCGACATCAGAAAGCCTTCGGAGTCGCCAAAGTCTTCGATGACCTGGATCAAATTACCCTGTCTGGAGCGATCCAGCACCGCTCGATTATTTTTTTTATCGAAAATGCTGATCAGGCAGCCAGTGGCGGGGTCAATTTTTAGCTGGAAAAACTCGTTCTCCATTTCCTGCCAACTGGCTTTCAAATCTGTGCTGCTGGACCTGGACTTTGAGGGCTGCGCCCAATAGCAAGCGTAGCCCAGTGACGGCACCCGAGCAATGAACAGGACCCTGGCGGTGTAAAAATTTCCTTCTTCAGCCTGTGCAATGATCTGAGCGGGGATCGAATTATGCTCGGCATCCAAAATTTGGACAGCGTCGGTCTTGCTATCGAATTTCAGCTCGGCCATCACTGGCTCGGTGCGCTCCCAGGAAAGCGGATTGAATACCACAATCGGGATGCCATTGCCTCTGGTGTCGATGCGTTGCGTGATCGATAATAGGGCCTGCTGCAGGGCTCGATTTCCCTGTTCGGAAATTTGTCGGTAGCGGGCCAATGCGTCCTCGATGGACGGGATGACGTCCGTGCCAGAAATGGTATCATGAAATTGATTGAGCATCACCTGTTCCCAGGCCTGGGCCAGCCATTGGCGAGGGTAGGTGTAGCCGCCCAGCACATCGGCAATGGCTGCAAATTTCTCCAGCGTCAACAGCAGCGTTTCGCTCTGGCGATTGCCTCGTTTGATCTCGCTCTGAGTGGTGTAAATACCTCGAATGGTGGGAACCAATTCATCCCTGACCACGGGCAGTTGGGGGGAACTCGCTAATACTGCTGAGACAAATTGCTCTGGTATGCTAAATTTCAGCTCCGCTTTGTTCTCGCCCGCCTGTTTGGCCTGCATGGTCTGGCGCATTCGATCCACATCCGCAGCGATGGCGCCGCCACCATGATTGCCCACCCCGATCAGCGTTAATCCATCGCTGACGCCGTAGCGCTGCTGCAACTCCAGCAGATAGGCGTTGATCGTCATTTCATCGGGAAGGTTCTCGCCTCCGATGCGCAGCGGCTTGTAGGCAAACACTCGAGAGCCATCGGGCGATTCCCACCAGAACATGCGCTCTGTTTGTTCTTTTGAAATCGAAGCCAGATACTCCTCTTTCAGGCTATCGGGCACGAGCATGAATTTTTCCTCGGGTCGGGGTCGGCTGTACATGTAGGAATCGATGCCGCTTTTTTTCAAGATCTGGGGAAACGTCCAGGGATGAGTCCAGGCGTCCTGAAACCAGGCGGTTCTCACGTCAATTCCGAATTGATGCTTGAAATAACGCTTCCCGTACAGGCACTGGCGCACGAGAGATTCGCCGTCGGGGATCGAGCCATCCAGCTCACAATAAAGGCCGCTGCCAATGGCAAAGCGTCCGCCCGAGCCGCTGGCGCCAGGATTGGGAATCCGTCCACCCAGGGCAGCCTGGTTGTGGATGTAATAGCGCATCTTGTAAAACAATTCGGGAAACAACTGCTCCAGCGGGGCAATGGATGGCACCTGTAAAAATGTAAAGGTGTAGTCAGGAAATTTCTCCATATTTTCAAAAGCAGTTTCCAATGTATGTTTGGCAACGACCTGAACGGTATGGGGATCAAAGCGCCACCACCAGGCGAGGTCAATATGGCTCTGGGGAATAACGTGCAAGGTCATTTTATTTAATATTTGCTGAGTCATCTGTTATTGAGTTAAAGCATTAGCTGTTAGAAAAAATTTCACCATTAACAACCAAAATTTATTTTTATGATTTTTCCAATCAATTCGCCTGCAGTGGTGATTGAAGCGCTTCCTGCATTGCTTTTCGCAGTGGCCGCTGATTTTCTGGCGGCTGATCGGGTCGATAGTCACCAGAAAGCTCCCAAATGATAAAGCCCCCCAGTCTATTCTCTTTTATAAAATCAATTTTTGCTTTAATGGATCGTTCATCATTGAAGCTGATAAACATATCGCCAGAAGAACCAGGCAAATCGATGCTCAAATAGGGCGCCTGTGCGACTTCATCCCAATGGCAATTTTCTGGGCGATAAAACAAATTCATCATTTCGGCATACGAATACCGCTGGGCGCCCTGATGCGGATGCGACGGAGCAACTGTCCAGGTTTGTCGGGGTAATGTCACGCCGCTGGTAACGGTAACGCCTTCCCCGCCTTTCCAGACCATGGCGTCCAGGCAAATTCCAATTCCTAATTTTTTCGCTGGAATGCCAGCCGCCAGACAGTCGTCGACAAACATCTCGATGCAATAAGCTGACAAATTGTATCTGGGAAATAGAAATCCGCCATTGTAAAGCGGTGAATCAAACCAGGTGACGTCGCCATCCTGTGGGCCGCTCATATCATAAGTCATCATATTGATCTGATCAAAATGGGAATGGACCTCTTCTCTGCCGAAGATATGGCAATCTCGCCAGAGAATCGCCGCCGTCAACAACGGACGTTCAAGCAGCGGGGTTTTTCGTTTATCCAGTTCCTGGCGCAATTCTGTAACCATGGAGATGTAAGCGTGATTTATCGGGAATTCCGTTTGATACTCTGGATGCCGGGTCAAGTCAACCCCTTTATAACCAAAAGAATTGAACGGCGCACCAACTGGCTCCATGTCCAGATCGATGCCATCGTAGCCGCTTTCGGCCATAATGGCGATCAAATTATTGATGAATGTTCGACGGGTATGTTGATTCTCGATCACCGGGTTGAAAATGGGATACTCACCGACAACGCTAAAAAGAATGGGTTTGCCAGCAGCATGAGCCGCATCGACGGCGAGCTTACGGCTGGCGGGACCCACTTTCAGGCGATCCACGTCAATCGAGCCATCCAGTTTGGGCATTCCGCCAAAGTGAATGATATGAGTCAAGAACCGATAATCTTCTTCCGTCATAAAGGGAATCGCCAGGTCGGTATGCCGCCAACCTGGAAGGTAGCCAGTGGCCCAGATCTTGCCAGAGTTATTTTTATGCTGGTAAATTTGCATTTCGTTCCTCTGGCATGATATACCAAAGAAACTGCTGATGATTCCGCTCCAAATAACAGCAATATGAAATAATCTACCCATCGCTTCTTTCATACGTTATACCTCTGCCATCCAAAACGCTAAACCAAAAATTTGTTTTGGAGAAGAATGAATGGCTATAAACTTTAAGTACCTTATATTCATGTAGCGTTTAACACCCTTTTAATTGATCGTATTGGCATTAATTTCACTCAAAGGCGGTTTTTCTATGGATAAAGCAAATCCAGCAATGCTCGAAATAACAACGGCAGTAATGATGATCCAGGTCAGTTTTTCTCCAAGCATGGGGACTGCAAGTATGACGGTAACCACTGGAAAAAGCGAACAAAGCGGCGCCACAAGAGATGCCATTCCAGAAGAATAGGCCACTGTATTGGTTAAAAAAGCAACGCTCCCCAATACACCGACAAGCAGGCAGGCGATCAGATCTTTCAGGGACATATTCCATGAAAAGGAATCGGTAAAAATCAGTATACCAGCCAAAAAAAGGAAAACGATTACAACGATAAAAGTAACCAGATCAGCCGACACGTGGTTGGTAGCTGCTTTAATAAAAAACTGCGCCGTGCCAGCAGCAAGCAGTGACAGCAAGGCCAATAGCATCCATTTTGACATGATTGCTTGATACCAGGACATCGTATCCGTTTGAGCGCCATCACTCTCTATATTGAATAGTATGAGCGCAATTATGGAAAGCACAACGCCCGTTATTTGATATGGGTTTAGTTTCTCCCTGAAAAAATACCAGGCCAAAAGAACAGTAACCAGTGAGGCCAGTGAATTAATGGGCACAACAATCGACGCAGGACCACCTGCATTAAATGCAGAAAACATGGCAATGGCAGCGATGGCCGTTACTATTCCAACCAGAATGGAGTAGCCCACACCAACCTTGAATTTTCCATGAACTTTTTTAAGATTGGGTGATAAGAAAAGGACCACGACAGTCGGAATCATCCCTATTGTGGAAATAACCTGAACCGTAATTGGTGATAGATTACTGCTGGCAAATTTAGCCGCCAATCCCATAAAACCGTAAAGAAGAATGGTTAGCAATGAAAAGAAAATCCACCTGGGGATCCTAAGACCAGCGAACCCGATTTTTGGTACTGGATTATCTGTAAGTTTGGTTGTGGACATATTTGGTATCTTGTTCCTTTCCCGTGCAACGGAATCATAAACTCGAGCTCGAAATGTACATTGCCATTAATTTTTTCTTATTTATATTTCAAATTGCCTCATACTGATTTAAGCAGTTCATTTCAAAAAGATCATCGGTCGAAACATTAACATCCCATCCACATCGATCCGATAAAAATATGTGCCGCTTGACAATTTTGAGTCGATGGATTTCTGGCCTGGCCAAACAATCGTGTAATTGCCCGCCGATTGTTTTTCAGATACCAACGTCTCGATCTCCTGACCGAGGGTATTGTAAATCGCCAGATGGACATGGCTATCTCTGGCGAGATCATATTCGATGGTCGTATTTGCATTAAACGGATTGGGATAATTTTGGCGCAGGCAAAAATCTGATGGCGCAGGCGCTTCGTTCCAGGCGACGTCGCTGGGCGCAAGGATGGCTTCATGGATGGCATCCAGTTGCGGCAAGCGTTTGCCCGCTGGCTGCGAAGCCAGATATCCCGAGCCCAATTCCCAGATAATCAAACCGCCTAAATGATTCTGTTTTATAAATTCAACTTTGGCTTCGCATGACTTTTCGTCGTTAAAACTCCAGAATTCGTCATTCGCCGAACCATCCCGATCGATGCTGAGATAGGACATTTGCGCTGCCTCGTCCCAGCGATAGTATTCGGTGCGATAGAAATTGGCCATCAAATCTTTGTAAGCGAATCGGGTCCAGGAGGGCTTTTGAAGCCACTGTTGTCGTGGCGCCGTGACGCCACCTGTGGCCGTGCCTGATCCACCTTTCCAGCGAAAGGCATCGCAGCTTAGGCCGATACCGACCTTTGCGGCTGGAACCCCAGCGGCCAGGCATTTCTGCACTTCTCCCTGAACCGACGGCGCTGGCCTGCCCGCAATCGTGTAGCCGCCGCTGAACACGGGCGAGTCGTGCCATACGGGAAAACCCCAATCAGGTGATACCATATCATAAGTCATAATATTGATCTGGTCGAATTTGTCATGAAGCTGATAGAACACTGGCACCGCATAGCCGTTCATGGGCGCTGTGAGCAGTAGCGGACGATTTAGCTGGGGGCTGGTCCTCACCTGCAGGGAGTCATAAAGTTGATGAATAAATTGGACGTAATATGGATTGCCATTGACAATCCCAGAAATATAGGAGGACATGACTGGCTCCAGATCCATATCCACGCCGTCATAACCCGCCCGATCCACCAATCCCAGCGTATTGTTGATCAGTCTATTTCGAGACAGCGAATCGTTGATGGCCTCGATATATTGATCGTACCAGGCCACGATGCACAGCAGGATGGGCACGCCATGCTGATGCGCCTGTTGCACCGCTTTTTGGGCTTTGACATCCGAAAAGGAGGTCGGTTGATAATTGAACGAGCCATCGGGATTTACATACGGGCCATGATGGGAGAGATGGGTCAGTTTGGCATAATCACTGGCCGTGAGAAAATCAATTGCGCCGCTATTGGACTGATAATAGCTGGGCAAATATCCCGTGACCCAAATCTTTTCTGGTGCTGGTAATGGGCTTGAAATCATCAATAAGAAAAAAGTCGCTGCAACCATCAACCTGAGGTGCTCTTTCATGATGGACAATCCGTTCAATGTGAGTATCCAGATCTACTAAGATTTAATTTTGACATTCCCTTAAATCAGAAGCATTTGTCATTGCGAGGAGCGAAGCGACGAAGCAATCTCTTTGAGCATGGAGATTTATTACGGAGATGGCTTCTCTTTCAAAATGTAGATCGCAATGATCAGAAATTATTAAAACGGCAGTCGCTTGGACAACCTTCTGAAGTTTTTCAGATTAGCTATTTTGTTAATTTGACTAAATAGTGCCTGAACGAAAGCTCTCTAAAGGTCATTCTGAGCAATCCGTCCCGCAATCGGCGGACGGAAAGCAAAGAATCTAATACCATCAGCTTTAGGAATAGCAAGAATTACTGGGTCAAAGATTCTTCGTCGCTTCGCTCCTCAGAATGACATATTTCTGAACTTTCGTTCAAGCATTAAGTAGTAATAGAAAACTGGCGGATTCTGCTGACCAGCAAAATCCGCCAATTGATTTCAAAACCCTATCTCAACAAAAGCATCTTCCGAGTTGCCTTTTGCGATCCGCTCTCCAGGCGATAATAATAGACGCCACTGGGCATTGGCTGTCCCGATTCATTGGTCGCATTCCAGGTTACCTTATGCGTCCCCGCTGCCATTTCCTTGTCAATCAGCGTAGCAACCTTCTGACCCAGCACATTATAGATCCCCAGCTTCACCTGGCCGCCTTGTTTCAGGTTGAAGTTGATCTCCGTGCTCGGATTGAACGGGTTGGGATAGTTCTGGCTCAGCGTGAATTCGACGGGGGCTATTCTGGTATCCCTGGTCGCAACGCTGGTCACCCACTGCTCCCATTCTTTCTTCTTTTCTGGGAACCAGTTTAGATCGCCCAGCGGGAAGCCACCATCGGCAGCGGTCAACAGTTTGGCATTGGTATAGGATAAATCCTCAGGAATGGGCCAATCGGGGACATACGGCGGCTTGCCATCCACTGGGTAAGCCCAGGTTTTGGTAGCAGCCCAACTGCCGACGATCGGGATGAAGTAGAGAATCGAATCCATCACCGTGGGATTGACTTTGAAGCCAGGGTCTTCGCCCAGCAGATTATTTTTCTCTTCCAGTCCTGGCCAGGTGGCATCGGCGTTGAACATGGCCTGGGTGCGGGAATTCATCCATTCGGTCGGCACATTGCCAGCGGCCTGCTGGGCGGACAATATGAGCGGATCCATGTAGTAGGAGTTATTGTTCACTTTCACGAAACGATTCGCTTCGTTGAATGGCGCCAACTTGAAATTGCCCTTGTCATACAGCGTGTCGATGCTGATGACCGAGGCGGGCATGTGATCATAGTCGTTCCAGCCACCATTGAACTCGTCGCCAAATTCACCCGTGAATTGAACGTTGTAAAAAATATTATTCGAGATGGAGGCATTGGTCAATGTATGGAGGAAAAAGACAAAGGCGCAGCTATTGACGCAGGTGTTGTGCTCGATTTTCACATAGTTGGTGCCCCGATCCCGATCGGTGTAGAGATAGGCGGAATTATTGACCCAGGTGTTATTGACAATGACTACGGTGTCAGCAGCAGCATCCCAGATCCAGATAAAGCGGCCGCCGTTCCAGTGCCCCACGCCCAACTGGTGACAATTGCGGATGATATTATTATGAGCATATACCTTTGCCATCGCCCCATAGAAACCGAACAGGATCACCTTGTTTTGTTCGAAGATACAGCCATCGATGATGCCACGGATGTTATCACCGTAAATTGCGGCCATATCTTCATTGGCATGTTGTGCGCCATTGGGCGCCATGCCCATGAAATAGATATTTTTCAGGGTGAAATCGCCGTTCAAGCGGAGCATATTATCAGCCACCGAGCCATCCTGGCGAACGCCCAGGATAATGACGGCGGGCCTTTTGTCGGCCGTTGGCTTTTCACCAATCAAGCGCAGATGATAATTGGTGGTGGTGAGTGGACCATTGAGGTAATAGACCTTGCCTGCTTCTAATTTGTAGACACGGTCGGGATTATTTCGTGCGCCTGTGGCCGTGGTATCCCCTTCGATGGTAATATTGATTGCCCCCAGCGGATCGCCATTGATGTTATCTGGCACTACCAGGGTATCGGGCACCTGGGCGAATAAGGATACCGCATAAAGAAGAATTGCTGCCATGGTAATTTTTTTCATTGTTACTCCTCCTGATTTAAATTGAATTTTTGGGGATGGGCGCCCTCTAAAAATCATTGGTTTCGCCCGTCGCCGATGGGCGGATGGTGGAAATCATCGGAGAGCGCGCTATTGCACTTTGAAAATCAAATCTTTTAAGGCCACCACCTCCTTCAGTTCATTTTCCTGATGGTGCATGATTTTTCTAAGGGACCAGGCAGGATATGCCAGAACTCAAAATTGGGACCGCTAATTTCGCGAATTAACCCAATTTCGCTAAGCATTAATTCGCATCATTCGAATAATTAGCGCAATTCGCGGTCAAAATATTTTTATCCAATATACAAGAATTTCATCAGTCAGAAACGATTGGTCAATTCACATCCGATATCTCAATCCCAGATCAACGGTCGCACCATAAAATTCATCACCTGCTGGAAAGCCAGTGCCCCGAATCAAAATTTTATCATGGGTGGCCAGGAAATTATTGACATTCAAGAAAAGCTGCCATCCTTTGACGGGGAGGTTCTGCTTGATCGACAGATCCCAGCGCCAGTAATCATCGGTACTGGTTCGCATCTCGGGCAAAAAGGCGGTTTGCTTGAAAATATCTGTTTGATAGAGCAACGAGAGCCGAGCCGAAAACCCTCGCAGATCGTATCCCACTGCCACATTCACAATATCGTCGGGTTGGTCAATTAACCGATCCCGATAGGTGGAATAGACATAGGTGACCTTTTGGGTCGGAAAGCCCCAGGGATCAGTGACCCATTCGACCACGGTTTCGGTTCTGGGATACGTGGATTCCGAAAAAATATGGGTGTAATTGGCATTGAGCACCAGCCCCCGAAGCAATCCTGGCAAATACCAGAAATTGGTCTGCCAATCCAGCTCGAGGCCCCAGAGATCCACCAGCTCTTTGTTGTTCACTGGAAAAGAGGTGAAAAAACCCTGCGTAAATGCTGGCAGATTCAGTGCTGCAGGATCGGTGATAATGGTGGTGGAATTCTGGTAGATGAAGTCGTGAATCTTTTTGTAAAAGCCACCCACGGTAAATAAACCGACATGATTTTCATAAACTGAAAGATACAGATCATAATTATTGGAGAGCGCAGGCTTGATTTTCAGATTATTCATCCGCACCCATTTGGTGCTAATATCCTGGGTGGGCACCAGCCAATTGTAATTGGGTCGATTGAGCGAATTGGTATAGGCCAACCGCAGATCGAACCAGGAGAACGGCTTGAGGCGCAGGTGAACCTGAGGCAGCCAGAATTCATCTTGCTTTTTGGAATGGGTTGGCACGTGGGGATACGCCGTGCTGCCCCAACCGCCACGGCTATCGCCGCTGACGCCGTTGTATTCGGTGGTGAGATTCTCGTACCTCACGCCTGGGATGAGCTGGACCAGAGAGCCATATTTCAAATCCGCCATGATGTAGCCCGCACGGTATCGTTCCAATCCCGAATAATCATCGATAGTGGACACAAAAACGTGCTCCTCACCTTTGCCATTCAGAGTGGAGATGCGGGCGACCTGCCACATCAGATCTTTATCGGCCGTAGGGCCAAATTGATATTTGCCTTGCAGAAAATTTTCGACCCGATAATCTCCCAGGAAGAATCGAAACGGGAACGCCGTATAGGTGTCATATTCACTGGGGCCGCCCATTAACAATTGCCATACTTCTCGCTTAAAAGCGGCTGAATGAGGGAAGCGAAAGCCATCCTGAGGCGCCGTATAAAAGCTATTGTCATAACGGCGGTCCTGGTAGCGAAATTTACCGCCGAATAATAGCGCCCCCGATATTTTTTTCGTCAAATTAAATTGGTATTGCAGATCGGCTTTGGCAGCGGCCGCATATTCTTTGTTATAAAAAACCGAAGAGTTGACTGCTTTCAGATAAGTATTGTCGGTGTCATTGACGGTATAAGCATAGAGTCGTGTCGGATGAGCCAATAGATCCAGGTCAGCAGTAAACGCCTGCGCCTCCTCGGCATCCCACTGGATGTTTTCGGGCGAATGATTTTCCGAGAAGGTATAGGAGAAGTTGGTGCGTGCCTTCAATGGCCCCCAATTTTGTTCGTATTCGATCACGCTGGTCAATGAAGTCAATTTATTCTCCCCGTCGCTGCCGCCCAGATGTCGGATGCGATGATATAGATCGTAGCTATCGTTGTATTGAGTTCCTCGTGTCAGCGCATGGCTGAAAAAGTTGGTCAGGCTGATATTGCCCTTCGGAAGGTCATAATCTACCACAAAGGTGCCACCGTAGCGCTGCTTATAGCTGATCACATCATTATGATTGAAGCTGGTAATTTCGATTTTATTGACCTCGCCTGGCTTGATTGCTGGGGTGCTATAGCCAGCGCCAATGGATTGTGCACTGCGATTTCGCTTTTCAATATCGATCTGGGCGAACAGGCCCAGACGATTCGAAAAAAATCGATTGCTCAGCCCACCGACCAGTTTGTAATCATTGTAGCTCTGCCTGAGCTGATTGTACCCGCCCTGAGCAATGAGATCGTGCTGAAATCCTGGTTTCGCTTTTCGAATCCGAAAGCCGACCGTCCCGCCCACCGCATCGGCATCCTGGTCCGCCGTGAGCGCTTTCATCACTTCTATCCCTTCCAGCATATAGGGAGAAATCATGCTCAGATTAACGCTGCGCTCCCCCCCTTCGGTGGCGGCCATTTTGACTTCGTTGATCTGGATGGTGTTGAATTTGGGTGACAGGCCTCGAATGATAATGTGGGTTCCCTCGCCACCGCTTCTCAGCATGGACACCCCAGGGAGTCTCGATACAGACTCGGCGGCGTTGGCATCGGGGATCTCCTGGATGCGAGCGGACGAGACCACATTCACGATGGCCCTGGCGGCAAGCTGTTTGTTGATCGCCTCGATCTGGCCATCTGCCTGAGCGGTAACCACCACGGTCGAATCCAATGCCAGTGCAGCAAATTCCAGCTCGAATGTCAACATGATCGTTTGGTCGGGTTTCAACAGGTCCATTGGAATTTGTTTTCGCTTGTAACCGATATAGTCGACCACCAGCGTATATCGGCCTGGGGGAATATTGGTAATGCGAAATTCCCCCTGTAGATTCGAAGCGGCGCCGATGGCCGTGCCCGCCAGATAGACATTGGCACCAGGCAATGGCTCTTTGGTCTGCGAGTCGCGCACAGATCCACTAATGGTCGAATTGGTCGCCAGTGACATTTGAGGTAAAATGACGATCAATGAAATGCATAACAGCCATATCAAAGATTTTATAGTGATCATTGGTAAATTCCTCCTTCAATCAATTGCTCTTACTTTCAATTTCAATTTTATTATAACATAATTTTCATTACAAGTCAAGCGATGAACGGTTATGTAACGGTACTGTAACCTGTGTTGAGGTGACTCTTTTGGCAGGACAACCTAAAAAAGTGCTTTGAAATAACGATCAGAAGTTATATATTTGGTTGGGTGCGTTTCACCGTTGAGCACTTTTCTGAGCGCAGTCTCGAGGGATACAAAGCCGATTCGGTCGGAGCCGAACCGCTGGCTACAAGTTGAGGAGTCATAATGATAGATGATGCTGGCAAGATCGCTATTCTAAATAAGATCATCTCGAGCAAAACCTTTTGCAATGCGGATCAATACATCGAGCTGCTAAAATTTCTGGTTCACAGCGAAATTAACCGCATACCTGTCAAAGAATATGCCATTGGCGTGGAAATCCTGAAAAAGGGCAAAGCCTTCAATCCCGCCATCGATCCTTCGGTCCGCATCTACATCCATCGGCTTCGAAACAAAATCAAAGCCTATTATGACGAGGAGGGAAAAACCGACAGGATCGTATTAACGATCCCCAAGGGACATTATGAGGTCCGATTTGACCAGCGGTCGTTTGTCAAACGATCCCTGCTGCAGCGACTCTCCTCGAAACATGTCATCATCTTTGGCATCGTCATGGCGCTGGCTGTGGCAAACATTTTAACCTATTACCACTATCAATCCATCCAAAAATCGTATCAGGCCATTCGCAACCCCATCCCGAAAGACGATCCCATCTGGTCGCATTTCTTCAGCAATCAATTGCCCACCACGATTGTGATCGGAGACCACTTCCAATTCTGGGAATTCGATGAAGCAATGCAAAAATCTCGGATCATCATTGACTATGGTGTCGCTGATCAGGCGGCGTTCGAGCAATTCTCCAGGCAGTTTCCCAATCGCCAGGTGAAAAAAGAGCGCCACGGCGGTCTGCCCGTGAACTCCGCCTGGAATATCTATGACCTCACCCATGTCCTGTATTCATTCGACCAGCCAGCCGATATCGAGCTGTCCTCGCTCTTTGCCGCCACACAATTCGATTTGAAAAACATCATTGATCGCAATGTGATCTATATTGGGGGATTCAGCGGCCTGCGTGAATTTAGCACCATCCTCGCCAAGCTGCCCATTGAATATAAATATACCGATAATTTCAAAGGGATCGTTACGGTAAGGGCACCCGAATCGGATTCATTGATCCATTTTGTGGGTAAAAAACTCGATAATCAATATCACCAGGATGTGGGACTGATTGCCAAAATAGCGGGCTCGAATAACGAAAACTATCTATTTTTGGTCGGATTCGCCTTTCCCTCTCAAATCGAAAACGTCCGACTGCTCAGTCGACCCGATCAGCTCTCAAAGCTTTATGCGCAAACGGTTGGCGACAAAATGTTATTTCCTAAGCACTTTATTGTTATTCTTGAAATATTGTGTACGGAGTTTTCGGCCATTGACACGAAGGTGAAGTATTTCCGAGAGATCCCATCAACGGCTCCCAGGCAATGACTCGATGCCCTGGGGTCCAGCATCTATTGCCACGATCATCTTTTGGGCCCCACCAGAACCAGTCGCTGTTCCTCTCATGATTGGAGCGCCATAGCAAAGGCACGCCAGTTTATTGTCTTTGCTGCAGGAAATAAGTAATCATATCCAACGGCGATTTCCAGCGAGCATGGATTTCCGTTCCGGGCGTGATCGAATCCAGCCTCTGTGCTTCGGAAAGATCCCCCAGGATGGCTTCCTGGCAGCTCACGGGCGCGTCTTCGGTGGAGTGCACCGCATGGTACCTGAGCGTCATAGCGCCCTCCTGCTCTTGCCTTCGAATCACCTCTTTCATAGTTTGCTGGCGAACGCCTTGCCTTCCCAGTTGCTGCAAGCATTGAAACCGAATTCCTGTTCCAGGATGATGGGGAAAGGTTCAGTGCTGTGCGGGGATCATTACCAGCCATGTCGCTCCGACCAGTGATGCAGAGCGCTGACCGGTGAGCATGATTTTGCCTGGCGCCACGACGCAACTGAGCGAGGCGCAACTTTAACGCCTCGCGACGCGCCTTGCCGCTAAAAATGATTTGGAAATAAGAAAATTTTTACATATATTAGCTGCGGCTAATTCAAGTCAGTTAAGATGACTTCGAGTTAGCTACCCATGTCATTCAATGAAGCGGAAGACGAGGATATATTTTGATTGGGCATCTTTTTCGCCTGCCTCACAACAAGAATTTTGACCGTGGTGCCGCTCACGCATCGAGGATCCTTCTTTTTCTCTCGCTGAAATGACATTCTATATCTTAGCTTATTTTCAATAACTATTACTAAGGAGTTTATTATGAGGAATTATCTTGTCATGGCGCTGTTAGGGTCATTGATCATCGTTGGCTGCGGGAAAAACAATTCGACCATCAAGCTCAAGCAAGGCACCCCGGCCTATCAACTGGCTGAAAATCTCGCCAGCAAATTGCCCTATCTTGATCCAAAGAAAAATAACCCCCTGATCTCTACCAAGGATTTTGTGGTGACCACTGGTGAAGTGATCCAGGTGATCTATAACAACGCAGGCAATCGCTCCAGTCAATTGAAAGACATGGATACCTCGCGCGTGAAAGGCATTCTCATGCAAAATGCGCAGCACCTGGCTGACCAGCGACTGGTGTTGAATGAAGCCAGGAAAGAGGGATTTCGCATTTCTGATGCCACCGTCGATAGCGTGATGGAACTGCAGTACCAGTATTCCGGCGGCAAAGAGAAATTTCTGGAAATGCTGAAAACGAATGGCATCGACATACAGGTGGTTGAAACCGGAATTCGGGATATGACCACTTTCGGAGAATTTCTGGATAAGACTCTGGCCAAAGTTATTCTGCCGAGTGAGCAAGAACTGCAGCAAGCGTACGCGGAATACACCAGCAAAGACATCGCTACCGTTCAGCACATTTTGCTGTTAACGCAAGGCAAAAGCGATGCTGAGAAACAGCAAATTCGCCAGAAGATGGTTGACATTCTGGCCCAGGCAAAAGCTGGGGCCGATTTCGCTGAGTTGGCGAAGAACTATTCGGAAGACCCCGGATCAAAGGACAAGGGTGGGCTGTATGAGAATTTTGGCCGTGGGGTGATGGTGAAACCGTTTGAGGATGCCGCATTCTCAGTGCCCATTGGAGGAATCAGCGATATCGTTGAAACCCAGTACGGGTATCATATTCTGAAAGTACTGGCACGGAATAATTTCAAAACTTTCGACGAGTATCGACCGGAGTTGGAGAAACAGTTAAGCAATAAACACAAGCCTGAAGCTTATCAGAATTATATGGCCAAATTAAAAGAAGCGCAAGGGTATAAAGTGATCAACTTTTAGCTCCATCGAATCGTTACTGACCGGTCGCCCGCTGCGGCCGGTCAGTGATTACCGATGATCTGGTATTTCAAAACTGCTGATGTTCGGTTCTCCGAATGATCTCCTCTTGCAACTCTTTTCCCAAATCGACAAAATAATCGCTGTATCCCGCCACCCGCACAATCAGATCGCGATATTTTTCCGGATGCTGTTGCGCGGCTCGCAGTGTTTTGGCGGTCACCACATTGAACTGAATGTGATGCCCATCCAGGCGAAAATAGGTTCGAACCAACTGCAATATTTTTTCGAGGCCAGTCTCGCCTGCGAGCAGATGGGGGGAAAGTTTCATATTCAAAAGTGTGCCACCGGTTCGCACATGATCCATTTTAGCCACCGATTTGATGACTGCGGTAGGACCATGACGATCTGCGCCCTGAACCGGCGAAACGCCTTCCGAAAGCGGTTCGCCAGCCTTGCGGCCGTCTGGCGTGGCCTGGATCACTGAGCCAAAATAGACATGAACGGTCGTTGGCAATAAATTGATGCGGTAGCTTCCGCCTTTGGTATTGGGCCGGCCGTTGATCGCGTCATAATAAAGTTCAAATAGCGACTGCATGATGGCATCGGCATAATCATCATCGTTACCATAACGCGGGGTGCGATTCAGCAGCGCCGCACGCAGCCGTTCATTGCCGACAAAATTGGCCCGCAAGGCAGCCAGCACATCCTCCAGCGAATATTCTTTCGTATCGAAAACGTGAAACTTGAGTGCGGCAAAGGCGTCGGTCAACGTGCCTAAACCAACGCCCTGGATATAGCTGGTATTGTAGCGGGCACCACCATCGTGGTAGTCTTTGCCCCGGGCAATGCACTCATCGATCAGCAGCGATAGGAACGGAACGGGCATTTCTTCTGCGTAAATGCGTTCGATGATCTGATTGCCAATGATTTTTATATCGACAAAATGGTGAACCTGCCTTTTAAACGCGTCCCAGAGCTGCTCGTAAGTGACAAACTTTTCGGGAGCGCCGGTCTCCGGGCCAATCCGCTTGCCGGTGCGGGGATCCAGCCCATTGTTCAGGGTGATCTCCAGCACTTTGACCAGATTGAAATAGCCGGTGAGATTGTAGTTTTCCTTACCAAAGGCCCCGGTCTCGACGCAGCCGCTGGTGCCACCATTGCGGGCATCGACAATGGATTTGCCCTGGCGGATCAATTCCTGAATCACGGCATCGGTATTGAAAATCGAGGGCTGGCCAAAGCCCTGGCGAACCACTTCCAGCGCCCGTTTGAGAAAACGATCTGGAGTTTTTTTGCTAATTTGCACCGACGGGCTGGGCTGCACCAGTCGCATTTCTTCGATGACTTCCAACAGCAAGTAAGAAACCTCGTTCACCGCGTCCGAGCCATCGGCTTTGACGCCGCCGATATTGATTTGGGCAAAATCGGTGTAGGTTGAACTCTCCTCCGCAGTCACCCCCACTTTGGGGGGAGCCGGCTGGTTATTGAATTTGATCCAGAATGCCTGCAACAACTCTTTGGCCTGCGTGGGCGTCAACTGCCCGGACTCGATCTCTTGCTTATAAAAAGGATAGAGATGTTGATCGAGCTTGCCCGGGTTAAACGAATCCCAGGGATTAAGCTCCGTAATTACGCCCAAATGCACGAACCAATAGTACTGCAATGCCTCCCAGAACGTCCTCGGCGCCTGTTCTGGTACCCGCTGACAGATTTGACTGATCAACTCCAATTCGCGCTTTCGCTGCAAATCTGGCTCATGCTGGGCCAGTTCTGCGGCCTTTTGGGCGTGCCGTTTCGCCAGGATGACGATGGCTTCGGCCGCGATCTCCATGGCCCGCAGCTCTTCGCGCGTGTGATAAGCTTCGGGATCGTTAAGAAAATCCAATTCAGCCATCCGCTGCCGGATTTGCTTTTGAAAATCAACCATCCCGTGGTGATATATTTTGTCATCCAGCACGGTATGCCCTGGCGCTCGCTGCTCCATGAATTCAGTGAAAATGCCGGCCTCAAATGCTGCCTTCCAATCCTCGGACATGGCGCGGAATATCTTTTCGCGAATCGTGCGGCCCTGCCAGAACGGAATGATGGTTCGCTCGTAGACCTGCATGGTCTCGGGACTGACCTTGTAGGGGATTCTGGGCCTTGAGTTCAATATTTCCAGGTCCCGCAGGCTATGGGTGGTTAGCTCCGGATAGGTGGGCACAACTTTGGGAGCAGGGCCTCTTTCCCCCACGATTAGCTCGCCGTCACCAATCCAGATGGCTTTGTGTTCCATGATGTGTTTGAAGGCCAGCGCCCGTCTCATTGGTGCCGATACGCTGACTGCCGTGCGGCTCTGATAGAATTCAGTTATCAATAACGCTCGTTCCGGGGTGATGGACGGCACCGCCTGCACGCTTTCCTCACGAAGTTTTTTGATTCTGTCATTCACAGCGCAATCCTCTCGTTTTCTGATCTGCTACTATTACTACTTAGTCAGATTGCATTGAGCGAGTTTAATTTTACTGGTTCAAGCCAATAAACATCCCCCCTGGCCCCCTACCCTGGCGGGTGCTTCCTTCGGTCGCTTCAAAGGGGGGAACGATAACAATTCCCCCACCGCCAATTGGCGGGTGGATTTAGGTGGATGTTTAAGTTAATCTGACTAAGTAGTACTAATTTCCACACAAAAAGCCAAACGACCCAAGCCGGGTTGAAGATCAAAGTTACTAAAAATCGAGTTCAAATGCAATTTCATTTTTGATCATGGCCATCCCGGCGCGCTCAAACCGCCCCCCCAGAGCGATGCAATAGAATTTTGGGATAATAGAATTCTTGCGCAAAACTGCCCCCCGCGCTGGGCCAGGGCATAAAACATCCCGCTGTACCAATAAAAAAGGGGACGCCCCATGGGAAGTCCCCTGTCTCAAGCCGAATCCCTTGAGCCCTATTTATCAGGCATCAAGGTCGCCAGCCACACCTTTCTCGAAAACAGCCGATGAAAATGTCATTGGCCGGCAAATGCCTTTTTCACTTCAAAGAAATCGCCCACCCATTTTGCGGCAAACAACACGGACTTGCCATGCAGGGCCAGCGCCGAGTAAAAATGAATTCGGATCAATTCAAAATCAAATTTGCCCTGCCAGGTTTTGGGGTCGTCCAGTACCTTCTTCTGGAAATAATCGAATACCGCCACCAATTGGTCATTGGCAATCCGCGACAAATCGATGATCAACATATCCCCAACCTCTGGCTGCGACGGCAGGCGACTCAGCGGATAGTAACTGGAAACCAGGAAAGGACCACGGGCTTTGAGACCTTTATATCGTTTCAAAATCAAATCAGCCCGGCCATAGTCATATTGATCCACAAAGAACTGGCTCGAATCGGGCTGAGCTTCCAGGCTATCCAATGCAAAGGAACTATCATTGGCAGCAACCTGCAATAGCCAATAGGTCATATTTACATTTTGCCGGGCGACAAGGCTTTCGCTTACAGCATAGGCGTAATCTTTGTGGCCATGAAGTGTCCGAAACGCCTGATGTACCGCGAGATAGCGCTCGATCTCTTTGGCATTCGTGGGTTTGCGGGAGAACAGGACATACGAATACAGGCCAAAGCCAGCCTCCTCCTGCGCGCCTCGCAACAGATACTCCCGGCAGGTGATCTTGATTTTAGTATCTTTTTCTACCTTTGCTTCATGTTTCAGTTGGCCACAGGAATAAAAAATAAATAGAACGGTGGCGACTAACGAAAGAACGATGCGCGCCCGGATAAGCCAAAGATGTCGATCACTATTTTTTCGGTGCGGTGTCATGGCTTGATTTCCTCCTCATGATTAAATTTATTGCAAAATAGCTGAGCACAAAAAAGACGAGCAGGATGATTACATAAATATAATCTGGTGGCGTTTGCGGCGGCAGAAAAATAAAATAGGCAAGGACAATGGTCAAGACAATGCTAATAACCAATGCAATGAGCACTTTCATGGGGCACTCCTTCATGGCTTGATTCATGGCTCAGGGACAGAAGCAATATAACGACTAACTTCGCTAAAGTCAAGCGAAATTATTTTCATAAAATTGATCGGCCCCGGCGTGCTAAAAACAAAAGGCGAGAAGAACCGTGGACGGCCGTTTTGTTTCACCCACTACAGCAGCAAGGTTGGGCTTCCGTTAGGCAAGAGCAGCGAAAGGCGACAGGTTCAACTCCCGGCGCGGTCGCACCGCAACCCTATAATTATGAGATGGTATTTGTGGTGATAGAATTTTAGGTAGCACCTTACTTATGATTGGACATGGCGACTGACCGGTCGCTTGACTTTCTAAAATTTTGGAAGCATTCCATTTTTAAGCGACCGGTCGGTCCACCTATGACTGATCTTTTTTTAATTCTTGCGCAAAACAGCCACCAGCGCCGGGCCATCGCATAGGCAGCGACAGGTATGCGGTCCACGGCAGCAGCTCACCCTTCCCGAAACAGGAGCAATATTGCCCTGGCCTCCGCACATCAAATCAAAATTGCCATAGAAATCCAACTGCGTTTTTTGATGACCGGTGGTGCCCGATCACCAGACGGGGAACGTTTCCTGCCAACCAATTGACCTGCCACCTGCGGGGGCCAAAAAAATGGGCGTCAGCGACAATATATTTCTGCTATAGCAGGCAGAAATCTGTTGCTGACGCCCAGGGTTTTGCATCGCCCAAAATGCGATGGGCTGCTTCCTATTCAGCGTGTGATTCCATTGATTCAGCGGCCTCTTTCTTTTCTGCTAAAAGACGATTGGCCACGAAGTAATAGAGGACGAGTCCCAGCCCGGCAAATAAAAAGATGCAGCCAACCGTGACCTGTTCCACCATGTCATCAGGAAACATTCGACCAATCATGATGGCCAGACCGATCCCAACCAGGACGAACCCCCATTTCAGGGCCCCCGGAACCCCGCCTTCAAAACGATCTTCAAATGGAAACTTCAGGTTTTGATCGACCAGACCTTTTTCAAGAGCCAGCCGCCGCAGCTTGTAGTCATAGACCAATTTTACGATCAGAAATACTATGATAAAGAATGTCATCGGAACTAAATCCTCGGTCATGATAACCTCCATTGGTTTTTTATGGTCAAGGCAACTTGATGTTAGTCACCGGTTATTTTGCTTTCTACCATATCAGACAGAACAGACCTAAAAAAGTTGCAACAGTGACTACAAAAGTGATGCAACTTTTTCGATTTCCAATTGTCTGATAGAATATGAAAAATTCGAATTCCCTGATCGAACAGATCCTGGCTGGCCAGGTTGAGCGCTTTAAAGAGATCATTGAGGATTATCAGCGATTGGTCAATCATATTGTCTTTCGCATGATTCCCAATCCCGCCGATCGGGAAGACATGTGTCAGGAGGTATTTCTCCTGGTTTATCAAAATCTACGCACCTTTAAGTTCGAAGCGAAACTGTCCACCTGGATCGCTCGAATCGCTTATAACCATTGTCTCAATTATCTGACCAAGAAAAAAATACCGCTCTGGGACGACCTGTCGCCGGAAGCCGAATTTATTGAACAACAAGCCACCAGCGAACCATCGCCCGAGGTATGGTTGACCCAGCACGACCACGCCGCACGGCTGCAACTGGAGATCGATCAATTACCGCCCCAATGGCGGACCATTTTGACCCTGTATCACCTGGATGAAATGAAGTACCACGAAATTAGCACGATTATGGGACTGCCCGAGGGCACGGTGAAAAGCTACCTCTTTCGCGCCCGAAAATTGTTGAAACAGCGATTGGTGGCAAAATATGAGGGCGAGGAGTTCTGGCTGTGAGCTGGCCGTTTGCCCTTCGGGGCACGCATTTAGTAATTTTCATGAGGAGCAATGATGATCGCCGAACATCTAACCGATGAGCTAATCCAGGATTACCTGGATAGAAATCTAACGCCGGTCGAATCCCGACAGGTGCAGCAACACCTCGAGTTCTGTTCGGAATGTAAGATTGAACTGGCACAATATCAGCAGTTGTATTCCGGCTTAAAGACCGACGCTGCGTTTCCGCTCTCGTTTGCCTTTTCGGCTGCGGTCATGAAAAAAATTCGGGCCGAAGCGAACAAGGCTCGACTGAACCGATGGCTAAATATTCTCCTGCCCATAGCGGTCATGGCCGCCACCGGCGGCATGTTGATTCGTTATGTCAACTTTATGCCCTACGTCCAGGTCCTTTCCAGGAGTTTGAATCCGACCCGCTATTTTGATAATGCTATTCTCTTGCAGTTCAACCAGACATTAGCCAAGTTCAAGGTCAATTTCGAACTAATCGTGCTGGCCGGCTTGAGTTTTTTGATGGTGCTTGTGATCGATCAAATTATTTCCAGGCATAAAGACAAATTCAACTCGTATCTCAAGGTGCTACCGGTTTTTTAATGAGCTATTTTCGAGCAGGGAAGAGGCACCGGATTGGTTCAGCTATTCGGCGGCCAATCGAAGTCATCACCCGTCCCAGCGAATCGATGAAACTAAATATTGAATAAGCTATTCTATCAGCGATCGAAATTGGAAATCAAGAGGCAAGTTCGGCAAAGTAATTTCCACTTTTTCATCGTCAGAGTCAATTGGATTTCAGATGGTGCGCCCTTCGCGAGCTGGGTGAAAATGGTGGGACTGCCTTTGATTGATCCGGATCAGGCCGAACTGAAATCGATCCGCAGGGATTGGTTAGCCATTACTTTCAAAAGTTATCAGCAACTTTACTGCAGCTTCAGCGTAGTACCCACCAAAAAAAGCGGGCACCATTCATGGGAGAATGAACAATGAAAAAAACATTATTAACGACAATGATACTCATCGCCAGTCTGGCCGTTGGCCATACGTCCATCAGTTACGGCCGGGACGTAGATGAGCAGGTCACCAAATCCTTTCAGGTCAACCAGGGGCAATGGCTGCGGTTGAAATCCGATCTGGGATCGGTGGAAGTCAATAGCTGGGATCGTGACGAAGTCAAAGTCACCGTAGTGAAAACCGCGGATACCAATAGCAAAAAAAGGGCAGCCGAGATCTTTGATGAACTGGAATTGACTTTTGATCAGGATCTTGAGGGAGTGAAAATTCAAGCCGAATATCACGGTCCTCGACACTGGTGGGGCGAGCATCGGCTGCATGTTCATTTCGACATCAGTGTGCCGAGGCAGTTCAATCTTGACCTCCGTACGGCTGGAGGGAGCATCGGTGTGGCGGATTTGATCGGAAAAGTAGAACTCTACACGTCTGGTGGCTCCATCAAGGTGGGGCAGATTGATGGCTCTGTTTTGGCCAAAACATCAGGCGGCGGAATTAGAATTCAAAAAGCCCGCGGGGATGTGACAGCATCCACTTCGGGTGGCGGAATTACCGTGGGCGAAGCCTATGGTTCAGTAACAGCCCGAACCTCAGGCGGTGGAATTACCCTGGAAGGTGTGGTCGGCAACGCCGAAGCCCATACCTCCGGCGGCAGCCTGAATTTGAAAAATATCAGCGGCAACGTCAATGGGACAACCTCCGGCGGCAGCATCTCTGCCGAAATTACCGGCAAAATCGATCGCAACTGTCTGTTGAAGACTTCCGGCGGCAGTATTCGGCTCTATTTGCCAGAGGACGTCTCGGTGGATGTGGATGCCAGCACGTCGGGCGGAAGTGTGAGCACCGACTTTCCCATTACCGTGCAGGGCGTGATCAAATCGAGCAGTTTGCAGGGCAAAATCAACCAGGGCGGCCCGCTGGTCACCCTACGAACCTCAGGCGGCAGCATCTACATCAACAAATTGTCCAGCTCCAAAGAATAGCTTAGCCACAAATCGCAACAGTTCGCACGGCAGAAAGCCGTCAGGCGGCTCAGGAGTAATGGCCCAATTTTTCCGGTGAAATTGGCTGAGGGATTGGGCCATTTTCTGGCCTAAAAAAGCAGTTGGCCCTGATTCAAGATCGCATTTTCGATCAATTGAATATCTGCGAAGCGTTTGATCATTATTGCACCTTGTTTCAACAGCGCCTCGTTGCCCAAAATATGTTCACCGACCTCGTTATATTTCAGCACGAATAGTGGCTTGTTCATCTGCTGTGTCACCCGCGCGGTATTCATGGTGCCGCTCTCTAATTTGCACTCTACAACCAGCACTCCCTGCGCCAGGCCAACCACCAGCCGATTACGCGCCATGGCCGAGCCCACGGTCCAGGTAGCGGTAGGGAACATTTCTGAGATGATTGCGCCCCGGTCCTTTAAATAATCAATGGATTCAAAGCCGGCGTCCCGCAATTTGAAATGCATGATTCCCGTGCTGAGAACCATGATCGTTCGGCCATCGCCCTCCAGTGCGCCCAGATGACCGGCAGTATCGATCCCTTTGGCATATCCGCTGATCACCGTGTACCCCCGCTGCGCCAGGCGTTGCCCAAAGCCACGGGCAATCTGGAGGCCATTGGGCGTGGCCTCGCGTGAGCCCACAATGGCGATGCTGCGGTTATCCTCTGGCCTGAGCTGGCCTGCGATATAGAGTATCGGTGGTGGATTTTTGACAGATCGGAGCGGCAGGGGATAGTTGTCATCCGCCAGCGTGGTGATGTCGATGCCGGC
Source organism: uncultured Cytophagia bacterium (assembly GCA_964647995.1). Classification (GTDB taxonomy): domain Bacteria; phylum Zhuqueibacterota; class Zhuqueibacteria; order Thermofontimicrobiales; family Thermofontimicrobiaceae; genus Thermofontimicrobium_A. Next base: position 25,303 of record CAZYNP010000055.1, read on the forward strand.
CGCATCCAACTGACTGATAAGTCCTTCCATCTCATCGAGCCGTTCCACTGCTTGCAGGATTTCGTCCGCTTTTCCCGCCGGCAAACGTGGCAGCGCAGCGATGGCTACGTGCGAGGCGGAAAACACCTGTCGCGGGCTACCGAATTTCTCAATGAGCTTTAGATAGGTTGCGGCGCCGATGCCATCGACACTATGCAGCGCCAGCCAGTATTTCAATTCTTTTGGATGCATCATCTAATTTGAGCAAAGTATCGAAATGATTTCTTTATCGGATGATCAAGCTCCCCTTTACGTTTCCCACCACTGCTGGCAAAGTTCTTTCCAACCTTCGCCAGGAAACCATTGCCGGCAGGGAGGAAAAAGTGGTCGCTGATCCTTGAATTCGCCATTTAATTGAGCTGCCCTGGCGCACCATCCCCAGGTTAGTACCGGAAAAAGCATTTCTGGAACCAAAAATGCTTTGCCTTTGGGACGGGTGTTTTGCCACCAGTTAGCCGGCAGCCATCGTGCCGGATTTTGCTGCGGCAGAGTAGCAAAGCCGCCATCGGTTGTCCAGCGGTGCGAACTACGCACCATGCATGGTTCGCGTTAACGTCAATGCCAGAACCTTGCGCACACCCGCAGCCCGGAGCACCTGCGTGCATTCATCCAGCGTGGCGCCGGAATCATACAGATCGTCAATCAGTAGAACGCTTTTTCCCACCAGCGAAATCCCTGCCGCAATCTGGAAAGCGCCTTTGACATTGAGCCGTTTCTGAGTTTTATTGATCAATTCCTTTTGTGGGAGCGTTTTCCGGGTCTTGATCAGCACTTTTTCTTGAAGCGGAATTCCAACCCGCCGATTCAATTCTCTGGTCAAAGTTAGCACCGGATCATATTCTCGATCCGCCCGAGTGGAGGGCACCGGGATCATCATATCCACCTTTTTGTAGTCTTCATTTTCTTCTAAAAATTTAATCAACTCAGAGGCCAGTCGCCCCAGAAGTGATTTCTGTCCCTGATATTTGAATTCGTACACCAGACGCCCGAATTCTGTGTACTGCCGTTTCCCCTCCTTGATGCTGGTATGATTGGCCAGAGCATAACCAAGGTCAAAATTGCCCGGCAGAATATGGCAGAGTTTCCCCAACAAAAAGTTTTTCACAGCCAGAACATCGCGTTCGGAAAATCGCTCACGTTTTTTTTCGGAAGCTGTAAGATGCGCGGCAACCGCCTGCACAATGTCCCGGCCATATTTATCGATCCTGGTCTGACTGAACCCGCGAATAAAAGCCAGCTCTGTCATCGTGGCCGGTTTCATGATGGCGATCTCTTTCAAGGTCGTATCACGCAGCACCTGATACGGGAGCAGATGTTCTCGATCCGCAACTTGCAGTCGATATTTTTTCAGACGCTGATAGATCATCGCTTCTTCTTCCGTTAGGGTCTCGGGGAAGGTAGGCCAGGAAAACGATCGGTTCTTCTCTTCCCAGGCGCGCAGGCGCGCAAGCCCTGCCCCAGAGATGGAAAGGGTGGGATAATCGAAACTTGCAGTTCGCTTTTCGCTCACCCATCCCTTGAGAATAAGCGTTTTAATGGCATCCACGAGAGGCTCTTTTCGAAAGAATGACAGCTTGCCATAAGTCGGCAGCTTATCATAGTGGCAGTCGATAATGGATTTGGCATGCGAGCCTTTGACGATATCGGCGATCATGACTTTTCCGGCATACCCTTTGGCCTCGCGGACCGTCCACAGAAGAATCGCCTCCAGAAATTCCGCATCGAAAAAATCCACCCTCCTCCGGGTTGGGGGCGGCTGCGACGTACCAGCAGGTGCGGTAACTTGCCGTGATGCGGCCGGTTGCGCTTTCTGCTGGCGACAGTTGTCGCAGCGCCCGCAATCCTCTGTGACTTGCTCACCAAAATAGTTCCGGATGAATCGCAGCCGGCAGGTGCTGGCTTCAGCGTATTGGAGCATCTGCTCCAATTGCCGATAGCGATGCCGCCGATACTCTTCCAGCCCCAGCTCAGCCAGCGACAGCCGCTTCAGTCTCGATAGCGGCTGGATAATTTTCACGAGCAGGCCGCGTTTGCCATGCCGCAGAGCAAGGGCTTTTTCAAATTCCAGATCATACAACATATTCACCACGCTGAGGGGCGCAAAGTGATGCTGGCGACAAAATGGAATCAGCTCCAGCAATGGATTGGTTCGGGCATGGTCCAGCAGGGTTTGCAGCAGACGCCGTTTCTCCCGATGACTCGCCTCCAGCAGGTGGCCGACCGCGGCCTCGGTGGCGTCAGCAGCGAGTTGCAGGATTACCTGTGGCTCCACATCCGGCAAGCGCTGAATCAAACCCAATCGCTCCAGATGGCTAATCCCTACTCGAATTCTGGTTTCATCCAGCCGCAATTGCCAGTACAATTCATCGTAAGCGGCCACACGATAATCATCAACGTTCGGGAAAGCATCTATTTTCTGATAGATCAAAATCAGTTCCTCCCGATCGACCAGGCTATTTTCGATGAACCATTCTTGCAATGAGCGATCATCGTAGCTATAGAGCAAAATGCAAAACGACCGTTGTTCGTCGCGTCCCGCCCGGCCAGCTTCTTGAAAATACTCTTCCACGGAGCCCGGGATGGCGCTATGAATAACAAATCGAATATTGGTTTTATCGACGCCCAACCCAAACGCATTGGTGGCCACAATCACATCCAATGCCTGAGCATGATGGTCATTCATGAAGCGTTCTTGAATTCCCTTTTTCACTCGTTCTTCACGGCCAGCATGGAAAAATTCAGAATTTACGCCAACGGTGGTCAAAAACGCATTGATCTGCTCGCAGTCCCGTCGCCGGCCTGCATACACAATTCCTTTGCCGCCAATGGAAGTGATGAGATGTTTGATCCAGAGCAATTTGTCTTCGTCACCGGAAACCGGAAAAACGAAAAATTCCAGATTGCCACGCCCGATGCTATAAACAAACTCCTTCACCGTGGGACGCGCCAGCGCTCGTTTGATATCCTGCCGGACTTCCGCGGTCGCGGTAGCGGTAAAGGCCGCGATCTGCGGCTGACCCAGGATGCTGATGGCGCTATCCAGGGCTAAATAGTCGGGCCGAAAGTCGTGGCCCCATTGCGAAATGCAATGTGCTTCATCGATAACAAATAGGCTGATGGCTACCTGCTTCAGCGCCGAGAGAAAAGCCCGGCTACGAAATCGTTCCGGCGAAATATAAACCAGCTTAAAGATTCCCTGCTTCAGCAATTCCAGCCGCTGTTGCTGTTCATCCACCGAAATGGAGCTGTTGATAAAGGTGGCCTCGGTAAATCCTTTGGCCACCAACGAATCCACCTGGTCTTTCATCAGGGCGACCAACGGCGAAACGACAACGGTGACGCCATCCAGCAACAGCGCAGTCAATTGATAGCAGAGCGATTTGCCGTAACCGGTGGGCATGATACAGAGCACGTCCTGCCGATCAAGCAGGGATTGAATGATTTCCAATTGACCGGGACGAAAGGCGGCAAGCTGAAATCGTTTGTTCAGAATAGTGACGAGCGCATCTGGTGGTAGCATGGAAGAGATTCTTTCCTATCCCCAAAACTAATTCTGAAAGTCAACCAAACCTGCTATTGCCTGTCGATTTGCCATGATGAATCGGAAGATTATAATGTTTTTTGGTGAAAATGTCAAGCGATAATTTATATCTAAATTTCAAAACTGGATGATTGCGCCCCAATATCATACGCCTTTGCCTGCGAAATGCACGGACTAAATTGAGATAATTTCGACTTTGAAGATCCGTCTATTTTGTGACCGCTAATTTCGCGAATTATTCGAATGGCGCGAATTGGCGAAATTAGGAAGATTAGCGAAACTCGCGGTCTGCCGAGCCAATTAGAAAATTTCAACTTATAAGATCCGCCAATACTCTGACCGCTAATTTCGCCAATGATCCGAATAACGCCGATTGGCGAAATTAGGAAAATTAGCGAAACTCGCGGTCGGCGACCGATTTCACCGCAGAAACAACATCTTGATGACTTTGAAAGTATCGTTACTGCTCAAACGGGCAAGATACAAGCCAGAAGCGACCGGATGGCCATTTTGATCGGTGCCATCCCAATAGACCTCATGAACACCAGCAGTCAATTTTTTTTCCAGGAGGGTTTGTACCTGCTGGCCCAGAAGATTATAAATTTGCAGCTTGACCAGCGAGGCGCGGGCAAGAGAAAAGCGGAGCCTGGTGACTGGATTGAACGGGTTGGGGTAATTTTGAAACAGATCAAACGCATTCGGACGAGTGGAATCGGCTGATTCGTCAACCGGCGTGGTGGCAAAAATGAACCGATCTTCGCTGGTGGCCGGATATTCCCAGTCCAGAATGAATCTGTCGCCAGCATCGACCACACTATTCGCATCGGCCAGCCGAAAATAAAGCCAATAAAGGATCTCCGATGATTCGGGCTGCCGGTTCAAATAGAGCTGTCCGCTGGAGTCGTAATCCGTGGCCATGATATACAGGGTTTCCCGACCCCCGTCGGTAGCCGCAGTGGGTGCCCAGACATTATTAAATGTGTTCCGGCTGGTAATTTCGAGAAAACCGGCGTTCAACAGCCCCACGCGCTGCCCGTGCACTTTCTTCCAGACGCGAAAAGGGTTTGGTAGAAAGGCATCCGCATTGCCCATGATGGAATTTTTAAATCGAAACGCATACTGACCGGCCGGAAGGCCCACTACATTCCCGGCCGCCAGATCGTTGGTAAATTCTATCTCCACTGCATAAAAATCCTGTTTGGCCGCCGTACCCAATACAACTCCCCCATTGAAGAATTTGCCACCGGAATTGATTCCTTGAAGGCCAGCCGGATGCCCACCGGCAATGTCTTCATACTCGGCCCCGCGCAATTCACCTAAAGGCAGGAAGGCGTTCACGATGATAAAACCATCGGTGATGGGCATATTGAGCGCATCCCAAACCGGCAGCGGATGGTTTACCAGGAGAAATTTATTCAATGTCTGATCCATTAAACTGAACCGAAAATTAGGCAGAGAATCGGACAAGGTAATGGTGTAAACATGGCCGGTTAGGTCCGGCGGCGAAACAATTCGTATGGTAAAATAACTATCGCTCCTGCCGGAAATCTGGGTGGTTCTGGTCTCATAGGGAACGTATTCGTACGGCTTCACAGGAATGGACACAATTTGTTGCCAATGATGATTCCCGTCATCGTAGGCATCAAGGCGCAACTGTATCCGGTAATTATCCGCAATGCCGGAGGGAATGTCAAAATACAGATATTCATAGCGGCGGCTGCTATTAAAATCCATTCTCGTATGGCTTTTTGCCGGCACAGAATCCACCTCGAACCAGTGAAACTTCGGCGGCACGATGGAATCGGCGATCTGCGTCTGCAGGGCGAGCTGACGGATAGGGAACGGATAATCATTCTGGATGGCATAAATAATGAATACACTTTCCCCGGGATTGGCTTCGCCGTCATGATTCTGGACATCCGCGGCCACAATGGGCTCGAAATAAATTTTACGAGAGAGGGTGATTTTTTCCGCTGCATGACCGAAGCGGAAGAGCCGGCCCGAAACGCCGGTAACTATCAAATCCAGATACAGCGGTTCCTCGATAGGGGTTGTAGTCCAGAGATTGCCGAAAATGCCATCACCCGCCCGGCCATCATCATGGCTGCCGTCATCATAAAGCGGAACGGCCTGAACCAATTCCTGCCGATAGTTATGGAATTGCGCCCGGGCCTGGGATAGAGGTTGCTCGCTTTGAACTGATGCCACGATGTGCACATCGACCTCGTTTGGGGCCGCGTCCTGGACATTCACGGTGGCGCTGGCGACCACTTCGAACTGCTGCCGATACAGCTCCTGGAGCTGGCGAGCCGTGCGCTTGACCGCGGCAATGTTTTCCAGTCTCAAGTTGTTCCGATGAGCAAAGACCGCCGCGGTCAGCCAGATGGTATCGCCGGCCGCAACGGTTACCGGCCCCGCAGACACCATCATGCGCCGATCACGCGGCGGCAGCGCATTGTCCAGCCAGCCGGTTCCTGCAATCGGATCGCCGGAAAAAGCCCAGGTAGCGGGTCGATTGGTCACCGGATCAATGGCTGCCGCGCCGAAATAATTCAAGCATTGGAGTCGATTATAGAAATATTGGGCCGTCTGGTCAGTCCGGTGAGCGACATCATTCCAGCCGTAATCCTGCCCCAAATTTTTTTCCATGCGCGGTGAGTAGACGGGTACATTCTTACGATCGGTTACTCTCCGGCCCAGGAACATGGCCGTATCCCCGGGAGAAGGGATGGCCGGCGATTCCAGGATTTGATAGCCCACAGCATGAAAGGGCGACAGGTAATAGCGTTTGGCAGAATCGTAGCAGTAAACCAGCGCCAGCGTGCTATCACTGCCCACCAGGTCGTCATTGGCATCCAGCACATCGGGATCAGAATAGATGCCCAGATAAGCATCTTCCCACGTTTCATTGCTTTTATTGATAATTTCCCACCGCAGAAACATCACATTGTCCAGCGCCTTCCAGCCCCAAACCGCCAGATGAACCTCAGCGTTTAGTGGCGGACTGATATTGGCCATTCTATCTTCGAGAAAGGCATCGGTGTAACTGCACCAGAGGGTTTGATCACCGATGAGCCGGGGATTTCCCTGCGCATCCACTGGCGCACCTTGTTCGATGGGCCAGGCGGCATAGTCCGGATTATTTCCGGCATGGTCACCGCGCGCAATTTTGTACACCCGAAAAGTGGAATCGTCTCTGCCAAAGGGATTGCCCTGACTATCGATTGCACCGCCAACGTAATCGGTGGCAAAATCCGCGGTGGACGCTCGAATTTTCCCATTGACCCTGGCTGCCAGCCACAAACCCGAGGTGTAGATCAGAGCATAATTATCCAGCCAAAAATCACTATTGCCGGCGATTGGGTGCCGGCTAAAGGTGCCATCATTCATAACCGAGCATGTGATACGATTGCCGTCGAAATAGCGAGCCGACCTGATTGTCGTTTTGGGGGACAGGAGGCCATCATTCTCCTTCGCCAGCGCGACAAAGGAAATTAACCAGAACAACCATACCCACTTTGGTCGAATCATGTTTCGCTCCCCTATCATGAAGTAGTAATTACGTAGCCGGAACAAGGCAGGCCAGCAACAGGAAATCTATCGCCATCCAGCACAATTGGCGGTCGTAAAAATAAAATCGTTCCTGATGCAGCCATTATTTCCAACTGCCGAAACGAATAAACTATTCCAGATTCCGTCGACGCAAGGAATATCTTCCGATGATCCTGCGATGCGCCACTTCCCGATGATAACCATGGCTTTTGAAAGCAAAGCCATCAGATACTTCAGTCGCCGGAGGCACCGCTGCGTCGTGCACAATGGCCAATAACTACACCCATTATCAATTTTATTTTAGGAAAGATCGACCATTTTCGAAGATCGATCTTCCGCAGCCGGGGTTCGCTACTGAGAGCCCTGGGTCCCTGGATTGCAGATTTTGCCCGGACATTGCGGTGGCCAGCTATTTTCCACCTGGATCGGCAGGCGAATTTGGCATCGCTGCAGCGATCATCGGATCAATAGCAGCTTGATCAGTTTTGTTTGCTTTCGGTTGCTCAATCGGGCAAAATACAAGCCTGAGCCAACCTCTTGCCCGGCGGTATTTTTTCCATCCCACTGAAAAGAATGGATGCCCGCTGTTAACTCTCTATCCCACAATTCCAGAATTTCCTGTCCCAGAATATTATATATTTTCAGCGTGATGTGGGCCGCCTGATCCAGCGAGAAACGGATCGTCGTCGTCGGATTGAAGGGATTGGGATAATTCTGCGCCAGATGGAAATCGTTATTAGTCGGGCGTTCGCGAGAAGCTACTCGCGTAACAATCTTGTTCTGAAAAACGGTAAGATTATGGTCGCCACTGGCCGGCGGATCAATCGCATACACTCGGTCGGCGGCAATATACGAGTCATACGCATCGAAAATACCCACTAACTGAAAATAACTGCCCGGAGAATAGTGACAAACCTGCAAATCTCCGGATCGATCCAGATAAATATAATTATCCTGCACTGTCAGGCGATCGAATTGCCACGCCGCGCTGACTCGAGATGGCCAACGATGGATGCTAAAATCCTCAGCGTACATCAGCCGGGGAGCTTCTGGCGAAGTGACATCGAAAATGCCCAGCCAGTCGTCATTATTGGCAACATACGCCTGCTGATTTTCCACCTCGATCGTAGTGGCCAGATCCGGGATATCCTGGCGAGCGATCAATTTAAGTGATTCGGGCACGGCAATGTCAAATACCCCCCAATCGCCGTAAGCTAAATACAGATAGTGATCCTCGATTTGCAACATTTGACGACTGTAATAATAGGACGAAACCGATGGCAGCCAATCCATCAGCGCATATTCGGCCGCCTTTTTCAGATCGGTCAAGCTGTTCACTTGATAAGCAACCAGACCGGCCGGTCGATTATTATTTCTTTCAGTTAAAAGGAATAAATGGTTATCGCGAACCGCAAAATCAAGAACGCTCGCATCGACATTATAGGTCTTTTGAAGGGTGAATCTTTGACTATCGGAAACTGAGTAGGATCTCAGAGTTGTTGAGACACAGGTGAAGGCTCGATTGGCGTCAACCAGAAGCAAGCCATTGTAAACAAATGGAATTTCCTGGCTTTGAATGACTCGCCCCTCGTTCTCTTCCAATTGAACCACCATTAAATGATAGCTGCTGGACTGCGGCAAATACCTTCTCTTTATAACATAGGCATAGGGAAGTTGGTAGGCCACGCGCACTATCGACTCCTGGTAGGAGGGTACCGATAGATCGCAGCGATATAGTGGTCTGGTGAAAGTCAACTGTTCTTTCGGTGGCAACTGGAAAAAGAACGTGTCTGAGATCAAGGGTTCATTATATTTCATCAGCGAGACGAACCAGCCGATTCTTTCCGTATGCTGACGCGCAAAGATAAATTTGCTCATTGGCAGCGTAACGCAGGTGTCCAGGATATTCTCAGTGCTAAATAGTTCCTTTGGGATAAATTGTTGGAGATAATGTGGGGAGTCCAGCTCCGTCGTTTGCGACCAGGTGAAATCGATTTTCATCCCATCCAGATGCTGACCATGGGGCGGCAGCAACAATTGCGGAGGCTCGGGCAAAGTGACAAGCTGGATCGCACCAGCCGATGAATTTAGAGGGTGCTTCTGGCCATCGCTGTCGATAAACTCTGCGTGTGTAATTTGAAAAGGGATCGAACCGGTTTTCCGATCGCGATTCAGGTCCAACTTCAGCCAGACAATCGGGTCATTTCCTGCCGCGATGGCATTACTGCCAGAGCTTGAAATCTCCACTGTGGTTGAGCCGGATGCGGTGGCCATCATTTTCAATCCGCAACCCACACAACGATCGCCGATCTCGCCACTCCGGACGATCATATCCTCTGGTGCCTGGTTGAATTCAAATCGCAGCCCGTTAACGGCAGCCATGTTCCATAATCGAATGGGCAAAGCAACTCCTTGTTGACCGGGCGCGGCATAGAAGGTTTCAGTATAAAGAGCCGCTGACTTCTTGAATGCCGATAGCACCGCGCGGGCGTTATGTTTCATATCCAATACATTGTCCAGGCATCGGTATCTTTGAACGCCAATAATTGCCAGCGTAATGGCTGTCGTATCTCCCGGCGATAGGTTCAGAGGGCCAGCGGAGATCATCATGCGTCGGTCACGTCCGTTGCTATCCACCCAGCCAACCCGCGTCACCGGATCGCCGGAATAGGCCCAGCGGGAAAGCAAGCCGGTAGTCGGATCCACCATCAGCTCGCCTTTCATGCCAATGCATTGCAAGCGGCGATAAACGTTCAGATGGGCATTTTCATCGTATGGAATATCGTTCCAGCCATCGGGATTCGATTTTTCCATTCTAGGAGACATCGGCGGGAGGTTGCGATAATTGATTCTCGGGCCATAAAACGTAACTGCCGTGTCCCCGGGCGAAAACTGTATCGGGGTTTCCAGTGCCACATATCCCACCGCCAGGTTAACTAAATTCGCGCCACGCTCCTCCGAATCATAACAATAAACCAATTGCAGCGTGCTGTCGCTTCCGACCAGGTCATTGTTGGCATCTTCAATGTCCGGATCAGAAAAAATACCAATGAAGGTATCTTTCCAGATATCCTTGCTTTTGTTGCAGATTTTCCAGCGCAGAAACATCACGTTACCGATACTTTTCCAGCCCCAGGCAGTCAAATGTATTTCGGCTCCTAACGGGGGGCATTGCGTGTAGTTGCGATGTTCTGGATACGCATCCACAAAGCTGCACCAGAGCGTCTGATCGCCGATCAGCAATGGATGGCCATGACCATCCGAAGGCGCGCCCAGATGAATCGGCCATTGGGCATAATCTGGATTGGTGCCGGGATTATCTCCGCGCGAAATTTGGTAGACGCGGAAGGTCGAATCCTCTTGGCCAAAAGGGTGTCCCTGGTCGTCAATAGCGCCTCCGAAGAAGTCGGTATAATAGTCCGCGGCAGAGGCTCGCACTTCTCCATTCACCCGGGCACCTATCCAGATACCGGACGTATAGATCAGTGCTTTCCCATCGAAGAAAAAATCGAAATTTGACGTAATCGGGTGTCGCGCAAAAGTGCCATTATTTTGGATCGAAGTGGAGATTCGGTTGATATTGAAATACTTGGTAGAGGTAATGGCTGCTTTTGACAGCGAAGTCTGGACCTGTTCGGTTGCCAGAGCCATCGCAGCCAGCAACCCAATCCCGATGGTATATTTCAATTTGCTCATGAACCACTTCATGGCATAGCAAGCTCCAAATTTCAAAAAACAAATAGAGAGTGCACTCTGAAAATCGCCAATTCTGCCAACCGCCGACTGCCAGATGCACCAATTGCAATTTCAATAACAATGGTTCACCTAAATTAGCGCAATTCGTGGTTTGAGTCTCATTATCGGTTTAATAGACCAGATCCATTAAACCTTATTAACCCTGGTAGCATAAGATGATCCACCGATGCTAAACCTTATTCGCTTATTTTTTTAAAAGGAATATTCCCGATAAGGTAATAAGGTTCGGGCGGTCCTGGGTCAACCTGGTTACTAAGGTCAATTTTTTTTTCGGCCAGGGGAATGGATCAAATCCCATGAACCCTGCTGAATCTGGTA
>CAZYNP010000056.1:0-35505 GCA_964647995.1 uncultured Cytophagia bacterium
TAAAAAAGTGGGGATCATCATTTCGGGTGGCAATGTCGATTTCAGCCAATTTTTTGAGCAGTTGTTGTCGAAAAAGTAGATCGCTGGCAATGGAGGTTGTTCGAAAAATCATGACTGCCAGCGGAAGCTATGGTGCTTCGCGATGATGAATCAATGGCTTAATTTGCCAGTGTCGCGTATTCAACACAATACCACAAAAAGCACCGTGAAACGATCTGTTCCGGCCAGGCGCGTAGCCGGATCGCGGCCCGGCCAACATCTTTCTGTGAACTATCCCTGGTCCGTTGGTTTCATCTGGCAGATGGATAAACAAGCTAACCGGCCAATAGATGAAGCCAACGGATAACAAATTCCTGCTTGCAAGATGCTATTCGTTGCCAGTCCAAGCTGGAGAAGGCCGTGCGTGCTGTCGATCCGACCGGTCACTGTTAGGTCAGCATAATAAAGGTCGGCATTCTTCCTCGTGATCGCTTCGTGTCATTGGGCCTGCGCGGTGGCAGTATTGCTATTTCCCAACATGCGACGATGATGGCTACTTCACTTTGATCAATTTAATTGTTTTCACCTGATCTTGATAATAGAGATGGCAGAGATAGACCCCGCTGCTAACCAGGGTGCCAGTCTGATCCTGGCCATCCCATTCCACTTGATACGTGCCCGCCGATTGCTGCCGATTTTCCAGCGTCACAATCTCCTGCCCCGACAGGTTGTAAATTACCAGTTTCACCTGACCCGCGGCAGGAATTTGATAGGCAATGGTGGTGCTGGGATTGAACGGATTGGGATAATTTTGCAATAAGGCAAAGCGCTTCGGCGTTGTCTCGTTCAGGTGCAATGAAATCGTTCCTTGCTCTGCAGCCTGATCATTGATCTGGAAAAATGGGACCTCGATATCAATTCTGGGCCGATCGGTATTCAGAAGTCGCAACTTGATGTTTACCAGTGGGCCTGGCGATCGGACGGGCGCTGCTGCATACATCCCAAGATGAAGATTGCCATCGACATAGTTTTCGATCAGTTGCATCGACTCGCCAGTGGCAGCCCTTTCGACGAAGATCAATTCAAGGAGCGCTGGATCGAACGTCAGATGCATTTGCCAGGAAATTAGCTCCTGTTCCCCCTGGAAGGCGACCGGAATGGTGATGACATTATCGGCCGAGAGACTGGCTGCTTCCAGATAGGTCAGCGGCGATGGTTCGGCGGTTTTCAGCAGGCCGTAATCCGGGTTCCATTTGCCCAGTATATCGCCGATCAGAATACCGGTGTAATCTTGATTCTGGAAATTGGTGTTCAATCCATAATAGGAACGATAGCCTGGCGTGAACAGCCACTCACCCACGTGCGATTCCGAAGACCGCGGCAATCCCACTGCAAATTGGGCGATCAGAGCGGCGTCATAGGCCGAGACGGTGCCATTTTTATCAACGTCGGCGGCTTTGATTTGCGAACTGGAAAATGATTCCAGGCCGATGGCGTTTCGCAGGGTGAGTGCGGCATTATAGGTGGTGATCAAGTAAGATGACCAATTATTAAACACCCCGCGTCCTGGCGTGACGGTGTAGTTGCCGCCCATTTCCAGGCCTTGCAGAACATAGGATCCCTGGGAATTCGTGGTGGCAGTGAGAACCGCAGTGCCCGATGTTTTCAGTTGGACATTCTGGATCGGGCGGTTTTCGGCGTAATATTTACAAACGCCGGAAATTGTCAAAACGGCATTGGTTGCGGTGGCCTGAAAGGTTACGGGCGACACCGAAAAAGCCGGACAGCTTGCTTTCACCTGATAGGATCCGGTGGTTGGACCTAAAGTGAGGGTTGTTGCGGCACGGCCTTCGCTATTGGTTAAAACCGGCTGTGTTGTTCCCAGGCTGGCGCCGCTGCCCTGCGTAATTTCGAATTTGACGCTGATATTGGGTAAAATTTTAGTGTCGGTATCTCTCACTTCCACTACCAGGGACTGCGGCAACTGCTGGCCCGGTAAGCCGGATTGGTTGTTGCCACTGACAATGGTGATGCTGCCCGGTTGTTTATCCGTGAGCGTGGTAGCGGTGAAAATTGCATAATCCGAGAAATTGGGCGAACTGGCTTTGATCCTGACCAGTCCGGGTGTTGTTCCCAGAGTCACAATAGCGTGGGCGCGGCCGGAAGTGTTGGTAACATAATATGATTGGGTTGGCTTGGCCAGGCCGGTTGGTTGGAAATTCAGATCAGCAGTAATGATCACCTTATCCAGTTTGGAACCCCACTCTCGATTTTTGATGCCCAGGGTATGGGTGCCGGCTTTTAAGTGATAAACGACCGGATCTTTGCCATTCAGTTCGTAAACCTGATCCCAGGTCCATTCGTATTTGCCCGAAATGTGCCAGGCGATTTCGGGTTGCTCATCCATAATGACCTTGAATGAATCATGCAAGTAATTCCCGGATTGTACTCGCCCCCAGACGACAAAATCGGCCTCCTCGGCCACGGTGAAAGTGAACACGACCTTGGCATTGGAATCATCGGGATATTCGGCCGGGACTTCGACATATTTTCCGCCCGAAGCGGCGCCGTCAGTGAGTATTTGCATGGGATAGGTGACGGCACCATCTTCTGCTTCATATTCGATATGGTTGTGCGATTCTGGGGGGCGAATGGTGGCATCGCCATCGGTTACCGCGAACGAAACCGGGGCACCGGAGATGGGATTGCCATTTTTGTCGCTGACCAAAACGACCAGGGAATCGGGCAGGCGGGTTTGGGGTTGGCCCTGTTGCTCGTCGCCCCAGATGGCGTAAATTCGTTCGGCTGCGCCTTTGCGATGAACCAATTGGAAGTTGTCCACGACATTATTGGCCGTGCCAGCCAGCATCAGCCCGGCAAAATGGTCCTTGCCTTCGCTGTAAATTTTATTGGGATCGATGAGGTCACCATCGTAAAAACCATTGAGGAAACAGGTAAAGTGATGTCCCTGATAATCGGTATACATGGCCACACGAAATTGATCGCCAGTGAGAGGATAATCTTGCTTGCCCGGCACCTCGTGGATCAATTTGCTCACAGAGCCATTTTTCAGTTCATAGAGTTTCAATTTTCGATCCCGGCTATCTTTATAAACCAGATAGCCATTGGTACTGGGCTGGAAAGAGCCTAAGTGAAGGGCCAGGCCGGCATTGCCATCGGCCGAGGAATTGACCGCGGTGCCCCAATCGAACGCCACGGCGATGGGATCCATTTCGGCGATGTACACGGCGGGTTTCCACCAATAATTCCCGCCATTTTCGATACTCAGGTGGTTTTGAGCAATCTTATAAGGGTCATCGATCTTCCAGGTCAGGCCCAGGTCCCGGCGATCGAAATTATCGGTGATGAATTGACTGATGCCGGTAATTTGATTCATCAAAATATTGAAATAGACCTCGCCCATCACATGGTAGCCGTCATTATTGGGATGAAAGGCATCATAGAGATAATCCCATTTCCAACTGGTATTGCTTACCCACACTTCATTTTGGCCCACGTAACGAATGGGTTTGTTTTCGGCCAGTTTTTTGGTAGCCAATTGCTGGATCAAACGGCAGAGGTCGGTATTGGTGGCGTTGTAGCCGTCATTGCGGGGAATGACGCTGCACAGCAAAACCGGAATATTGGGATTAAAGTTCCAGATGTTTTCCAGGACTCGTTCGATCTCATCGCGGATGTCGGTGTTGGAGTAAAGGGAATTAATGTCATTGGTACCGATGTGCAAAATAACGATATCCGGAAAGGTGGCCCGGAGCCAGGTGTCGATGTTAGTCGCCAGATAATCGGCTGTTTTGCCGGGATGGCCCTCATGCCAGGGATAGGCCGAAACGCCGTCGTTGAGTGTGCCCACCATGGTGAAATTGATCGAATGGCTCGACAATAGCTCGGCCAGGTCATCGCGGAAACCACCAAGGGGATTTGAGCCATGCTCACCATGCGTGATGGAATCGCCGAGGGGCATGATTCGAATCTGTTGGGCAATAGCGGCGCCAGAAATCACGGCTATCCAAATAATGAAACTGGCAATAACGAAAATGGATTTACGATGCTGGTTTTGGAAAATAATAAACCTGCCACGGACCATTGACGCCTCCGATAAAATTCCCGATTCGACAATTAAGCTAACCAGAATTTGGCCAGCGAAGCTCTTAGATGATGGGTATGGAATAAAAATGAGTCAACTCCAGCTAAGGCGATGGCAATGGATCGCGGACATCCGATTGATAGCATAACAGTCGAATCCGCAGTTGATTTTGGTCGCCAGCACCTATTCAGAGCCGATAGTTAGACATAAAAAACGTGAACGACCATCACGATTTTTTATCATGCGGACGGAATTAAAAAACGAGCCACATAAGGAAGATGCTTCCGAAATGAAATCAGCTATTGTGCCCAATATGCATGATTTCAATTTTCTATCTCTAAGAAAAATTTGCCGTCCCGTGTTTCTTTTATTTTTCCGGTACAGATCAGATAATCCGGATTGTTCTTTTTGATCAGTTTCAATGCGGTTGAGGGATCATCCGCTTCCCGAATTTTGAAATCACCTTGATTCAATAGATCATCAATGAATGAATTGTCATTGTTCATTTTTCCGATCAATAAAATATCTTTCACTGCAAGCCCCCCTGCAAAATTGCATCTACTTCATAATTAGTCATCGAAAAATCTATGTCCTTTTCGAATAAGTCCAATTTGAAGCTGCTAAAATCGTACCAGAACGTAAATTTTTCGAACGACCATGGGTGCCAATTCGCCATAAGAAAGCTGGTTAACTTATTGGATATTAGGAGCAGCGCTGACGGTAAAAGTTCGGTTGTTGCCATTGGTAAGCATTTGAGTGGGGAATGCTGTTTCTGGCTATCATAAACTTGTACAAATTGAAACACTGTTCTAACTGAAAACAGCCGATAAAATAAAAATAGTTTTACAAAAAAAATATTGACATTTAAATTATTTTGCTATATTTTGGGTATTCGATTTTTCGCATCCACTAAATTCAGCGATGGCTGTCGCCATCCTCCTGCGGCAGCGATTCAAATCGCGCCGAAAAGGGAATGACGCCTGCGGCCATGTGCCATCGGCGGCACTTAGTTGCCGTTGAAAAAGTCAACCGAGAATTCCCATGCTTTGGATCAAAGCGTCGATTGTTTGCTTGCTGATGTTGCTATGTCTTCATTGCGCTCCCTATTATGCGGATAGATCTGCGGATGATGCGTCGCGACAGTATCGGTATAATGAATCTCTTGCGCGTTGGGAACAAATTGCCACGGCCACGAAAGATCAGCGCTTATATCCGCTGTTGAGTGCTATTCGTTCATATCTGGGAACTCCTTATCAGACAGCAGGCATGTCCCGGCAGGGGGTGGATTGCTCCGGATTGGTCGTGGTTGTCTTTCGCGAGGGTTACCGCTACCAATTGCCCCATAATGCCCACCAGATTTATCGCCTGAGCCAACAGATCCCCGTCGCCGAATTGGCCATGGGAGATCTGGTGTTTTTCTCGAACCAGAGTGGTCGCCAAATGACGCACGTGGGCATTTATCTGAAGGACAACTTTTTCGTTCACGCCAGCGAAAGTTATGGAGTTATCATTTCCAACCTGAATGCATCAGGTTACCGTAGCACCTTTCGGGGGGGTGGTCGTATTCTTGATTGGATTCGGTGATCCGAGAACTAAACAATAACCTGGAGATTTGGCGCAGGCCATCACGGATCGATTGGAATTGCTCGAATCATTTATGAGTGCATTTTACCGATCGCCGTTTGGGCGATCCGCCCGCTACCTGTGCGGCGGGTTCGCTAATTCGATCTTTGTTAAAAAGAATTAGCCGGCATTAGCCCGATTTGCCGTCGGGGATTGGTTAGAGTAAGCTCATCGGTGGTGCCTATGCCGATACAACAAGTCCCAGCCAGGCGTCAGAGACTTGAGCGTCGCCAATCAGCGTTTCGATCCCTCGGCCGGTGATTGGTTCACCTGAGCCACAGATTGGGTGCTGGCAATGGTGGGCGCTTAGAGGGAAAATGCTGGGGCAATTTTAGGACAGTTGGTAGAAATTTTATCTAGCCACTATGCGACTGGAGGCAGAATGAAAATTGTGATTGTCGGAGCTGGAGCAGTTGGCGGAATTATCGCTGGTTATCTTTCGAATGCGAACTATTCGGTTCAGCTTGTCTGCAAGCATCGGGACATTCTGGAGGCGATCGAAAATAATGGATTGCGAATTGGTGGCGTGCGGGAGCAACTGATCTGTTATCCCAGCACGGTGATGGATATTTCCCAGATTTCCGACAAACCGGATTTTGTCTTGCTGGCTACCAAAGCCTACGATGTCAAAGAGGTGTGTCTGAGTCTCCTACCGATCTTGAAAGAGGACACAGCCGTAGTTGTGCTACAAAATGGCATTTGTGAGGATATGATTGCCGAGATCGTTCGTCCGCAGCGAACCATTGGTTGTATTGTGGGATGGGGAGCAACCATGCTGGGCCCCGGCCGACTGGATCTTACCTCAGAAGGGGAGTTTATTATCGGGGAATTAGATGGTCAAATTACCCATCGGCTGTTGCTCCTTCGATCCGTGCTGGAAAAGATCTTTCCGGTTCGAATTAGCACCAATATCTATGGCGCACGCTACTCAAAATTGATTATCAATTCCTGCATTACCACATTGGGTGCGATTAGCGGTTTATATTTGGGCGAGCTTTTAAACCTGAAAATTGCGCGAACCATTTTTTTGCACGTCTTTAGTGAAGCGGTTGCTGTGGCCAATGTATCGCAGATCAAATTGGAAAAAATTGCCGGCAAGATTGATCCCTATCGCTTTGCCCTGACGCCGGGAGAGCTAACCAGTCGGTTTTCATGGTCACTGATGAAAAAGCATCTCATGATCTGGTTGATTGGTCGAAAATATCGCCGGCTGAAATCCTCCTCGCTGCAATCCCTGGAGCGAGGGAAGCCGACTGAGATCGATGTGCTAAATGGTTATATCGTCAAAAAGGCGCGGCAGTACAATGTGCCGGTACCCGTCAATCAGCGGCTGGTGGCAATGGTTAAAAATATCGAACTGGGCAAAGAGAAGATCGATCGCGAGAATTTGCTGAAGATTTTGTCCTGATACCGGTTTAACTTCAATAGATCCTGGATTGGTCTCCCTAATGGCATCTTCGCCACTGAGGGGCAAGCCACCCGAAGCCCAAAAATAAAAAGCGGTCTGAGGTGAATAATTTAGCTTTTTTACTTTATTGCTGACCATCAATTCCAATCTTCCGCAACCAGATTGGGAGCTTACGATGCGCAATAACCTGGGAAAATATCAGGCCCCGGCCATTGGCAGTTCACCATGATCGAAACTGAACCAAAAGATGCTGCGGTTTTGCCGGTGATCGATCACTCTTTTCGCCATGTTTAGGCGAATCGGGCATAAGTCACTCTTGCGATAACAGATGGAAACCGGGCATCGCGGTGCAGCGTGTGACGGAATGCAGGTCGATTTTCGGGTTTGGTTCAACAATGAAGAGCTGCTCACTGGCCAGCCGGTGACCATTCGTTCCTGGTTTGGTGATTCAATTGATGATCCAATTCATTCATTTTACTCAATACTTTGCTAAAATCCAATAGTGGCCCTTCAATTTCTTTGTTTGGATCATATAATTTGCTCAAGGTCAGGGCCTGGTCCAATTCAGCTCTGGCGAGGTGGTAATCGCCCAGCTCAAAACTGGCTTTGGCGATGCCGAAATGACATTCAGCTAAAAAACCATACGCCTTGAATTCCGACTCTTCCAATAATTTTAGCAACCGGGTAAACTGCTCCTTGGCTTCAGCCCAGCGATTCAGCTTGTCATAGATCTTGGCGGTGAGATAATTCCAGTTTAGATCTTGATCAAATTTTTCTTTGAGCGAAAGGCTGGCCGCAAGGGCTTCCTCGTAACGATCTTCATAGTAATAAATTTCAATCAAGGCAAAGACCGCTTCCAAAGCCGATAAGCGACCTTTCTGCATGGCAATTTTGAGATATTCGATTCCTTTTTGGCGCTCATCTTTCATCAAGCGCAGGAAGGTGAGAACCCTGGCCTTGGCGCTTTTCCAGTAGTAATAGAGTCCCAGCCCATAGTAAACATCATGAAGTTCAGGATTCATTTCGTGAGCTTTTTTCATGTTGGCAACGCCTTTTAGGCCATCTTTGAATGCGCCGAACCACTCTCCTTTTCGGATGCGGTTGAGTCCTCGAAAACCATAGGCAGCACCCAACGCAAAATAGGCGTTGGCATCATTGGCGTATCGTTGCAACGCTTTTTCGCCGATGACAATGGCTTGATTGGCCAGGCTGTCGAATTTGGGTTCAAATTGGGTGATGCGATAATTCAGCATGATGATATGATAGACCCCAGCCGCTCCCAGGTAGCCCAGGGGATTGTCGGGATACTGGCGGATCACCTGGTCACACATGGCGATGGCTTCGAAATATTTTTTTTGATATACATAATCGACCGCCTGATCGATCAGAGTATCCACGCCAGCAAATTTGATGGAAGATTGGCCCGTGGCAGTGGTGATATTGCTCAACAGCAGGCAAATCACCAGGAGTATGCCGGGAGCAATTACTATTTGCTGTCCGCGATGCTGCGATGAAAAACCAACGTATTTTAGACTCATATCATGCTCACAAAATGTCGTCACAGGTTAGAGGCGCTATCAAATCACCAACAGCAATAGATTCATCAGAAATGCGACAATCGTGAGGCCAATAAGCGCTCCCGATAGCAGTCGATGGCGATAGGTTTCGACTCGCTTTTCTTGATAGCCAAAGAGGCTGCCGGTGATGAAGCCTCCAGCCAGCCCTCCCAGATGCGCCCAATTGTTCACGCGAGTCCCAGATAGCAGCCCAAACAAGAAAAGAACAATCGCCCAGATCAGCAATTGTCGATAAATCGTATCTCCAAAGATGCCCCCGCGCGCTTTGCCGTAATAGATCATGGCGCCCAGCAAGCCGAAAATAGAACCCGAGGCGCCAATGGTGAGGTGGCCATCCAGCAGATTCGAGAGAATAAAGCCAGCTAAGCCCGAAAAAGTGAAAATGATCATGAAGCGGGCGGGACCGAAGACCTCCTGAACCAGGCTCCCGATCTGCCGGAGCAGCAACATGTTGAAAAAAATATGCAAGAGGCTGCCGTGAAGATAAATCGCAGTAATAACCGTCCACCAGCGGCCATATTGCAGCGCCAGATCGCCGGTTCCGCCCAACAGAAACAGGCTGATGTTGCTTGGTGATAGCAGGTTATAGAAGCCGCCGACTTTCAAGATGGCGCCCGGATCGAGCAGCAGGCTCACCACAAATAATCCAATGCAAAAATAAATCATGAACTGAACCAGCTCGATGCGTCCCCGAAAAAGCTTCTGGAGTGCGGTGTGAATGCCCATTCGTCCGGGATTTTTCATGCCGCAATGGATGCAAGCATCGGCATTGGCGCTGATAAGTTTGCCGCAGCCGGGACAAAGGATGGCCCGTTTGACATTATTTCCCATGCTGGTCAGTTTCCGTTTATTTCTGGTAAAACCGTAATGATGAATGTCGCCATCTGTTCATCATAATTTAGAACCGACAGGCGATTTCGCTCGAACGTCCAGTGGCTCGCTGGAGGCAGATTGGCAGCACGGGCAACGTGCGTAATCGTTTTTCGCGGCAATGTTCGATAGAATGCTAACCGCGACATTTCCAGCGTCCACCACAACTTCGCAACCAGCCAGGAACCTATGACCAATAAAAAACACTTTTTTCTGTTGGCCTGATAATCCATTTTGATTTCACCTATGTTAGCAACTTGGCGGACTAATTATACAAAACATTGACGTCAATGTCAATATTTTTTATGGAGCCGATAAAATTTGGTGAATCACTCGGGTTGTTTCTGCTGCACCCGTTGCATTTTTCGATTCAATTCGTGCAGCAGCGTGCTATCTTTTTGAGCTGCGGCCAGTCGTTTTTGATTCACGATGGAAGCATCGCGGGCAAAAAGATAGGCGTTGGCATCAATAAAGGTGCGCATAAGTTCACGGGTAACCAGAGCATGATATTCGTAGACGCGATTGCGTCGATTCTGGGCGCTCATTTCGATGAGGATGCCAAAGGCATTGAACTCATGTCGTGGGGAGACTATCTTCCGGCTGACCAGTCCTTTGCGAGTCATGCCCTCTAATAGCTGATTCAGGTCTTCCATGGTAATCGTCATCGTGGAATCGAGGCAAGAGTAAAGCGTGGTATCCTGCACATTATCCTTGATCCACAATAATTCGAGTAGATCCAACTCCGCTCGGGTCGGAAGCACGTAATCCCGCAGCGCCAATGGTTGGTTGGTCATCTGCTGCGGGAGTTGCATCGGAGTCACCGGTATCAACAATGGAGAATTCAGCGTCGGCGATGGGTACGACCTACGGTCAGGAGGCAGATTCAAGGCATCCCAATTGGTGCTCACTTCGGGATGCAGCGACCGATAGCGGCTGCTGACGTCGATGGAAAAGCTCGGCACCTGTTGCCTCATTCGCGCCAGCGGTATCAGCGAGGGTAGTGGCAAGGATGGTCGCAGCTTCACCACCGCGGGAATGGCGATGGAATCGATTCTGCTGCTGTCCGGAATGACTTTCGAGACATAATCCGGCTGGCCGGCTACCGATGCATATAGGGCCAGCCATGTCAGCAAAAGAGCATAAATATTTTTCATGTTATAGCCTCGGGCTAACCTGGTCGCAATGCAATTACAAAAAAAGCTTATTATGATAATGCACCTTTTTGCAGAAAGTTTCATCTAATTTGACAGACCACAAAAATGGATGGCTTTAAATGACCAGGTAATGCGAACATTGCCGATTTTCGAGAGTATAAATGAACAAGCAATATGAGGAGATGTGATTATGGAAATGGAAATTGTTTTTTCCGGTGGTAAAAAAGTAGATGCCCGTTACAATGGATTCACAATCAAAACCGATCAACCCGCGTTTGGAGGGGGAGATAATTCCGCCCCAGCGCCATTCGATTTGTTTTTAGCTTCGATTGGCACCTGCGCAGGGATTTATGTGCTCAGTTTCTGTCAGCAGCGAGGGATTTCGACTGATGGCATTAAATTGGTCCAGCGGATGTTCCGCGACGAAGTATCCAATGGCATTGGCACAATTTCAATTGAAATTCAGGTGCCGCCAGAATTTCCAGAAGAATACAAAGCCGCGGTTATCCGATCGGCCGAGCTGTGCGCAGTCAAAAAACATATCCAGAAGCCACCGCAGTTTGAGATTTTTACCAGCGTGGTTCAGAATAACTGATAGGTCGCTTCGTATGGCAGAATGATGGAATACAGGATGAGTTGTGGTAGGATGATTTTAGCAGGATGATTTTTGGTAGGATGATTTTCAGCAGGATGATTTTTGTCAGGATGATTTATAGCAGAATGACGGTGGTTGTTGTTTTAATCATGACCAGGTGATTCAATGGGCCATTGGCTGGATTAATAAAATTAAAGTAACTGTCCGAATGATTACGGCAGAAGGTTTCCAGGGGGAGAGAATTAAGGATATTTTTGAAATTTTCATTTGATGACCTGGCCGCGGCTTCGAAACAGCTTAGCAAAAAATCCCACATGTTTAAAGAATTAATTGGAGGTTCATTTTGCGTATAGCAGCAGTGCTGTTTGATCTGGATAATACGCTTATTCTTTTCGATGAGCCGGTATTTTTTGAAAGTTATTCTCGAAGGCTGTATCTTGCGTTTCAAGACCTGATGACGCCGGCTGAATTTTCCCATAAATTAGTCCAATCAACGCAGATGATGATCCAAAACGATGGAGAGCAAACCAATGCCGAGTTTTTCATCAGGACATTCGCGGTGGGCATGAACCACCAGCAGGCGGAAATTTGGCGGCGGTTCGAATCATTCTATGCCACAGAATTCGACCATTTCCAGTCCCTGATGCAGCCAGTGCCGGGAGTTCGCGATCTGTTGCTCAAGCTGCTGAAACAAAATTTGAAATTGGTCATTGCTTCCAATCCGATGTTCCCCATGACTGTTCAACTCAAACGGTTGCACTGGGCGGGAATCGATGATCTGGCCTATGACTTGATTACCAGCGCCGAGAATACTTGCTTCGTGAAACCGAGATTAGAGTACTACCAGCATATCTGCCAGACGATTCAGGTTCAGCCCACGCATTGCATGATGGTGGGCAACGACGGCTTTAATGACATGATTGCTGCCAAAATCGGAATGAAGACTTACCTGACGACAGACAGTCAACACCTGTCCATCGAGCTAAGTCGAGAATTGGCCAGCGGAATGAAACTGGAACTGCCAACGCCGGATTTCAAGGGCAGCGTGAATGACCTCTGGTCTGCAATTGAAAAGATGATCTGAATCGTTTCCAGAGAGCGCAGTGGTTGAATTTTCACTTTGCCGAACCAAAATTTCGGTGTCAATGGCAAAGCCAGCGCCAGCTCGATATTACTTGATCCATCAATGACCCACATATTTCGCATATAAACTTCTGGCGATGGCCGTGTCCGTAGTGCCTTTGACAATGGCTCGGCCGTCCGGAAAAATCGATAATTCGTATTCCCCGATCTCAAATCGAATCAAATATTCATTCGCACGAACAATGCCCAACTCTGACAACTGAATCGCCAGGCGAGCCAGATCGACGGACGTCTCCTGAAACGGCAATATCTGCACGGCATTACGTCCACAGAGCGTCGTATAGGCGCTGCCGGATCTTCCTTCCAAAAAATCGAACCGGTGCTGTTTGCAGACCGGACAGTTGGGCGGCAGATTCTCTTTGGTCAACGCGATTGTCTGATAGCTATGGTCCCAGACATCAAAGCTCAGCAAATGGCGGTTGATCGCAGCGAGCTGACCGGTGAGGATTTTGATCGCTTCGACGCTCTGGCTGGAAGCAACAATGGTTACGATGGAAGCCAAAACCCCAACGCTTTCACAGGTCGGTACTGAACCGACAGTGGGCAGGTGTTCCATGATGCAGCGCAGACATGCAGTCTTCCCTGGCAAAATGGTCATGGTCAGACCATAGGATTCGATAGCTGCACCATAGATCCAGGGCCGTTGTTGCTTGACGCAGGCCTCATTCAAAAGAAAGCGGGTTTCAAAATTATCGGTAGCGTCGACCACCAGATGAACATCGCCGATGAGTCGCTCGATGTTGAAGCGATTGACATCCACTACCGCGGCATCAGTCTGAACGGTTGCGTTGATCTGCTGGATGCGACGTTGCGCAGCGATGGCCTTGGGCAAGCCCTCTTTAACATCATGCTCTTCATATAGAATTTGCCGCTGCAAATTATTGAGCTCTAAAAAGTCGCGATCCACCAGTTTCAGATAGCCGACTCCAGCTCTGGCCAGCAACGATGCCGCGGCTGAACCAAGCCCACCGCAACCCAGGATCAGCACGCGACCTTGTGCCAGCTTTTCCTGGCCGGCTTTCCCGATGCCGTGAAAGGCCATCTGTCGGGAGTAACGTTCCTGCTCCTCGGGACCGAAATCAGTTATCATGATCTCCCCTTTGATACACCACATTGCCGTTCATGATCGTCCACAACACTTCTGTCGTGAGATATTCCGGAGGCGGTATCGCCAGCAGATTTTTGGATAAGACCACGATATCCGCCAGCTTGCCAGGGGTTAGCGAGCCTTTTTTCTGTTCAGCAAATTCCGCAAAGGCCGCTCCCAACGTATAAGCTTCGATAGCCTGTTCGATTGAGATTTTTTCGTGCGGAAACCAGCCGCCTTTGGGGCCGCCGTCAATAAATTCACGTGTGACTGCGGCGTAAAGTCCCAGCATGGGATTGAGCGATTCCACCGCCCAATCGGTGCCAAATGCCAGCGGAATGCCATGCTTCAAGAAAGAACCCACGCGGTATGCATTCTGGCAGCGATGAGATCCTATGCGATTTTCAGCCCACGCCATATCGTCAATGCAATGGGAAGGCTGGACCGAAGCAATAACCCCCAAGGATCGGTAGCGTTTCAGGTCTTGTGGCAGCACCACCTGGCAATGTTCGATGCGATGGCGACGCGGGAGTGAACCATTCTGGCGATACGCAAACTCCAGCGCGCTTAACGCCAAACTATTGGCCCGATCGCCGATGGCGTGAATGGCAAGCTGTAGGCCAGCCGCGTCCGCTCGACTAATTATCTCTCGTAATTGATCCTCCTCCAAGATCGCTAGGCCGCAAGATGACGGATCGTCATTATACGCTTCGTAAAATAGCGCGCTGCCGGCGCCCATGGATCCATCCACATACACCTTCAGCGTGCCGATGCGCAACATATCATTACCAAATTTCGCCCGAATGCCGCAGCGAACGAAATCATCGAGCAACTCGATGCTTCGCCAGGCGTTGACCCGAGCCGTTAATTTGCCCTCTTCCAGCAGCGTTTGATAAACCTTCAAATCCATGGCCGAGCTATTGTCCTGAAAACTGGTGATCCCATAGCGGGCAGCATGGGCCAGCCCCTTCCTGATGGCAGCCGTCGTCTCTTCCAATGAGTAGGGAGGAATCACTGGTAGCATCAAATCCCAGGCTTTATCGACAAGAATGCCTGTGGGCTCGCCAGTGACCGGATCTCTTCGGATTTCACCGCCCGGCGGATTGGGAGTTGTTTGTGTAATACCAGCCAACTGCAGCGCAAGGCTATTGGCCAGAGCAATGTGATCGTCGATGCGATTGACAAAGACGGGATGATGGGGCGTCACAGCATCGATAAGCGCCCGCGTGGGAAGCTGATGGTCGGGCCAATTTTCGTGATTCCAATTGCCGCGCAAAATCCAGGTCCCCGGCGGTATAGTTTGAGAGTAAGCTGCGATGCGGCGAACAAATTCCTCCTGGGTAGCTGCGTCGCGCAGGTCAACGCGTTGCAGTGCCAGCGAACCATCGGCGAAATGCAAATGCGCATCATTGAACCCGGGCAGGACGAAATTTCCCTGCGCATCAATCACCCGGGTTGCAGCCGTCACCAGGGAGCTGATTTCCGCATTCGTCCCAACCGCAAGAATTTTATCGTCCAGAATGGCGATGGCTTCAGCCCACGGCTGGCCAGGATCCACCGTCCAGATTTTGCCGTTCACCAATGCCAGAGTTGGAGCAAGGGACATGGAAGCACCTGATATCTGAATTTTTCAAACCCAAAAATTAAACAGTGTACGCGCTGAACTAAAGTCGATAATAGCCAATGCCAACTACTGTTTTTTCTCTTGCTTGTGCGCTGCCATTGCGGCAACATGATCTGCAATGCGAAAGAGAATGATGGTGATTTCCATGCCGACCCGAAGGATAATAGTATAGATAACGAACACCAGGGGCGACAGGATGAGACACAGCAGACCGAAGAAAAAACCTCCCACTCTAAAGCCCCAGCCGATGAAGAGCAACGCACCAAATGCAGCCGCCACGATGCCGATGCCGAATAAGGTGCTGATTATTTTGGGCGTGATAAATTCGGAAAATGAAAAATCATAAAGTCGCGTAAAGAATCCCGACGGCTCTTGCATGACTCCCTCCATGTGTTGAACGCGTTTTAGCACCAGGCTGGTCACGACCCCACCAGCAGGTGCCTCATATTAAAAAATAGGTTACCGACGTGCATTGGCCGGTCAGAGCGCTGCTCAAACCTTTGGGAAGACCTCCACGCCATTGGCAAGGATTGGCATTTGCGCCAGATCCCAATTCCCGCGATCGATCTCCTGCTGGAGGTCTTTGGTGCGATAGGCAGACGCCCGGACCTCTGCTCGATGATGAGATAGCAACCATCGATGGCGTTCCCGAAGGTAAGCTCCAATCCAGGCCGGTTCGCTGCCCCCCAGCACCGGTGGATTTTCTGGAAAGCGCTGGCGGATCAACCAGAGAATCCCACCACTGTGAATGAATGAATCGTAGATGACCAGGCCGGACAATGCCAGCACAAAGCCGTTCTCGTCGGCCCATTGCATTGCCGGCTGGAAATATTCTAACTCAAAGAATTCGTCCTGAATGCGGCGCATGACCGGATCGTTTCGCCCAGCTTTACGAAGCAGGGCTTTGAATTCTTGATTATCCGTCAGCGGTACACTTCCCACCAGCTCAGCAAACGGCCTTAAGGCCTCGCTAAAGTCGCCGCTGGCCTCCACATACATTTGCACCAGCTTGCGCAAATTGCCATATTCGGTTGTTTGGGAGCGGCCATAGGTGATTTGCGGGATGTCATGCGGTCCATCGTGGTAAATGGAGATCAAGCCATAGTCGCCATCGGCAGTTCCGGTTTCGAAGGCATTCAGGACTCGCTCCAGGAGCGATTTTTGTTCTGGTGTTAAGTTCATGACCGATCATCTCCATTGGAATGATTAAAACGACTTCACGATTGTAACCGCCGCAGCGATTGGGTGTCTACCCGTTTGCTGGTAAATACCAGTGGTCTCGATTCCAGTGAGTAGCTATTTTTCTGATAAATTTAACTTTCCGACTGCCTGGTTAGCTCTCAATCCAGATATTATCAGTGCCAATGATTGCGGCCAGTTCATTGATCATCGCCGGCGAAGGCTGAGCCAGGATGCGTCGTGACCGGAAGACATATTCACCGTTTTGCGGCGTTTTGATATTGATATAAACCGGACAGTGACCATGGTTTCGAGCCAAAATTTCTTTGATTTGACGAATGTACTGATCACTGGTGTTATCGGTATTGATCGAAAAACTAATATTCTTCACACAGCGGTCCCAGACTTCCTCGAGCGGAATCAGCTCATCGCACAAAATCTTGTTCTCATCGGAGTCGCCTTTGCTGGATACCTTGCCAATCAGCAGGACCATGGTATCGGGCTGGAGCAATGACTGATATTGTTCATAGGCATCGGCAAAGACGATCATTTCTGCGGCTCCGGTGAGGTCTTCCACGTTTACGAAAGCCATGGGCCGATTTTTGCGATCGAAATGCTTTTTGATGCCCGTTATGACCACCGCCGATTTGACAATCGCTTTGTCTGGCAGCTCATGAATGGAATCCAGCGGTTGCTTCGAAAACATTTTCAATTCCAATTGATAGCGCGATAATGGATGACCCGAAAAGTAAAATCCGAGCATTTCCTTTTCGTGCGCCAATTGTTCTGAAGGAGAGAAGGGCGGCACTTGCGGTAACGAAGGGGTGGTCACATCGATTTCTTCGCCGGCGGTATCGAAAATGCTGGTCTGACCATTGGCATGATGTGCGGTAAAGCTCTGGCTGTAATTCGTGGCCAAATCGATGCTTTGCAGCAACTGGGCGCGATGCCCCTGCACCGAATCCAGCGCGCCGGCCAAAATCAGGCTTTCCAGCACCTTTTTATTCACCAGCCGCAAATCGACATGGCGACTGATGTCAAAAATTGTTTTGAACGATTTAACCTTTGCGCGCGCATCCAGGATCGAGAGGATCGCGTTTTTGCCAACATTTTTGATCGCGCCCAAACCGAAACGAATATCTTTTCCGACGACGGTGAATTCATAGTTGCTGGCGTTAATGTCGGGCGGGAGCACCTTGATACCCATGCGGCGGCATTCTTCCATCAAGATAACGATCCGGCTGGTGTTGCTGATTTCGCTGGTCATGTTGGCGGCCATAAACTCGGCCGGATAATGGGCTTTGAGATAGGCAGTCTGGTAAGCCACCAATGAGTAGCCGGCCGCATGTGATTTGTTGAAACCATAGCCGGCAAATTTGGCCATCAAATCAAAAATTTGATCGGCAATTTCAGTGGGAACGCCACGTTTGGCCGCGCCCTCGACGAATTTGATGCGTTGGTCTTGCATCAGTTCGACTTTTTTCTTGCCCATGGCCCGGCGCAATAGGTCTGCTGCGCCCAGACTGAAGCCGGCCAGATCGCTGGCCACCCGCATCACTTGCTCCTGATACACAATGACACCATAGGTTTCCCGCAGAATCGGCTCCAGCAAGGGATGCAAATATTCGATTTTGGTTTCGCCATGTTTTCGCTTGATGAAGTCGTCGATCATGTCCATGGGACCGGGGCGATACAATGCGTTCATGGCGATGAGATCGCCGAGGCGTTGTGGCCTCAGCCGACGTAAACAGTCGCGCATGCCGGAACTTTCGAATTGAAACACGGCAATGGTTTCCCCATTACAAAAGATCTGAAAGGCCCTGGCATCATCCAGCGGAATTTGATCCAATTCGATGGTAATTCCTCGCTGCCGCAACATGTTGAGCGTGTCTTCGATCACGGTCAGCGTCCGCAGCCCCAGAAAGTCCATTTTCAGAACACCGATCTTTTCCAGCGACTTCATATCGTACTGGGTGGTAACATCGCCCTGGCTGGATTTGAACAAGGGTGTGTACTCTGTGAGTTCGGCCGGGGTAATGACCACCCCCGCGGCATGTGTCGAGGCATGTCGGGCCAGACCTTCCAGCAGGCGGGAATTATCAATCAGCTTGCGATGCAACTCATCTTTGGTGGCAATTTCGCGCAACTCGGCCACCAATTCCAGCGCCTTGTCCAGCGTCATGCCGAGGGTAGCTGGAATCATTTTGGCGATCTTGTCCACTTCGGTGAGACTCATTTTCAGCACGCGTCCCACATCCCGAATTGCGGCGCGCGCGGCCATTGTTCCAAAGGTGATGATCTGGGTGACATTTTTCTCGTTGTATTTTTGCTTGACGTATTTGATGATCTCTTCCCGGCGCTCGTAGCAGAAATCGATGTCGATATCGGGCATGCTCACGCGTTCTGGATTGAGAAAACGCTCGAACAGCAGATCGTATTGAATGGGATCGATATTGGTGATTTTCAAAGCATAGGACACCAGGCTGCCGGCGGCGGAACCACGGCCAGGTCCCACCGGAATCCTTTGCTGGCGAGCATAGTCGATAAAATCTTTGACGATCAAAAAGTAACCGGCATAGCCCATCTTGCGGATGATGTCCAGCTCATATTGTAGCCGCTGTTCCAACTCCGGGGTGACGGTTGAATATCTTTGTTTGAGGCCTTCTTTGGCTAAATGCGCCAGGTAATCATCGAGCGACAGGTGGCGATGCGATTCCGGCACCTCGTAACGCGGCAGGTGAATGGATTTGAGATTCAACTCCAGATTGCATTTTTCGGCAATCTCCAGGGTGGTATGAATCGCCTGGGGGACATCCCGATACAGGGCATTCATTTCAGCGGGCGATTTGAAATAGACCTCGTCGGTGGAAAAATGCAGACGATCCTGGTCTTCCAGGGCTTTGCTGGTTTGCAAACAAAGCAGTATATCGTGCGCAAATGCGTGCTCCCGTTTGAGGTAGTGCGTGTCGTTGGTGGCCACCAACGGAATGTTCAGTCGGCGGCTGATGTCGAAAATGCCGGGCTCAATTTTCTGTTCGTCGGGGATGTTGTGGCGATGAATTTCGAGATAGAAATCATCTTTAAAAATCTCCTGGTACTCCCGCGCCGCAGCTTCTGCTGCTGGTAAATTGTTCCGGAGCAGCATCTGGGGGACTTCGCCTTTTAAGCAGGCCGACATGGCAATTAGGCCACCTGAATATTGGCGCAGAACTTCTTTGTCGATGCGCGGTTTGTAATAAAAACCCTCCAGGAAGCCAATGGACACTAACTTCATGAGATTTTTGTAGCCAGTATAATCTTTTGCCAGCAAAATGAGATGGAAGGAGGCATCACTGCCACCTTTGGATGAAGTTTTGTCGAAGCGACTTTTGGGGGCGATGTAGACCTCGGCCCCAATGATCGGCTTGATGCCAGCCTCTTTGGCCTTGGTATAAAATTCAATCGCGCCAAAGAGATTGCCATGATCGGTGATGGCCAGGGCGGGCATGTCGAACGCGGCGCAGGCTTCGATCAGATCCTCCACCTTACAGGCGCCGTCCAGCAAACTATAGTGTGTATGATTATGGAGATGAATAAAATCAGTCATGGAGTTTGTCAGTTTTATTGCATTGAGATTAATTCCTGATCACAGATTTGTTCGGCCAGGCGTTTGCTGGCCCCGGGATTGCAACATTCCACTGGTTCATTGCTATGGCTCTTGGTGATCAGCCATCCGCGATGAGGTGGTGCGCCCGGCGCTTTATAAAATTGTTCAGGCGCTGGTAATCAGAATTGAATCGTTGGCGACGACGG
Organism: uncultured Cytophagia bacterium; assembly: GCA_964647995.1. Lineage (GTDB taxonomy): Bacteria > Zhuqueibacterota > Zhuqueibacteria > Thermofontimicrobiales > Thermofontimicrobiaceae > Thermofontimicrobium_A. The sequence continues at coordinate 20,137 of CAZYNP010000056.1, forward strand.
ACCGATCCTGGGCTGACGCATTGGTTCTAAAAAGCAAAAAAGGTCCACCCACGAGCCAGTCGATCAAATCGACCACGCAATTTATCGTTGGTGCTGGAGCGGTTGTATGAGGGTCGCTGCTGGGGAAAATTGGTTACCGTGGGAATTTTACCGGTCAGGTAAAATTCCCACGGTGTCAAGCCTTAGAACCGACTCAGATATGCATTCGCGGTTTTACTATATTCACTGGATGAATAACAACTCACTAACCAATCGAATTCCGAGCGGGCGCTGTTAATCTGTCCCAACTTCAAGAACGCCAGTCCCAGCATCAATTGGGCATCGTCCTGCTTGTCGGGTGTTTCGTAAGCAAACACCTTCGAAAATTCAGCAATGGCTTGATAGTAATTTCCCTGTGCAAAGCGACATTCACCGATCCAATATTGACAATGTTCTGCCAGCGCATGATTCGGATTGGTCTGCAGCAGTTGATAGAACCGTTCGATGGCCTGAGGATACTCCTGTCGATTGTATAATTCCACCGCGGCGTTGTATTTGGCTTCGAAATTGCCACCGCCCAGGGTCGGGCTGACATCCTTCGGTTCGGCAGTTGCCTGATCCTCGGCATACTCAGACCTATTTTCGGCTACGCGTTTGGTGGCGCTGGCATATCGCACCGGTGTCGAGCTTGCGCTTTGATTGCTGCGCGATTCCAGTGTGGCAATTTTTTTGTCGTATGATTGAACCTCAGATCGCAACTGCTCCATTTCCGAGGTTTTTGATGCCAGCACATTTTCGAGACGTTGGACCTCTTGTTGCATTTCGTCAATAGCCCCGGGGCCTTTCGAGGTCGTGACCTGCTGGTTGGAATTGGTGGCAGGCGCGGTTGTCGTCTCTGAGTTGCTTGTTGATTCATCGACTGCGAACAAGTCGGCGTTTTCGTCCGAATTGGCGGAATCATCCTCCTCCAGCAAGCGGAGTATTTCATCCATGCCCTCGTCGCCAACGGCAGCCGATTGATCATCCTGTTCCGTGCCGCTGTTTTCCTGGTTGAGCATGCTCAGCAGGGCCTGGTCGTCTTCCGAGGTTGCTTGATCGTCGTCCGATGTGGCTGCTGGAGACTCTTCACTTTCATCCAATAGGCTGGCCAGGTCCTCATCGGCATCGCCGGTAGATTCGGCTTTAACTCCTCCGCCATCGATTAATGGCTCATCAATATTGATTTGGGGCGCTCGGCTCATGCACAGCATAAAGAACCCTAACACCACGATGATGACCGAAATAATGGAGGAACTGATGCGAATCTTGTTGTTGTTCATAATATAATCCTCCTGAAAGGTTTATTTCCAAGACTCAATGTTGTCGGTGCGCAGTTGATTAGTTTGGTTTCGTCTTGCTCATCATGCCCTCAACGGTTAGATTGCATGTGTCTAACCAGAGCCGTTGCCCTCACCTCCTTTCGGACCCTTGCAGCGATATGATGATCGATAATCGTTTGCCATGATATTATAGGAAAAAAAGATGAAAAATGCAATAATTTTGAAAAAAATTAAATTGGAAAATATCGGGTGTTTGGCTTCAATCGTCAGGCCAATCCACCATTCAGGTGCTCGGACGATCATTGCAAAATGAAATTCCGCTTTTGATATTTGATCTTGCAATTTGGAAATCGGTCGAGCTATCTGGTTCAAAAAAAGTTCTCCGCGGCTGATTGGAGATGATTCATCATGGCGGTTTTTGGCCACATAATTGAAAAGCTAACTGCCTGCCGCATTCGGTGCTGGCCATCTGCCCGTTTTGTTTGCGAAGGTATGGCCGCCGTCAACTCGCCCTGAGCAAATGCAACCATCGCCCGTAAGCATGGAGAATTTCATTATAATCAGATACAGCCCATTGAAATTCAATTTAGATAAGTACAATAATTGTGCCAAATGCTTTGGATTTAGGAAACAAAGTTCAAAAATTGAGGTGAGAACTGGCAGTCAGGATGAATGCCGCCCACTCTGGCTGAATGGCAAGGTCATTATAGGGAGCGGCAGTCACGAGGCTAATTCGTCGCGGTGTATTTTTGGGCCTCAGCGATAAGCTCCCGGGCAGCCTGGATATGTGTATCGGTGACCGATTCGCCTCCTAATAACTTGGCGATCTCAACCGGCCGCTCATCCGCGGTCAACTGTCGAATTTGTGTGCGCGTGGAATCTTTGTCCTGGATTTTTTCCACTACAAAATGATGATCCCCCATGCTGGCAATTTGTGGCAAATGGGTGATGCAGATGATCTGATGCGTTTGGGCCAGTCGCTTGAGGCTATACCCCACGGCCTGGGCAATGCGGCCAGAAATACCATGGTCGATCTCATCGAAAATCAGTACCGGAATCCGATCCACCTGGGCCAGGGACGATTTCAAAGCCAGCATGATGCGAGAAATCTCTCCACCCGAGGCAACGCGCACCAGTGGTTTCAAATCCTCCCCCGGATTGGCCGCAATATAAAATTCCACCTGATCGATTCCCTGGGCCGTGACGCGAAATCGCTGCTCGCCCAATTGCACTGCTCCGTTTTCGTCCGGCACCTGTTCAAGTTTGATCATGAACCGAGCATTTTTCATCCCCAACTCCCCCAGGTGTTGCAACACCAATTGCTCCAGTTTTTTCGCGGCTGCCGATCGCTGCTGCGAGAGAAGCAGACAGAGTTGACTCAGCGTTTGTCGCTCGTCGTCGATGGCCTGCTGCTTGGCCGCGATAACCGTGTCCAGATCATCAATATCCTGCAGTTCCTGTTCCAGGATTTTTTTATAGGCAATAATTTCGTCAACTGTCCGCTGGTACTTACGCTTCAGCAGTGAGAATTGGCCCAGTCGCTGGCGCACGCTTTCCAGCCGCTCAGGATTAAATTCGATATTGTGGCTGTAATCCTGCAGAAATTTGGCCAGCTCTTCGATGGCAACCTGCGCTTGCTGGCAATCGGCTTCGAGCTGGTGGAATTTGGGATCGATCTCAGCTAATTCAGCTAACTTTTTGAGCGCATCGGCAATGCGATCATAAACCGAATCCGAATTGCTGTACAGGTCGTTAAACAAGCCGTTGGTAAATTGATAGAGCTTCTCGCTGTTTAGCAAAATTTTTTCCTCGGTCAGGAGTTCGTCCTCCTCGCCGGGATGGGGATCGACGCTTTGAATTTCCTGAATTTGAAACCGAAATAGGTCACGTTTCTCGGTCAACGAACGCTCCCGAGCCAATATTGCCTGCAGTTCCTCGTTCAGCTTCATGAATTGATGGTAGTGCTGGTCGGTATCAGCTAACAATTGATCATAGCCGCCAAATTCGTCGAGGTATTGCAGATGATAGTTGACGCGGAGGAGTGACTGGTGTTCATGCTGGCCGTGGAGATCCACCAGCAGATTGCCGATGCCGATCAACACCGAATTGGGCACCGGGGAGTCATTGACAAACGCACGATTGCGCAAGCTGTCCGAGATTTCTTTGCGGAGTATGATTTCATCGGAGGCATCCTCCACGTCCGCTTGCTGCAAGAATTGCTTTAGTTCCCGATGGTTCGCGATCTGAAAAATTCCTTCGGCCACGGCGCGCGTGGTACCCTTGCGCAACGAATCGCTCTCGATTTTTTCTCCGATGGTAGCGCCCAGCGCGTCGATAAGGATGGACTTGCCGGCGCCAGTCTCGCCGGTAATGATGTTGAGACCCGGCTGAAATTGGATATCAATTTTGTCGATCAGAGCAAAGTTTTCGACATGAAGGCTCTTTAGCATATCAATTCCATAAATCCTGCATGAAATTACCGGCAGCGTACACGTGCTTGAAGCTATTGGCAACTGTGCTCCACGAATCGTTAGGGGGCCGATTTGCCAATAGCCTTCGATGGCAGCTATTGCATTGAAATAAAATGGATTCGCCGAACCCGGTCACGCCGCCAGCCAGCGTTGGGCGTCAACTTGATTGTATTTAATGCTACAAAGACGCAGAGGCACAAAGAAATTGCATTTTAGTTTAAAGTGCACTCTAAAAATGCTGTGACAGTTCGTCAACTGGCGGGCGGATAGTGCAATTGTTGGTTTTTAGAGTGGCCTCATTTTAGAAAATATGCAAAAAGACACTCATTTTTTACTAAATTCTTTTGCCATACCTTCGTTTTAAATGACAATTTGGCCCAGCTACCTCGCGTTGTTTAGCCATTGTGACTGATAGAATCTCAAGTTAACGCCTTGAGTCGGCCGGTGAACGTTTCAAGGCCAGTTTAGGGGATTGCTCCTTTTTTATCGAATCACAGCGACTTTGCCCAGGCGATTCATGCCGGTCTCTTCGTTGTAGATGACGTAAATATAAATGCCGCTGGCAACATCAGCGCCATGATCGTTTTTGCCATCCCAGGTGGCATAAGCGCCCAAAATTTCTTCATTGGAAATCTGCCGAACCACCAGCCCATTTTCGGTCATGATTTTAATGGCGACATCATCGGCCAAATTGCTGATGGCAAACTTTTGCCCTGATTGAGGTAAAAATGGATTTGGTCCGGCCTGAACCAGGCTCAAATCTTTCCGTGGCATCGAAAAAGGCGTTTCCAGCAGCGACAGGCCATTGGTGGTGCCAATATAGACTTTCCCGGTTTCTAAATCAAATCCGAAGGAGGTCACGTTGTCGCTGACCAGAGGATGGGTATCGGTGCTGTAATGGGTCCAGGAATAGCCGTCGGCAGCCAGGACGCTAACCCCGGCGGCAGTGCCAAACCATTTATTATTTCGCACATCGACCTCAATGGAATTCACCGAGTTGCTTAACAGACCGAATTGATAGGCCACCGTGCCTCGATTCCAATAGTTCAGCCCGCCCTCGGTGGCAATCCACACGATGCCATCCAGGTCGATAGCCAGGTCCTTGATGGAATTGTTTTCCAGACCGTCAACGGTGGTCAAATTGTTGCCTTCAATCACATCGTCCGACTTGTTGGCGAGGGTATTGTTATAATCGATTACCGTAACCCCATTTTTCGTCCCGATCCACACCCGGTCATTTTCATCAATGTCCAGGGCATTCACCACATCGCTCAAAATTCCTTCCTGCACGGCAAAGTAGTACCATTCTCCCTGCGCCGAAAGCACCGCAACGACTTTGCTATTGGAAGCAAAGCTATTGAGAACCCAAATGTTGTGATAGCGGTCCTCTTTAACATCGGTGACCACTACCCAGGTGGGATCGTTTGGTTCGGGAGCGAGCACGTCCTTGTAAAATACCGTGATCTTTTCATTCTGATCCAGCAGCACCAGGCCGCCGCCAGTACTACCGAACCATTTGCGATTGCGCGAATCAACCATGACAGAGATGAGGCCATTATTGATCAAGCCATCGGCAGTGGTAAACTGGCGCCAATTCTGGCCATCAAAACGAAAGATGCCGTCGGTGCTGGACGCACACCAAAGAATACCCTTCTGATCCACGGCCAGATCGCTGAAATTATTGGACGGTGGTCCGGGAGGGATCAGCACCTTCCAGGCGGTGTCGGGCGGCAGGATGTGAGCAATGCCTTTGCCTTCCCCGGATTTCTCCCGGCCGACCCAGAGTTCGCCGGTTTCGTTCACCGCCAGGCAGGTTAGCGGTCGCAAAAATGGCGCCACGTTGCGCCAGCGATATTCCTCCGCGCTCCAGCGGCTCACATAGCCGATGGTCAACGCATAGAGGGTATTATTTTTCGATAGCAGTCGCTTGACATTGGAATCGGGAAGAAAACTGCTGACCGAATACCACTTCTGATTTCGTAACACCGCAACGCCATCATTGGTGCCGGCGTAGATGGAATCGCCATGGGCGACGATGGCATTGACGGTGGCGCTGGGCAAACCATCGGTCAGCGTGTAATTGATCCAGCTCTCCGGGGCCATGAGGTTGGCACGATCGAAGCTGGAGCGGGCGATGCCAGAGCCCGTTCCGGCCCAAATATCCTGTCCCTGGATCATGATGGTTAATACCGGAATATTCGCCGAAAATTGCCAGCCCAGGTGCTTATAGGTTTCTTTAACCTCATTGCGCTTGATGTCATAGAGGCTGATGCCGATATCCAACGCGACGAGCAATGAATCGCCTTTGAATTCCAGATCGTAAATTTTGTAGCCGACATAGTCCTGCAACAAACGCCAACGGTTCGTCTGCGGATTCAGGATATTGATCCAACCGGTAGCAAAACCAACCCAGATATTCCCCGCACGATCCACGGCAATCGTTTTGGCATCCAGCGAAGAAAGGCCATTGGTGTTATGATATTGATCATAGACGCCAGCCGCAGGATCATAGCGGAATACCCCGCCACTGGTGGCACACCAAATATTCCCGTCGACAATGACAATGTCGCGCACATCATTCTGACTGATAAATGTGGTCCAGTCGCCAATACCCGCAGAGGCGATCTGCCAAATAGCGATGAAACTAAGCGCCAAATGTTTTATTTTCATATCTTCAAACGAATCCGTTAAAAGTAAACATCGCAGTCATCGGATCAAGCAGAGGAAATGAGATTGCTCGCCCGATGCTCATTTTATTGCAGCTGAAATTAGCGATTACATCAAGGTCATCAAATCGGCCATTTCCATGGCGGACATGGCGGCATCCCAGCCTTTGTTGCCGGCTTTGGTACCGGCGCGTTCGATGGCCTGTTCCAATGTGTCGGCGGTGATGACACCGTAGATGACGGGCACCCCCGTCTGCAGGTTCACCTGGGCAATCCCTTTGGTTACCTCGGCAGCAATGTATTCGAAATGCGGGGTCGCCCCGCGTATCACTGCACCGAGGCAGATGACGGCATGGTATTTTTGCCGTTGCGCCAGTTTTAAAGCAGCGAGAGGAATTTCAAACGACCCCGGCACATAAACGATGTCAATAAGGTCCGGGGGCACCTCATGCCGCTGAAAACAGTCCAGCGCGCCCTCCAGCAGCTTGGAGGAGATGAACTCATTGAAACGGCTGATGACAATTCCAAATTTGCGATCCTTGCCGATTATTTTGCCTTCATAGATGTGGGGCATGGTGCCTCCAATTTTAATTAATCCGAGGAACAGCCATTTTGAATTTTATCGATCAGAATGATAGTTAGAATTTATAACCTGGCAACCTATGCTGCGCTTTCTCAACCAAAATGGTCTACGCCAGCGTTGGCTTCCGATGCTGATATCATTTATCGTGGGCATTACCGTTCCCATTCAAAATGAGATGGCCCAACTTGTCGCGCTTGGTCTCTAAATAATGAGCATTGACTTCATTGGGCGTAATTTCAATGGGGATTCGTTCGACGATCTCGAGATCGTATCCTTGCAGACCAACTATTTTTTTGGGATTGTTGGTCAGCAAGCGGATTTTTTTGATACCGAGATCCGCCAGAATTTGAGCGCCAATGCCGTAATCGCGCAAATCGGGTTTGAAGCCCAGTTCTTCATTGGCCTGCACCGTATCGCGGCCATTATCCTGCAATTGATAGGCCAGTATTTTGTTGGCCAGGCCAATGCCGCGGCCTTCCTGACGCATATAAAGCAGCACGCCGCGGCCGGCTTGTTCAATGATCCTCAACGCCTTGGCCAATTGCTCGCCACAGTCGCAACGCAAGGAACCAAATATATCACCCGTGAGGCATTGCGAATGCACCCGCACGATGACCGGGGTGCCATCCTGCACATCACCTTTGACGATGGCCAGGTGATGATGTTCATCAACGGTACTCTCATAGAGATGCAATACGAACTGGCCATATTTGGTGGGAAAGCGCGTGGTGGCTTTGCGATGCACCAATTTTTCGGTTCGCCGCCGATATTCGATCAAGTCGCGAATGGTAATGATTTTCAGATCGAGCTTCTGGGCCAGCTTCATCAATTGCGGAACGCGCGCCATGGTACCATCGTCAGCCATGATTTCACAGAGCACACCAGCAGGATAGAGATCCGCCAATCGCGCCAGATCCACTGCCGCCTCAGTATGTCCAGCCCGAGTTAAAACCCCGCCGCGTTCAGCTTTGATGGGAAAAATATGTCCTGGCCGCGCCAGGTCCTGCGGTCGCGTGGCAGGATCAATCAGCGCGCGAATCGTTTGCGCTCGATCATGCGCTGAAATGCCGGTCGTGGTGTTTTTGATAGCGTCGACGGAGACTGTGAATTGAGTCCCATGATGCGCAGTATTGCGTTGCACCATGGGGAACAGTTCCAGCGCCTCCAGCCGCTCACCGGTCATGGGGACACAAATCAGCCCCCGACCAAATTTGGCCATGAAATTAATGGCATCGGCTGTAGCCCTGGCTGCCGCCATGATGAAGTCGCCTTCATTTTCCCGGTCTTCATCATCGACCACGATCAAAATCTTGCCGGAGCGATAATCCGCGATGGCTTCCTCGATGCTGTTAAATTTGGACATGAAATTTAGATCACTTTTCTTGTATTCGTAGTCTAAGGTTATTTTCAGCGGAGCGAATTGTTGCCCGGATCTCTCCTGGGGCGACAAAATTCAGCGCGGCTCGGTGGCAAACTGTTCCACCAAGTCATCTCCGGCCGCCTGAACTCGCTTATGGCTCAATAACCTTGTTGTTTTAACCATTCCGTAGTAAGTTTTGTTTCAGCCGGCAGATGCACAAACTGTTCGATATATTTGGCCAGAAAATCAACTTCCAGGTTCACCCGGTCACCCGTCTTTTTGAACTGCAACACCGTCTGCTTCATGGTGTGGGGGATGACCGCCACCGAGAGCAAATTCCCATCCTTCCTGGCAATGGTCAAGCTGATCCCATCGATAGCGATAGAGCCTTTGGGAATGGTGTACCGGTTCAATTCCGAGGGGATTTCGATTTTCAACCAGTTGGCTTCCGGCGCCGTGAGCAGTTGCTGGATCGTGCCCATGCCGTCGACGTGTCCCTGCACCAGATGCCCGCCCAGCCGGTTCTGCAATCGCAACGCTCGTTCCAGATTCACCGCATCATTGACCCTGGCAAATTGCAGCGTGGAGCGATTTAGGGTTTCGGTCACTGTGTCCGCAGCAAACGCCTCCCGGTCGATTTCCACCACCGTCAGACAAACGCCATTGACCGCCACGCTTTGATCGATTTTTAGATCATCCAGGATCCGACGGGCGCGAATCCAAATCCTTAAGCCAGATGGCTGCGGCAGAAGGCGATGGATTGTTCCAATTTCTTCGATGATTCCAGTAAACATAATTTCAAATTCCCATACCCCATCAGAGTTGCGCATCTGTGGGCTGATTTTTTGCTCATTGTACCAGTCATCATGGCGGAGCTACGGTCGGCAAATACGCCGATGATCGTCACTTCAGCTTTCGGGTAACGTCTTGCCTTGATCGGGGTGATCGAAGCAGAGGTCGCCGCTAATTAAAACATCAGGTCCTAATTTTTGATACCGAACCCGAAGCAGTTGGATGCTTTGGTCCACCTGGCGAATGCCCAGATCCCCAATGGCTTCGATGCCTGAACCAAGAATTTTCGGTGCAATCGCCACTATCAGGTGATCGGCCAATTTGTTACTCAAAAATGAGGTGTACACTCGAGCGCCTCCTTCCACCATAATAGCGCTCACCTGGATCGCAGCCAGTTGCTGTAATAAATGGATCAGGGAAAGCTTTCCCGCTTCGGCCAGTGGCAAATGCCAGACCGTTGCCCCCCGAGCTCGGAGTTGAGCGATTTTATCGGAGTTTTCGTTGGCGGCAGTGGCCACGATGGTTCTGGAGACAAAGGGATCGGTCAGCAACTGACAGGTTAGCGGTATTTGCAAATGAGTATCCAGCACCACCCGCCAGGGATTTTTGCCCTTGATATGGCGAACTGTTAATTGCGGATCATCGGCCAAAACGGTGCCAATGCCAACAATTACGGCATCGTTGGCATGGCGCAGGCGATGTGCAGCCACGCGCGCGGGGTACGAGGTAATCCATTGTGAATGACCGGTGCTGGACGCAATGCGGCCATCCACTGTCTGGGCGATTTTCAGCGTGACATAGGGTAAGCCAGTGGTGATGTATTTGATGAACGCACGATTCAGCGCCCGGCAGGTTTCCTCCTCCACTCCGATGGTCACATCGATGTGATGGTTGGTTAAAATATCGATTCCTTTTTGATTAACCAGGGGATTGGGATCGACCATGCCGATCACCACTCGTTTGATGCCAGCAGCAATAATGGCATTGGTGCAGGGTGGCGTTTTGCCGTAATGACAGCATGGTTCAAGGTTGACGTATAGCGTCGCCCCCCGTGCCTGCTCGCCAGCAGCTCGTAATGCCATCACTTCGGCATGTTCTTTCCCGAAGCGACGATGATAGCCAGCTCCGACAACTACATCATCTTTTACGACCACCGAACCCACCATGGGATTGGGATTGACGTAGCCCAGGCCCTTGCGTGCCAATCGCAGGGCCTGGCGCATGTAGTATTGGTCAGTCAATAGACTCCGCTCTTTTGCTAAATAATTGAATTTTGCCGTGAATTTGATGAGGGGCAAATATAAATATTCTTTCGCTACAAAGCAAGTAAATTTTGAATTGGTTTTTTCCCTTGCAAATGTCATTGCCGAATACTATATTATGCTTGAAAAATATAACCTATGAATAACTTACAGGTGACTCATGAACAAAGCCGTGCTGATATTAATAATCTTATTCATCAGTGTGAATTCTCTCCTGGCGACCAATACCCCGGCCTTTGATAATCCGAAGAAATTTACCAGCGAGTTTCAGTTTGGGCTAAGAATACCCACGGGCAACGTGGCCAACGATCTGGTTTCCGGCTTTTCGTTGAAGCTGGGATTTGGCTACCAATTGACCACCCATTGGGAACCCATTCACCTGGCGTTTGATTTTGGCACTTCATCCCCACAGAATCCAGATTGGGTAACAGTGCCGGATCCCTATGGCTATTCTTATACCTTGCAACAGGAAATGGTAAATATCTATGGTTTTCCATTGACCATGCGCTTCCGGTCGCAGATCAAAGATCAACTCGAGCTCTATTTGGGCGCGGGGGTTGCTTACTACTGGTTTAGCACCCGACTGTCCGACCCCTATTGGGGAGTTGATCTCAAGAAATCTCGCAAGCGCCATGGCCCCGGCGGTCTGGTAGAAGCAGGTGTTTTTACCGATGCCTTCGGCGAAAAACTGTTGGTCGGGCTTATTTCCAATGTCATGTTGCTGAAAACCAACGGCAAAACGATCACCAGTCCCCCGACTGCCAATGCACCAGACGAGCCGGTCAGCCGCCAGGAAGTTTTTTTGAGTTTTGCGATTTGTCTTCGCTATTACATGGGAAAATAGCCAGCCATGTAGTGGCCTGGCGCGATCACGCCAATTTGGCAATCCGGCTCCTGCGAAGCGAAAACTGGCTGCCGCAGCAATCGAGAACTAAAAACGTGCCCCGGTTGACGGCATGACCGCGGTTTGCAATTTCAGGAGCTCAGACCTGAAATTGGCCGGTCTGGTTTTGATTTTAGGAAATGCGGTTGTTGAAATTAATAACAGCATGGAGAAGCAATGCCAATAAAAGCAAAGCTGACGGTTTTTGATACGACCATGATTGTGGTTAGCCTGGTAATTGGTATTGGCATCTTTCGGACTCCGGCCATGGTTGCGGCGGCAACCGGGACGCCCGCGCGGTTCTTCGCCGCCTGGATTTTGGGCGGGTTGATCAGCTTCTGCGGCGCGCTGACGTTTGCCGAAATTGGTTCCCGATTTTCGCGGCCCGGGGCATATTATGAAGTGGTCGCCGATTGCTATCATTCATCTTTGGCATTTATGCTCAATTGGGCGAATTTGCTCATCATCGGCGGTGCGGGTGCGGCTGCTGTGGCCATCATTGGTGCGGAATATTTCGTGCCCATTGTGTTACCAGCTTCCATGCAATCTCAACTGGCCATCCAATTCACCGCCGCGGCGGCCATTGTCACGCTGCTCATTATAAACTTGCTGGGCATTAAAATGGGCGCGCATACCCAGAACTTCTTGACTGTGATCAAAATCGGCATGATCCTGGCAATTATTCTTGCTGCATTTATTTTCAAAAATAGTTCCGGCGAAATGGCGAATAGCCAAGCCAGTGCTCCTCTGGCGTCCCGAACTCTTTATATGGCGCTGGCAGTGGGATTGATTTCGGTCTTCTATACCTATGGTGGTTACCAGGGCACTATCAATTTTGGTGGTGATGTTCAGCGCCCGCGGCGAAATATTCCCCTGGCGATTTTTATTGGCATCGGAATTATTATTGCCCTCTATCTGACCATTAATCTGGCGTATTATCGCGTGCTGGGCATTCAGGGGATGACAACATCGAAATTGGTGGCCGCCGAAGTTGCCCGAGTTTGCTACGGTAGCTCCGGCCAATTCTTGATCTCGCTGGCGATCTTTCTTTCGGCCTTTGGTTTCCTGAATGTGAATTTGATGCAAACCCCCCGTGCCTACTATGCTATGGCCGAGGATCGTGTGTTGCCGCCGATTTTTAAGCAGGTGAATCCGCGGACGCAAGCGCAGGAGTTCAGTCTGCTCTTTTATGGCGCAACCATCTTGCTATCGATCTTTTTCCTGGGCACTTTTGAAAAACTGGTCAATTATGTTATGTTTCTCGATAGCCTGAACCTGGCGATTGTAGCGGCAACAATTTTTCTTTTGCGCCGACGAGCCAGAGCACGGCCGGATCAGAGCGAATATCAGGCGCCTTTTTATCCGATCCTGCCGGCGATCTTTGTGATCTTTTTGGTAAGCATTTCGGTCAATGTGCTGTTGACCGAGACCATGCCCGCGTTGTTCGGATGCGCCATTTTTGGGCTGGGATATCCAATTTTCAAGGTGATGCGGAAAGTCTATCCTGACATGGATCGAGAGCATTCGCAATGAGCTCCCGTTCCATTGCAATTATGAAAACCAAAATCCTGGCCAGGCTCGTTTCCACTCAAATTATAAACCTGATTGGTTGCACCAAAAATCAAAAATGGCAAATATGTCAATCACTCGATCTAAAAATAAAATCCAATTTGTTCAGGACATCCTATCAATATTCGATTCATTCCGCCATTCTGGTAGAGACTACCTGGCTTATCTGCGCCAGTCCCGGGGCGGGGATGAAGTCGCTGTGCGGGATATGATCGTCAAGCCATTGTTGCGGAAGCTTGGTTATGGGGAACATGATTTTTACACTGATGTGCCTCTCCAATCGGGGATAGCGGATTTGACTATCGGCCCTGCGCCATTGCAACCCATCATTACCGTGGTAACCGAAGCGAGCAACACGGTTTAGGTCACAGTTACTGAGGGGAAGTCCACCAAAAGGATTCGACAGGCGCTTGGCGCGTATCAGATCGAAAAAAAATGTAACGAATTTGCGTACCCGCTCGAATATAATGCGCTGGCAAAATATCTGATCTCGCCGCTGCTGAAATTAATTCACAAAATGACTTAGTCTCCCTTAAAAATTGGTTGGGTCCAGGGCCAGTCTGGCTTGATCCGCTGCTTCTGCTTGTTTTGAAAACAGCGAATAGGAGTGTTGAAAACCATCGAAACGAGCACCATGGCTGAATTCGTTCTGTTAAAACTCGCCCCAGCCCGCTCCTTTGGCATTCTCCAGGTCAAAATACGCCTCTCTCAATTTTCTCAAATAATAGCGAACCAAATTTCAGATGGCTGAAGGACTCGATCCAGAATCGCATACGCTTTTCAAATTTCGAGCGCGGTTTTCAAATTGAACTTTGTAAAAATATCCCTTGACAAAAGCGGAAAACTTTGTTAATTTCCAAGCAATTCTAATCCCATCGCGTCACAAACCAAAAGCGAAGACCATGAGGGTAACTCGAACTAAAAATAAAACTCAATTCGTCCAGGACATCCTTTCGGTATTTGCTACCTTTCGTCATTCAGGAAAAACTTATCTTGACTATCTGCGCCAGTCCAAAGGCGGCGATGAATTTGATGTTCGGGACATGATCGTCAAGCCGCTGTTTCGGAAACTGGGCTATGCAGATCAGGATTTTTATAACGAAGTGACCCTCCAATCGGGCATCGTGGATTTGAATATTGGCCCAGCACCTTTGCAGCCAGTCATTACCGTGGAGACCAAAGCCACCAATGTGCAGGATCTAAAGCTCGCCCGAGAACAACAGCTTTTTCCCTACATCGAAGAACTGCGGACTCCCATCGGCATCGTGACCAACGGCAGATCGTTTGAGATCTGGGAGCAGAAAAAGGGCAAAACCCTGCTGGTGAAACTCGATTTCGCTGCCATCATGGCGGAGTCCATCAAAGGGGAACTGGCCAGCCTCAACGATGAGGAATTTGGCCGCATTGTCAAGCTGATGTATTTGAAAAAGGACGTTCGCTATATTCGTGAAGAAGAACTTTACGCCATTCCCACCATCGATATTTCCGAACCCACCTCTTTCCAGCGGCTGTTAGATGATCTGGCCAGGATGGTGGAATTGACCAAACTGGACGTGGAGGAGCAGTTCAATCTGCACCTTGAGGATTACACGATTTTTGAGCAGAAAAAAGAACAGCTTGATGGTTGGCAATTGGATAAGCTGCGTCGTGAGCATAATAAGTCCATTCAAACCATCAAGTATTTTCATCGCTGGGCCGAGCTGAACAACATCGATTTAGAAAAAAACCAGAATGGGCAGGATAAGTTTGTCACCGAAACCATGTACATCCTCATCAACCGCATTCTGCTGATTCGAATCGCCGAGGATAAGGAAATCATCAAGCGACGGATTTCCAACGGCGCCATCGAGGATTTCAAAAAGTTTATTGGGGATGTCAAGATCAATTATAATGAGCTGTTGGAGATCGCTTACAAAACGATCAAGGGTGTCTATGAACATCTGTTCAAGCACGATATTTTTGATTGGTACGTTCCCGATTCTGAATTGCTATTGCGGTTGCTGTTCATGTTCAACCAATACAATTTCGCCCATGTCAATCGAGACATCCTGGGCAATTTGTATCAGAAGTACATTGACAAAGAAGAACGCAAGCGGCTGGGACAATTTTACACGCCTGATGAAGTCGTGCAGTACATTTTAGATGGCGTAGGCTACACCAGCGATGCTGATATTGAGAATAAAACATTGCTGGATCCTGCCTGTGGCTCAGGCGGATTTTTAGTGCCTGCTGCCCATCGGCTGATCCACCGTCTGAGAAACAAGAATTATGATTCCATCACGATTCTCAACAAGGTGCGGGATAATATTTATGGTTTTGACATTAATCCTTTTGCCGCCCATCTCACAGAGACGAATTTGTTATTTCAAACGGTGGATTTAATCAGTGAGGCGAAGCGGATCGATCCAGGATTTCGGATGGAGCAATTTAATGTGTTTGTCACGGATTCGCTGAGGATTCCCGAGGAGAATCAGAAGGGCAGGAA
>CAZYNP010000057.1:0-33183 GCA_964647995.1 uncultured Cytophagia bacterium
GCAATATCAAACACCAGCGCGGAATTGGTGTCGCCGCCTTTGATCTTGGTCGAAATGCTTTGCGCTTCCAATGCAATAGAAAAACCATTGCCAAATGGGAAGATGATATCGCCATAGAAGGTGGTATTCGACTCGGTTGCGCCATCTGCCAGGTCGTCGGTTTGATTGTTATCCATGCCAAAGCCCAACACGAAGTTCACTTTGCTGGAGGGCTTGGAAATGGCATTGGCCCAGAAGCCCATGCTTTTCCGATCCACGCTGGCCGAGCCGTTGCCAGCAATGGTAAACAAATTGGAGTTATTCAAATTCGTTCCCGAATTGAATTCGCCTTTCAGCGCCAGCATCGGGCTAAATTGAAAGTCGAAATCCAATCCAAAGCCAGAAGTGTTATATTCATCGTCATCCAGATCGGGATTGGGATCGAATTTCGAATAGACGAAATACAGACCCACGGTATGCTTATTCATGAATTTGCTCGACAGCCTTCCCTGGATCATGGGAAATGCGGCTTTATTATCAGCGCCCAATCCTTCCGCTTCTTTTGCTGCTTCGCCCAAAGACAGTTGCAGCATTGGCGTCATATTGTCCATGGGCATTTTGTAATGGAATTGGATCTGGGGACGGCGGAAGCCGTAATTGCCGCTGTACCAGAGAATGCCATTGGTATTATTGGTCATGGGAATATTGGGTGAAAACAGATCCCACTGCTGCCCGAAGCGCAGTTCCATGTTTCCTTTCGCCAGCGATGCAAAGCCCAATCGAATCCGCGGTCGGGCATTCGAGTCAAAGCCACCCCAGAAGAAATCCAATTCCAGCGTTCCGCCGACCTTAATGGCATCGCCAGCCGTTCCCTTCAAACCGAATCGGGAATGCTGAGCCGTAAAGCCCAATGCGGGATTATCGACACTCCCAGCCAGTTGTGCGGCAGAAAGGTTTTCTGCACCAAAAGAGGCGACGCTCTTAGTTGCATAAACCATGTCGCCTTTTAGAAAACCATAATGCTCCAATTTTACTTGTGCGAACAGCGTGGGAACGAGAATGAGACTGAGAAATAAAACGAAAATTGCTTTTCTCATGGTTTTGAGCTCCTTCATTTTTGTTCATTTAGTTGAGATCACATGGATTAGTAAATAACTTAGCCCGCATTCCTGATCGTTAGAAGCTTCGGAATGCTCCGGAACTATTTGATGATCCCGTCTTCTTTTAATTTCGCAAATAGCCTGGTGGCTCGATTAATGGTATCGTAAATCAGCCCCGTGGTCATGGTTGCCGAAGTCACCGCATCGACCTCGGGATCGAATGCCAGCATGTCGGTCAGACGATGGTTCACAATTCGTTGCGCCACCTTCTGAACGTCTTTTTCCCGCCACTCCTTGTTGTACGCTTTGGTTAAATGAATCGGCGCAAAATGGGTGATGGTCCCCTGATCATCAAAGACGAACCAGAAATGGGCGTCATGACAGACATCGCAGACCGTAGGGCGATAGATTTTAGAGACAAAGAACGTTCGCGTCTTGCCCTTGAGTTTTATTTGCGCTTTCAAGAGCAGATCGCTGCCATTCTTCGAAATGCGATCCAGTTGGGAAACCCGGGCCTCCAGTTGTTTGAAGTACGCTTTGACCAGGCCCATGAATTCATCATCCGATAGCGTACTCGAGGCGGATGGTTCAACGACAGCCTGCCAGGCAGCTTCCGCTTGCAGCACCGATACGCCTGGCGAAAGCAGTTGGCGGAGCGCTTGCAGCAAGGTATCGCTCTCCGCCACCAATCCCATGTAGGTTGCCGCCACATGTCCTTCATCCGCGCCGGTCTTCTTGAATAGCACGATAAAGGGAGTTCGGGGGCGACCGATGTCGTCATGGAACTGGTAGTTGGGGTCCGGAAACAGCGGAAAGGGGATGCTCTTTTCGGCTTGATACATCTCGATTTGCCGCTGATTGTTGCCGACACCGATTCCAACCATCCTGACTTGCGTTTGCAACAGACTATCCTGTTGAATCTTGTGATACAATTGATTCAAAATTGGCGCCTGTTGCTGACAATGCGGGCAGAATTTATTGAAAAATTCCACCAGCACGATCTTCGCGGCGATGTCTTTCAAGCTGAAACGGGTTTTTTGTGCCACGCCGAGATATTGCAATTCATCTGGGGTCGGATTTCCCTGCAATTCAAGTGTTGGGAACGGATCCCAGATTTTCAGCAGTGGCTTTTCGGAACCCGCCTCGGTGGCGGAGATGAATGCCATTGTCCCAAACACCAGGACAATGATCGCTACTTTGCGAATTCGATCTGCATTTTTTTTCATAGGCCAATTTATTTTTTGGTGAGAAGCCAGCTCACACACGGTCTTACACTCGCGTGTGAGCTTGTGATTAGACTTCAGTTGACTGCTTCTCTTTGATCCTTTGGTCACGTTTTTTAAGCAGCCACGCCAGACTTCCGGCCGCCAAAGTCATCGGCGTATTCTGCTTCATCAGGTTGCGCCAGGCGTAGCGATCGAAGCGATCCAGCTCGCGCAAGCCGATCTGGAAGTGCTCCTCGGGCTGATGCAGCAGGTAAATCCAGCGCACATCATTGGCATCCAGCAGCATCGCGTTGGGATAGTCTTTCTTTAGCTCTTCCACGCGTTGCTTGCCCAGTGCCAATATTTCATCGCGATCGCCAAAAGTCAAGGTGCCAGTGGGACAGGCTTTTACGCACGCGGGGATCAGCCCATTGGCAATTCGATCGTGGCAAAAGGTGCACTTGTGCCAGCTTCCAGTTTTTTCATCTTTGCGCGGAATGCCGTAAGGACACATCTCCTTCAGATCTTCCGTGATCTTATTGGTCGTCGGCAGATAGACCACTGCGCCATTCTCATCCTGGATCATTGACCCCGGAGCGTAATCGTCGCCCGCGGCCTTGCACGGCGGTTCCAGGCAATGACGGCATTGATCCTTGAAAAAGGTCCAATCCACCTTGCCATTGCTTTCGGTCTCTTTGAACCGCACCAGGGTCCAGGTGCTGGCCGAGAGGTCTTGCGGATTTTGATGTGAGCCGACATTTACGGTCTTTTCGCCTGGCAGTTGATTCCACTGTTTACAGGCTACCTGACACGCCCGGCAGCCGATGCATTTGGAGAGGTCGATTAATACTGATTTTCCATTCATAATTACACCTCCTTCCGGACGTTAACCAGGAATGCCTTTGATTCCGGGATCATGGTGTTGGCATCGCCGATATTGGGCGTCAATGTATTGGCACTGCCGCCAGTAGCCAGACCCATGAAACCAAAACACCAGGGCAAACCAACTTCGTGAACGATATTTTCACCAACTTTAAACGGCTTGAACCGTGCGGTGACAATGGCTTTGGCCTGAATGCTGCCTCGGGCGGATTCCACAATCACTTTATCGCCGCTCTTGATACCCAATTCATGCGCCAATTCCCGACTCATCTCGACGAACATCTCCGGCTGCAATTCTACCAACCAGGGAACCTGACGGGTCATAGCGCCGGTCTGCCAGTGCTCCGTTACGCGATAAGTGGTGGCAACAAATGGGAAACGTGGATCGCAGGCCTGAGCATATTTATCTAGCGCTCCGGCAGCTTTATCCCAGCGTTTGGCAGTAGGATTGACCAATACGCTGGATAATAGGTTCTTCTCCACCGGGCATTCCAGCGGCTCATAATGTTCGGGGAAGGGGCCTTCGGCTAATCCCGGTCCAAACAGACGACCAAATCCCTCTTTGGTCATGATGAAGGGATACTTGCCCGCCTGCTTGTTGCTCAATGGCGGAGCTGGTCCATCGGGAACATCGCCGACCCAGGCACCTTTGCCGTCATTGGCTGCCGGATCCCACCGGATCACCGGATGCTCTTTATCAAATGGCTGGCCATTCACATCAACCGACGCGCGGTTATAGAGAATGCGGCGATTGAGCGGCCAGGCCCAGGCCCAGTTCGAATACAGGCCAATGCCTGATTTGTCCGTATTATCTCGCCGCGCTGCCATATTGCCATTCTCATTATAGCTACCAGCATAAACCCAGTTGCCCGATGAAGTGCTGCCATCGTCCATCAATTTGGTGAAATTCAGGATCAGCTTGCCCGTGTTCAGATCGTAGCCGTTGATCTCTTTGGCAATCAGATGAACATCGAGCTTTCCATTGGTGGCATAATCCCATTTTAAATTGAGGATTGGTTCTGGAAATTTGCCGCCCTTTTTCTCGTACAGCTCCCGGATTTTATTGAAGAGCTCATAGATCATTTCGCCATCGGCCATGGCATCTCCCGGCGGATCAACGGCTTTATAGCGCCACTGCATCAAACGGCTGCTATTGGTAATGCTGCCCTCTTTTTCCATCGAAGCGGCGCAGGGAAGCAAAAAGACTTCGGTCTTGATCTTCTTGGGATCAGCTCCGGGTCTCTTCCAGAACGCGCCGGTCTCGGTTTCCCAGAGGTTCACATTCACCAGCCAATCCAATTGTCCCAAAGCCTCATGCGTTTTTTGGGAATTGGGTCCGCTCACCGCTGGATTCATACCCCAGGCGAAAAATCCTTTGATATTGCCTTTGGACATTTCGTCAAACAGCGTGATCCAGGAGTAATTGGCACCGTCATTCAGTTTGGGCAGCCAGTTGTATCCGAAATCGTTCTCCTTCGTCGCTTTCGCGCCGAACATGGATTTCAAGAAACTCACGGTATATTTCGGATAATTGCTCCACCAGTTGACGCTCATAGGATCATTCGTCTTGGGAGTATTCGGTTGAAGATATTCCGCTAACGTGGTTTGTGAGGCGTTGATCGACTTTAAATATCCTGGGAGAATGTGGAACAGCAACGCCTGATCGGTCGAACCCTGCACATTGGATTCGCCACGCAACGCATTCACGCCGCCACCAGCCACGCCGATATTTCCTAGTAGCAATTGAATGATCGACATGGTGCGGATATTCTGCGTGCCGACCGTATGCTGGGTCCAGCCCATCGCATACATGATTGTGCCCGCTTTGCCCACTTTGCCTGTTTCAGAATAGGCTTTGTAGACTTCCAGCAATTTGTCAACTGGCGTGCCGGTGATTTTGGAAACGGTATCCAGATCATAACGAGAATAATGCTTTTTGAGCAATTGGAACACACAGTTCGGATTGGACAGCGTTCGATCCTGCAGCGCAATGCCTTTGTCATCTACCTGATAACTCCAGGTCGCTTTGTCATACTTACCCGTTTTTTCATCGTAGCCAGAAAATAGCCCGTCCTGAAAATCGAATTTTTCATTGACAAGATGCGAGGCATTGGTATATTCGAGGACATATTCTTTGTGGTAAAGCTCGTTGTCCAAAATATACTTGATCATGCCACCCAAAAATGCGATATCCGTACCCGAACGCAGCGAGGCATAGATATGTGCTTTAGAGGATGTTCGAGTAAAGCGGGGATCAACACTGATTAATATCGCCCCGCGTTCCATCGCTTTGGTCACCCATTTAAACGAGATGGGATGATTTTCCGCGGCATTGCTGCCCATAATTAAAATTACATCACTATTGGCAATGTCATTCCAATGATTGGTCATTGCCCCTCGGCCAAACGACTCTGCCAGAGCCGCTACTGTTGCCGAGTGTCATATCCGCGCCTGGTGTTCGATATACACCAGGCCCAATGAACGCAGCATTTTTTGATAGAGCCAGCATTCCTCGTTATCCATGGCCGCGCTACCCACCGAGGCGATTGCGGTGGTGCGATTCACTACCTGACCCTTTTCATTTTTCTCGGTGAAATAAGCATCTCGAGTAGCTTTGACACGCTGAGCAATCTTTTTCATTGCCCAGTCCCATGATTTGTACTCCCACTTGGTGCCATACGGCTTGCGGTACATGACTCTGGTGATGCGGCGCTCGTTATTGGCCAGTTGAAACAGCGAGCTGCCTTTGGAGCACAATGAACCGCGGTTGATGGGAGAATCCGGATCGCCCTCCGTGTTGATCACCTTGCCATTTTTGCTGGAAACAATCAGACTACAGCCCACGCCGCAATAGGGGCAGATGGTGGTGGTCTCCTGAGCGTATTTGATCCTCAGCTCCTGAGTGGGCGGTGGCGCAACTGGCTTGGCCCAACCAAAACGAGCGAGGAACGCTCCGGAAGTAGCGACGCCGGATACTTTCAAGAACCCTCTTCTTGTTAGATCCATAAACGCCTTCTCCTCCTTCGATTGTTGTTATGATTAATGAATTGCATCGGATTTTCAAAAATATCGTTTAATGACTTTAGTTACGTGCAAATCTTGATTCATTAATTTCTAATTGATCTAATTTGTCTAATTGATCTAATTGACCTAAAGAAAACTCAATAACTAATTTCTAATTTCTTCAATAATTTTACTTTTCGATAAATGGAGTTGAAAATTAAATTCAATTCTTTATCTTCTTGCCATAATGGTCTGGCTTCATCTTTTAGTTCAGGAGCAGCTACTGCAATCATTCTAATAAAATACTTGGATTCACGAGATTCTTTTTTTACTATTCCTATTTTATGTCTAAAATCTTTTTTACTTTCCGCATTATCCGCCTCACAATAATTCGCCCCCACGCTCGTACCCGCTTTAACCAGTTGAGTGATTAGTGGATTAGTGATAGGATTTCGTGGGACCTTTTTGCAAAATTTTATGATATCCTCTCCAAATTTAGCCGTTCTTTCTTCCAGATCCCACTTTTTCTCCTGAGTTTTATCGCTCATGTTTTAGATTAATCAGACAGATTAGAAATTAGATCAATTAGAAACTAGGTTAATTCGCATCACTTGAAAAATAAAATGTCTCATCACTCCCGATTTCCATCCACCACAGCGCACTTTGATACCCCTCTTTTTTTGCCGCCTCATCCAGCGATAGGGTTAGCAGGTCCTCGACACCCATTACTGCTTGCCGTTCGTTTTCGAGCTTCCGCTCATCAACAGCTTTCAAATAGTGCCGACAATTATCGCAGACATCGACCCGGTACGGGCTGGCTTCATCGGTAAAAAAATAACGCAATCGGGTCTGATCATTATTCAGGCAAATGGGGCACTGCAAGCGCTGAAATGGCCACTGGCTATTACAGACCGCACACCATAAAAATCGCTGCCCCACCTCTTTGTCCAGTCGGCCCATGGCGGGCACCGAGCCGCAGGTGGGACAATAGGGCCTCAGCCAATCCGATACCGCTGTGATCGAATTGGGCCGCAAAATATCTCGATGCACTTCCAGCAGCGGCAGTTCAATGGTTCGGGCAATGAATAATAATTGCTCCACGGGGGTAGAAATTTGTTCCGCCACCGCTACGAAATAATCTTTTTTCTCCTTTAGAAAATTTTTCACCAACTCAGCAGGATCGAACTCCTGTCGCCCCAGGCTTGCTTTCAACTGCTGGATTTCCGCCACGTGCTCGGTTGACTGCCAGCGCTCCATGAGATCGAGCAGCTCCTGCACCATTGACTGCGCCACCTGCGGATCAATATATAAATTGGTGTCATCGATCAATGGCCGACCATCAGGGAGGCGATTTTCCAGATCGGTGGTGCGAGCCAAGATGTTGATCAGCGGCTTATTCACTCGTTCTTTAATCGCCGCCTGAAAAGTCAGCACCTGTTCATGAAATTCCAAAAAGTCGCCGGAAAATTGATTGGATTTTCCTAATATTTCAAGCTGTTCTTTGATCTCTGGGATTGGTTCCACGAATTTTCCTTAGGATAAATTCTAATTGACCTAATTGATCTAATTAACCTAATTGATCTAAACAAAACTCAATGACCAATTTCCAAATTGTTCAGTCATTTTATCTTTCTATATATAGCATTGAAAATTAAATTCAATTCTTTTGTTTCTTGCCACAACGGCCTGCTTCTTCTTTTAGCTCTGGAACAGCTACTGCAATCATTCTGATAAAATGCTTGGATTCACGAGATTCTTTTTTCACTATTCCTATTTTATGTCTAAAATCTTTTTTACTTTCCGCATCATCCGCCTCACAATAATTTGCCGCAACGCTCGTACCCGCTTTGACCAGTTGAGTGATTAGCGGAGTAGTAATTGGATTACGCGGCACCTTTTTGCAGAATTTTATAGTCTCCTCACCAAAGATAGCCGTTCTTTCCTCCAGGTCCCACTTTTTCTCCTGAGTCTTATCGCTCATGTTTTCGATCAATTAAAAATTAGACCGTATTAGCTTATTGCCCTTTCTGAACCCGCCACCCATTGGTATAAACATTCATCCGCCTGCCCCGAGCAAAGCCGATCACGGTGATCCCGATTTCGTCCGCCAGCTTCAGCGCCGCCGAAGTCGGCGCGCCATGCGAAATCAATATCGGGATTTGGTATCTGGCAGTCTTCAATAAAATTTCCGATGAAACCCTGCCGCTGGTCATCAGAATTTTATCATCGCCAGGAATATCTTGCATCACGCATTCGCCAATAATTTTATCGATGGCGTTGTGGCGACCGATGTCCTCTCGTTCCATCAAAAAATTGCTATTTTGATAGAGCAAAGCGCTGTGCGTGCCGCCCGTCGCTTTGAACAGCAACGACCGTTGCTTTAAATCTGACACCACATCGATCACCACCTGGGATGCAATTTTCAATTGGCTGGAGACGAATTCGCCGCTCCACTTTTCAAAGACCTGGTGAAACGTCAACCCACGAGCGCAGCCAGTGGTGACCGTCCTGCCCTTGCGAAACTCATCGTCGATGACAAACGGTTTGGTCAATTTGATCCAGATGACGCCTTTGTTTTCATTAAAAATCAGGCTTTCAATTTCGGCCTTGCTCGCCAGAATTCCCTCCGAGAACAGATAGCCGACGGCCAGGTTTTGCTGATGCTGCGGCAGACAGAGCAGCGTCACCAACTCTTCATCGTTGACAAAGATCGTTAGCGGTGTTTCTCTGACGACGACATCTTCCTGTTCGGAAATTTGATCGTCGACGATCTGAACAATGGTTACCTTTTCTACTAATTCAACCACAGTAAAGCTTTCTGGCTTGCAGCAAATCTTCTCGGGTATTGATATTGAAAAATGCTTTTTCGATAGCGTTGAAATGATGACAGGGGACTTCTTTTACCTTGACCCGAGAATAAAATGATCGAATCTTGAAATCTTTTTGATTTAAATGATCCAGAATAGTTGGGATGCACTTTTGGGAATAAAAGGCAAACAACGGCTCGATAAAGCCATTGAATTCAGGCACAATCACATCGTAGCTTCCCAAATACGTATAGTTTTGCAGATGACGAATAATCGCTGGATCGATAAACGGCATATCGCAGGCGACAACGAAACTATAGTCGCTGGATGAAAGCATTAATCCTGAATAGAGACCGCCCAACGGCCCCGTTTCAGGGATCAAATCGCTGGTAAGTTTTGCGCCCAGATGACCATAGTCAGCCAAATTGTTGGTCACAATAATGACCTCCTCGAACAACTGCTGAAACAGTTGCACCGTCCTCTCGATGATGGTCTGATCGCCCAATTGGATAAGGGCTTTGGTCATGGCGATGCGGCTGTTTTTGCCGCCTGCTAAGATAATGCCTGTCAATAATTGCTTCCTTCTATTTCTTGTCCCAATTTAATAGAACGCTGATTGAACGGATTGAACGGATCAAAACGGCTTGTTTTGTGAGACGGCAAACGTGAGACGTGAAAAGCAACATGGGAAGACAATTATTGATAATGCTATTCACGTCTCCCGTCTCATATTTCATATTTCACGTTAGTTCATGTTCTATTCTTTTACTTCCTTCGGCACGGCATGGGCGATATTTTTTACCTCCACTTCATATTTAAACTCTTTGTAAGTAGGGCTTTTGGGATTATGGCACGTCACGCAAACTTCATTAGTGGGTTCGATCAACCCAAAATCAGCGCCTTTGACGGTGCCAGCATAAATGTCCTTCATCACCTTCATGCTTTTGTATTCTGAGCCAGGACCATGACAGGCTTCGCAGGAGTTTCCTTCGGCGAAGGTCAAGGTTGCTTCCTTTTTGTCGGCGGGAGCAGAATAAGCGGTTACATGGCAAACCAGACAGGCGGGCGCTTGCTGCGGATCGCCTTCGATCCCCGCTTTTTTCGCCACTTCTTTGCTATGCTCCGTTGCCAGGGTTGCGTAGGCGGTAGCATGTTTGCTCTTTTCCCAGATTTCAAAGACATTCCCATGTTTTTCGCCTTTATGGCACATCTTGCATTTGGCCACACCGACGTATTTGAAGGTCTTTGGCGCCGCCGCAGTTTTGGTCTCCTGAGCCAATACCATCGTGACCATCATGGCTAAAAAACTTACTGCGATGAGTGAAATGATGATTCTTTTCATAACTATACTCCTTGATTTTGGTGGCTGATTTATCTAACATGACCGTCACCTCCAAGGTGACGGTCATATTTAGATTGACATTATTTCCCTTTTTGCGTCACTTTCCCTGGCTTATCTTTCGGATAGGTTTTATCATCATGACAACCGCTGCAACTGGGTTTAAGATCAAAACGCCGATCGGCATGACAATCGGTACATTCCATTTCGGCGTGGGTCTCGTCCAATGCCAGTCCAACAATTGCATGGTTGAAGTTAGACGGTGCCCACTTGCTGTGACAACTATTGCAGCTCCGATTCAACTTGCCAATGGGCTTGTTGGCTGGATGGCAACTGGTACAGCTTAATTGTTGATGATAGATATTCAATGCCCAGCCGGTCGCCTGACCATGATCAAATCCTTTGCGTTCGGTTTTGGAATGACATTTGGCACAGCCGCTGTTATCGACCACGTTATGGCAGGCGGAACATTTATGATGCATCGCATCTGCACTGGCTTCAACGACGGAAACAGGTCGCTCGCCCTGGTAATGGCAGCTCACGCACGGGTCATTCTTATGGCACTCAGTGCATTTTAAACCATACAATTGGGTATGATTGTTGTGGAAAAAGGTGACGTATTGGCCCTGGCTGTTGCTGGTGGTGTAAACTTTCTTATCGGGCTCTTTGCAGGGTCGGTAGTGAGGTGCAATATATTCGGCCCCTTTGGCCTGTTTCTGGGCTTTTGACGCATGACAGATTTCACAATTGGTTTCGCCGCTCCATTCCTTGTGGCAGCCCATGCACTGACGATGATACGCGCCCTTGAGGCCAGGTTTGGTGATACTCTCCTGAACAATACTGGAACTATGGCACTCCTTGCAGGGAGGATGAGCTGCATTGGTTGGAGTATAATGATGGCAAGCAACACAACCTTCGCCCATCTCAGCCATATGCGCATGCAATTTATGAGAGAATTTTACCGGCTCATATAATTTTTCCAGCTCGTTCAAAATAATCACATCGGGTACTTCCGCAGTGGTCAGTTTGCGCCCTGCCTCTTTACCCTTCCAGTGGCGCGGGCACGTTCGCAGGCAAGGATCGGCTGCGGTCGGATTCTTGCAGACATGACACTCTTCGCAGGCTAACTGCGCCGCAGAATGAGGACTTGGAGCCTTTTTCTCCTGCGCCTGAGCCAGAACTATAAAACAACACATTATGAAAATCGTTACAATAGCAATTCGCTTTGGCATCTCATTTCTCCTAATTGAATTTTTTTGCTAACGATTTTTAACTACAAGTGATGCAAATAATGTCCATGAATCTACTCTAAAAGGTCGTTCCCCGTTAATTTCACTAATTTAGGCGAATTAAGTTAATAGAGATTCAAATTAGCGCAATTCGAAGAATTAGCGAAATTAGCGGTTTGTAAAATGACTTATCTATTATTATTTAAAATTTGGTTCTTCAACCTCGTCATTAATGTTCAATTTCATAATCGGGATGATCGTAAAGTATCGGCATTCGGTTAATGATCCAGCGAAACGTGATCAGGCCGATGGTGATAATCGTCACGGTAATCACCACTTCCATCCAATGAGGATAATAGCGCTCGTCCGCATTCCAATTGAAGCAGATGATCGACTGATTAATTCGATTGAGGGCAATGCCAATGACGGTGACAATGCTGGTGAACCGCACTATTTTGGCGCTGTCATTCCGTACGCCCCAGGCATAGAGGAAAGCGGGAATCAGCACGAAGCCCACCACTTCTACCAGCCACCAGTAACCGTAGTTGGTGTTAATGTAATGCCAGTTGTTGCCATGTGCCACACCAATGAGTTTCAAACAGAAATAGGTGAACAATAAAATGGAGGCAGCTTTGCCCAGACCAAGGGTAATGCGGTCGAATTGGGCATGATCCATCGCCATCTTGGGCACCTGATCTTTGAACACCCGATGGGACATCATGCTCTCAAAAATGACCATGGAAATACCTGCGATGAGCGCTGAGACAAAGAAAAATACTGGGATATACGAAGAATACCACAGCGGATGCAGCTTGCCCGGCATCAGCAAAAATAACGAACCCAGGGCCGACTGATGCAGCGTCGAAAGAATCACCCCGAAAACTGTTGCGCCCAGGGTCAATCGGATAAACCATTTGCGAAACTTTTTCATATCGAGCCACTCGAAGATGGCGGGACACCATTCCACAAACTGGCATGTGAGATAGAGCGCCACGTGCCAGGCAACCAGGAAGAGGATGGAATTGACCCCCAGTGACACGAACATCGGATACGGCAGTCGATAATACCGCCCGAGATCGAACATCAGGCCGATCACAGCAAATAGATAACCCAGGAATCCGGTTAAAATTGCGGGACGCACCAGCGGTCGATATTCTTTCATACCAAACAGGTGCACCGCGGTGCCCATCACAAAACCTCCCGCGGCCAGCGCCACGCCAGTCATCATGTCGAAACCGATCCAGATGCCCCAGGGATTGGTATCGGACAGATTCGTTGAAGGACCAAGTCCTTTGACAATCCGATAGATCATTACAGGAATGCCGCAGATCAGGATGATGGCGGCGACAAAATTAAAGGTTGTCAGATTGCTTTTCAAATAATCCCGAAAGCTCATTCCTAAAAACAAATTTTCTCGGACCCACTCCTGCCGGGTCATGGCATTGTTCAGCATCATAATTATTCCTCCTTTCCCGATTGCGATTCAGCCTTAGCAAGTTCTTCCCGGCGTTTCGAGAAACTATAAAATCCCATGCACAGTGCCGGCCAGGCGACCAATACCACCGAGACCATAGATAGAAAACCACGACTCAACTGCGGGATCGGCGTGATGCCGAGATCGGTTCTAAATCCCACCTCTTCGAAAGGAACTGGTGACAGATACATCCAACTGGTACCCCCCACTTCCTGTTCGCCGTACACATGATTGATGTAGCGATCGGGATTGTTCATAATCTTTTGATGCGCTAAATCCAGCAACTCACTCCGTTTGCCAAAGACCAATGCCTCCACCGGGCAAATTTGCACACAACCGGGCACACCACCTTCATTGCGAATTCTGTCAAAACAGAAGGTACACTTAGTGACTCTTGGTGTGAAAGGTTCATCATATTCGTAGGCGGGGATGTTGAACGGACAGGCGGCCATGCAGTAGCGACAACCGATACAGACGCTGGGGTTATAGACCACAGCTCCCTCTGGTGTTTTGGTAAATGCTTTGACCAAACAGGCTGAGGCACAGGCTGGTTCGTTGCAGTGCATGCATTGTTTCTTTACATAAATCGGTCGTGCAGGATTTTTGGAATTATCAAATCGATTGACCACGGTGTAAGTATAGGCGTGAGGTCGTCGCTTCTCATTAAAGACAGATTTGTCCTCAAATTCTTGAATCGGTTTGTTGGGCAATTGGTTCACATCATTGCAAGCCCATTCACACTTGCGACAGCCGATGCAGACGGTTAGATCGACCAACACGCCAAATCGGTCCGGATAACCAGCAAAGTACTCCTGACCAAAAACCCGGGTTGATTTAGCGGCCGCGGCAGCACCACCAATCCCAGCGAGATGCTTCAGAAAACCTCTGCGGTCTATTCCCATAAATATTCCTCCTTCGCGTTGATTTGAATCGACTCGAATGTTTACCGCCAGATTAAGCGTGGACCTTTTTCGATTTTGGTTTACTGGTCTTTTTCTTTCTACTGAGAAACATCCAAAAAAGCGGGAAGACAATTAAAAATGTTACTGCTATCAGATACTCCGTCCCTTTCGTTGCAATATAAAATTCATGCAGCGTATGCATAGCCCCTCCTGGTTTGATAAATGAAGTTATTTGACAGAGCAATCAGAATATGCAAATAAATGAGGCTAAAACTTGAGGTATGAGCTAACAGTCTATTACTCAAAATAAAATCATCCATTCGCTGAATTCCTGACCAATTCAATTGAGTCAAATGAAACTAGCTCATTCGATGAACAAATTTGGTAGATCAGAGGACAATAATATAACATATATTTGTTAAGATGTCAATGTTTTTTTCATCTTCTTAAAATTTTTTCTTGATCCTATTCTGTGGCAATTCTCGACAGCAACGTTGAAAAATTCAGCAACCACCGATTGGGTCGATTCTATAACTTATTGATTTTATGAGCTGACAAATTTTGGCATGGTTATTGATAAAAGTTATGGCAGCAAACGATATTACAAGCAAGTTGAATAACCGAAAACACCTTAATGCAAAGGAGAATTGTCATGTATTACGTCGATTTGCCGTTTTATGCTCAGGTTATCTGGATCATCTTTGGCCTGCTGGTGCTGTTACCATGGGTCGCAATTCCAGCTATCGCCATTTTCAAGATGTTTCAGGTGCTACGAATGCCCCGAGTTAGCACTGCTACCGGTGAAGTTGCCATGTCTCCCTTAACTGGCAAATTAGGTTTGACCATGGCGGATGGTGGGGAGAAAGTCGAAGAGAAAAAGTAAATTTAATTACCGGCGACAGGGCGCATTTTTCCGACTTGAGTTTCTGATCGAGTTGGTTCTTTGCTGAGGAAAATCTATGAAATCATATCCAAAAGCAGATTTCGCTTCCCAACTTATTGCCAATAATGCCAACCGATGCGTTTGGATGGAATTGGGCATGGTCTCTTACAAAATTTGTGATCGCAATTTTGAATGTCAGACCTGCCCGCTCGATTACGGATTGCGAGGCACGAATCCGGCATCGATCGTTGATTGCGCGGAGCACGAGCAATTGACCTCAGAGAATTCCGGCAAAGAACCAATTACCCTGGCTAAAAAGCAAGAAACCTCCTGGCAACACCTGCTAAAATTTAAACTAGAGCAAAACTATCACATCCATCCCGGCCACACCTGGATCAAGGAGATCGGCCCGCGGCGAGTCAGAATAGGAATCGATGACATGATCGCCACCACCTTGGGAACCATTGATGAAGTGGTGCTGCCTTTGCCGGGCGACAAAATTGTTCGCGGGGGCAGTTGTGGTCAAATTATCCAGTTTGAGCATATTTTTTCCATCGTCTCACCTTTAACAGGCCGGGTTGTGCTGGTGAATCAGGAAATAGCCAATTTCCCGGATAAAATGGTGCTCGCTCCCCTTACCCAGGGCTGGTTGCTCGATGTTGAACCGGAAAACTTAGCGCAGGATTTAAAATTTTGTCGCTCGGGAGACACCCTGGTGCCATGGTACCTCAAGGAATATAAATGGCTCGAATGCAATTTAGCCGAAGGTTTTCAGCAACCCGCAGCTAATGTTGGCATTACCATGGCCGATGGCGGAGAAATTTCTCGGAACCTGCGGAACTATTTACCCAAAGAACGCTATCGTCGCCTGGTGTTAAATTTATTAGGCAAGCCAGAGTACAACACCTGACCGGATCTTGAAAGCGAAAGAGGTCGAAATCAAATCCTTTTAAAATCCCATCAGCTTCGTATAATCACCGACATCAGGTGGTAGACGTTTTTTAGCGATATACCAGCCACGAGCGATATCCACATTAAGCCGGCTTCGACCGGCTGACGGAATGATCGCTTTTTCGCGTGCAATCATAAAATAGCAATAAGAAATCACAAGTGAGAACTTAGAACAAAGAATAACAACAGTTAGATTTCATTAACAAATAATTAAGGAGAAACCATTCTATGGCGGCTCTATTCATGGTATTTACCTTTGTCGCATTTCTAATGACCGATATCATCGTACGAAAGGTTCAAGCCAAACGAACAGTTCCGGCGTCCGATTTGGTCACCGAGACCGGCCTGACCATTCCCTTTGGGCTAAAGGTCGAAGAATTAGCTCTGCCGGGCGGTGTTTTTTTTCATCAGGGGCACACCTGGGCAGCGATCGATACGGCTGGGAAGATCAAAGTTGGTCTTGATGACTTCATCCAGAAGATTCTTGGCCGTATTGACGGTATCACTGCCAGCCCGGTAGGCGCGAATGTCAGTCGCGGGGATAAAATTTTCTCGGTGATGCAAGGCAAACGAAAAGTCGATTTCCACTCACCGGTCGACGGCGTAATTAGCGCCATCAATGGTGAAGCTATTAACAATCCGGCCGTCGTTAAAGAAAATCCGTATGAAAAAGGCTGGATTTATACCATAAAGCCCACCAATCTCGCCCAGGATATTAAATCCCTCTCCATTGCCGAAGAGGCGCGCAACTGGATAAAAAATGAAGTCCAGAAGTTTAAAGAATTCCTTGCCGAACAATTTACGCAGGACAAGAAGTTGGGTCTGACCATGGCTGACGGTGGTTTGCCAGTCGAAGGCATCATGGAATATATGGATGATTTCTCCTGGCTGAAACTACAGGAAGAATTTTTGACCAAATAAATCTTGACTTGCTTTTAATTTTATACCTTTGTATATTACGGAGGACAACGGTTCCACTGTTGTCCTTGTTTATTTTCAAATTTCATCTCAACAATCAACGGTGGAAGGAGGATTCCCGATTTTATGAGAAAAGGATTATTAATCGATCTCACCCTATGCATCGGCTGTGGCGCTTGCGTTGAGGCTTGTAAGCAGCAAAATAACCTGCCAGGAAAAGTCGATCCCATTCTGACCGACAAAACCTGGGCAACCCTGGAAACGCATAAGGTAGCTTCTGGCGAAGAAATTTATGTGAGAAGATTATGTATGCACTGCGAACAGCCTGCCTGCGCTTCGGTCTGTCCCGTAGGTGCGTTCACCAAAACCGAAACAGGTGCAGTCATTTATGACCGCAAGAAGTGCATCGGCTGCCGCTACTGCATGGTGGCCTGTCCGTTTTCAGTGCCCAAATATGAATGGGATAAAACACTCCCCTTTGTCCAAAAATGTATTCTCTGCTACGATCTGATTAAAGAAGGCGAGCAAACCGCCTGCGCTAAAGTTTGCCCCACGGAAGCCACTTTGTTTGGCGATCGGGAAACGTTGCTGGAGACGGCGAGACGACGCCTCCGCACCAATCCCGAAAAATATGTTCCCTATATCTATGGTGAGCAGGAAGTGGGCGGAACATCCGTGATGTACCTATCCAGTGTGCCGTTCGAGGAACTCAGCTTCAGAACCGACCTGATCAAAAAGCCGTTACCATCCTTAACCTGGGGCGTGATGACGTTGGTGCCCAATATTATTACGCTGGGCGGCTTTGGTCTGTTCGGCACGTGGTGGATAATCAATCGTCGTATCAAGCTAGCAAAAGAGCGGCTTGAATTAGAGAACAAAGAAACAGAAGAATAAATCTGGAGAAAGGAATAAATGAGCACGATACGTTTACCTAAGCTGACTTTTTGGCGCAGTGTGTTATTAGTTATTTTAGTCCTGGGACTCTATTCAACAATCAGACGATTTGGTTTTGGCTTGGGCGATGCGACCAATATGACCGATCAGTTTCCCTGGGGCATCTGGATTGGATTCGATGTTATAACAGGTGTGGGTCTGGCGGCGGGTGGATTTGTGCTGACGGCTATCGTCTATATTTTCAATTTAAAACATTATAAATCCATCGTACGCCCCACCATTCTCACCGCCTTCCTGGGATATGTGATGGTGATCGTGGGTTTGCTTTTTGATATTGGACAGCCGCATCGTCTCTGGCATCTGCTAATTTATTGGAATCACCATTCCGTGCTTTTCGAGGTCGGCTGGTGTGTGATGATTTACACGACGGTGCTGGCGCTGGAATTCAGCGGTTATTTCTTTGAAAAAATGCGCTGGGCAAAACTGGTGAAGATTCAACATGCGGTCATTATCCCGCTCGTTATTCTCGGCGTCATTTTATCGACCATGCACCAATCTTCGCTGGGTTCTTTATTTTTAATTTTCCCGAACAAAGTGCATCCGTTATGGTACACCCCCCTGTTGCCGCTGTTTTTCTATATCTCCTGTATTGCCGTTGGTCTGGCCATGATCATTTTCGAGTCATTTTTAAGCGCCCGAGCCTTTGGCAAGCAATTGGAATTTCGCATTCTGGCTCGACTGAGCCAGGCGCTGGCCGTTGTGTTAGCCTTTTATTTTCTATTTAAAATTGAAGATTTAATTCGTCATGGCGCCTTTATGAACATGTTCGAAGGCAGTTATGAAAGCTGGCTATTTTTAGCCGAAATTTTGCTGGGGGTTTTATTGCCATCGGTTCTGCTATTTATTCCCAAAGTCCGAAACAATCCCAATGGCATGTTTACCGCTGCTTGCTTTGCCGTATTCGGATTTGCGCTGGGCCGCATGAATGTCGCCATCACCAGCATGGAAAAAGTCAATAAGGGCATCTATTTCCCAGCCTGGACCGAGTGGATGATCACGGTATTTTTGGTGGCCATCGCTTTTACCATATTTGCCCTGGCCGCCAAATATTTGCCGATCTTTCCGTCTGAAAAACCAGCATTGGCAGCGAGTGGCGCGGCAAGCAATAAATAGCACGGCTCGGTCGGATTTCATCAAGAAACATTATTGTTACAGGTTCAAGCAAACTAATCTCCCCCCTGTGCTCCTTCACAGGGGGGAACGATACAAGTCCTCCGTTGAAGGCTTGCCCGCCAGGGCAGGAAGTTAGAGCGATGTTGGCACAATCTGACTCAGCAGTAGTAGCAAGTAGAAAAAATAAAATCATCAATCATCAAATTATAAATTTCCCAGCGGATGATAAAACGCCAATGGATGCTAAGTGAGAATAAAAAACCATTGCGGTTTGATCATCTGCTGGGAATTTTTTTGTCAATTCCACTTAATGCAATTCATCCTCTGTTTCATTATGAAGCTACAATGATTCCACAATCGTGTAGATTAGCGATACTTCTTCCGAAAGTTCAGAACCTTCGGGAGGGTATTCTCATCAATCGCGTTCCTGAGCCTTGATGATTCAGGAACGCTTAGCGATTACAAAATTTTCAAAATTTTTCTTGACATTCTCATTTTTTTATTTTATATTTTGCCCGCTATCAAAATTTGCTAATATCAAATAGTACACCTATCAAATTATGTCAGAAACAAACAATAGATCTTTGGCTGCCAGACTGGCAGAAATTACCTCTCGCTTATTCTTCAACTGTCAGGAAAAAGAGACCAAATATGTAACCAAATATGGCGTCTCGACCGTTGAATTTCGGTGCATGCGCTTCCTTTATGAAAATGAACAACTCACCGTCAATCAACTGGCGCAACTGATGACGTTAACCAGCAGTCGCATCACCCGTATTATCGACAGCCTGGTGGAAAAAAAATTGGTCGTAAGGGAAAGCGGCAAACAGGATCGGCGGGTGTACTACCTATCGCTGACCAACAAAGGCAAAAAATTGAGTACCGCGATGATCGAAGACCATACCAAAATGCATGCCGAAATTCTGCAAAGCATTCCTGTGGATAAGCAACTGCTGATGTTTGAAAACCTCGAGCATCTTAACCAGGCGGTCGAAAAATGGCTCAAGAGCCAATAAGTCGCCAGGATGAAACTTTTTTGCTTTGCGTTTTCCAATGAACGGAGCGATAGCGATACCCCAGCGAAGCCATCCTTAAGATTCCAGAAACAGAAAGAATTGCTTCGCCACTTCGTTCCTCGCAATGACAGGCTCGAATGAACATTTTAATAGAACGATGAAACAGCAACCATCTGGTAACTAACCTTAGGAGGAAAAAAAGATCATGCCCAGTAACTTGGAAGCTCAGGTAGCTGAGCTGCAACAAAAAGTGGCGCAAATGAAGCCTGGCGCCAGCGACAAAATCTCGATGATCGTCTTTTCGGGCGAGCTGGACAAATTATTAGCCGCTCTGATTATTGCCCTGGGATCCGTGGCCATGGGAATGAAGGTCGTCATGTTCTTTACTTTCTGGGGCACGGCAGGTTTGCGAGACCCCAAGAAAACTGCCAAGGGCAAAAATTTTATGTCCAAAATGTTCGGCTGGATGCTGCCCAAAGGTAGCAAAGAGTTCAAACTCTCGAAGATGAACATGGCGGGCATGGGAACCGCGATGATGAAGTCGCTGATGAAAAAGAAAAACATCACCTCCGCCGAGCAGATGCTCGAAGTCTGTGGGCAACTCGGCGTCCAGATCTATGTGTGTGAGATGTCGATGGACCTCATGGGTTTCAAATTGGATGAGATGATCGACTATCCAAATTTAAAGAGCTGCGGTGTGGCTACCTTTTTAGCCGAAGCCAAGGACAGCAAGATCCAATTATTTATTTAAGTCACAGGGCAGCAAGCTGCAACTCTCAAATTTCGAATGGCCAAATTCCAAATAAATTTCAATTATCAATTTTCAATGCCTAAAACTTCTTGCCCCAAAAGCGAAATTAAATGGGCAATGGAATAAGGCCATCGATTTAAACCAAACGATCTTTAATAATGCAACAATTCAAATCACTGGCTGCGGAGCATCATGGCACCGCAGTTCATTTCAATTTTTTTAAGGAGAACCAACAATGTCAGACGCAATTCAAGTGGATAAGGTTTTAGATTTTAAAGGACTCCCCTGCCCCATGCCGATCGTGAAAATGAGTCAGGAGATCAATAACCTGAAAGTCGGACAGGTCGCCGAAGTTCATACCACCGACCCAGGCTCGCTATCCGATTTTCCCGCCTGGGCTGCTACCAGCGGCAATCAGATTTTGAAAACCGAACAAGCCGACAAGGTCATTAAAATCTATGTCAAACGATTGAAATAGTAACCGAGGAGGAAAAAAAGTGATAGATAAAATCTATTACTTCATCATGGTGCCCATGGTGTATCTTGCCTTTGCGGTTTTCTTCCTGGGAATTTTGGTGCGACTGATCCGGCTCATGGTCGCGCCCAAGCAGACCACCACCTTGCAAATTTTTCCAGAAAAGAAACCCGCGTGGCTGTATTCTTTGGCCGATGCATTTTTTTTGCCAACCATTGGCAAGCATAAGCCGTTGCTATGGGTATTTTTAATGTTGTATCATGTGGCTTTTTTATTGCTCATCATCGGACATCTGGAATTGATCTGGGATATTAAACTGTTGCAGGTCATCCCCCATAAGATTTTCCTGGGAAAAGGCTTGATTGCCTTGACTCTGACGATCTGCTTAGTGTTCTTTTTATTCCGACGCTTCAAAAGCCCTTATCGTGAAATCTCAGTGCCAGAAGATTTTTTTCTATTGATTCTGTTGATATTCACCGTACTGTTTGGCGGTCACATGAACTGGGCTTATCATTGGTCCGAGTACGGCTTTGACCTGTCGGTTACTGAATTTCGGGAGTACCTGTCGAGCATGGTCAAATTCAAACCAGCCCTTCCCTCGGCCATCACTGGCTCGCCCCATTACATTATTCTGGTGTTGCATGTCTTATTTGCTAACTTATTTCTGATCTTTTTCCCGTTCAGCAAAATCATGCATTCCTTTTTCACCATTCCACTCAACAAAATCAGGAGGGGGTAGCCATGGATCAAGCCAAGCAAAAAGAATTATTGAACCTCATGGATTCGAAACTGAACAATGCCATGCGAATGTACCTGGAAGTCTGTTCCCATTGCGGCGTTTGCATCGAGGCCTGCCATGTCTACGCTTCCATGCCCGAATTGAAATATACGGCGGTGCATCGGGCCGAGGTCATTCGGAAATTGTTCAATCGTTATTTTAAATTGCAGGGAAAAATCTGGCCGTCGCTGCGAGACAGCACGGTGCTGGATGATGAAGCTGTCAACCGAATTTACGAGGCGGCTTACAGTTGCACGGGCTGCCGCCGCTGCATGGTTTATTGTCCCTTTGGCATCGACACCCAGATGATCATGTCCATTGCCAAATTAATGCTCATCGGTGCAGATCGCGAGCCCAAGATACTGACCATGCTGGCCGATATGTCCATTCAAAAAGGCAAGGCGGATGAAGCGACACGCCAAAATTTTGCCACCGCGGTGCGAAATTTAGAGGCTGAAATCATCGAGAAATGGCGCACTGCCGGCGGCGATGAAGTGGTGCCCCTGGATATTCAGGATGCCAATGTATTGTATGTCGCGCTGGCAGGCAAGCACTCGATCATCCCCGCGGCCGCCATCATGAACGCCGCCAAAGAAAAGTGGTCGTTAAGCTACTATGAAGCGGTGAACTTTGGCGCCTTTGTGGGCAATCCCAAGAAAACTCAGGAAATTTCCCAGCGCATCATCGACGAAGCGATCCGACTCAGGGTGAAAGAGGTGAGCGTCTGTGAATGTGGTACTGCTTTTCGCGTACTGCGGCATCAAATGGGCAAACAGCCATTCAAGGTCACCAGCTTTGTAGAGACCATTGCCCGCTACATCAGGGAAGGCCGAATCAAGCTGGATAAAAATAAAATCAAGGGCAAGTTCACCTACCACGATCCCTGCCAACTGGCTCGCAATGGCGGCGTGATCGAGGAAGCCCGATACATCATCTCGCATTTGACCGATGACTTTGTGGAACTGACGCCCAATCGCAAATACAACTGGTGTTGCGGTGGCGGCGGTGGACTGATCGCCATAGGCGAACACGATTTTCGCATGAAATCGGCCAAAGTGAAAGCGGAGCAGGTAAAGGCCACCAATGCCAACATCTTGGCCACTGCTTGTGAAAATTGCCATACGCAGCTCTCAGAGTTGAACGAACACTACAATCTGGGGATGAATGTGCAATTTCTATCGTCGCTGGTGGCTGATGCGTTGACGGAATAATAGCGCTTCGGGAAAAAACGAAGCTCCAAATTAAATAACCACAGCTCGATAAAGGAATTTGAAAAATGAAAAATTTCATGATAGGCATTATCATCGTTTTCATTGCTTCATCTGCATTCGCGAGCGATTTTGGCATTTACGAACAGGTCGTTCAAAATGCCAAAGGGAGCGCGGAACAAGTTGCCAACCAGATAGCTGAGGCGCTCAATGGCTCTCACTTTGTCCTGCTGAACAAAATCGAACTCAGGACTCCCGATTTGGTCAGGCAGGATGATAAAAAGCATTCTGGGTTTCGAGCTTATTTGGTGCTGGCCACGGCGCCATCTTTTGATAGTTTAGTGGCCAATTATGGCAATCGTTATGCAGCGAATTGGCTGCTGCGGATCGGAGTTTATCAGGACGAAAATGGTACACAGGTACAAATTGCCAATCCTGAAACCATCACCCGCATTATCTGCAACGATCTATCGCCTGAAAATTATGAAACGGTCGTTAATGCGGCAAAAGTGGTAAAAGAAGATTTCCGAAAAATTATTACTTCCGCCGTCGCGGGAACCGCAGTTGACGTCCAAATGCCGCCCATCAGGAGTGAAGAAGCGCTCCGAAAAGCTCATAAAGATATGATCATGATGGTGGGCCCCATGACCTACTTTAAAAGTGAAGGACAATTTCTGCTGTTACGCGAAGAGCCGATTGGCAATGACGCTGCGGCGACTTTCCATCGAGTGTTAGCCGAAGTCGAGCAACATATCCGCAATTTTCAACCGACTGCCGAAGACGCAAACTATCACTGGTGCAATAATCCAGAATTGAATCTAAAGTGGCAGGTAGCTGCAACTGTGAAATTGACAGGCGTAAATGCCGCACTCATCGGTATTACTCGGGGACATACCGAAGCCCTATCGTTTCACATTTGTGGGATGAAACGGGAAAAAGCGACTAATTTAACACCTGGCCTCGATCATGCTGCGGCCTATCCCATCGAAGTAGTGGTATTCGAGGAACAAGGGAAAATAAAAGTGGGCACGGCTCGAGAAATGTTCCGCATGGACATGTACTTCTGGGATGCTGGCAAATGGGCGTTTATGAAATTCATGAGCATGCCTGGAATCCTGGACAAATCCATCAAAAATGCCATAACGGGAATTCAGCAGTAACGCCTTACTAAATTTCATGGCATCAAGTTCAAAATGATCTGCTAATTTCAAAGCAGGTGGATTAGAAACTCATTGCGTTTGGTATCTAAATGGTATTTGAACGAAAACTACGTGATTTGTCATAGCAAATTCGGAGATTGTTTCGCTCCGCTTGAGATGATAGCTTGCTGGAAAATTCGCGGTTTTCGTTCAGTTAGCGAATAGTAAATTGCTGCCCAACGTGCTAAAACTTTGTGACCGTCAGATAACAAATTCGCGGAGCTTGTTTCATTCGCGCAATCAGCTATCAAAGGTCTTTTGGAGTCAAGCTTGTCCAGGTTGGCAGTTTCTATTGTTAACCAACTCAATTAACTTAATTATTCAAACTTACAGGAGGGTTGTATGAGAAGAAGCATTGTTAGTCTAATCACCGTGATCGTGCTATTTTCAGCTTCAATTGCCTTTGGCAATGGTTTGAGTCTCAATAGCATTGGGCCCAAATCGCTGGGCATGGGCGGCGCGTACGTGGGCCTGGCCAATGATTATAGCGCCATCTATTGGAACCCTGCGGGCATTACCCAGCTCAAAGGGGCTCAGCTTGCCCTATTCGTGATGGACGTAATTCCAACTGGCACCTACAAATTATCGGCTTACGGGATCGATGCGCAAACCCTGTCCAATCATTACATCAGCCCCAATATTATGGGTTATCTGCCGCTGTTTGGTGGCGAAAAATTGACGGTTGGCCTGGGCGCTTATGTGCCTGCAGGCCTGGGGGCAGAATGGGATGGCATGGATCTGGTGGCGTTCAGCGGACCAGCCCAATTCGGCGGTGCCACCAATGCCTTTGCTGGCAAATCCTTCGAGTGGATGAGCAAAATTGGCGTCTTCAACATCTCTCCCGCCGTTGCCTATCGCCTGAATGATAAAATTTCGGTGGGCGCCACTTTGAACATCTATTATGGCATGATGGATATGAAACGCCCCGTCAATGCCGTCAATAATTTTGCGCCGACCAATCCTGCCGCGCCCTCGGATGGCGGCCTGGTGGATAACCAATATGAGGAATCGGGCTCAGGTTTGGGCTTTGGAGCTACCTTTGGCTTGTTGGTGAAGCCAGTGGATATGTTAGCGGTGGGCATTTCTTTCCGCACCAGGAATACGGTGTCGTTCGAAGGAACCGCCAAGAATACGGCGTTTCAGGCCTTCAATGCCTACGAATCCGATTACGAACGGGACCTGGCCTGGCCGATGTGGATTGGTGGTGGCATTGCCTTGAAGCCAATCGAGAAGTTGACCTTAGCGGCGGATGTCCAATTCAGTCAGTGGTCGGATACCCAGGAAAAGATCGTGACCGAATACAAAAATGCAGTCTGGGCGGCGGCTATGGACGAGGCGGCTCGAACCATGGAATTGAATTGGGAAGATAAGATGCAAATTCGATTCGGAGCGCAATATCAATTGACCGATGCGCTGGCATTGCGCGCGGGCTATTACAATGATCCTGCTCCTGCTCCCGATGAAACGGCCAATATTATTTTCCCCAGCATCAGCTACAATGCGCTGGCGATTGGTGCCAGCTATTGCTTCGGCAAGATCAATCTCGACTTTGGCTTTGAGTATTTGATGGGCAAAGATCGTGACATTGCGGCCAGCGATAAGGGCAACAATCCTGGGATCCAAGGAATGGACATCATTGCGCCGAGCCTGGGAATTAGTTATTCGTTTTAAGGGGCGCCCACTGAAATTTTTATGCCCATAACGCTAAAATCTGGTTCAATGGGCAAATAATTTTTGACCGCTAATTCCGCTAATTTTCCGAATTGCGCGAATACGCCAGCCCTGGAATTATTGAAATTTGTAAAATTCGCACAATTCGCGTTTTCCGAGGTGCGGTTATTTTTAAAATTTAGAACCATTGGTCTGGCGCAGCCGTGAATACAAAATCCCAATAGTGCAATTGCTGCTTCGCATTGCATTATTGGGATTCATTTTATCATTTGCAGTGGTTACTTTTGTGCGTGGTGTAAAATCATCCGCTCGCACTCTCGACAGAAGCGCACACTCTTTTCATCAATGTCCTCCACGTAGATCGAACTATTCATCACACAGCCCATGTTATGGCAATGATAGAGATGGTAGGTGTGGCCCAGCTCATGCGTTGCCTCTTTCAGTAACCGTTCCATAAGCAGATGGTGATCGGATTGGCCACCATAAAATTCATTTTTCAAACGATAAATGGAAACAATGGCACCGATTCCCTCCAATTGCGCTTCACCAAATACATAGGTCAAAATCGGAATGAAAAGATCGAAATTGCAGACACCTAAAATTCTCCCGGCATCGGCGGGCGGATCTTCGATCAATTGGGCCAGCAGCACCGAAGAGTTGTACTGATTGCGATAGGGATCGAACGCCCGATGGATATTGATCGGTATGTGCTCGATCTGGGCGGGCATACCAAAGCGATGGGCAAGCGAAAGACACAGAGGATCAAACAGCGATCGGTCATTGAAACCAATCGGTATGACGTAAATGCGTTGGGTCATCACATGGTTTTGGTCAGGTTATATTTTTTGATTTTATTGTAAAGAGTCGTGCGGTCGATCTGCAGAATTTCAGCGGCCTGCGAAATCTGCCAATTGGTCCGATTTAAAATCCGTTCGATATGATTTTTCTCCACTGCTTCCAGGCTATCGCCAATCGCCTGTTTGCTGCGGGCGCTGAATGGGAAAGAAAGGTCTTCCGGTGTGATCACTTCTCCATCGCACACCACGATGGCGCGCTCGATGACATTTCGCAATTCTCGAACATTGCCGGGCCATTCATAGCTGATCAACTGTTTCATGGCCGCAGCGGAGATGTCTTTAATCGGTTTGGTCATTGACTGAGTGTATTTATTGAAAAAATACTGCGCCAGCAGCGGAATATCCTCCTTCCGTTCTCGCAGCGGCGGCATATCGATGGTAACCACATTCAAGCGAAAATATAAATCTTCACGGAAATGACCTTCGGCAACAGCCTGTTCCAGGTCTCGATTGGTGGCGCTGATCACCCGAAAATCCACTTCAACCTGTTTTTCGCTGCCCAAACGGCTGAAATGCTTGGTCTCCAGCACCCGCAATAAATCCATCTGCATTTTCATGCTGATATTGCCGATCTCATCAAAGAAAATCGTCCCGTTATTGGCTCGCTCCAATTTCCCGACACGCAGGCGATCGGCGCCAGTAAATGCCCCTTTTTCATGACCAAACAACTCGCTTTCCAGCAGCGTCTCCGTGAAAGCGCCGCAATTGATCGAGATGATCGGGGCATAGCGGCGTAAGCTATTACTATGGATCGCCCGTGCGATCAATTCTTTACCCGTACCACTTTCGCCCCGAATCATGACGGTAGAATCGGTTCGGGCCACGGCAGCGACCATTTTCAGCACCTGTCGCAGTTGCGACGAAGTGCCCACGATATCATCAGGACTGGTCAGATCCTCGATCCGCTGTCGCAATTCGATGTTCTCTCGGGTGAGCCGACGTTTTTCGATGGCGTTGCGAATCACGTGGGTGAGATTATCGGGATCGATGGGCTTGGTAATATATTCGAAAGCGCCGTCCTTGATCGACTGCACCGCAGTATCGACGGAAGCATAAGCCGTAATGATGATCACAATGATGTTCTTATTCAAGCTCTGGATGTGCCGATTGAATTCAATGCCGTCCATACCAGGCATCTTGATATCCAACAGAATGATATCCCAGTTTTTATTCTTGAACTTTTCCAGTGCGGCCGCGGCATTCTCGGCGGTATCCACATTGAAACCGTCGGATCGAAACCATTTATAGAGCGAATCACGAACAGAAAATTCATCATCAACAATTAAGATGTTTACGTCACTGTTGTTC
Organism: uncultured Cytophagia bacterium; assembly: GCA_964647995.1. GTDB lineage: Bacteria > Zhuqueibacterota > Zhuqueibacteria > Thermofontimicrobiales > Thermofontimicrobiaceae > Thermofontimicrobium_A. The sequence continues at coordinate 28,003 of CAZYNP010000057.1, forward strand.
ATTCTGAACTCCTGATTTGAACAAGCTAAAATCAAAAAGAAAAAATCCTGTACACGGAATTGGAATTCTTATGGCTTTTTTCCGTGTCATTGCCATGTCCGTGTCCTAAAAAGTTTTTGCTTTTGGAGCAAGAATTGAACTTTTTAGGTTCTACTAACTCATGCCAGCTTTCCACTTTGATTTCACGGAAAGCAGTGTTCAAGAACTTTTCATCATCTAATTCATGAATTTACCCTAAATAGGTTATTTTTGTCATTCCAAACGGAACGTAGTGGAGTGAAGAATTTGTATTTTCAAATGAGTTAAGAGATTCTTCGCTTTGCTCAGAATGACATGATATTACCTTTTTAGAATGAACTCATTCATATTATTGATAGATTCGACGTAACTCGCCAATGGTTTTAGCAGTCTTTAATGCTCGATGAATCTGATATAACTTATCAATATCTTCTATTTTATTAATTTCTTCCATCTCTTTCAAACCTTCTTCCCCAAAAGCAAATTCCAGATCCGTTTCGATAGCATCTAAAATACCCTGTCGACGTCCTTGCTGAATCCCTTGCTTTTTTCCCTCTTCAATAAGTTCTTGTGCTATCGTTGACATAACAACACCTCCTTCGGGCAACGTTGTGGTTATGACTCTCTTCAAATCTTGCTTATTTATTCTTTTATTACCTGCACCAAATAAATAGCGCAAAAAAATCTCCAGACACTCCAGCGCCCGATCTCGCACTGAGATTTGATGAAATAGCGTCAAAATGCCAGGCAGATGCTGGATCAAATCCTCATGAAAAATATATTTCAACGCCAGCAAACCGATCCTGAGCAAGATCGCTCCCTTGATCTCCGCTTCATCATATTCTGAAAGATCGCATAAAAAGTATTGGAAATCGGGCACATAATTTTTGAACGGCGCTGGCACACCAATCAGGTCGTGTAAGTTCCTGCCCACACGCCACTCCGCTTCACCATGATAAACGACAATCGAAAAGATAAGTTCTAATTGTTCATCCTGCCGTTGCGCCAGTTCCCAGACTCTAACCATGTAACGCAGCAATTGGTACGAGATCAGCGGATCAGGATAGCTTTTATGCTCGAATAGTATATAGACAAAAACGTTACCCCCATCCTGCAGGTGAATTTGATAAAGGATATCAGAAAAATGCTCCCGCAATTCCTGGTCAACAAAACTGTCCTTTATGATCTGCAAGCTTGCATAATCAAACGAGCTGGCAATGTCGGCTGGCACATAATAACGCAAAAAATCTGCCGCCGCTTCATGATCAGAAAAAATGCTCTTAAAAAATACATCATGAGGATTGGTCAATTCAGCCATATCATTCAGCTATACACCTGCTTTTCTTGTCTCCATAATTTTATGAAACCATCAAGGGAATTATATTATTGGACTGATGGAGTATTGGAGTGATGGATCATTGGGGTACACCGTATCATGAATCCATTACTCCATCACTCCACTCATTCACCCAACCCATTCGGCAGATTGATCGTGAACGTTGTCCCCTCATTAACCTTCGATTTGACATCGATGGAACCGCCATGGCGCTCCACGATACCATAAACCACGGCCAACCCCAATCCCGTATTCTTGTCCGAATCTTTGGTAGAATAAAATGGTTCGAAGATATGCGGCAAAACATCTTCGGGAATTCCCACACCGTTGTCGGTGATTTCCAATTGAACCATTTTTGCTGAATCATTCCGCTTCAGCGCCACCTTTAACTCGCCGCCCTGGTTTGGCGAAGCTTCGATAGCATTGATGAGCAAGGCGATCATCATTTGCTGGATGGCGGCTGGATCGCAACGGATGGTCGTATCCGCATCGGCAAAATCTCTAATGAGCGTCATGCCCTTCATTTCCATACTATGCCGCACCAGCTCGATGCTTTTATCCAGTATTGGTTTCAAATCATTGTTCGATTGCTCGCCAAATGATTTTTTGGAAAACAACAATAGATTTCTGACAATATCACCGCAGCGTTTGGACTCGTCGCGAATGGTTTTCAAATTGACTATGGTATCATCGATGATTTCGGGCGAGGGACTGTTCTGAAGGTTTTTGATGCACAATTTGGAGTAAGTTAAAATGCCTGACATGGGATTATTGATCTCATGGGCAACCACAGCAGCCAACTTACCCATCGAGGCCATCTTCTCCGCCAGGATCAATTGCTTCTGCGCTTTTTCTAATTCCCGAGTTTTTTCGGCTACCTTGTACTCCAGCGTATTGGACCATTCCTGCAATTCCTGTTGCGCCTGCTTCAATTTTTTGGTCATTTTATTAAATGACCGTGCCAGGTCGCCAATCTCATTGTCTAAATTCAGATCAATAGTGTAATCGAGGTTCAAATCGGCCACCTGACGGGTGCCAAAAATCAATTTGGAGATAGGCTGTTGAATTCGCTTGCGGATCACCCGTCCAAAAGCCACCGTGGTTAACATCACCAATAGTCCTGAAAAAATCAACGCTTTGGTGCGGGTCTCCTGGGCATTTTTATCCACGGCCGACAATGACATTTTGATATCCAGCAAGCCCAGCAGTTTTTCGTCCTTGCTGTGGGCATGGCAATCCGCCGTGTAGCAATCGGGCTCATTTTCGATGGGATTGATTAAGCCCAATACCCGTTCTCCCTTCAATGTTCGAATCTCACGAAAGCGATTTTCTTTAGGGATCGCGCCTTTCGCTTCGTTACTGGCATGACAAAAAATGCACTGTTCGTCATTGATATCCACCGTTTGGTACAATTCCGAGGGATTATCCGAAAATTCAATTCGGCCCTTCTTGTTGTAAATACGAATCCCTTCGATATATTGCTCCTGGCCGATATTGGAAATAATAATGGCCAGATCATCTCGCTGATTTTTTAACATGCTGATATGAGTGGAGCGCTTGATCAGATCGCTGGCTTGAATGGCATGATCGCGAAAATTGCGCTCGATCTGTCGCGCATAATAATTGATATTGATGTAAACGATGACGACAAAGACCAGGATCAGCAGGATAGAAAGCAGGATAAACAGCTTGAGACTTATGCCACGAAATGATTGCAGGAATCTTTTCATTTTCGTTTTGCCAGCAGCTTTGTTTTCATTTTTGTTGATAATATAACATAAATTTCCTATTATGTCAATGCTTTTTTAGCCTTTTTTGATGAATGAGCTGATGAGGCAGGTGAAGCCTTTGGCAACACTTCTGCGGAAAATTGCCAGATGCCAGTAACGCCCGCTGCAAACCAGATAATGGTAACATCCAACTCCCTCGTATCTTCCTGGTCCTGGATTTGTTCAATAAAAAAGCCAGAGGACATGTTCCTCCAGCTTTTTTGAATAAAGCATTCGGTTCATCTTGATTTTGAAAATGCTTTTTGAATAGAATGGCGCTTGAAGCTTGTTGTGACTGTAATGAGAAAAACGCACCGTGCTTTTTAACTGTGCTATCGATTATCATCCTTCTCCCGGCCATGACAATAGCCACAGAATCCCACCCCCGCCTTCCTGGTATTGGTATGGCAGGTAAAGCAGACCGCCCCATCGTCGTGATGGAAATCTGAATCTTCCTCGAAGCGATTGGCGAAGCCAGAGCCGTGTGTTTTGGGATTGGTATTTCTGATCCCATCAAAATCGGTGTGGCATTGCAGACAGGCGGGATCCGCGGCCTGGACTTCGTGGCAGGCGGCGCAGCGCTCGATATCCCGACGAGCCAATTCCGCATGTCGGCCGCCGCCTGTGCCAACGCCTAAGGCAATCGCTCCCCAGTCGGGGCCGCCATGCCAGGCAGGTCGCATCCGGGCATTGGTGCCTGAGTTGTGGCACTGGGCGCAATAGCTGGAGGTTTCGTGGCAGATCTGGCAATCCTTTTCCTTGCCAGCCGCATCGAGCTGATGCACAAAGCGATAATTTAGCCCATGCACCGATTTCAATACCTGCGTCTCTTTGCCACTCAGGTGCGGCGTATAATTGGTATAAAAATTTTCGGGCAAAATCCTGGTCGAAATCAAATCCGTGGACTCGTGGCACTCCTGGCAATAATTATTGGTGTGACAATGAGCGCAGTCGCTGACCCCGGCTCTCACGTGAACGGCATGCTCACGAGACCAGGCGGGAACATGATTATCGGGACGAAATTGGGTCGTGATCGGATGGCATTCCAGACATTCCATCGTGACTGCCACGCCATTATGACACGAATTACAACGTTGGCGTGACGGAAGATATTGGCCATCGCCCGCTCTCACGCTTTGCTCCACGCCCGCATGGCATTTCTTACAAGCGATTTTGATATGGCGTTGATGATTGAAATGAACCTTCCGCTCTGGAGTGGGCCAGGGTTGCGGATTATCTTTATCCATGTGGCAGAACGTGCAGTTGTTCTCGTCCTCGACATCGTGGCACTTTTGACACACATCATGGCCTGGCAGATTGCGATCCTCGGCTTTGGTGCTCTGCGCAATGGAGGCATGGCAATCGGCGCACTCGACCCCGCCATCTTTGAGATGCTTTTGATGGGAAAATTTGAGATAGCTCGATGCGGATGGATGTTGCTGGGCGCTAATAAACAAAAAACCGCTCAACATGAAGATGAAAATTAAGATCAGATTAACTTTCTCATTCATTATTTGCTCCCAAAAGAGTTACACTATTGTGTGAGATTGATTTTCTATAAAGAGATTTTCTCCAACGGATAGAAACAACCCAACGGATATTTTTTTAGGCGCTTTATCCGTTGGATTCATCTATCCGTTGGGCATTTATTTTGAAGATGCACAAACTTTCTCCAACGGATAGAAACAACCCAACGGATGATTTTTAAAATTCAAATCCCAATCCTCAAATCTCAAATAATTCCCAATTCCCAATCTCGAAATTCCAAACAATTGGGGTCATTGAAGCTTGAAGACTGTTTGTCATTTGTTTTTTGTCATTTGGAATTTTATCCGCTGAGCATAATTTTTCCGTCCAACTGATAGCTGCAGCCAACAGATTTTCTTTTGGATGCTTTTTATCCGTTGGATTCATCTATCCGTTGGGCATTTATTTTGAAGATGCAAAAACTTTCTCCAACGGATTGAAACAACCTAACGGATGATTTTTAAAATTCAAATCCTAATCCTCAAATCTCAAATAATTCCCAATTCCCAATCTCGAAATTCCAAACAATTG
>CAZYNP010000057.1:33283-35332 GCA_964647995.1 uncultured Cytophagia bacterium
GCTGCAGCCAACAGATTTTCTTTTGGATGCTTTTTATCCGTTGGATTCATCTATCTGTTGGGCATTTATTTTGAAGATGCAAAAACTTTCTCCAACGGATAGAAACAACCCAACAGATGATTTTTAAAATTCAAATCCCAATCCTCAAATCTTAAATAATTCCCAATTCCCAATGTCACAATTCCAAACAATTGGGCTCATTGAAGATTGTTTGTCATTTGTTTTTTGTCATTTGTGATTTCATCCATAACCATTGGGTAGTTTCATCCATTAGAAAAAATTATCATCACAGCTTGTGAAATAAAGCGTACGATCCCTTAAAGAAAAATCTGGCATCATGACTGAAAATCTTGTTGTTCAAAACCTGCCCCTCGGCTTGTAACGTCAGATTTTTGGTGGGACTATAATCCACTCCCAGCACGCCTGCAATGGCCTGATCCCTGCTATTCGAGAATTCCGAAAATCGGTACGAAGCGAAATTGGAGCCGAGGGTGACGCTCAAATTCGGCAGCACGGGATAGCTGAAATTGAAGGTCAAACCATCGCTATCGCCACCGTAGCCCGCTCGACGGTGATAGCCCAGATAGAGCGATTTCCAGCTACAGCCCAGGCCCAGCCTCAAATTAGTATCGTCCTTCAAAATGACATTAGCCGCCGTCAGAAAAAATTGATAGTCGTTCCAGCGATAGCGCCCCTGCAGGGCCAACTCCTGATTGGGATTGATCTCGAACACTGAAAAGATGGAATTCTGATCGATGAACGGCGTGCGATAGATATAATCCAGCCCCAGTTCCAAATTGCGATGGATTTGATAGCGACCGCCAAACTCCCCCCGTTTCACATTTTCCGCCAGCACGTTGAAATCCAGACGGCCATTGAGCCGCAATTTTGACGATACCTGGCTGCTCACATCCAGTCCCACCAGTTCCTTTTGCCAGGCAGCAATGGGATGCTCCAATCGAAACGAGCCCGTGAACAGTCCTGACGAGCGATACTGGATCGGCTCCACGCTCTGCCGAGCATAGCTCAAGCCGAGGCGTATTTTTTTCAACTTGTTCGAGGTCAGATGAAACCCATAAGTCAGATTGTCGGAATTGAAATCCCGCAGCTCCGTGGATTTGGCGGTTGGCGCCAGCGTTCCCACGTAGAATTTGATTTTGAAATAATCCTTCAGCCGATATTGCAGTTGTAGGCCATCCACCGTGCCATAGCCCACGCCCGCATAGATTCGTTGCCGCCCCAGACCGATGTCGATGGCATGGGCCACGTTTTTCAAATCAAAATAGCAGTTATAAATCCACCAACGGGGATCAGCGACTGCCTGCTCGGAAAAGTCATTGGAGAATTGAACATAGGTATGAAACGATAAATTGGGCAGTCCCAATCTGCCAATGGACAGTTGCGCCAACTGGTAGAATCGAAAGTGATTCGCCTTTGAAGAATCGATCTCCTGCTGCTCCCAGGCATAGGCGGCCGTGGTGAATCGGGCATTGATAGTTTGAGGGTAACTGGGGGATGCTGTGGCAACCAAAATAGCTATCATAACAAATAAAATATAGCCAGCGTTTTTCATGCTGAAATCTCCATATTAGTAATTGGTACCGAATGTATCCAGGATCGGCCAAAAAAGATTTTCTCCCACAGAATTGAAGTCCCACCGAAATGATTTTTTAAGGATTGTCAATTCTGTTGGATTCCATCTCTCTGGGAGAAAAAATTACTCCCACAGAATTGAAGTCCCACCGAAATGTATTGCTGGGCTCAGAAATGAAAGGTCACAGAAATAAATTCTAAAAGTTTTCTTCTGAGACCTTTCGCTTCTGAGACCAAATATTATTCAATTCAATCCAGCAAAGGGCGGACCGCCAACTGGCGGTTCTGTGGGGAGAAAAAATCGCTCCCACAGAATTTGATTCCCACAGAAATGTATTGCTGGACTCAGAAATGAAAGGTCACAGAAATAAATTCTAAAAGTTTTCTTCTGAGACCTTTCGCTTCTGAGACCAAATATTATTCAATTCAATCCAGCAAAGGGCGGACCGCCAACTG
>CAZYNP010000058.1:0-18247 GCA_964647995.1 uncultured Cytophagia bacterium
TGGTTCAGCAAAGATATATGCGATAGACCATCAGGGTCTCCGATTGGCGCCGATTACTGGCGGGGAGATGCAGGTGCGGAGATTTAAGTTGGATGATTCGCGTCTTCCCGCAGCCGTAACACAAGCTTACAGCTTGTGAGCCGAAGTATATTATTTCATGATTTTTTTTAAGCTTATTAAAAGGTTTACAGCTTAATCCAAGTCTGCTGAATATTCAAAGCGAGAAGGAATTAAATTCATTTGGCAGGATTTTATTTCCATTACTAAAGTTCGGTTTAATGGACCAACTCCATTAGACCTTGTTCACCTTAGTAACATATTGTGATCCACTCCTAATAAACCTTATTCGCTTATTTGTATTTTAAGGGATATTCCTGATAAGGTAATAAGGTTCGGGCCGTCCGGGGGCGATAGTGTTACTAAAGTCAATAAGGTTTATTGGCGACCCGAAGGAGAGATCAAATCCCATAGACCATATTGACCCTGGTATACTATTTCATAATTTCTGGCCGGATTATTAAAAGGTTTAAATCTTAATCCTGTTCTACTGGAATAGTCAACGCGTGAAAGCTTTAATATCGTTTAGCACGATTCTATTTCAACTACCAAAGTTCGCTTTAATGGACCAAATCCATTAGACCTTATTAACCTTAGTAGCATAAGATGATCCACCACGCTAAACCTTATTCGCTTATTTTTCTTTTGAGTCATATACCCAATAAGGTAATAAGGTTCCGGCTGTCTGGCGTCGGACTTGTTACTAAGGTCAATAAGGTTTTTTGTCAGCCCGGGGAATGGATCAAATCCAATCGACCCTGTTGAATTTGGTAAATCATTTCATATTTTTATGCGGGAGAACTTAAGGATTACCACTCTAACTCAATCCCACTAAGTAAAAATAGTCAAATCAAGCAGGAATTGATCCTGCTAAGCGGGATTTTATTTTTAACAGTCAGGCGTTTTCAAACCCTAAACGGAATTTTGAAATGAATTACTAAGTTTGAAATTTTAATGCAACCAGGATGGTTGCGTTACAGACCCGTTTGCTCGAATCAATAAAAAAAGAATAAGGAGCCGAATATGTCCATGGTGAACGAATTTCCCCGCTGGTTGCAGGAGTTCAAACGCTTTCAGTCGCTGAAGTCGCAGTTTTACCTTTACGGCAATGTGTACGATTGCTATTATTTTCACATCAATCACCATCAGGTGACCGGCGAATCGAAGATCGAGGATTGGAAGAAATTCAACACCCTGCCCGATCTGCTGAAGCGATATTTGCGAAATGAACAGTATGAGTTGATCTGCTATTATGATCAGATCGATGGCTTTGAGCTTGCCTCGACCGATCCGAATATTTCCCGCGAAAACCTGTTGTCGTTTCTCACGGCCGGCAATGCCGAACTGGCCAAGAACTTCGATGCCAATCTGCTCAAAAATGGCAAGCGCAAGCTGGATGACGTGCTCAATTTTTTCCGTTTGCTGGTGAGCAATACCAGGAAGCTCTCCGCCGGCATTATCAATTATGCCTCTCGTTTTACCGCGAACCCGAATTCACTGGAAGAGGAGGAGCGCAAGGAATTTTTGAAAATATTGAAAGCCGCCCAGGATGCCTTTGTGTTTCGAGAGAAGAATGACCTGCGCAATGTGTTGATCTTCATCTGCGATAAATTGAGCGACATCCCGGCCTGGGTACTGCTGGAAAATCCGCTCACCAAAGGCATTCAAATCGACAAACCTGATAAACGAGAGCGCCAGCGATTCCTTCAAATCCAGGGAAATTTATTTTATCGGGAGGGCGAGCCTGTCAATCAGGCGGAGATCGAAAAGATATTCCCTGACCTGACTGATGGGCTCTACAATCGGGAACTGGAAAACTTGATCACCATTTCCCGACAGGAGAAAATCCATATCAACAACATTCGGCAGATCATCGATCTGTTCAAATATGGGACCAAAGAGAATTTCTGGGAAGACCTGGATGATAGCAAAATCGCAGAGGCAGAAGCCAAGCTGCGCGAACGAGTGAAGGGCCAGGAGGCGGCCATCAAGAAAAGCGTGGAGATCATTCGTCGGGCGAAGCTGGGGCTGCATTCCATCGATCAAGCCAAACCGAAAAATAAACCGAAGGGAGTGCTGTTTTTTGCTGGCCCTACGGGCGTGGGCAAAACCGAGCTGGCCAAATCGCTGGCCGAACTCATTTTCAGCGATGAGGATGCCGTGATTCGCTTCGATATGAGCGAGTACAACGACAGCAATTCCGATGTGAAGCTGATCGGTTCTCCTCCAGGTTACGTGGGCTATGAGGAGGGCGGTCAGCTCACCTCCCGCGTCCGCAGCAAGCCGTTTTCCATCATCCTCTTCGACGAGATCGAAAAAGCCCATCCCATCGTGTTCGACAAATTTCTCCAGATTCTGGACGATGGCCGGCTCACCGATGGCAAAGGCGAGACCGTTTATTTTTCGGAGACGCTCATCATTTTCACCAGCAACCTGGGCGTCTACAAAGAGGATGAATACGGCCGACGCACACTGAACATCGATATCGAGAAGGACTCCTATGAGCAAATGTCCCAGAAGATCAAAGACGAGATCAAATTGTTCTTCGGGAAGAAATTGAATCGGCCCGAAATATTGAATCGCTTCGGCGAAAACTTTGTGGTGTTCGATTTCATTCGGCCGCCAGTGGACAAGGAAATTCTCGTCAAAAATCTGGACATAATCAAAGCCAATCTGCTCAAACAGAAGAATTGCCGCTTCGAGTTCGACAATGCGTTTGTGGATCAATTTCTCCTGCATCATGTCAAGGATAATCTGATCAATGGCGGCCGTGGAATCATCAATCGCATCGAAGAACATATCAAAAACGGGATTGCCAATTTCATGTTCGAACAGAAGCAGGATCGAGATCTGCATTTTCGGGCGGTGATCGATCCCGGCCAAAATAACGCAGTGGTGTTCCAATGCATTGGCAATTGAATCGCATCCAGTATCCGATCTACAATTTGGGTCCAGGTCGACGCCTTGGCATCTGGGTGCAGGGCTGTTCGCTCCATTGCCCGAACTGCCTCAGCGCTGACCTGTGGCCGTTTGATGGGGGTAGAGCCATCGATATCGCCCAATTGGTCAATTTGCTGGCCCAGATCACCGAGCCGTTCGCTGGCATCACCATAACGGGCGGCGAGCCATTCGATCAATACGAAGCGCTGGTGGCGTTCTGCGCCTTTCTCAAGCAAAAAACCGGGCTGGAAGTGTTTTGCTTTTCGGGATATTATCTGGACGAGCTCCTGGACAAATTTCCCGATCGGTTGTTTCTCAACTATCTTGACTATTTGCTGGACGGCCGCTATATTGCCAGCCAGCATGACGATCAGAATGTTCGGGGATCATTGAACCAGCGGCTCTATAAGTTTGAAAATGGCCAGGCGAAATTGCAAAGCGATTTTTTCCAGTCACCGAAATGGTCCATCGCCATCACGCCAGATCATCGGATATTCATGGCGGGCATTCCCAGACGGAACGACTTAAATTTCATTGAAACCGAATTGGCCAAACAAGGATTAACGGTGAGGTTCGAATAATGTACCAGATTAGATGCGATTATTGTGGGCAAAAATTTCAATTTGAAAACCTGGCGCAAAAACCAGACACCTGCGCCAACTGCAATAGCTTTATCGGAAATTTGATGCCAGAAGATCTTTCGGCGCCACAGCCAGCCGCCGAAGCCAATCCTCACACCGGATTATTGGGGATGGACCTGACATACGAGAAAACTGGCCAGACCCTCGAACTGCGGGGATTTCAGAAGGTAATTTTGGGACGGGAGAATGTTGGCCGAGAAATCTTTGACCCAATTATTCAGATCAGCCGCAAACACTGCTCCATCGAGCGGCTCAAGGATCAATTTGTAATTTATGATGAAGGCTCGAAAAACGGGACCTTTATTCAGGCCGGGACAAACCGCATCGATTGCAAACAAAATCCCGGGCAGGTGCTCCATGACCATGATTATCTGCTGCTGGGCCGGGAGCTATTTCTGGCGAAATATATTTATGCGCCTTCCCAGCCAGCACCAACCATAGCTGAATCCACTTCTCCCGCCGATCAGTCCCGCCCCCAAAAATATTCCTGTTTTACCTGCGGTACGAGGTACGATCAGCCGCAAGAGGTATGCCCGCATTGCAATTCGTTTGGATCGGTGAAAGAGATTTAAAGGAGATATGGGATATGGGATATGGGATTTGGGATTTGGGATTTGGAATAGGGGGCTGATAATCTTTTTAGCGCCAACTGGGAACTCGAAAACAGTTGGACTCTGCCGGCGAGGAGGAGTCCAGCTTTCAGGGTGCAGGATGCGCAAAGATTTTCTGAGTACAGAAATCATCCGAATCGACTGCCCACGGATGTTGATATTGAATTTTGGATTTTGCTGCTTGGAATTTATTTGAAATTTGTGTTTTAGGATTTGGGATTTTAAAAAAATTATTTGGGCATCGGAATCGGCAGTGGGCGATCTGCCTTTTGGCGGAGTGAATGGTCTCAGAATTCAAAAATCCGTGAAGGGTTTGAAAACGTTCGGCTATTAAAAATAACATCCCGCTCAGCAGGATCAATTCCTGCTGGCTTTGACTATTTCTGCTCCGTGGAATGGAGTTAGCGTGGTAATCCTAAACTGCTCTCGCATGAAATTATGAAATGGTGTACCAAATTCGACAGGGTCCATCGGATTTGATCCATTCCCCTGGCTGAAAAAAAAAACTGATTAACCTTAGTAACCAGCTCGACCCAGGACCGCCCGAACCTTATTACCTTATCAGGAATATTCCTTAAAAGAAAATAAGCGAATAAGGTTTAGCATCAGTGGATCATCATAATCTACTAAGGTTAATAAAGTCTAATGGATTTTGTCCATTAAACCGAGCTTTGGTAATGGTGAATTTAATTCCTTCTCGCTTTGAATATTTCAGCAGAATGGAATTAAGCGGTAAAGCTTTTAATAATTCTACCAGAAATTATGAAATGGTGTACTTAGCCCATAATTTGATGATCATCGGAATAAAGCGATTTTCCCTCGGATGGCAAAACTGATACAGATTTTGACATTGAATATTGAACTTTGATGATCGAAATTTATTTGGGATTTGTGTTTTAGGATTTGGGATATTAAAAAATCTTTGCAATAGGGACAACAATTGTTCTTCCACGCGGAACAAAATAGTGATGGTTTTCATTCCATCGAGAGCCGCCGAGTCGCTTGCGGTCATCTTTCAATTTCAAATCCGCCCTTCCGCAGTTGGGAAGGGCTGACTGGTATCAAATGACAGGAAGTTTTATGTCCGACCCTATTAAAGTCACCATCTGGAACGAATTCCTCCACGAACGCCAGGACGAGAAGGTCCGCCAGATCTATCCCCAGGGCATCCATCAAACCATAGCCCAATTCTTATCGGTTAATCCAGATCTGACGATAAAATCCGCGACGCTGGACCAACCCGAGCATGGCTTGACCGAAGCAATTTTGAACCAGACCGATGTACTGATCTGGTGGGGGCACAAAGCCCATCAGCAGGTCAGTGATGCAGTGGTGGCGCGGGTGCAGAAAAAGGTGCTGGAGGGCATGGGCTTGATCGTGCTTCACTCGGCCCACTATTCAAAGATTTTCAAAGCCCTGATGGGTACCAACTGTTCCTTGCGCTGGCGCGAGGCCGGTGAAAAAGAACGCCTGTGGAACATCGAACCTGGCCATCCGATCACCGCTGGAATTGGAGACTATATCGAATTGCCTCATTCCGAGATGTATGGCGAGCGATTCGATATTCCGGAGCCCGAGCGGGTAATTTTTATTTCATGGTTTGAAGGCGGCGAGGTGTTTCGCAGCGGCTGTTGCTGGGAGCGCGGCCAGGGCCGAATTTTCTACTTCAGCCCGGGACACGAAACCTATCCGATCTATCATCATCCAGCCATTCAGAGGGTCATCACCAATGCCGTGCGCTGGGCCAGGCCTCGGGTGATGCTGGTGGATCACTGCCCCATGGTGGCGCCGCTGGAGAGAATCAAAACTGGCGCATCCGATCGTTAGCGCTTCATAACTGCCTGATGTCTGTATTTTCGCTGGCAGCTAAATTCCTCGATGATAATGATGGATGAACATTTTCATTTTTCCAGGCGCATGAGGCGGATTTTCATTCTCGCGCTTTAGCAAGCTATTTCAAATAAATCGCCAGTCCAAAAATGATTTGCAGTGTGGCGGCTACGGCATTGGGCAGCCAGATGCCCACTCGACCAAAGCGCAGGCCGTAAAAGAACCAGAAAAGATAGACAAAAAAGAATCCCCCGATAAAACCGTACGAAACCGTGCTGGGCTCATCGCTGAACCATTCATGGAGGATCTGGTTGCCGATGGTTAAACAGGCGAATAGCCCAATCGCCACGCCCAGGTTGTCCCAGGTGCGGCTGGATATTTTGGCGAGCATCTTTTGCATGTTCCATGTCCGTGTTCAGTTGTGATGAACTGGTTCTAACAATTGGTAACTTCAAGAAATGTCTGCTTCCTGCAATTCGTCGTTTGTTGAGCGAACCCCGATTTCAGTTCGCAGATTATCCAGCAGACCGAAACGAAGCAATCTCTCAATGATTGCTTCGCTTCGGTCGCAACGACATTTCATGGCTACTTTAAGCCCCGTTTCTCCAACAAGGCATCGATCGTAGGTTCAGCCCCGCGGAAGCGCCGGTACAACACCATGGGATCCTCGGTGCCGCCCCTGGCGAGAATGTTTTCCCGAAATGCTTTCGCTCGCTCCTGATCAAATATATCGGTCTCCTTGAACGCCTGGAATGCATCGGCATCCAGCACCTCGGCCCAGATATAGCTGTAATATCCTGCCGAATAGCCGCCGGCAAAAATATGTCGGAAATAAGGGCTGCGGTACCGCACTACAATTTCCGGAATCAGGCCGATTCTATTCAGCGACTGAGTCTCAAATGCGATCGGATCGACCTCCACTGTATCGGTCAGCGTGTGCCAATCCATATCCAAAAACGCAGCGGCCAGATATTCCACCGTGGCAAATCCCTGGTTGAATTTGCTGGAATTTTTGATTTTCTCGATCAACTCGTCCGGTATCGCCTCGCCGGTCTCGAAGTGTTTCGCGTACATTTTCAGCACGGCCGGCTCGGAGGCCCAATTCTCCATAATTTGCGAGGGCAACTCCACGAAATCCCTGGCCACATTGGTACCCGCCAGCCGCTGGTAGGTGCAATTGGACAGCAATCCGTGCAGGGCATGACCAAATTCATGGAACAGGGTGGACACCTCTTCGAAACTCAGCAGCGATGGCTTGTCTGCCGTTGGTTTGGAAAAGTTGCCGACATTGCAAATCACCGGCGTAATCATCCGGCCATCCAGTTTGAATTGCTGCCGATATTCGCTCATCCAGGCGCCACCTCGCTTGCTGGCCCGAGGGAAATAGTCCACGAATAAAATCGCTACATGTGAGCCATCGGCTTCCTTGACCTCAAACACCTTCACATCCGGATGATAGATGGGTATGTCCTTGCGCTCTTTGAAAGTAATGCCATACAGCCGATTGGCCACCATGAACACCCCATCGATCACATTTTCCAGTTTGAAATAGGGCCGCAGCATCTCCTCATCGAGATCGTATTTCGCTTTCTTCACTTTTTCGGCATAGAACCACCAATCCCACGGCGCCAACTTAAAGCTATCCCCTTCGGCCAAAATCATGGCCTGCAATTCATTCGCCTCCTTCCTGGCCATGGCCAGAGCTGGCGTCCAGAGCTGATTCAGTAAATTATAAACTGCCTCCGGTGTCTTCGCCATATTTTCTTCCAGTACCAGATCGGCGTGAGTCTGGTAGCCCAGCAAATGCGCTTTTTTCGCACGTAACGCCGCAATCCTGGCCAGGATTTTTTTGTTATCGAATTCATTGTTGTTGTCGCCACGATTGATATACGCCTTGAACATCTTCTCCCGCAGTTCTCTTTTTTCCGAATATTGCAGGAACGGAATCAGGCTGGGCTTGTGCAGCGTGAAAACCCATTTTCCCTCTTTGCCGCGCTCCTTGGCCGCTTCGGCCGCCGCAGTTTTCACATTGTCGGGCAATCCGACCAGATCGACTTCCTGATCGATGACCAGCTCGAAGTTGTTGTCCTCCTTCAGTACATTGTCGCCGAATTGTAGCGACAGCACCGAAAGCTCCTCGTTGATCTGGCGCAACTGTGCTTTTTGTTCCTCATTCAGATCAGCGCCGCCGCGCACAAAATCCCGGTAATATTTCGTTAGCAGCATGGTTTGCTCGGTATTGAGGTCGAGCTGATCTTTTTGCTGGTACAGCGCTTTGATTTTCTGAAATAGCTTTTCATTCAAGAGAATATCGTCCTGATGCTTTGACAGCATCGGTGCTAATCGTTTGGCAATGTTTTGCAAACTGTCATTGGTATTGGCTGAGGTCATATTGAAAAATACGTTGCTGACCCTGGTGAGCAATGCGCCACTATTGTCGAGCGCTACGACGGTATTATCAAATGTAGGGGGAGCAGAATTCGCTACAATCGCTTCGATCTCTTGTTGCTGCTGTTTCATGCCTTCTTCAAAAGCCGGCAGGTAGTGATGCTCTTTGATCTGATCGAACGGTGGCGTTGCATACGGCGTTTTCCATTCGGTGAAAAACGGATTGTGAGTCGTTTTCGAACACGACCAGAGCAGAATTCCTGACGCGAACATAACAAGCACGATCTGTTTCATCATTCAGTTTCTCCTTGTGGGTTCATTGGTTTCGGTTCTATATGTTCTTTAATAAGAAATTTTTCCGAAAGATTCAAGGCTTTTCTGACAAGCTGGTAAGATTTTTGGATATTTCTTTTTTGAAGCGGAAGCGTTATGGTGGTGAGGCGTGAAAAGCGATGAAATTCTTTGGCGGAAAAGGATCCTTCCGAAGGTTTCACCCCTCCGGAAGAATGGGGAGAATTTTATCGTGGGCCAATGATGTTGCCCGCTTTATCAATCTCAAATCCCTGGCCCTTTGTTTTCAACTCCGGCTTTTCAAAGATAATCATATACGCCAGGCCGGCCATGAAATCCCCGGCAAAATCAAACTGTGGCGCAATCACCATCTGTTCGGTCGCATCAATATAACCGTATTTCCCATTGACCCGCGCCGCGGCCAGTCCCTCGGAAAAGCTCTCCGCATGCTCATAGTGCGGTTGGATGATAAATTTCCTGGCTCCATCGATATAGCCAAATTTCCCGTTGATTTTGACCAATGCCAGGCCATCGCGGAAGCGATCGGCCAGTTCGAACTGCAGCGGAATGACAAACTCGCCCTGCTGATTGATAAATCCCCATTTATTTTCCACCCTGACTAACAGCCGCCAGCCCCTCAGTGAATTCGTACGCCCGGTCAAAAATCGGCGGAATTGCGAATGCGCCACTGCGATCAATAAAACCACGTTTACGGTTCAATGTGACCAGGGCCAGTCCCGCAGCGAATCGATTGGCCGACTCAAAAGTTGGCCCGATAACCATCTGACCCGTCCGATTTATGAAGCCCCATTTTGTTCCTACCAGAACCGCGGCCAATCCTTCATAAAATGGTCGAACCAGATCGAATTGCGGTTCGATCACCTCGGGGCTACTGGTATCGATAAATCCCCACTTCTTACCAATTTTCACATGGGCCAGATTCTCTTGAAAAAGCCCGGCCTCGTCATACCGTGGCGGGATGACCATACGAAACCTTCGGTTCGAATAGCCGACCTTGCCATTGATCATTTTGGGATTCAACTCCGGAATCACCAGACGATGTTCTCTGGCCAATTCATATTGCGGCGTGATGACGGCTTTGCCGGTGGCAGCATTCACATATTTCAGGCGTTGAACCGGAACCGATTGGAGCTGCATTTGAATATTCATCCAGGTATTAAAGTCAGTGTTTGGAGCTGGCTTCAACGTAATAACTGAATTTTGATCGAAGCGAAACCGATGCAATTTCCGGGCGAGCGAATCCACGGCGATCGCTTCCCCATCGACGGCGACTGCTCTGGCAGAAAAGGCAATAATGATTTCTGGACGATACTCCGGGGTGTGAGCGATCGCCGGCGGCATTTTTAAGCTCTGATGGTGCCGGGATTCCAAAATATTGAACGAAAAATCTTATTTTGGACAAGAATGGACGAACAATAGAATTCATGCGGCGATCAATGATGGCCCTGTCGTTGCTGCCGCGAAAACCCGTTTCACAACTATTGAAAAATTACTATTGCCAATTCACCAAAAATATTGTAAATTGAAATCCTCTAATTTGGCTGTGACTGTCAGATTTGAAGAGTTAATCATAAAGAAAATTGAGGAAGGCAGACGACCAATGCTCCGCTTTCGTCAAAGCAATGCAACGGCATAAATCACTGGCAAATATCCCAATAGCTGCTCAAAAAAGACCGGGAAAATTTGATATCATGGCCGTCTGCTGCCCAAAATGAGGCGGGCCTCAAGCCCATGATCCATGGGCAAGGGAAGCAAATGCCTCCCGAAACTGCCACCATCCGGCCGACGGCTGCATGGCTTCGTTGCATAAAATAATTGGATCGGCACATTGGGCCTACTATCTGGCTCATCCTAATGAGCAGACATCACAATAGGTTTAACAGTCTTTCATTTTTTTTAGAGGAGCGATTTGATGACCAAGCGTACCACCCTATCTATCTTTCTCTGGTTAATTCCCACTCTTCTTCTGGGTATCGGACACAAAGATTTCAATGGCGCCTGGGAATTGGTGCCACAAAAGAGCACGGTCATTCCTCTCTACCGAAGCCTGCTCATCAATTTTCAGGTCAGCGCTGATGAAGTGACTGTGATCCAGAAATGGGGCACCCGGCTGCGAGATGCATTTTCCGATACCGTTCGGTTGATCACCGATGGCAGGAACATGCGACTGCCCCTCCAGCATCAGGTGGCGCCCACCAGTGTGTTCCTGGGAGTGCGGAATCTTCCTAACGCCCAACGAGAGCTGTCCGCCACCTGGAATGTCGACGGCACGGTATTGACCATTCACGAACGGCTGCCCATCGGCTGTTCCCAGGGCCAAAGCGAAATCAGGGCCACGCACACCTACACCCTTTCGGTGCCGCATCAGATTCTCACTTACCAGGTCACCCGGGCGTCACGACAAAAGGACAATGGACTCTGCTACACCCTCAAGCGAGCCGGCAGCCGACAGGCCTATTTCATGCGGCTGGAGGATGATTGGGCGATGGATGGCAAACTTCCGCAGCAGGCCTTGCTCATCTCGATGCAGGGATTGGCCAATAGCACGGGGCCCAACCTGTATTTCATCTATCCGGAAAAATGGGACTTCCGCTACACGCCCGGCCTATTCGAGTTTCTGCAAAACGAACGCTATTTTTCCTTCAAAGAGCTGCGCACGCCGGAACAGGTTTTGACCGTATTTCGGGATCGGGTGAAAGGCTACGTGGTCTGGGACAAAGCCGTGCGCACCTCCCTGATCGTTGCCTTTACCGTGGCTGGATTGGAACAGGCGGCTGTGGTGAGCGAGGAACTCATTCCGCTGGTGGAAAAATTCGAATTGAAACCGGTCGCCGATTTTCGGGGACAATTCGCCGGGCAGTCGGATTTTGAAATTTACTCCTGGGCGAAAAAACAGTACTGGGATCGCTGCAATAAGGAATACATTGTCTGGCTGGGCGGCGAACATGGCAACATCATGAAGCCCGGCGTGGCCGATTGGGGCATTCATAAAAAAATGTTCTTTAACGATCTCTGCGCCAACCAATCCATTCCCGACGAATTCCAGCTAACCAATGAACTGCTTTCGGAGATGAAGCCCTTCGGGTTTGCGTTTGGCTGGCATTCCTACAAAAAAGACCTGGAAGAGGAGTGGGTGCGGTTAACTTCCAGCTACGCACTACGCGTGGAAGGATTGCATAGCCTGCCCAACATGAGCTTCAGCTCCCAGGTGCCGGCGACGCCGGACTTTGCCTTCAAAAACAATCACCATCTCCTGCCGACCAAAACCTATCGGCCCGGGAAAAAAGTCTATATCACCTGCATCCAGACGGATGGCATTGGCCTTGGCGCGTGGAACCAACCCGGCCGGGGCGAAATTCCCTATGCCTGGGAAGTATCCATGAACTACTCCTGGCTGGCGCCGGTGATGCTGGAATATTTCTATTCTCAAGCCACGCCGAACGACTACTTCATCGGCTGCCTGGGTGGGCCGGGCTATGTCTATCCCAAAGCCGTGCCGGCTCAGCACCTCCCCAAAATGGTCGACCTGGCGTATGGTTTGATGAAAAAACTGGATCTCAACGTTTTCGAAATCATGGACTATTCCGAAGGCGTCATGGTGGAGGGCAACTCCGATCTCACTCGTGAGGTGGTGGATGCATTCTATCGCGGCATGCCCGATGCCATCGGCTTTGTCAATGGCTATGTTCAATCACACACCTTTGCGGTCAAAAATAAACGCCCCCTGATCTCGTATGATTATTACCTGGCGCCAGAGGCAAGCGAGGAACAGGTCGCTGCCGACCTGGAAGAGTTAACCCAGCTCAACCCGATTCGGCCGTATTTTCTGCTGATGCATGTGCGGCAGACCAGTACCGTCCAGCGGGTGAAGTCCATTATCAGCCGCCTGGGGCCAAAGTTCGAACTCGTGCCGCTGGATATTTTCTTGAAAATGGCCGGCGAGCAACCGACGTTTCAGGAGCAGTTTCGAGAATAGCCGGTCACAACCAACTAACCAAAAATGATTAATAAGATGCGGCATCGGTTCTGGCAACCTGGCGCTCCCATGCTGACTTGCTAACCGAGGCAAACGATGAAAGGCGACGATGGTCGAAGCGGATCGCTGCTCCATCATGGCTGTCCTCCATCGCTGCAATTGGCAGATTCCATTGGGGTGGCTAATCTTGGGCACCACTGATAAATCGCCAGAACTGCAGCAGCAGCGACGCCAGGGTTTTCTCTCGTTCTCGAAACGAAGGCCGAACCACATGGATCGCTTTGCCCAATTGCACCTCCAGCGATGCCGACTTCTTGATTGCCAGAATTTGTGAAGGATAAATACTCCGATGACCGGTCACCAGATAGCTAACGATACAGGCCGCCGCGGCATAGGGACCGATGGACGGGCCAAACATCTCCACTGCCATGATACTGGCCGCAATTGGCGTATTGGCGGCACCGGCCAGCACACTCACCAAACCGATAGCTGAAAGCAAAGCCGGGCTCAGTTCCAGCAGCGGCGCCAGAGCCGCGCCAGCCGTGCTGCCGATGAAAAATATCGGCGTAACAACGCCACCGCTGCCACCGAAATTGAGCGTTAGACTGGTGAAAAGAATTTTCAACAACGGAGCACCCAGATCCACTGGCCCACCATCCAGCGCGTCGCGGATGCTGCGCAGCCCCAGGCCAAGATACTGATCGCCAAAAATCAGCGCCAGAACCACAAGAAGCCCTCCACCAAAAATGGCGCGGGCCGGTGGCCAAACCCGAACATGGCTGGCCAATTTTTTTCCCAGACCAAAGCTCAGGATCAACAGCACCGAGATGATGCCAAAGATCGCTCCGGCAATAACCACCTTCAGCAACGTCGGCTCGTAGATGCTCACGATGGTAATACTTTTCGCGTGAAGGTAGGGCACTCCAAAAAACGATGACACCTGATAAGCCGTAACCCCCGCAATAAATGATGGCAATAGAACATCGTATAGCAACGTGCCCACAATCAACACTTCCACCCCGAAAATGGCTCCGGCGATAGGGGTGCCGAACACCGTGGCAAAGCCGGCACTGATCCCGCAGATCACCAGCTTTTTTCGATCCTGCGCATCGAGCCGCAGCAGACGGGCAAAAGCCGACGAAACGCCGGCACCGATTTGCGCACAGGGGCCCTCTTTGCCGGCAGACCCACCAATCGCCAGCGTCACGATCGTCGCCAGGAGTTTCACCGGCACCACTGCCAGCGGGATCTCGCTGTCCCGGTGATGAATCGCATCGATCACCTTTTCCGTGCCATGCCCCTCTGCATCCGGTGCCAGATACCGGGTTAGTAACGAACTGGCAAATAACGCCACTGGCAATAGCCAAATCCTGTACTCAAAGCGACCTGCCGCTCCGGACGACCATTCCAGCAGATACAGAAACGCCGTTGCTGCCAGCCCCACCAGCGCGCCCGTGCCGGAGGCCAGCACCAGCCACTTCGTTACCCCTAACAGCAGCACAGCTTCTTCGATAATGGTTCGTTTCATGTTTTTCGTTTGTTTTTTATTATTAGATTTGCCGTTATTGTACTGCATCATGTCACACTCGGTTTCATTCCATAAATCTGCTCCCAAAAGCCTCGGGGGTAGTCTGCTGGCGTCAACTTAAGCATCAGTAATGCTACGAAGACTCGAAGACACAAAGAAAGCACATTGCATTTTAAAAAGTATGACTAAAAAGCACCCAATGGTCAGCGAATGCTTTGGGCATACTTTCGTTTCATAAGATAATGGGTCGCCGAGGCTTCGTATCGTTGTGCCTTTGTGGCCGGCTTCATCTCCGGTGGACGCCAGTGGCCAGTTCGCAGATTATGGTTTGCTGTCCCAAAGGCTCGATGAGAAATCCTGTTTCGGACAAGATTGGTTTTTAATAGGGTAATAAGGTTTCTAATTTCAAGGATTTTTAGATGTTATTAGGTGTTAATCCGCCGGACATTAAAAATAACATCCCGCTTAGCAGGATCAATTCCTGCTGGCTTTGACTCTTTCTACTTCGTGGGGTGGAGTTGGCGTGGTAACCCTTAAATGCTCCCGCATGAAATTATGAAATGATGTACCAGATTCAACAGGGGCCATAGCATTTGATCCATTCCCCTGGCTGAAAATCTTATTAACCTTAATAGCAAGGTCGACCCGGGATCGCCCGAACCTTATCGCTTTCTCAGGAATATTCCTTAAAAAAAGAAAATAAGCGAATAAGATTTCGCATCGGTGGATCATCTTATGCTACTAAGGTTAATAAGGTCTAATGGAGTTGGTCCATTAAACCGAACTTTGGTAATGGTGAATTTAATTCCTTCTCGCTTTGAATATTTCAGCCGAATCGGATTAAGCTGTAAAGCTTTTAATAACTCTACCACAAATTATGAAATGGTGTGCTAAGGTTAATAAGGTCTATCTGACCGGCAACAAGGCCTGATAGCCAAAGCCGCCAGACCCCACACCAATTGGGCGACCATTCTCGGTGTTGCGGCCCAATTGCTTCCGATGCCATCCCACTACCCAGCTCCGTTCATACGATTCAACTTCAGGCCCGCCAGTACCGTCAGGCAACACCCCCAATTGTTTCCTCGCGCGCAGTTTTCTTTTTCCGCAAACAGCAAATACTGAAAGTAAATAAGGATGCAATTGGTTCGATTGGAAGCCATATCGAATTTCAGTCCCCATAATCCATCGGGGTTTTCAAAATTTACCCATAGCAGCCACCGCTAAATCGAGGAGGGCAACAAAATGAAATTATGCAACATTCGTCCGCTGATTGTGCTATTTTTGGTTCTGGCGATCGCCGCGTCCGCACAGTCGCAATCGGTTGATCATCAATCATCCCGCAAGCTCAACCCCAACCATCGTCAACGCATTTATGAACGAGCGGATTACCTTGAGCAAGCGCTATTTCAGAACTTCGCAAATGTCAAAAGTGCCATCGATCGCAATCTGGCCTTGACGGTGCAGGGCACTGCTGCCGTGGTGTTCAACGATCCCAATCTCGAGCAGGCGGTGCGAGATGCCCTGGGCAAGCCCACCGGTGAGATCACCGAAGCCGACATGGCCTCGCTCACCATGCTGGTGGCGAATGATAAGGGAATTACCGACCTGACCGGGTTGGAGTACGCCATCAACCTGAACACGCTTTTCTTGCGCCAAAATCAGATCAGCGACCTAACACCTATACAAAATTGCTGCTTATTGGTGCAGCTTTATCTGGATACAAACTATCTCATCAGCGATATCACACCGCTTAGCAACATGACCCATTTAGCCTATGTCGGTCTTTCCAATAATGCCATATCCAGCATTGCGGCCCTGCAAAATGCCTACGGCTTAATCAATTTGAGCATGAATAACAACCAGGTTGCCGATATTTCGCCGTTGCAAAATCATTTCCAATTGGACTGCTTGATCATGGGCAACAATCTGATTAGCGACATCAGCGCACTCCACAACCTTACCAGCATTACCACGTTATACCTTCATGGCAACCAGATCCAGGACATTTCTGCCTTGAGCAACCTGGTCAACCTGGTCGATATCTATATGCCCGACAATCTCATCAATGACATCAGCCCGCTTCAGAACCTGACCAATTTGCAATCCCTGGCAATAAGCGGAAATCAGATCGCCGACCTATCGCCGCTACAAAATCTCACGAACCTGGCGGCGCTGGGATGCAACGACAATCAGGTAAGCGATGTCACCCCGCTGCAAAACCTGATCAATTTATCCACCCTTAACCTCGGCAACAACCAGATTTCGGACATTGCTGGCATTGCCGGGCTGGTGAATTTGATCAGCGTCAGATTGGATGGCAATCAATTGGACAATGACGACCTCCCAATGATGTACGATTGGGACAGCCTGACCAGCCTGGATTTGCGCAATAACCCCGGCATCACCAGTGGCACTGCCATGCAAACGCTGGGAGATAACCTGGATAGCATGAATTGCGAAGACATCTTGTGGGACGGTATCTGTGGTCAGGACCCTGTGCCGGTGGAATTGTCCTCTTTTCAGGCCAGCGAAAAAAATGGCGGCGTGCGATTGACCTGGACAACCGAATCGGAAAGCAACTCCTTCGGCTTTCAGATAGAGAAGAGCAATAACCAGCAGCAATTTCAACCCATCGGCTTCGTCGCTGGCCGAGGCACTACCACCTCTGCCACCAGCTATGAATTTCTGGATCAAAAGGTCGGCTCGGGAACCACTTACTACCGTTTGAAAATGATCGATCTCGATGGCACCTTCGAATATTCGGGCATCGTCGAAATTACCTTGCATGCGCCAGCAGCCTACCGACTCGAGCAAAATTTTCCCAATCCGTTCAATTCGAAAACCATGATCTCATTTTCCATCCCGGAAAAAGCCCGGGTCCAGATCGCGGTCTTCGATCTTACCGGTCAGCAGGTACTGACACTTACCAACGACGTCTATGAAGCCGGTACCCATCACCTGACCCTGGACGCGCAACGTCTGCCCTCGGGCACGTATTACTACAAGATGATTGCCGGTGAATTTTCCACCGTGCAGAAATTAGTGGTTTTGAAATAAGCAACTCCCATCAATTAAACAATGACATCCCTGACAAACTCGAAGGGATCGTTCGGATTATCGTAACGATCCCTTTTTTTATTGCTGCTGGCCGCCCTGCCGACGTAGCCCGGGCAGCGCCCCCGCCGGGTACATTTGCCCACGCTCACATCCCTGTCGGACCCGCCCCACGAGACTGAAAGCAGTGCCCATTGCACCGAGTTCGTATTGCCATTCACTGCGGAATGCCCTGTGGCCCAATTGCCATTGGGGATCGCGTTTTCCCGGAGAGCATAATGAAGATTAATGGTATCGCAATTCACGGTTGTCCCCAATGGGAATTCGCACCTGACAGTTTGGCCAGTAGTTGCCGGAATGGGTAGCCGAGAAATCCGAAAGATTTCATCCACCCATAGCCACCTTTGGGGCCACGGCAAGCAGCAGAATTGCGATGACCCAATTAGCGACCGGTCTCAAAGCCGGGTCGCTGCTTCGATTCAGTGGTGAATTGTTTATTCAATCGTGCAGATTGCTTGGCCGGTGGCGGATGAATGGATGGCATGCGAAATCAATTATCTTTTCTGAAAGCGCCGGCCACCCCGTGATTAACGGTTATGGTTCGGCCTGAAGCGAGGTAACCAGGGACAAAGATAGTGGGAAAAAAATCGACCGCCAGCCGGATCATTGCGCCATTCCTGAAATTTTCCCTCGGCATACAGCCCAATCCGCGGCAGAGAGCGTTTTCTGCCATATCGGGTGCCGGCGTTACTGCGGTGCGATCGCGGAAACATCGATTCCTGCTGAATGCTTACCACCTACCTTCATCGGCCAACCAAGAAATAGGTTTTGGCCAGGCCGGCCGGGAACACTGCCGAGGGCATGGGTACGGGGGGGGGGGGGGGGAATGTGGGGCGTGTTTGTTTTCCCA
>CAZYNP010000058.1:18257-35026 GCA_964647995.1 uncultured Cytophagia bacterium
CCCCCCGCCCCCCCCCCCCCCCCCCCAAAGTGCGGGCTGTTTGTTATCCCATGATAATTTGCGCAGAGGATTAAACCGGTTTCGGCTAAATGATAGCACCATCGGACTCGTTACTTTTTCATGTTTCAATCCTACAATAGTCCGATTAAAAGTGAAAATTGCTGTTAAAAAACTTGATGAGCTTAATTAGTTTCAATCCTACAATAGTCCGATTAAAAGAGGTTATAACTATTTGTACAAAGTATGGGATAAATTAGTTTCAATCCTACAATAGTCCGATTAAAAGCTTTGTGCCCGGAGGAGAGTTAATCAGGCAGGGGATGTTTCAATCCTACAATAGTCCGATTAAAAGGATAAAAAATACGATTGCCAAAGGAATAACTGATACGTTTCAATCCTACAATAGTCCGATTAAAAGTAAGCATCGGGATGGGAGCTTTTGCATTAATGTAAAGTTTCAATCCTACAATAGTCCGATTAAAAGTCTATCCTGGCGCCCTAACTATCCTGGTAGTTTATCCGTTTCAATCCTACAATAGTCCGATTAAAAGAATTTAAGAGATTATGAAAAAATATTTAACATAGTTGTTTCAATCCTACAATAGTCCGATTAAAAGTAACTCCTGTCACGCTACAAGAAAGTTATTCCAGAGTTTCAATCCTACAATAGTCCGATTAAAAGAGTTACTCTATAAAAACCATAAAGCAACAATAATAAGTTTCAATCCTACAATAGTCCGATTAAAAGGGTAAATTATTTTGGATTTGAGATAAATTTTTATGAGTTTCAATCCTACAATAGTCCGATTAAAAGTTGAGCAGGTGGCCAAGACAAAACAAGTAAAAGGATGTTTCAATCCTACAATAGTCCGATTAAAAGAATTTTTGCAAGCAAAAGATTTGAATTTGAATCTAGTTTCAATCCTACAATAGTCCGATTAAAAGTTACAGACTTGGTAATCCATACGGTTATCCTTTATTTGTTTCAATCCTACAATAGTCCGATTAAAAGTATTATTAGAATCGCAAACAATGATAAATTCTCCGTCGTTTCAATCCTACAATAGTCCGATTAAAAGATCGCTAACGTGGCCGCTGTCAACGCCAATCCGATGTTTCAATCCTACAATAGTCCGATTAAAAGTCGCATATTATTATCCTCCCGTTCGCCCAATCCATAGTTTCAATCCTACAATAGTCCGATTAAAAGAACCTAAAAAGCCCTTTAAAAAAGTCAAAAAATTTTGTTTCAATCCTACAATAGTCCGATTAAAAGTCACAATTTGCGGAGAAGCTTCAGTAATATATATAGGTTTCAATCCTACAATAGTCCGATTAAAAGCATGTTTCAAGGTTTTTATTGTTTTCTTAGAATCAGTTTCAATCCTACAATAGTCCGATTAAAAGAGTTCAAATTGGTTTCGTTCGGCAATCTCAAACAATGTTTCAATCCTACAATAGTCCGATTAAAAGATTCAAATTCACTAATACAAGGAAATATTATAAACGCGTTTCAATCCTACAATAGTCCGATTAAAAGTTTGGCAATCGTATTTTTTATGATTGCCACTTCTTCGTTTCAATCCTACAATAGTCCGATTAAAAGCGTTCAAACCAATGAAGGCTTGTATTCTCTGAAATATGTTTCAATCCTACAATAGTCCGATTAAAAGCCGTACCGTCGTCATCCTCTGGCGCGACATCACCGGGTTTCAATCCTACAATAGTCCGATTAAAAGTTAGCACGATTCTCAATCGCTTTCTTTTCTGATTCCTGTTTCAATCCTACAATAGTCCGATTAAAAGACTGGCTGGTTGCAACCTTTTATATGTTGCAAGGAAGTTTCAATCCTACAATAGTCCGATTAAAAGAAGGACTTCCGCATTCTCAACCTGAAAGAAGAAACCCGTTTCAATCCTACAATAGTCCGATTAAAAGCCCAACAACCATAGCAACAAATTTATAAATTCTTGTGTTTCAATCCTACAATAGTCCGATTAAAAGTTCATTGTAATCAATTTTGCCTTTGCCATTCTTATGTTTCAATCCTACAATAGTCCGATTAAAAGAAATTGATGATGACACAGGCTTTTCATTTCAAAGCCTGTTTCAATCCTACAATAGTCCGATTAAAAGGTCCCTAGAATATCAACCAAATTTATTAATAATTCGTTTCAATCCTACAATAGTCCGATTAAAAGAATAAGCGGCCTGATGTATTTTTCTATTATATTATTAGTTTCAATCCTACAATAGTCCGATTAAAAGTCCTTCTAATCCTGTATAATAATATTGATTTAATAAGTTTCAATCCTACAATAGTCCGATTAAAAGGGGTTTGATCCTTTATCTTTGGGAATTTCTGTTGTAAGTTTCAATCCTACAATAGTCCGATTAAAAGTTAATATTTTTCCATTTGCCAGAAAAAACTTGATAAATGTTTCAATCCTACAATAGTCCGATTAAAAGTTCCAACAATGCTTTGCGAATCAGAAGATCACTCATGTTTCAATCCTACAATAGTCCGATTAAAAGCCGAGTCGATCTTCCCAATATTGCCGCATTAATTCAGTGTTTCAATCCTACAATAGTCCGATTAAAAGTGCCAGCAATCCAGATAAAATTTGCCGCCTTCAATTTTGTTTCAATCCTACAATAGTCCGATTAAAAGCAAAATTAGCAGGTTTTCCGAGTCCTGATAAAGAATGTTTCAATCCTACAATAGTCCGATTAAAAGTTTATTAATAATTCCGGCAGCCTTTCAATTAATGATGGTTTCAATCCTACAATAGTCCGATTAAAAGAAAAACGGAGTAACCTTTTTTTGTGGAATGCGAACAGGTTTCAATCCTACAATAGTCCGATTAAAAGTCATTCTGCGGTGAGTACTTTTTTTGCCAAATGATTGTTTCAATCCTACAATAGTCCGATTAAAAGAAGTGGATGATGATTTGGGCTTCACTTTCCAAAGTCTGTTTCAATCCTACAATAGTCCGATTAAAAGGATTCTGTTAGAATAATAGAACCAATTACATTTTTGTTTCAATCCTACAATAGTCCGATTAAAAGGGGCATATAGCCCCACATATGTTTAGTACATTGTCTTGTTTCAATCCTACAATAGTCCGATTAAAAGTAATGCTATTTCGGAATGAGACAAAATATGGTTGAAGGTTTCAATCCTACAATAGTCCGATTAAAAGACGGAAAAAATATATTTGAATATTATAAAGAATTCTAGTTTCAATCCTACAATAGTCCGATTAAAAGTAAACTTCAATCTTTACGATTTATATGACAAAAAACTGTTTCAATCCTACAATAGTCCGATTAAAAGTTGCGAAAATTTGATGCTGACTATAAGCAAATTTTGTTTCAATCCTACAATAGTCCGATTAAAAGTTCGAGTTCCGATTCCGCCGTAAAGTTTATTGCCCGTTTCAATCCTACAATAGTCCGATTAAAAGTTTTGTCGTTCACGCCCGACAGCTTCTTTCCTGGCTCGTTTCAATCCTACAATAGTCCGATTAAAAGTTGGGGGTTCGTTTACGAGCCCCCATTCCAAACTGGTTTCAATCCTACAATAGTCCGATTAAAAGTAATAACGCCTCTCGTTGCGCTATTTCTTCTTTTATCGTTTCAATCCTACAATAGTCCGATTAAAAGAATTTGAGTCCGCCTTTGCTGGTGTTACCAAAACAGGTTTCAATCCTACAATAGTCCGATTAAAAGTCGGCTCTCCACGTCCTGATTGGCGCCAAAAAATTCAGTTTCAATCCTACAATAGTCCGATTAAAAGAAATTTTCAAAAAAACGGAAAAAAAATTAATTTGGAGTTTCAATCCTACAATAGTCCGATTAAAAGCTTTAATTATTGCCAGCAAGGTCATTCTGTTCTCAGGTTTCAATCCTACAATAGTCCGATTAAAAGTAAAATTTATCTGCCAAACGGTAAAGTAGTAAATATGTTTCAATCCTACAATAGTCCGATTAAAAGTCACCAGTATCTTTATCTTTTATGAATCGAATCTGTGTTTCAATCCTACAATAGTCCGATTAAAAGTTATATTCAAGTGGTCACGAAGTTCCGTTTAATTATGTTTCAATCCTACAATAGTCCGATTAAAAGGTTTTTGCTGCCACCATTGAATGAATCATTTGAGTATGTTTCAATCCTACAATAGTCCGATTAAAAGGTCTCCGGTCGGACACTGCTTTAATCCGTTTACTACGTTTCAATCCTACAATAGTCCGATTAAAAGACCTTCAAAGAAACACGATTTGTCTTAATGAATCTCGTTTCAATCCTACAATAGTCCGATTAAAAGTAAGAGGAGAAAATGAAAACAAAAATGGAATTTAAGTTTCAATCCTACAATAGTCCGATTAAAAGAATCTTTTTTCCTTGTTCTTCGCTCAACAAAAATCGTTGTTTCAATCCTACAATAGTCCGATTAAAAGATAAAAATTGACAGCAAAAAATAATAATTTATTGTATGTTTCAATCCTACAATAGTCCGATTAAAAGTGCTTCATTTTTAATCCCAAAACAATGGAATTATCGTTGTTTCAATCCTACAATAGTCCGATTAAAAGAAAACAGTGTCCCACAGGGGACTATTCTGAAATAAAGGTTTCAATCCTACAATAGTCCGATTAAAAGGTTGCTTGTCGTTATTCCGTTTGATTAAATGCTTTAGTTTCAATCCTACAATAGTCCGATTAAAAGAGGATTGGGAGATTGTTCCTGAAGTAAGGCAATTCATGTTTCAATCCTACAATAGTCCGATTAAAAGTTAAAATACAATTCCGTCATCTGATCTTTAAGTTGCTGTTTCAATCCTACAATAGTCCGATTAAAAGTTGATTGGCCGGTTGAAACTTAATCGTATAGGTATGTTTCAATCCTACAATAGTCCGATTAAAAGGAACCGCCTGCCAGAAGGGGCGTTTGTCCACCACCAGGTTTCAATCCTACAATAGTCCGATTAAAAGAACTTGATTTATAAGAGAATTATAACCGATTGTATTGTTTCAATCCTACAATAGTCCGATTAAAAGCTAATCTTAGCCAAATCCGAATTGTCCGGCACTACCGAGTTTCAATCCTACAATAGTCCGATTAAAAGGTCGGAAGCATAAGGAGGCGATCGCGGCGTACCTCAGTTTCAATCCTACAATAGTCCGATTAAAAGCTTCGTTAACCATTACCGATTTAAGAAAGTCATTAAGTTTCAATCCTACAATAGTCCGATTAAAAGTTGAAAGTAAAAGTATAACTTAGATCGCTTTTGTTTGTTTCAATCCTACAATAGTCCGATTAAAAGCACCAGTATCTTTATCTTTTATGAATCGAATCTGTGTTTCAATCCTACAATAGTCCGATTAAAAGCTTGGCCTTCAGTTAGGATTGGGAGATGTTTCTCTGTTTCAATCCTACAATAGTCCGATTAAAAGCCGAAAAATTGAGTAACAAATTTAGATCAGTTGCTCGTTTCAATCCTACAATAGTCCGATTAAAAGCGGCATCTTCATCCCAACGATATAAATAATTTTCTCGGTTTCAATCCTACAATAGTCCGATTAAAAGTTTATTTAATTCTTTAGATAAATTTTCAATTAAATTGTTTCAATCCTACAATAGTCCGATTAAAAGTCTCAATGAGAGCACGGCTGGAATTTGCCATCTACAGTTTCAATCCTACAATAGTCCGATTAAAAGATTAATTCCAATTCGTCAATATCTGCCTCAGTTTCTGTGTTTCAATCCTACAATAGTCCGATTAAAAGGTGACTTCTAACCCCAGGGTTAGAGTCGTATCCGCGTTTCAATCCTACAATAGTCCGATTAAAAGGGGTAGAATTCTACCCACAAAAGAAACCAGAACTTACGTTTCAATCCTACAATAGTCCGATTAAAAGCTGGAGTTGGGGAACGGCTCAACTGGATTTATCTCGTTTCAATCCTACAATAGTCCGATTAAAAGTTGCAAGAATTTGCTCGTTTGCTAATTTCTTTTTTAGTTTCAATCCTACAATAGTCCGATTAAAAGTCATCTGGATCGGGAATATTTCTTTTATATCGTCTGCGTTTCAATCCTACAATAGTCCGATTAAAAGGACTTCGTGGAAATGCTCACATCTTCGCTGGGGCGGTTTCAATCCTACAATAGTCCGATTAAAAGTCTAATAACTATTAAGATAGGAGAAGATATTATGGTTTCAATCCTACAATAGTCCGATTAAAAGCCTCCATAACAATATATAAAAAATAGCCAATTATGCAAGCAAATTTTGGTAAAAATGTCGTCTGGTGGCAATTCTGCAAAAACCCCCCGGGGGTAGACGACTTTTTAGCTGCCAACAACCGCCGTCTTGCCAAAAAGCTGGCTTTGGCTCCCAATTCCTGAAATCGTTCGCCCAATTTGGGGATTGCTCCCGCGCATTTTCGCTCAGCGAATCCCGAAACAGCGTACGAAATAAACCAAACAGAGGCGCCAGTCCCCAAGGATCGGCCCATAAGACCCCACATCTGCAAGCCGGATTGGCCTAAATGAAGGTATCCGTGGAATTTTTATCTACCCCCATCACTTCCCGCTTCAAACCGGAGTGATCGCGCAGCAGATAATACAAAATAGCATCCTTCTCTTTATTGATCAGCCGCTTCAGGCCGCTCTTAACCTCTTCCAGATGCGCAGGGGTCAGCTCGCCCTCGAATACCGAGTTTTGCACCCAATTTAAATGACGGCGCAGGTACTGGCAAACTTTGCTAACTCGCCGCTCTTCGATGTCGTAAACAATGATGACGTACATAAGCGTTGCAGTTCTTGCTGTTCGATGTGCAATGTTGGATGCTGGATATCGGATATCAGCTATTGGAAAATCGTTTTATCTCTCTCCAGGCTTATTGCCCAATTACCCAGTCACCAACTACCCAATTACTCCTTTATCCGACTATGCTTTGCCTCCTGTGTTTCTTTCGGTAGGCCTGGGCCCCCATCCGGTCCGCCTTCTTTTCCCCCAACAGGCCAATTACCCAACTACCACCATGCCCGGAATCCCTTGTACCGTTTTTCGCCAATAAGATGCTTGACCAGCTTATAGCATTCCAGACGAATCAAATGGCGATAGGAAACATGGCGCTTGAGTCCACGATGCTCAATGGTGGTATTGAGCCGTTCATCGTAAGACTTTACAAAGGTTTTTCGGCCATTTTCGTTGAGGTAGCAGGCATTGAGCTGCTGGTCAAAGTCGCTCTCCGTTAGCATTTTGGTATTGAGCAGTTTGAAAATGGTACGATCGGCCAGAAGGGGCTTGAAAACCTCGGCCAGATCCAGGCAGAGCGAAAAGCGACGCTCGCCCGGCTCATGCAAAAAACTGATCGTGGGATTGAGCTGGGTGCGATAGATCTCACTGAGACAGGTGGTGTAGACCATGGAATTGGCAAACGAGATCAGCGCATTGACCATGTTGTTCGGCGGACGGCGCACCCGCTTATCGAACTCCAGTCCCAGTATCTCGGCAAAGCTCTGGTAATAAATCTCGCGCAGGTGGCCCTCGTAGCCCATCAATTCGGCCACGGAATGGATCTGGCTCATATCGACGATATTGCCTTCCAGGGTATCGGCCCAGGCGCCCACGCCTTCCTTACGACTGCGATAATATTTGAGATTGCGATTCAAATTATCGATTGCGGTGGCGACAAATTCTTTGGCCAAATTCAAGCGTTTCTCGCTATCCAGATAATGTTGTACCTGGTTCACCAGCAAAAACCCCGATAACAAATACTCCCTGGGATAATAGCTTCCGCTATAATAACCATAGTAATTAAACAGATGCAGCGGAATCCTGTTCTGGGATAGGAAGTTGAGAAACTTGCTATTGAATGTTACCTCACCAAAGCAATAAAACGCTTCGATATCCTCAATGGGCAATGGCTTGCGCTGCACCCGATCCTGGTCATCGGTTTCGGCTTCGAAATTGTCGAACAGATCAAAATCCTCGTCGGGAGTTTCTGGTAGCGGCCCATGAGGATCGCCTGCCAGCGGCTCAAAATAGACCGTATTCTGCCGCCGCCGTAGCCGCCCTGGCGTAAAGATGTAATAGTTGCGCTTCATGGTTCTGCCCGATAAGCTGGTTCGTAGGTGATTGGGCAAATAGGTAATTAGGTAATTAGGTAATTAGGTTGATAGTATTGTTATTATCCACACCACCTCACTCCCTTATACCCTTATACCCTTATACCCTTATTCCCATATTCCCTTATTCCCCAATTCCCTGACCGTCTAATCAATCCAGCACAGCTCGAAATAGCTGCATTTTTTGCAAAACGACATTTTCGGATGAATTGGTGGCACCGCTGGCGCGCGAATGATGCCCTGGATTTCGCCCAGGATCTGGACCAATTGCCGCTCCTTTTCTGCCGTTAGCACCACATCCACGCATTTTCGCAGTTTGGGATAATTGAGCTCTCCTTTAAAGCCTTCGATGCCTTTGCTTTTTAAAAAATAAAGATAGAACAACACCTGCCATTCATGCGCCAGTTCAAACGAATCCGATTTCTTTACCTCGTGCAAGACTCCATCATGGATATCAAAAAAATCCAGCTTCAGATGATCGATCTCGATCTCTTTCTGCTCCCGGTGGTAGCTCTCCTCATGGATCAGCTTGCCCATGTAAACCGCATCTGAAGTATGCTCCATTTCCAGCCGGTGGCTAAACAGCCAAAGCTTGCGACGGCAAACGAAATAGTAGTTGATTTGAGTCCCGGTAAATTGGGGAGATATTTCGGCTTCCATCATCTTTTTTGATTATAAAGATAGGTGAATCATATAAAATATTATTAATTCATCTGGCATGCCAATTATAGAATAGCTCCTGCACTTGGCTAACGCGATATAATATTTCAGCATTTTGCTTTCATTTTTTTTCAGCATTATCTTTCATTCTTATGCAGTTAATCAGATATGCTAACAGTTTTCAAGGCAAGATATGATGAAATAAAATTCTGTAAATGAACTCACCCCTGTTTGTCAGGCAAAATTTTCCGAATTTGAAGTTAACTGTCTTTTCAGTAAAAAACAATTTTAGATCGACCATCTATCAAAATCATCTTTTGGTTTCAAAGTACTTTTGCTGTTTTGCGAATCAATCTCACAAAAATAAATTCCTTTTATCCAATTCTGTAATCGTTTTTCATGCTGCTCCAATTTAGGATAAGCATAAAGCCATGATTCAACAAGTGCTGAAGAATTTATTTGATTCTGATATTTATAATATGGTACAGATACGACGTATTTAGAAATAATATGTTGTTTAAATAAGCTGTACAATCGTTTTTCTTTTTCATAGTCTCTCATAAAATCAATTACAGAGTTAAAAAAATTATCTCGTTGATCTGTTGGTATAATGTTTACGTTGGATATTTCCCGAAACATCCGCTGGGCATCTGCTTTTCGATCAGACATATAACCAGCATCCAATATTTCAATTGTTTGGTAAAATTTTTTCAAATACTCCCCATCAGGCTCAAGCGCCTCATACAATTCAAATACTCTGCAATATTTTTCATATTCAGAAATTAGAAAAGGTTCTCCTATTAATTTAATCTGTATTTTTTGATCTTTACCCTTTTTGGTTTTATTAGCTGATTTTGACTGCATGTTTATAATTTCTAAATTTTTCCATTTCTTTTCAGCACAAAGATCCTTTAGTAAACTGATAATGCCCTGTGAGCTTTTTTGTCTGTCTGATTCAGATAAGGATAATAATGTTAATGAGATGCCCAATAATTCTTTATTATAAATTGCTCGACCTGATTGAATGCCATTTTGAAAAACAAAAATATTCACATTGGGCATTTTTATTTCAGGAATTACATCTTCCTTTCGATACCTTCTTAACACCCGTCCCATACGTTGAACAAGAGAATCCAACGGGGCAATTTCTGTAAACAACACATCCGCATCCAGATCCAACGATGCTTCCACAACTTGAGTTGCGACGAGAATTTTTCCTTGATTTTCCTCTTTCGGTTTTGGATTTTCAAACTCGCCACTTATCTTTTCTGTCTTGTCGCCGCAAAGCCTTAATTCTCTGTCTCTGCGTTCATTCAAAGTTAGTTGAGAATGCAATAAATAGATATGATTTTGTAAATCGTTATATACAATATCATTTTTACATTTCTCAACCAGTTTTTGATATACTGAATTTGCTTGTTTAACCGAGTTCATGACAACCAGTACTCGATTTGGCTCGACCGCTCGATCCAATATACGATATATCTGCTCATCCAGGGAGAAATCAAGTTTCTGCTCGTCGTCATTGTTTTCAATTAAAATTAGTTGGATTCTATGCTTTTTAATCTGATTTAAAGTCTTTTTTTCTTCTTCATAAATATTTTTTTCAAAAAGATCGTCTGACAGGCCCTGTTCGTTAATGAACTGTGCGATTCTATTTTTTATAAATCCAGGCAAGGTAGCTGTCATTAATAGAAACTTACCACCCATGCGAACAACGTATTCTAGAAATTTGACAACAATCGCTGCTGCTTTGGGATCATACGCCTGAACTTCATCAATCACTAATCGAGAATAAGAAAACGCAGCAAAAATCTTCTCGTAACCTGGTGGTCGGAGCGCATACGGAAAAAATTGATCTCCTGTGGATATAATAACTGGATATGAAAGCTGTTTCGCCAGATCATATAATCGCAGGTTGGCTGTCTCACCGCCATCACCAAGTAAGTAAACGTCAGCGTCCGAATGAAGCAAACCGACTTTTTGTATTTCATTCATTTCGAAGATATTTCTGGCTCGTTCGAAAATCTGGTTGACAGCAGAACGCAGCGGTAGTGTATAAAAGAATTTATCTCCATTAGACCATAAAAATGAAAATTCGGTTTTTCCGAAACCCGTTGGAGCAATTAAAACTGTATTTTTGTTTTTGCTTTGTTCGGTAGCTTTTAATTGCCATATTTGATTTGTATCTTTTACTTTATTCTGTAAACTGTGTACGATATTATTTTGAATATCTGCCGAACCAATATTGACAATTTCGATTTGTTCTTTTACATTTTCTTTTTCACAAAATGAAGCGAAGTGATCGCATCGAATCAGCGTTCCTGCAATCGTTACCCAGTCCATTAACTTAGCATCATCAATATCCAGCCGTTGAGGCAGCCAATAAAGTTGGTACGGTGGCGTCACGTAATTGGCAAATGAAATTCCGTTTCTCAAACCTTCCACAATGGATTTATTCAATTCGATGACCTGGGGCAGTTTTGGATGAAGTTGGCTGATTTCGGTTATCAAATTTTCTTGCAAACTGGTGGCAAAATTGCCGTTTTGAAGCTGTTCACAAAGCTGGATTATTTCCTCATTATTAGGCTGGAGAAAATCAGAGAAGTTTTCACGCCAGTGATGATAAGCAACCGATGATACGACAAAATGTAGATAATCTTCCGCATTTTCAAAATACTGATTGGCAATAACTTCTTGCAATTTTTCCTGATTAATCCAGAATAGCGAAAAAAGTGAATGGGGAACATTGTGGTACAAATCAAACGGTTCATAATCTTTGTTTTTTAGACTTTTTATTTGAAAAGCAGGTAATACTTTCCCAAGATCATGTAACGATATGGCAAAAATGATTAGCTGGTGGAGCTTCTCATTTTTTATTTTTTCTTTTAATTGAAGGAATACTTCGAGTGCATCTTGCGTGTGCTGCTTTAAAGTGACGACCGCTTGGTCATTTTTATCTTTGCTTTTTGCCCAGATCATACTTGTTCTCTCTCTTTTTCAAAATCCGCTAAAAAAATTGGCATATTAAATTCAGTGTCAATAAGAAATTTTTCACCTCTTAATAAACCATCATTGAGTTTTGTTCGCATAAACTCGAAATTACGTTCACCATGTCTGTTAAAAGTTGTGTCAAAGTCTGCCACATCCCAGAATGTAGTCAGATTATACAACAGACCGTCGACATTTTCAAAAATAGAGTCGTTAATTTGATCGTAACCTTCCAGGAAAAGCCTTTGCGGAATCCAGAAAAAATAACCATAATTAGCGTCTCGCCGTTTGAAACAAATAGAATCTTCGGCTAACAATTTTGGTTTTTCTTCCAGCACAATCCAATCTTCAGCTCTGCCAATATGAAGTACTTCTAATCGTCGGATGGGATTTGCTATTGAATCTCGAATTTCATCTAAAAACGCTTCTTCTTCAGACGCCAGATATATTTTAAGAAAAACATCATTGAGCACATCCATCCGCATGGGAGATTGCTGTCCGATATGTTCGATATGTCCGCCGACAAACCGATTTTCGGCATATCCGAATCGGTCAATATGCTTTTTAAGTGAAAGATTTCTGAACCAGATAAATTCTGTGGTTTTACTGGCAAATTTACCAGCGATTGCCATTTTGAGCCTTTGCAATCGCCGATAATTTTCTGCCTTCTGATCATCAATACCCAGCGCATTACACAAAAATCCGATTATCGTTGAATAAGGCGGAATAGGATAAGTATGCCGTCGCTGATAGGTAAACGGAATTCGGTAATGCGCCTGTGGTTGGTAAATCGAAATTCTTAATATTTTCATATTCGTTCACCTATATTTATTTCTGTTCATCAACAACTCCTACGTTTTTCAAAAATTTCTCCCAGTCTTCGATGACTTTATCACGGTACTTATCATCATAATCAACAGTTAACCGTTCGCAACCTTGAATATAGATTTTATCTTCCACCCAGCCATTTTTAAGAGAATCATTAACGCCAATAACAGTAATCTTATTATTTTTATTAATGTCAATAAATGAATGAAATACTGGGGAAGGAACCCTCACCGCACCAGCGATAATGAACAAGGGGACGATAGTGTTGGTCTCTCCGCTGGAGTGGGCGTACAGACCGTTTTTAATCACCTCTAATACACTATTCAATCTTCTCTTTTTTTCTTTCTCGTTCAGCATAAAAGTTATTTTATATGGCCCTTTGTTATTAATAGATTGAATAATGATTTTTGACTCATCACTCAGATCATAAATTTGGTCATTATTTTTTGAATTGCTCTTTTTGATATATTTAATTTTTTTGACTGCTCCTGCTTCAATTGATAATGTTTTTTTGTTTGAATCATAGACTGGCTCTTGATTTACATCAAATATGTAAGTATTCTTCTCCTCATTAAACTCATATTCAGAAAACTTCATGGATTTTATGGTACTCTTTTTAGCCTTTTTATCTTTATCTTCTTCTTTTTCTTCTGGTTTATCTGTTTCCTTTTTATCCTGCAATAAATATTTTGATTTGAAAGAGAGAACGTCTTCCTCTTCACCTTTCTGGCTTTTTACCTCCATCAATTCTTTATCTGCAGTAATTGTTAATCCATCGATGTACAACTTACTTTTTTCCAATTCAAAATAGTCGTTTCCTTCTTCATCAGTTTTCTGTTCCACATCCTTAAGAGTAATCCTTTCGAGTTTTTCTATCACTAGCTGCAATTCTTTGTTTTTTTCATCTTCGAGATAATTTTTGATTATCCAACTATCCGTGCCCAAAATTTTAGAATCAATTGTAAAACTTACTTTATAGAAAGAGCTATGTTCCTCTTTACTATAAGGATTCGGATTAGCTAATAATCCTTGATTTCTTGCTCGCTCAACAAGATCATGATTGGCATAGAAAGATAAATCAGCTACGTAGGGACATAGTGAAATTGCTTTTGTAATACCAATAGGCGCTTTTCTTGTTAACGAGTTGTTCCCAGTCATCATATATCCGAAAGCATCCAGCTCTGCATGAGTTAATATATCTCCAGATAGAAGATCAAATTGGATTACTTTATTCTTACGCTCACCTGTCTGTTTTACTGGGGCAGATTTCCATCCATTTTCAGTTAGAGTCTTAAATAAATAGTGCCTGATTGCAGGCCGACTTATAAAGGACCTGACTTCACCATTTACATTCATTTTTTTAATAGATAGAGTACTACTACCTATTTTTTCATCTCGGTTCAATGCTGATCCATCGAAAATGACAGTCATGGTAACATTTTTAATAGCAGAATTTTCGGTAGATTGATGTTTTATTCCGTTCATGGCTAACTCCTTTTGATTATTCGTTAATGTCTTCTGTTCCTAAAACACCACTTAAAAATGAAAACAACAGAACTTTGAACATATTATCGGAATGAATCGGTTTAAATGGTTCCATCAGCACTTGTGGAAATTCCATTTGTAGTGATATAAAAATCCTTAATAGTCCATAATAAACGTCATCTCTTTTCCCTGCACGGGTTTGCTCCAATAATCGGTAACCTTGCTTTTCAAAAATTTCTCGAATTACCTTTTGCTTGGAATAGTAGTAGCCACGTCCTCGAAGCCGTTCCATTAAATTGCTCAAATTTTCTCCTGTTACAGTTCTATAGAACCGCTGCCAATCTTTGTCCGACTTCTTTTCCTCATAAGCAAATTCAATTAATTGCTGGAATTTTTGATTTGATGCTTTTAGCGTTCTATAAAAGCTGTCAAATGTTTTTAAATCAGCTTTGCCGTCTTGAACTTGCTTTTCCAGTGGTTCAAAAAGCAGTTCAATTGCAGATGGCGATTTCAGTTGTTCTTCCATACTTTGAACTCCTTTTAGTTTTTTGTTCAATAATTGCATAGAGTTTTAAAATTTTATTTGCGGTGTTAAGTAGATTTTTCTCTTTATTATTTAATGAAAACAAATGATCATTAATAGGTTCGTTGTCAGATTTATTTCTATCTTTCTTCAGAGCTATTTTTAGTAAAAGATATCCGAATTCAAGAATTTTTGAATATTCTTGGTTGAGCACTAAATTTAAAATCCCAAATTCACCAATATCACTCAAGGCAGCAGCAACAGTTCTATCCAATAACAATTGTATCGTTTGATAAGGCAGAGAAAAAAATTCTATTTTATTCCTATTTTTAGTTACAATTTCAATATTCATTGCTGCCCAAGTACCAAGAGTGGCTTTTAGTTTTATAGAAAAATCAATAATAGACATAGCTAAAATTTCTCGTTTTTGAAGGAATGTATTTTTATCTTTTCCAGAGAATGTATGCTGAAC
The DNA here is from genome assembly GCA_964647995.1 of uncultured Cytophagia bacterium. Taxonomy (GTDB): domain Bacteria; phylum Zhuqueibacterota; class Zhuqueibacteria; order Thermofontimicrobiales; family Thermofontimicrobiaceae; genus Thermofontimicrobium_A. The sequence continues at coordinate 33,356 of CAZYNP010000058.1, forward strand.
AAATTTATTAAGATAGTACATTAACTTAAAAGAAGGTGCATTTATAAAAATTTCGGATTTGTCAGATAGTTTAAAAAGCGATAAGTGATGAGATAAAATTATAAAACTGCAAAAATCACAAATTTTAACACTATGCTTAGCATTTAAATTCCAAAAAGAATTAGGAACACCACTTGAAGAAGCAGAACCGCCTAATAATATCGAATGCTCCATCGAGAAGTAGTTTTTATATAGGAAATTGTTGCGTCGATTGCAAAATGAGCATTTATCAGCGCTATCACTACCGATAAGTAATTTTTCCATAAAATTTTTAAAATGTATAATCTGCGGTTCTGAAGTTTTTGATGAATTAAATAATAGCTTGGTATTAGGGTTGAAAAAACCTCTATAATATAAATAGAATAGCTTTCCCCAAACCTCTTTTATTTTATCTTTTTCGTTTGTTGATTCCATATCGGTAATGTCCAGCCAATTTACCATTAGCCATGCCCACCCTAATTTCGGTATTTTAAATTCTGTATCTTCAATAACATGATCCTTTAGTACATTTGAAATATCTCCTTTAATGCTACCATCATCTTGAATCCATGAATTAACATCTTCACCTGCTTTTTCAAGAACTCTTAACAATCCCAAAACCCCAGCATTATACAGCCAATTTGATGGATACAATGTAATGTAATTTTGATTCATATTTTCACCCCTGGTATAATTTAAACAGACTTATTATTTTATTCCGACAACATCCAGCATGCCAAATCCCTGTCCTCTGCGCACTCCCAGCCCAGCATCATAAATCATCTGCAAAATAATTGGATCACTTTTTATTTCAAAAACGCCAGTAAAACTGGACATGTGCATATTATAATGGCGAAGAATTTTTCGTTTGATAAATTTTGGTTTAAATTCAAAAACGAATTCTGTAATTCCTAAAAATTCCTTTGCCATTTCTTCAACCGAAAATTTTAAGCCTTCTAAAAATCCCTCTTCTCCAGGTAAAATGTACCATTCCGAACTGCCAATATTGCTAATTAAGATAGGAGAAATTGTTTTAAATATCACTGTGTCGGAATTAATTATCACATTTTGCCGCATCTGAATCTTTTCAAATTTCAGGCAATTTTGAAATATTGGAAATTCTTTAACTTTTAGAAAGCCATTATAAAGATGCGCTGCCAATTCCTTTGACGATGTAGAAAAATTCAAAACGGCTTTATCACCGACTGGAAGTGTTCCGTTTTGATTTTCTTTTCCTAACCTCGGAAAATAAACAGAAAATGTGAATGGTTTGAGTTTATGTTCAGAATAGAAAACTCTTTTAAGAGCAGGTTTTGTTGATTCTTCTATCGCCTTTTTCATTAATGACAGGAACCCTCGCCTGTAATCAATCGGCAAAAATTTATCCGACAAAGAATAGAATATTGAAAATCTCATTTTATTACTCCATATTTAGAAATTTCATAAAAATCAAATTTGCGCTTAAAAATAAGTCCTACCATCAAACGGCTTTTAAATTTTCTCATTTGCAATTTATTTGATATTTGAGCCTTTGCGATTTGGAAATTTTACTATTGTACAATAGGGCCATTCTCTCAATCTCTCTGGAAACACTTTCCCTCAAAACCGCTGGCTCCAAAACCTCCACCTCACCCCCATACTGCAGCACCCATC
>CAZYNP010000059.1:0-34094 GCA_964647995.1 uncultured Cytophagia bacterium
TTCGCGTGTTTTGTGGGGCAATTATTGATGATCATTTCCTTTTTGGAATTTCAGGGATAAATTAAATATGCTGAGGTGTTTCAGTTTTTTATTTTGTCGATAACAAATGCATTGGTCATAGGCGAATTAATAAATCCTTTTGTTTTGGCTATTCCCGGAAAAGGGGGGCTTGGTTTTTTAATGATGCTTTATCACTGCTGTCCAAAATGATCTAAATTTGTAAATTTATTCCTTGTAAGATAGATCGTTGAGAGCAAATTTATTCGTGATTCTATTTCCACCGGTCCGCCGGTTGGTTATCACCGTTAACCTTGGATGATTTGGGCCACAAAGGCTCAAAGATGCGAAGCAATCTGCGGCCAATTATCTTATAAAACGAAGCTATGGCCAAAGAATTCGATGACAACGGAGTGCTTTTTAGTCACATTTTCTAAAATGCAATCTGATTTCTTGGTGTCTTCGAGTCTTTGTGGTAATACCTATACTTTAATTGACGCCAAAAGCCAGTTGGCGGATTATATTTCGCTGTCCCAAATGCTCAATAAGAAATCCTGTTTGTGACCAGAGTGTTTTTCAATAAGGCAATAAAGTTTCTGCGATCACGGATTTTGATATGTTACTGATGTTTTCATCGGCCTGACATCCGAGACCAATGTAGAAAACTTGATTCATCTGAGTAACCAAGTGAATCCCCTAACGATTTAACCTTATTCGCTTATTGTTGTATTTTGCTGTCCAAAATGCTAAATGAGAAATCCTGTTTGGGACAAGAGCGATGTTTTGTGCAAATTTGGTTTGTGGATAACGTTCGCGCTTCCTTAAAAACAATTGTGCAATTTGATTTGCAACACAACGCCTGACAGAAAATTGGCGCAGAATTGGCGAGCTGAGTATGGAATTTATTTCAATGATAACCATATCACCACTTTTCCGACCAAACCTTATTGTCTGCTCGCCAGGCCGTACAACCGTCGAGTTCTAGCTTCAAAACCAATTAAGTCACAGGACGCACTTTCGGGTAGGAATTGCGTCTATTCCTTCAACCTTCAAATGAGGAGAAGATTATGAAAAAAGGGATGGTGCTTTTCTGGTCACTGTTGCTTCTCCTGAGCTCGGCATTATTATTGGCACAGGACAAAGCCGACCTGATTCTGTTTAACGGCAAAGTGATCACGGTGGATGCCCAGGACAATATTTTCCAGGCCATCGCCGTTAAGGGCGATAAGATTCTGGCCCTGGGCAGTGACGTCGAGATCAAACCACTGGCAGGGCCACAATGTAAAATGATCGATCTGAAAGGGAAAACCGTAACTCCGGGCTTGATCGATTCGCATTATCACCTCATGTACTATGGCGCGCAGTTCTGGCCGGGCTATCTGAATATCCGCCACCCGGTAGTCACCTGCAAAGCCGATTTGCTGCGGGTGGTGGGCGATTATGCAAAGACATTGAATGCAGGGGATTGGATTTCTGCCAATCAAGGATTTACCCTGCAAGCGTTTGAAACCGTCGATCGCTGGGATATCGATTCGGTGGCACCGCTCAATCCCGCATATCTCCGGCATAGTAGCGGCCAATATGCGGTGGTCAATTCTTTGGCCCTGCAAATCGCAGGGATTGACAGCAGCACTCCGAACCCACCCAGTAGTCGGATCATGAAAGATGAGCACGGCCAGCCGACCGGCATCCTGTCTCATTATCCAGCAGAAAATTTAGTGGCCGAACATGCTCCGGGTTATGGCGACCGCAGCGAGGCCCAGAAATTCGAAGACATCGAACTGGCGCAACAGCTTTGCTTTCAGGCCGGGTACACTTCGGTTCAGGATGTGATCGTCGGCAGCGTCAAAGATATCATGGCTTACAAGCACTTTGCCGACAGTGGCCGTCTCAAAGTCCGGGTCTATGCTCTGCTGTATGTGGATTATCAGCAGGAAGCGGATAGCCTGGCGAAAAAATATCAACCCATTCGCTCGTGTCGGTTCCGGCTCGGCGGCTGGAAACTGGCCATGGATGGTGGGGTTGCCGCACGCTCGACACTGTTCTATGATAAAACCCTCTACGCTGCAACCAACTCTTACCCCTATCATTCACAGGAAGAGTTGAATCGTATTGTGGCGACCTTGCACAATACCGGCTTGCAGGTAGCGGTTCATGTGCTGGGCGACGAGGGCATCGACATGACGCTCACCGCATTCGAGCAGGCCATGCAGGCCAATCCCAGACCCGATCCGCGCCATCGGATCGAGCATGGCTTGTTTCCAACGGCGGCGGCGCTCCAGCGGATGCGCAATAACGGAATCATCCTTTCAACCCAGCCGCAATGGATTACCTGGTACGCCGACGGATGGGCGCAGGCTACCAATCCAGCGACCATGAGTCAGATGTTGCCGTTCAAGACCATGCTCAATATGGGGATTCATCTGGCATTTGGCTGCGATGTGCCTGCTTCGCCCTATCAAGAACCGAAATGGGCCTTCAAAGGAGCTGTTTTGCGGCGTACCGGAACGGGAACCCTTCTAAGCCAGACCGAAAAGCTAACGACCAAAGAGGCGTTGCGCATCCACACCATGGGATCCGCTTATGCCAGCTTCGCCGAAGATTCCACCGGCTCCCTGGAAGTGGGTAAATATGCCGACCTGGTGATCTGGTCACACGACCTGTACACCATGACGGGGGAGCAGACGAACGACCTGGCGGCGGAAATGACCATCGTGGGTGGAGAGATCGTTTTTGACGCGGGCAAGAATCCGATCGTTGCGGTTTCGTCAGATAAAAAAAGTGAAATTGTTCCCAAGGGTTTTCGATTGGTTCAGAACTACCCCAATCCCTTCAATCCCTCGACCATTATTCAATTTGAACTTCCAGCAGCCGCCCATGTCGAACTGGCTGTTTACAACATGCGCGGTGAAAAAGTGCGGACCCTGGTGGATCGGCAATGTCCTGTGGGTCTGCATTCGATTCGTTGGGATGGCACTGACGATTCAGGTAAAACGCTTGCCAGCGGGATTTATGTAAGCATCTTGAAATACCAAGATGGTATGGATGCCAGGAAGCTGGTCTTGATAAAGTAGCCAATTGGGCATTCACCGAAATTTTTGCTGCAACACTGGATGGCGCGGGCTCGGCGAGGCGAATTTTAATTTCAGTTCAAAGCTAAACTGAACGCAGGTCTTTGAAGCGAATTTTCTACTCGCCGAGCCGCGCACGTTCCTGCTACGACTCATCATTGGTCTGCTTAACTCTTTCAAAATTTGAGCCCAGCTTAAAATTTTTTGGTATTTGCCAGAGGCGCAGCTTCTTCTTTTCCTGCTTCCCCCAATGAAAAATGGTCAAAGGAAAAAGATGAAGGTTCAGCAGATGCCATCGCGTAAGCCATTTCCCTGCACCGGCGCTACGATAGCTTGCCATCTGCTGGACAGCGCTCAGACCTGATAGCCGGAGGGAACTTAGCTTTTTTGGTTATGATGCTACGAAAGCCAACTATTGCCTTAACTCAGAATTATGACTTGACACTTTGAAAATAATTTTGCATATTAGTAACTGAAAGTAATACCTCTTGCTCTTATGATGGGATTCAAAAATGATTCGCCGGTAACTCGGCGAGAAAATCTGGATTCCGCAGCAATGGGTGTAAATGGCTATTGCCAATTTCGATTCGGCCGTGCCCATGGCGCTCGAGCAACATCACTTTATTTTGCAGCTTCTTCATCCAGGGGAAGATGAAATTCGGTGGCATTGCCGATTCTATTTTCCCTTTTGTAATCCAGATCATCCGGTCGATAGTACTGGGTGGGGGCAGGTTTGATTGGTTATCGGCAAAATGGGTGATGCTCAGTTCCGCATTGGTTCCTGGCTGCGATCGGTAGCGACATTGAACTGAAATTACCTCAGAATGATCACTGTTTGCGACACTAAAATTCACGGAGTTCAGCTATGCAGCATACGCCTATTGCCGCTGGAGGCAGTAGTTTTGACCTGATTGATGTTCAAAAATTGTTTGCCGAAATTGAATGGCGCCAGGGCATTACTTTCGTGGATGTGGCTTGTGGCTATGGCTATTATTCCATCGCCGCGTCAAAATATATCGGTGATAACGGAGTCGTTTATGCTATCGATCTGTGGCCGGACGGCATTGACCATCTATCCCAATATATCAAAGCACAGCATATTTACAATATTCAGGCGGTGCTCGCCGATGCCCGAAACATGATTCCCCTGAAAAGTTCGAGCATTGATGTCTGCTTGCTTGCGACAGTGCTGCACGATTTTATCCAGGAAAACACCGAGGCTGGAGTGCTGGAAGAAATTCATCGCATCTTAAAACCGGGCGGGAGATTTTTGGTGATCGAATTCAAAAAAATCGCCAGCAAGCCCGGTCCGCCAGTGGAAATTCGGTTGCTGCCAGAGCAAGTGGAAAGTATTGTCACGCCGTATGGCTTTCGATCAGTGAAAACCACTGGCATCGGCGCATTCAATTATCTGTCGCTGTTTGCAAACAACAAGGACTGATTTCATGATCATCGATGGTCACGCACATTCCTGCGGCATTTTTTATCGAGCGGAAGGAATCCTCCGGGTTCTGGATGAATTGGGGGTGGATAAAGTGGCACTTTGCACCAACTTCGAAAATAACCAGCGGAATCAGTCCCTGCCCCAACTGGCGAAATGGTTCCCCGGCTCGGATGTGATGCTGCCCATGAATCGACTCATCAAATTGATGAACACGCTGGCAAAGCCAAAAACAGGTTTGATGCTCGGCAATGAGTATGTCGCTCGCCTGGCCAACCAATTCCCGGACCGCATCGTTCAATTTTATTGGGTCGATCCCAATGAACCGAACGCGCTCAACGATTTGGTAGATAGATTTTCGCAATGGCACTTCAAAGGTATCAAATTTCATCAGCCTTCTTCAGCTTTTCGATTGGATAATCCAGTGTTGTCGAATATCGCTGCTTTTGCTGCCGAACAGCGGCTGCCAGTTTTCATGCATTTTTATTCCCAAAAGGATGTCGAAAGTTTTATCCCATTTGCCCGGCAGCATTGGCAAACCAATTTCATCGTCGCCCATTTGATTGGGCTGGAGCTATTTGAGAAACGCCAGGCGAAGCTACCCAACCTCTTTTTTGACATCTCGCCGACGCCTTTCATTTCAGAGCAACGGATTTTGAAGGCGATTCATCTATTTGGGGCAGATCGAGTTCTGTTGGGCTCGGACACGCCGTTCGGCAAAGATAATTTGAAAAATAATATCCAACGAGTGCAACACTTGCCAATCTCACAGGAGGAAAAAGATTTGATTTTGGGCGACAATTTTCAAGCATTATTAAACCTTCAAACCCGGGAAAGCGCATGATTTCAGGTCGAGAAAATTTTGCCCGAGCCATCGATTTCCAATCTCCTGATTATATTCCTACCTTGCTGCGAGTGGATTTCGATTGGCTCCACGAAAAAGATGCCGGGAAAGTTCAGCGAATCCGGGAACTGCAAAACCGGTTTCCGGATGCCATGCTCGATTGGCTGGACGCCGTGCAGAATTTGGCTGAGCCGAGGCAGGAAAACGGAATCACTCGCTGGATCGATGAGTGGGGAACCGGCTGGGAGGATGATGGCTTTGGTGCGAAAGCCGAATCGTATCCGCTCAAAGAAGGCTACGATAAACTGGAAGGGTATTCTCTCCCCGATCCCGATTTGCTCGGCAGATTCGACCCGGTCGATCTTCGGTTACAAAATCGGGGCGATCGCTATGTGCTGGCTTCGGTGTGGTTTACGCTGTTCGAGCGATTGTGGATGCTGCGGGGGTTCGATAATATTCTCATCGATCCCTACCTGGATGAAGGACGTTTTTGTCAGTTGCGGGATCGAATAGTGGAATACAATCTTGCCATTATCGACCACTGGCTTCAGCGAAAGGTCGATGGGATTTTTTTCTCGGACGATTGGGGCAGCCAACGGGCGTTGCTAATCAATCCGGACGATTGGCGAAAATTTTACCGGCCAAGTTATCAGAAGCTGTTTGATCGAGTTCGCTCCGGTGGCGCCCATGTGTGGATGCATCTGTGCGGCAATATCACGGCTATTGTGCCGGATTTGATCGACATCGGCTTGAATGTATTGAATCCAATCCAGCCCCAGGCGATGAATGTGAAATTATTGTCGAAAGAATTCGGGGGGAAAGTCTGTTTCTATGGCGGGGTGGATGTGCAAGGAACCATGATTTATGGCTGCCCTCAAGACGTGAAAGATGAAGTGCAGCGATTGATCCACCTGTTCGGACGTTTTAACGGAGAATATATTGGCGGCACCAGCCATTCCATCATGCCGGAGACGCCGCTGGATAATGTGATTGCGCTATACGAGGTGTTTTTGGAAGAGAATGGATGGGGTTGATTGATTTCCCCCCGCCGAGCACGCTGACGACGCCGAGAAAGAATTTTTGCTTTGCTGGATCGTCGGTCATCGCTAACGATGGAACAGCCGAGCGATGCTGAAACCAACTCGGCATTCAATGATTGCCAATGGCTCATCGTTATTGCTTATGAAAACCTGGTGGAGTTACGCAATGAAAATCTATGAATTCGATGCATTGATCCAGCAGCATTCAAATATAAATTCTGCTTTCGTTGACTTCCCTTTTGATGTGGAGCAGGAATTTGGCACCCAAGGGCAGGTAAAAGTGGTGGCAACTTTTGATGGCTATGAATATCGCGGCTCGCTGGCGAAAATGGGACAGCCCTGCTATCGGCTCATCTTGCCCAAAGAGATACGAGCGGCCATCGGAAAGAATCCGGGCGACACTGTCCACGTCGTCCTGAAACAGGATGAACAACCCCGGGTGGTCGCAATCCCGACTGACTTTGGCCGGCTGCTGGATCAACATCCGGATCTTAAAGCATATTTTCAAGGTCTATCCTACACCCATCAGAAAGAATATATCCGCTGGATTATTGAAGCGAAAAAGCAGGAGACACGGGACAGGCGATTGCAGAAAGCGATCGAGATGTTGCGCGAGCAAGTAAAGCATCCGTGATCGTTAGTGGGAGTGATGGAGTGATGGTGGATGGAGTGTGGGAGTGATGGCGAGTGGAATGATGGGGGGATGGAGTATTGCACCAAGGAGGTGCAGCACTGAAGCGATCGCGCCGCAATTATTCGGAAGTTATAGATTTATTTCTTTTCGCCTAATAAAGATGGAGCAACAAATGCAGATCAATTTTACGGGTAAAAACATTCTGGTCACGGGCGCGAGCCGTGGCATTGGTAAAGTTATCGCACTCAAATTTGCGGAAGCTGGGGCGAGAGTTATTGTGCACTATCATAAGAATCTGGCAGCGGCTGAGGCCACTCTAAAGCAATTAACGCCTGGGGATCATTTGATTGTTCAGGCGAACATGGCCGATGCCGGCTCGATCCAAAAAATGGTAGAGAGCATTTTTTCAAAGATCCCCCGGCTCGATATTTTGATCAATAATGCGGGCATCTATGAAGATGTGCCGTTGCCTGAGTCCACATTCGAAAAATGGCAGGAGGTGTGGATGCGAACCATCCAAACGAATCTGCTGGGGCCGGCCAATCTCACTTTTCTGGTGGCCAAAAGTATGATCGAGCAGGGCGGCGGCAAAATTATCAATATTTCCTCCCGTGGTGCCTTTCGTGGGGAACCAACCGCGCCGTGCTATGGCGCCAGCAAGGCGGGACTGAATGCCATGAGCCAATCGCTGGCCAAAGCATTGGCGCCCTATGGGATTCTGGTGTATGTAATCGCACCTGGGTTTGTAGAAACGGATATGGTGCGGCCGGTGCTTCAGGGGGCGAGTGGTGAAGCCATCCGTCAGCAAAGTCCGCTGAACCGAGTGGCACGACCCAGCGAAATCGCCAACACGGCATTGTTTCTGGCTTCGGAAGACGTGGATTTCTTGACCGGCTGCATCATCGATGTCAATGGCGCCTCGTACCTGCGGACATAACCCTCCCGCATCCCGGTGCGCAGAAGTTGATTCTCCCTAAATTGTCACGAATGGAAATTGGCTTGATTGAGATCCCCGATTATCCCAATTGTGGCAACCTGAGGCCGGCATCATCCCATGAAAGTGATTAAGCTGTTCATGGGGATTCGATCAAATCAATGGATCACCACCATCTTCCGCATGGACGAGTTATTTTGCCATTGCAACCGGTAAAAATAAATTCCGCTGGCTAACTGCCGGGCATCCAGGCGGAGCCAGTATTCTCCGGCCGGGTGGAATTTGCGGAACAGGGAACAGATTTCGCGACCGGTGAGGTCGAAGAGCGCCAAGTTTGCCAAACCCGGCTGGGGAATCGAGTAGCGAATGGCCGTGGTCGAATTGAATGGATTGGGATAGTTCTGTTGCAGTTGAAATGTTGCCGATTTGGGGGCTGAGTTCTCCACCAGGCCTGTCAGGCCGTTTCGGAATCGGACGTCCATGCTGTCGCGAGTGGCATTACCATATTCATCTCGGGCTTCAATGACAATTCGATAATCGCCATCTGGATAGTCGCTGGTATCAAATGCCAGCTCTCGCTCGGCCAGGTCTGCCAGTGAATCGCCGTTGTTATTGGTCAAAATATGATAGTATTTGCGCTTTAGATCCATCCAACTGGAGGGCACCAGCCACTGGTCGCGTTTATATAGCAGCGCGGCGTAGGGTTCATAATAACCGGAGCCGTAAAAGGGATAGGCGTGGTTCAGAATGCTACCCAGCCGCCGAGGGAATACGAGCCGCTCCGTCTGGCAGATGTTTAACCCAATAAAAGGTCTCATACGCTGGCTGTTGCCAGGGCGAATCGCCGGCATAGTCCACAATCTTAGCGATGATATCGATAGCACCATACAGGCTATCAGGCTGCAGATATTCACTGGTCTCATTGATACAAAAGCCAAATTTCGACTGTGGAAAGACGGGCTCAAAGACCGGGGCAATCGAGTCCGGGGGATTCAGCAGCGATAGCAGCGGGTTATAGGTGATACCCCACTCGTCGTCATCGTAGCGCCAGACAAGACCACTGTCCTGGATTTCTACAAAATGGATATGGCCCCACTCTCCCGTCCAGGCGATGATGTTGCCCAAATAATCGTGACGCTGCACCGTATCGCCGACATCGAATTGAATGGAATTCTCGATCAGATGAGCATAAAGCCAGCCGGTAGAGGGTTCAGCTTGTTGGACCTTGCTAATCGCTATGCGCCAATATTCCGGCCCACCAATGGTCAGGACGCATTTGACGATACCTCCGTCCACGGCATAGGTTGGTTCAGCAATTGGGGTAATCAAGTCCAGCCCCTGATGAAGATAGGAATAACCTGAGCCATAGCCGCCCATGTGTTGTTCGTAGTGATTCCATACGGTGCGTATGCTATCGAACGGGAAGAATGGCCAGGGCAGTTGTTCGTAGTCGGTGGCAGGTTTGTGAAGCTCGCCCGCATTGTTGAAAGTATCGAAGCGCTGATTCGATTTTTCCTGCTGGAACAGTATTTGCCCCTGATAATCGATCGCTCTCAAAATACCGCGCGTGATGCCGCGGCCACGCTCCTGAATGCCGACCAATATTTGATTGCCCACACAAATAATATCCCGAAATGACTGTTGTGCCTGGCTGAGATGCTGCTCAAATACCAATTGTCCGCTCGACAATGAAAACGCTTTGAGCGTTTTTTTATCAATGGCCACGAGCAGATGCTTTTCCGGGGTCAATTTTATTTTGCGCGGGTAGGTGAAGTCGGTTTGAAATTTCTGGAGCACATGCCCCCGGGCAAATACCCTCACCACGCTTCCGCGGGCCAATGCCACCAGGCTATCATCGGTCGAAATATCGAATTGATCGCAGTGTTCGTAATGATCCGTCTGCTGAGTGAGCAGGGAAATAATGGTCAGTCCCGTTGCCGAATTGACACCGAACTTGTTCCCGGATGGTGAAAATCCAAACAGACTGGCACTGCGAAATGTTTCTGACGACAGCAACCGGCCGTTCGGAGAATAGAAATGCACTGTCACCTGGCTGCGGAAGTGAAGGCGCATGTCGATCGCGGCGACAAAACCGGCGTTGGAGATATAGACATCGGAGCCAGGCAGCTCATCGAGCCTGAAGCGCGGCTGTCCCGCTTCGATAAGCACAAAATTTGTCAGGCAGCGCAGCTCATCGCTGACCGCAGCGATTTTGTAGTGGCACCAGAATTGGCCATTGGGCGACACCGATTGGGCGTGCATATCCGAGCAGCGCACAGTAAATTTGCCATTGCTCGACAGCGAAATGCTACGGCTGGCAAGCCAATCATCGGTCACCTGAGCGATCCCTGATTGCGCCGGGATAAGCAATAGGCAGCCAAAAAGAATTGCCATCAAGTTGTTTTTCATCACTATCACTCATTTTGATTTTTCAGTCGCAATCCGATGAGCCTAACCAATCGACCAACTGCATTCACCAGAAAAATTCTGTTGATTAAAACTGCCCTCACATCAATTTGTTCCGATTTTTATGCCCTCGCTGCTCGATCTGGCAGTACGAATTTTCGGCTTGACCAGAAAATAGTGCTTGCATTAATAAAATATTTTGTTATATTTCTAAGTCAAATTTGCCTTCGACCGCTTTCCGGTGCTTCGCAATGGCGGGAAAGCCACGCGATTCGGAATTCAAATAAATCAATTCGGTGACATTCTGATTCGCTGGTAAGCCCGATCATCGCTGCTGGGCCAACGGTTTAGTAGGAACAGGTACTGCCAGCGGTGCATGTGTGTGGCGAAGGGACTGCCGTCGATAGATCAAAAAGGCAAATGCTTGCAGCTTGTTCATTTCAAATCAAGGGATCAGCTTCATGCAACTGGGTGCAAAGGCAGCGGATTATCTGGTTATTGGCTTTTATCTGCTGTTCATGGTTGGCATCGGCTTTTACTTCTCTCGTTTTATGAAAGGGGGGAAGGACTTTTTCGTCGGCGGAAATATGATTCCATGGTGGATCTCTGGCGTATCGCTGTACATGACCATGTTCTCCGCCTGGACCTTCACTGGCGCGGCGAGCTTTACGTATCATACCGGCTGGTTTGGTTTGCTCTATTTCGCTACCTGGCCAGTTGCTTTCTTGATCGGCTTTCTGTTGTCCGCGCGGCGCTGGCGTCGGTCGCGCATTACCTCGCCGGTCGAATATGTGCGCACGCGATTCAATCGGTCGACGCACCTCTTTTTGAGCGTGATGATGGCACTGGGCATGTTGTACTGGCCAGCGCACCATCTGGCGTCATTGGCCAAAATCTGTGCGCCAGCCCTGTTTCCCAATTCCATGCTTGCCGTCAATGCCATGATCATCGTCACGGGCATCGTGATTCTAATTTATACCTACGCCGGCGGATTGTGGGCGGTGTGCATCACAGACGTAGTCCAATTCCTGATCCTCTTAGTGGTTTGCCTGGTGCTTTTGCCGGTAATTTTTCTTGCCGGCGACATTACCTCTCCGGCAGATTTCCTGGCGCGCATCCCGGCGCTGCAATTTCGCCACGTATTGCCCGATAAAACGGTCTATGATCAATGGTATCTATTGGGCTTGATTGCCGCCAATATTTTTGGCTATTCGGTCGGCGAAAAGGCACAGCGCTACTACAGCGTTCGTGATGAAACCGCAGCCAGGCGGGTCGGTTGGCTGACTTTTGGTCTATTCCTGACCGGCCCACTGCTCTTTGGGCTACCACCGTTGGTCGGCAAATACCTCTGGCCTCAGATGGAGATGTTGCAGCAGATCTTTGGTGTCACCAAACCCGATGAAACCATCTTTATCGCTGTGGTCATGCGCTATCTACCGGCGGGCGTGGTGGGGATTTTCCTGTCCGCCATGATGGCCGCCTCGATGTCCTCCATGAGCGGCATCTGGAACACGGTTTCCTCCATTGTCTCGGTAGATATTTATAAAAATCTATTCAAGCCAGCGGCGACCGAAAAAGAGACGTTGCGGGTAGGGCGAATCACTGTGCTCGTCTTTGCTGTCATTGCCATGGCGATTGCCTTGATTATCATCAATAGTCGCTACGGCATTTTTTCTGTCACCAATATCTTTTTTGGCCTCACCAGTGTTCCCCTTGCCATCCCGCTGGTGCTGGGGATTTTAAGCCGCAAAATTTCTCGCTGGTCGGCCATGGCATCGATTCTTGCGGGCACTTTTGTGGCTGCCGGGGCTCGCTTTATTCTTCATTTTACCCTGGGACTGCAATTTTTGGTCACGGTGGCCTTCACGTTGCTGTTCATTTTTATTCTGACGCCTTTGGGAAAATTGTATCGTCAGCATCGGGCGGCCACGATGATCATCTGCATTGTTCTGGGCATCGTCATCTGGAGCGGTTCCCTTGTCTTCAGCATGAATCCGCATCTCTCCTTCGCCAGTCTGAGTGCGACCCCGGGAAAACAAGGAGTTGGGCTATTGACTTCGGCGCACTTCTGGAATATGATGTTGGCGGTTGCCTGTGCGATGCTGGCGTATGGCTTCGCCTCATTGGCTGCCAGGGAAATGGACACCCCTGATAGCGCTCCAACAGAATTCTTTGCCCAACTGGATACACCGATTGATGTTCAGAAAGAAGTGATTGCTGCTGGCGCGAAAGAAACGAACACCTTCCCTCTGGTCGGCAGCATCACCATAATTTTTAGCGCAATTCCCTTGCTGGTGCTGATGTTCCCGGAGGCCAGAAAAAAGGTGGTCGTTAATTTGGCCATCAGCGGGATTTTATTAGCCATCGGGCTGCTTATGATGCTGTCCCAAAAATTGAACAACCACTCATAAGTCGGCTCCAAGGCCTGTTTACCCTCCGCACACGGGCGAGGGAGCGGTTGGCAGGATTGCTGGTTCTGGCTGTGCCCTCAACGATTATTGGTGAATTTGATTTTGCGAAGGAAAGTGAAACATGCGCTCACGACGAAACTTTTTACAAATCTCAAGTGCGGGCCTTGGCTGCGCCCTGCTGCAGCCAACCAATTGGCTGTTGAAACTTCTTGAAACTGAAAAGGAGCCCCAATCGCATCTGCTGTTTGATTTCGAGGAGCTACCTGCCCTCCGGGAGCGTCTGCAATCGCCCATTTTTCGAACGATGTGGGACGAGCTGCTGGCTGCGAATCTGGATGAGGACCGAAAATTTTTGGAGACAGGAATTGCGTTCAATAACCAGCTCCGGCATCTCCCTCGCGTTGACGACATTCTTCAGCGGGAGGCTTTCGTCTACCTCATCACGCAGGCGCCGGCGCGGGGAGCCATGGCGCGACTGGCTTTCGAGAAGATCCTGGAATTCAACAAATGGGACTATTTTTTAGAGGGCAAAAGAGAGGTGATCGGCCTGCAGCGTGCGCCGTACACCACTCAAACGCTGGTTTTGACCTATGATTGGATTGCCGATTTGCTGCCGGAAACAGTCCGGACGACTTTTTTCGATCAATTGCCGGTCAAGGGCTGTGAGCCGTGCTATCGAAGTCTGTGGGGAATGCTCCATCCGGACCAGGTGATCGGTTGGGGATTCGATCCAGAAAGCAGCTTTTATGAAGAACGAGATATGCGAAATTGGCCGACCATCCTCTCCCGAACCAACCTGCGGGCGGTACCGATGAGTGCATTGGGTCTGGGGGCAATCTTTTTGCAGGGCAAAGACCCGCGTGTGGACCGCTGGCTGGAGGTTGTGCAGCAGAGCTTTACCGCTTTCGTCGACCTTTTTGCCAGTGACGGCAGCTATCCAGAGGGCACCGGGTATTGCAATTATACTTGTAGTGAATTGATCTTGCTGCTGGAAGTGGTTCGCCGCAAGCTGCAGCAAGATTGGTCGGCCGCAATCAATTGGCCTGGTGTTCTGGATTTTTTTCTGCTGACCCGCATGCCCTCCGATACCCATCCGGAGGGGCACGTCAACTTTGGCGATGGTGGCAATGGTTTTTTTGGGGAGATAGGCTTCTGGATTGCCCGCAAATATCGCAGCGGACTGGCTCAATATGCGGCGCAGCACCAGCGGGAGAAGGATCGGATCTTTTCGGTGTTCTATTTCGATCCGACTGTGGCCGCCCAGGTTCCGCAGCCGGGGTGGCGCTATCGGAAGTTTGAAATCGGCTGGATTGTGGTCAGCACCGGCCCGGAGAAATCCGACCTGGTGGTTGCCCTGCGCAGCGGTGGGCCTGCCAATCACGAGCATGCCGATCGCAATAGTTTGATTCTGAAATGCTATGCCGAGAATTTGCTGGTGGATCAATGGCATCCACCCTACAGCCATACGCATCCCGCCTGGGCCTTACGCACTTCTCCAGCCCACAATACTGTTCTGGTCGATGGCAACGGTCATCAATATCATGATGGATTGGAAGGCACCAATGCTTCCCACGCCGCAGCCAGGGTGGTGCAGGAGATTACCACAGATCGCTATATCATTGTCAGCAGCGATGCTACTCCAGCGTATCAATTGGTGGACGGCAATGTGAAAGCGATAATTCGCACGGTGCTCGTGATTCCGGAGGTGAACTTCGTCGTCATTGTCGATGCAATGCAAACGAAGCACAGGCCTGCTCGCTTTAGCAGTCGCTGGTTCATCGATAATGAGGACGGCAACGGGACGATCAACCGTGTAGACAAAGGATTTGTGTTCCATCGTCCCCGGGCACGATTGGTGGGATGTGTGGCTGGTAGCCAGCCGATAGATCAGTCCGTAGCGACTTTTCCAGTGCCGCAGGAACATGGCGTTTTTCCGTTTCTGGAAATTTCTGCTCGCAAGGCTGCCCGGAAGACCCTGTTGTTAGTGGCGGCCATGGCCATTGAAGGTCAGGAGCAAAATCCCGTGCTTCAGATAACGCCGCGCGGGAAATCATGGCTGATCCAGGCAGAACGGACTGGACGAAAAATAGAGGTGCAAATTGCCCCGAAAAAATATCTGCCGGAAATGCGAGTAACCATCAGCTAATAGCACTCAGTACACCATTTCATAATTTCTTGTAGAGTTATTAAAAACTTTACTGCGTAATCCGATTCTGCTTAAATATTCAAAGCGAGAAGGAATTCAATTCGTTGGACACGATTTTATTTCCATTACCAATGTTCGGTTTAATGGACCAAATCCATTAGACCTTATTAACCTTAGTAGTCTATGATGATCCAATGATGCTGAACCTTATTAGCTTATTTTCTTTTAAGGAATATTGCTGATAAGGTAATAAGGTTCGGGCGGTCCTGGGTCGACCTTGCTACTAAGGTTAATAAGGTTTTTTTTCAGCCAGGGGAATGGATCAAATCCTATGGCCCCTGTTGAATTTGGTACACCATTTCATAATTTCATGCGGGAGCATTTTAGCGTTATCACGCTAACTCCATCCCACGAAGTTGAAATAGTCAAAGCCAGCAGGAATTGATCCTGCTAAGCGGGATGTTATTTTTAATAGTCGGACTTTTTTAAACCCTGCACTGATTTTTGAAATCAAGCACTTAGTTTGGAATGGCGAGCCGATAATTGCCGTTAATGAATCCGCCACAAAGCCACTAAGCCACCATGAATGTCTAAAGATGAGGGCGATGTACTTGAGAGCACCAATTCCAGCCGTTGAGGCATTCGGTCGCAGTCATATTGTGGGGTAGATCTGGTGGTGAATCCATCGGTTCCCTCCGAATTGGCCGGCGAACTCTGCTGCATTCGGAGAAAACGCTGGGGCAACAAATCCCGCAACTGCGATATTGATACATGATTCGGCCCGGTTCGGGCTGGTGCGATGGCTGAGCCTGGCTTCATCAGGAGCAGCCACTAAGAAATGCAATTTGAATCAGAACGCGAAAGGTGAGGCTGAGAGTGATATGCTGAATTTAGATCAATCCATTCGACTTTTTACGCGTGCGCTGGAGATCATTCCTGGCGGCACCAACACCAATGCGAAGCGAGTGTACAACCTGTTCGACCGGAATTATTTTCCTGCGTACATCGAACGAGGCGAGGGTGCTTATGTTTGGGATATTGATGGTAACAAATATATCGATTATATCGCTGCGCTGGCGCCGATTCTTTTGGGCTACAATCATCCCCGGGTCAAGCAGCGGATCCTGGAACAATTGGAGAAGGGGACGCTGTTTTCATTGCCCAGCCCGAACGAAGTGGAACTGAGCGAACTACTGATCGAAAAAATTCCCTGTGCCGACATGGTGAAAATCATGAAGACGGGCGCCGATGTGACGTCGGCGGCAGTGCGGGCGGCACGAGTAGCCACCGGCAAAGAGATCATTCTTAGTTGCGAATATCACGGCTGGCACGATTGGTGGGCGGCCAAAATAGGGGAAAAGGGCGTGCCGGCTTGTTACCGTCATCTGATTTACGATTTTGGATTCAATAATTATCACCAGCTTCAGCAATTGGTGGACGAGCATGCCAGCAATATCGCCGGCATCATCCTGACGCCGGCGGCTTATGGCGTGGAGCCAAAAGATCAATTCCTCCAAAAAATCAGGCAACTGGCAGATGCCAATGGGATTATCCTTATTTTTGATGAGATCATTACCGGATTTCGGTGGTCGCTGGGCGGCGCCCAGGAACGGTACGGCGTAACCCCGGATCTGGCTGCGTTTGGCAAAAGCATGGCCAATGGCATGCCCATCGCAGCGCTGGTTGGGAAAAAAGAACTCATGCAGCCGCTCCAAACCAATATGATAACGACAACTTATGCCAGCGAAGCGCTATCCATTGCTGCGTCGCTGGAAACCATCCATATCATCGAGGAGGAAAACATCCCCGCCAGAATCCAGACCCTCGCCGATCAACTGCGCAGCGGGCTGGCGGAGGTAGGCAATTTGCTACACGTGGCGATCAACACTTTCGATGCGACGCCCGCGGTGAAATTTGATTTCGGCCTGCGCGCTGCAAATCAGAACAAGCGTCTTAATTTTGAATTCATGAAATATTGCACCGAGCATGGTCTATTGATCCGTCCCGATGGCAGCGGCTTTTCGCTATGCCCCATCGCCGCACTATCGACTGAGGATATTGCTTATACCATCGAAGTATTTCATGCCGCTTTGAAAAAATCATTAACGCTTCTCTGACAATAAAAAAGGACATCCCCTCGTCACACGAAGAGATGTCCTTCTCCAAAATCCAAAAAGCTCGACCTCAAGGAACGAATTATGCGCTCAATTCGGCCAGATTTTCTTTCACTTTGATAATGGCAGCCACGATATCGTTCATGTCCTGCTCATCGCCTAACAGGACGGATTGCGGGAACCAGATCGCCTCGTCAAAACAGGCCTTCTCGGTTTCGGGCAGAAAGTAGGAATTATAGTCTACGCCGAGATCGATCTTTTTACCCCGGGGGCCGAAGGCCATATTTTTGAACAGCGGCTGTTGATATAGCGGGATGGAGTAACCGCCGCTCAGAAATAATCCCTCTTTTTGAAGCACCTGGATGAATTTTGCTTTGGGCAAATTATTGAAATGTTCCTTCTGATAGCGCCAGATGTACAGGTGAATCGAATTGCGCGTGATTCGTGGATCATCTTTTAGCACTCTAACGCCTTCGATTTCAGCCAGTTGCTGGCTGAGGTAGCGGGCGTTCCGCTCTCGCCGTTCCATCATGGCTGGATAGCGGTCGAGCTGCGCCAGCAATACCGCGGCCTGAAATTCGGTCATGCGGTAATTACCACCCAAATAGTAATGTTCGTACCAAACTCCGCCTTCCACCCGGCCGCAATTGGCGTACGAGCGAGCGAATTTTGCCAGTTCATCATCATTGGTGAGGATGATACCGCCTTCAGCGGAGTTGATGTTTTTGGAAGATTGAAAGCTGAAGCCGCCGGCAGCGCCGATCGCGCCCACTGGCTGGTGATTCCAGGCCGAACCCCAGGCCTGGGCGGCATCTTCGATGATTTTCAACTGATGTTTTTGGGCAATGGCCAGCAGGCGATCCATGTCTGCGGGGCGGCCACCAAAATGCACCGGCATAATGGCCGCCGTTTTGGGAGTGATCGCCTGTTCGATCTGGTTGACATCGATGTTGTAAGTTTCGGGATCGATATCGACAAACACCGGAACTGCGCCGGTGAACAGCACCGCGGTGGCGGAAGCGACGAAGGTATAGGCTGGGACCAGCACCTCGTCACCGCAACCAATGCCCGCGGATTTCAGCGCAATATCCAGCGCCGTAGTGCCGCTATTGACGCAGATGCCGTGTTTGGCATGATGAAAGGCGGCAAATTTTTCGGCAAACTGCTTGGTTTTTTCGCCATGTAGGGAACCCCACTTCCCGCTCTGCAGCACCTCTTTCAAATTGTTCAATTCATGTTCATCAGACATTGGCCACTTGGGGAATGGCTTGGTCCGAATGGGCGTTCCCCCATTAATGGCAAGTTTTGGCATGTAAATCTTCTCCTTGATCAAATTGCTTGTTTAACTAAATTTCTCAGACAACTAACCTATCAAAAAAATGATGCTAATTTGGAAAATTATTCGCTCCGGTCACCCGGAAATTGATAACCATCTCCAGGGCCATCGCCGGCGTTCGTCCGGGCTCGAGATCAGCGGTTGTATTCAGGAATAAAAACGATGACGGCTTGCACCAACCCAGATCAGAAACGTTTTCTGTCAATTGGCAGCGAAGCCACCATGCTGCAAAAATATCTATTTTCCTGATGCAGAAGTGCTCAATTCAGCAAGTGCTTGACCACGCCCACGGCAGTGGCAGCATCGGCTGCGTAGCCATCCGCCCCGATCTCATCGGCATAACTCTGGGTAACGGGCGCGCCGCCAATAATAACCTTCACCGAATCGCGTAGCCCGCTGCTTTTGAGCGCCTCGATGGTTGCTTTCATATTCAGCATGGTCGTGGTGAGCAGTGCGCTCATGCCGATCACTTTGACCTGTTTTTCTTTGATGGCTGCCAGATATTTTTCAGGCGCCACATCGACGCCCAGGTCGATAATTTCAAAGCCAGCGCCTTCCAGCATCATGGCTACCAGATTTTTCCCAATATCGTGCAAATCTCCCTTCACTGTGCCCAATGCCAATCGAGCGATGGGTTCCACACCAGATTCGGCCAGCTTTGGCTTAAGGATTTTCATGCCGGCTTTCATTGCGCGCGCTGCAATTAGCACTTCTGGCACATAGAATTCATTATTTTTAAATTTCTGTCCAACCACATCCATTCCTGCAATCATGCCCTTATTCAAAACATCTTGAACAGGTATGTTGGCATCCAGGGCTTGTTGAACCAGCTTTTCAGTGTCAGTCATTTTACCGCTAATGATGGCGTTGGCCAATTCTTGAAGTACTTGCATTTCTAACCTCCGCTTGATTATTTGATCACAAAACTATCGTCCAATTCATAATCTTCTAACATATCGATGATGCGATTGATATTCAGGTAAGAGTTATTGATCAAGGGATTGCAATGCGTTTCGATGGTAATGTAGTTGATATCGACGCCATGCATGATCGCGCGAAACTGACCGAGCCAATCGACTTCGCCATCGCCAACAACTACATACTCCGGCTTGCCCGCCGGAGTCCGGCGAAAGTCCTTCACATGGATGGACCGCACATGTTTGCGGATGGCCAGAAAGCCGTACGGATAGGGAATTTCGCCTGCACCCGCGGCATTGGCCGGGTCCCAGTTGGCTTTCAAATGTTTGGAGTTGATATCATCCAGAATTTTCGCGGTATTGACACCGGTGTCCGCCCAGAAATCCGGTTCATTTTCCAGCAATAAATAAAAACCGTATTTTTCGGCTAACGAGGCCATGCGCCCCAGAATATGAATGATTTGATTGTAATCCGATGTCGGCTCGCGGTGATAGCGTTTGAAACCAAAGATGATGACGTTTCGGGTGCCCAACCGATCCGCGATCCGAAAACTCTCATAGATATTCTCCTCCAGTTGCAGTTTCAATTGCTCCTCATCCAGCAGCGAAATTTTAAAAAGGCCCGGCGAGATCGCGGAAATATTCAAATCGTGTTCTTTGACCACCTCCAGCACCAGATTAATCTCATCGGCGGCGACATGCGGGACACGGCCCGTGGTTAGCGTTCTAATTTCGTAATCGTGGATTCCCCATTCCACGCCGTACTCTACTGCACTTCGGAAGTCAGGGGAAATTTCGTCGGAGACAATAGCTAAACGCATGTTCGATCAAATCCTTTTTTGCTCTGAATCAGATAGCTGAAGCAATTTTCGGAAAATTTACTTTGTATACCATTGAACCGAGACATGATCAATCAGCGCAAATGCGATGATAAGCAAACAATAATTAAAATAGTTCCGATTAACTTTTTTTCAACTGAAGCGACCTGCAAATGTTCCCACGGTTACGCTTTCACCAAATTACCTGGCTGAGGCTGCCTTATTCTGATGTGACGATGCGTGGCAACACTTCCAGCAGGCGCTCCACCTGATCATAATTGTTGAAGCAGTGGAAGGACGCCCGCAATGCATTCAGGCCGTGCTCAGCCACCGGCCGCAAGCGAATTTTTTCAGTAGCATGCAGCATGCTGGCCAATTCACCATGATTTTTCACGCGGCCATTGGCAATCTGGAAGGTAACGATGGAACCATAGGAGGTCGATTCCTGTGGCGTTAGAATCCTTACCTCTTTCATGGCCTGCAGTTTTTGCATAAAATAACTTGCCAGTGCGAACCCTCGAGACGCCACGGCATCCATCCCAATCGCCGCCAAAAAGTCCAGCGCCGCTCCCAATCCCAGGATGACCGGCGTATTTCGTGTCCCATATTCGACAGCGCTGGCCGAGCGCTGGTATTCCAGAATTTGCTCCTCCAGCTTATAAATTTTATCGGAATACGCTCCAACCTGCGTGGGCCGCCAGCGATCCAGCAGCGCCTGACGGATATACAGGATGCCGGTACCTTTGGGGCCGCCAAGCCATTTGTGACCAGAAGCAGTGTAAAAGTCGCAACCCAGGTCATGAAAATTTACCGGTTGCATGCCGAGCACCTGCGCGCCGTCCAGCACAAATATGATGTTCTTGCGATGACACAGTTCCGCGATCTCAGGTGCCGGCAATTTCAGCCCGGTGGTACAGGTGATATGGCTGATGGCCAGAACCCGGGTACGAGCGGTGAGGTTGGCTTCGATTCGGCGCAGATTTTCAGCGGCCGTTGGTCCGGGATCAAATAGCCGCACCCGAATGCCGATATCGTTGGCCAAACCCAGCCAGGGCATGGCGCCACCGGGATGTTCGTGGGTCGTCAGCAGCACTTCGTCGCCCTTTTGCAGCGGCAATCCTCGGGCAATGATATTCATCCCTTCGGTTGCATTCCTGGTAAAGGCAATTTCGTCGGCACCGCAGGCGAAAAAGTCGCAAGCTTTTTGGCGGACAGCGGCGATCAATTCATGACCGGTTTCGGAGGTCTGTTCCAGTTGCATCGTGTAGCGCGCGACCGTTTCCATCACCGGATAGGGGGAAGGCCCCAGACCGCCAGTGTTTAGATAGATCAAATCGGGGGCCAGGGCAAATTGTTGCTGCACGAAGCGCCAGAATTTTTCATCATAGCCGGTGGGGGATGATTTAACTTCCCCGCACAGCTTCCCAAAATCTTCCAGGCCGAGGGGGTGAAGTGACGACTCGAATTTAAGGGGTAGGGCAGCCGAGCAGGCAATGCCCCCAACGAATTGTTTTAAAAAATTACGCCGAGTTTTAGAATGGTTATGGTGATGCATTTCGCTCTCGTTGTTGATGCACGCTTATTGCTAAGTGATTATGGCAATGCCCCCAATGGCGATCGATGGTAGCAATCCTTCAAGTTGCCCCCAAAAACTCATCGGTAATGGATGCCGAGTGCTATCGCCAATTTTTAGACAATCAGATTTTCGTTTTCAATTGCGACCACACGAGCCGGCGCCGCATCGCTGGAATAAATATTGAGCGGCAGCGCAATGAGCAGGAAACGGTTCAAATTGATTTGATCGAGATTGGTTAAATTCTCGATGAGGTAACAATCGTTCTCACAGACAATGCGCTGGGCTTCGGCCGTGAAAGGCGTATCCGCAGCGACAAATGGCGCATGACGATCCAGGATCAAATATTCGATGGCATCCGACGTCACGATCGGGCAGTCGATGTAGTATTGTCCCTGTTCCCAGAACGACGACCAGCCGGTATGAATCACCACCCCATCGCCGGATTTGATATAAAATTTTTGCAGATCCTCATACGAAATGAGATCCCGTTCTCGTTTTTCCGGGATATTTACAATGCTCGCATAATGGATCAATTCCGCTAACGCCAGGTGCTCAATGCTGCGCCCGTGCAAGTCCGCATATTTGGGCGCCTTGAGGTGCGTCCCGCTGCAACAGGTCAACTCCAGTTTGTATATTGTTTGGCCGCGCGCCGGATCGACGAGCGGGATGATTTCGGCGGAACTGTTCCATTGCTCCCGATACTGCGGCATTCCTTCGTAAAAGGGATGGCTGAGATCGATGATTCTCATGGCTGACTCACGAACGGTACAATCGAAAACTGGTGAGTATGCTTTCAAAATCCTTTCTCAAAAAATCATAAAGTTCGCTTCGCACCTGGCAGATGATGGTATAAGCCAGTTCCTGCTGCGCATCGAACAGGACGATCCAGATGGGATAGGGCGAGCGATCTTTGGCCGGCAATTCGATCATAAAATAGGCTCGCTGTCGGGAGGCATAACCGGACCGGGTGACGCCACGGATGACCCGCACCGTGTCCGGCACAGGATGCGCGGCAAGGATCTCCTGCAAGCACTGCTCCGCCAGTTGTTGGGAATCGCGAGGCTCCAGTAGATGAATGATGCCGGTCCGAACCACAGAAATGGTGTCACTCAGATCGCGACGCACCAGTCGAACCATGTCATTGACATTGCTTAGCAGCGGCCGATTCCGACTCTGCCTTGGCAACGAGTCCGGGGAATCGTGATAACTAAACTCCCAGAAATCATTTGGTCGCGCGATGCCAAAGCCGAATGTTTTGTTATAGTATCGGTTTTCGATTACGGCTGCTGCACCGTCGAAGCTGGGAACGGGCGATAGCTTGACTTTTATTTCATTGGATTTCAAAAAGATCATGATCATGATGACCACAATCAACAGCGCGAACAATACCAGAACCTGGCTAAAATTTCCGCGAATAATCGACCTCATAGCTTCCTCGAAAGGTTAGACCACCAATAAATCGCTGCCGCATCGGTTGCCAACTGCTCTAATTGATGAGGTAGCAGGCAATTGATGCAGCAACTATGCCGGTAGTAGGCTCTGCTTTGGTTTGAACCCGACAAAATTGCTCGGGAGTTGGTTTTCCAAGCAGTGAAAAGTCACAGATAAATTTAACAAAAATATTCAGAATGTCAATCAAAAAATGCAATTCTCAGCTTGATTTTTATTCCCAGATTGATTATTTTGAAAGGAAATCGATGACAGAACCCGGTCCGGGGAGGACAATGGACGAGTCAAACGTTCACAAAAGACATCTAAACCTGGCATTCATCATTATGGGGTGCAGTGCCATGATGAGCCAGGCGGTTCTGCTGCGGGAACTGCTGCTATTGTTTACCGGCAACGAACTGACCCTCGGCCTCATGTTGGCTGTGTGGCTCATCTGGTCCGCAATCGGCAGTGGCTGGGCGAGTCGCTGGATTCAACAGGTGAGACGCCCCATTAGCGTTTTTATCCTCAGCCAACTGTTGCTGGTGTTCGTGCTGCCGGCGACCATCGTTTTTATTCGGTCGAGTCGCTCGATTTTTGCAATCACTGTTGGTGAAATCGCCTCGCCCATCTTTATTGTGGGGGTTCCGCTGCTGGGCTTAGCGCCTATCGGCATCATCATTGGCTTTCTGTACACGCTGGCCTGCCAGATCTTAGCCAGCCGGGATCATCAATTATCCAGCGTCCCGGGCCGAGTTTATTTGCTGGAGGCCATTGGCTCAGGGCTGGCCGGATTTGTTGCCAGTGTATTGCTATTTCGCTGGTTCGGCAATTTTCAAGTGGCGATGCTGATCTGCCTGTTGAATTGGCTGATTGCCGTGATGATCTGGTATCCTGCAACACAACGATATCGGATAACGGGCCTGATGGCCGCGATGGTGCTGGCGGCTGGCTGGGGGTTGTTTTGCTTCACCATCGACGGGCTGTCATTGCAGAAAAATTGGGGCCAATTTCACCTGCGGTATTCGCAATCCAGTATTTACGGCCAGATCGCGGTGACGCAGCTTGGCGAAGGGATTAGTTTTTATGAAAACGGTACGCTGATGTTCACGCATCCCGATTTGATGTCGGCTGAGGAAACCGTGCATTTTGCCCTGCTGGAACACCCGCAGCCGGAACGGGTGCTATTGATCGGCGGAAATGTCGCTGGCGATGTGCCCCAGGTCCTGCAGCATCCATCCGTCAAGCAGTTGGATTTTGTGCTCCTGGATCCCAATGCCATTCGTCTGGCAAAAATGGTGTTTCCCGAAATAAACGAGTTGCTTCGGGATGCGCGCCTAACGATCTGGCATGAGGATGGGCGCTCGTTCGTGCAGCGCACCACAGCTCAGTACGATGCGGTGATTGTGAATCTGCCCGAGCCCCAGACCGCGCTTATCAATCGTTTTTTTACCCTGGAGTTCTATCAAGTCGTGAAACAAAAAATGAACGACCGGGGGGTATTGAGCTTCGCCGTTCCGGCAGCAGAAAATGTGTTGAGCCAGGAACAGGCACTGTTGCTGCGATGTTTGCATCGTACCCTGCTGCAAGTCTTTCCGGACGTGGTGTTGATTCCGGGCAATTCCATCCATTTTATCGCCTGCCTGGCGTCCCACGAACTGTCCCGGGAGCCCGAGCAGCTCTTGCAACGATTGCGAGCGCGCCAGTTGCAAACGACCTACGTCCGCGAATACTACATTCCATTCCGAATGTCCCCGGATCGAATGCGCTATCTTGCCGAGCAGCTTCAGCCAACAGCCCAAACGCCGCTCAATCGGGATTTCCGGCCCATTGGTTATTTTTACCATTCCATGCTATGGCTTACCTTTTTTCATCGACAATTCGCCGATAAGTTGGCGTTCGCCAGTCACCTTTGGTGGCTTGGTCTGGCGGTTGGCTTGCTGCTGCTGGGAGGCCTCATGGGTCGGGTGGTGGCCTCGGCCAGAAACCAACAAACTATCAGGCCGGGCATGTTGCTGGCGATTCTGGCGATTGGTTTCACTGGCATTTCCCTGGAAGTGCTGATCATTCTTGGTTTTCAGGCCATCTATGGCTATGCGTATTACCAACTGGCCCTGATTATTAGTGGCTACATGATAGGGCTGGCCGGCGGCAGTTGGTGTGGGCTGCAGGCAATAGAGCGACTGCGAGGAACGTTCTCGCTTTTCATACAATTGCAGGTGGCGTTTATTTTTTATCCATTGCTGACGTACGGAGTGTTGCTCTGGTTGTCGAAAATGGCATTAGCGGCTGTAGGAATCCAATTGGTATTCCTGGCCTTGATTCTGGGCGCGGGTTTCATTGCCGGTGTTCAATTTCCACTGGCCAGCCATCTGCTGTTTCGCCAGCCAGAAAAAATTGCAAGAATCGGCGGCGCTCTTTATGCCTGGGACCTGCTGGGAGCAGTAGCAGGGGCTTTGTTCACCAGCACGCTATTGGTACCGTTGCTCGGACTGGTTGCCACCTGCCTGATCATTGCTGTAATAAATTTATTGGTGATCACGATCCTGGCCG
The DNA here is from genome assembly GCA_964647995.1 of uncultured Cytophagia bacterium. Classification (GTDB taxonomy): domain Bacteria; phylum Zhuqueibacterota; class Zhuqueibacteria; order Thermofontimicrobiales; family Thermofontimicrobiaceae; genus Thermofontimicrobium_A. Next base: position 25,667 of record CAZYNP010000059.1, read on the forward strand.
CGCTGAAATTGACCATCAGGAAAGAATCCAATCCACTGCGACATCTCCGCTAAACAGCCGGCCGCTGAGAGCGGTTCCGGGCTTTATTCAATGACGAACTGGTTTGTCATCGGGTCTGGTGGTCGCATGTAAGAAACTTCCCGTGCCTGATCGCCAGGCAAATTGACTGGCAGTGAACGGAAAACTGGTTGCAGTTAGTTCTCTGGAAGCAAATGAATGGAACGCGATTCCCGATTCGATTGCAGCACCTGATTGCGTTGCGCCCTGGTGTCGATGGCGGGAAATAGTTGCAGCATCCAGATCGATTCCTGGCACACTATTCAATTGAAGCTGCGTCCGGAAGTTGTCTCAAAAAATCCCGCTGATGATAAACCATCTGGTGATCCGTGACTGGCCGCTTTCGGCAGTTGCATTATCATCAGCGGGAGGAGAAGCGGTGTAGATGTGACAGGCAAAGGTGCAGTATTATCGCTATTTCAATTTGAACACTATGGGTATGACAACCCGGGCTGCCACAGGCTTGCCTTTGCTCATGGCAGGTTTCCATTTTACCGATTTAATAGCCGCAACCGCCGCATCGTTGCATTCCTTATCATCCATCGAATTGAGCAGGTTCGTGCTGACCACATTGCCCATCGTGTCAAGTTCGGTTTGCACAGCTACCTTGCCTTCAACCCCTGCTTTGCGCGCGGCTTCGGGATAGATTAGATTTTTCTGAAGCGCCGCAAATCCATCGATGGGTTCTGGCGGCTGGTCAAAAGCCAATGGGGTTGTTTTGTCGTCGGTTGACCCGAACGGCTTCGGTATCTGCCGACTCTTTTGGGGATCGGCAACGCCGGTGTCAGTATTCTTGTGTAGCTTGAAGCGAACCGGAACCGACACCCAAACAGCTACCGGCTGATTCTTTTGTTTGGCGGGAACAAATTTAGTGGCTTTGATGGCAGCCGTCGCCGCTTCATCACAGCCATTGTTCTCACCCAACGATTGAAGGATTCTGGTATCCAGCACCTGGCCGTCGATCCCAATCTGGGCTTGAACCACGACAGTGCCTTCAATGCCGGCTTTTCTGGCAAGCTCCGGGTAAACTACTTTCTCCTGGATGGCTTGAAATCCGCCAATTGGTCTGGGTGGTTCATCATAGGCAATGAATTGCACCCCTTCACCAGACGCCATAGGTGGTGGCGGTGGTGGCACTGCTGAAGGAGTAACGATGTCTTCGGGTTTGACCTTCAAAACGTATTGAATGGGCGCAGTGATCCAGGCAGTGATCGGTTTGCCATCTTTCTGTGCCGGCGTCCATTTCTGTTTCGGGAGGGCATCGGATAATTTTTCTTCGTACACATGAATGGCCAGCCATTTCAGCGATTGGTTGCTTAGCTGCGCTTTGTCGCCAGCCCGGTACTTATATTGGAGCGAATAGAGCTCGCCCTTCTCATTTACCTGCAAGTTGATAAACGATCCGATCTCTTTGCCGAATTCGGGGAACAGCAGGTACTCGCCAATCGCCTCAAACCCCCCGGCGGGCATCGGGGGCACATCATAATCGACTTTTTGCTGGTCATCCAGGCCAGCTTGCAGCGTGGCCTTGGATAAATCGATCGGCACGTTGTTGTACACAATTCCCTGTTTCGGCTGACTGGGCTGTTCCTGGCGCTGGCAGGAGAGGGCAATCCCCAGGACCAGCAAGCCGACCAACAATAGCCGTTGAGATAGCTTGAACTTGGCCATGATATGCTCCTTTCGATTTAAGATATAATGAAAACGACTTAATAGGAATTTCCTGGATTGATGAAAACAGGTATTGGAAGCGAAGATTGGCTGACAGGTTGTGGCCTGGTTGATCGCCTTGAGCAGCAAGCGGCCATAGACCAGGGCATTGCCGTGCATTTTCTGAATCGCCCAATCATCGCAGGCTTGTTCGCGATAGCGAGCAAGCTGGATATTGGCGAGCCAGACACCTGGATGAAAGAAGTAGAGCAATTGAATGATATTCTGGATCGCGATGATCACCAGATCGCGGCGCTGGATATGTGCCAATTCATGCAGGATGAGTGCCTCTTGCTCCTGCCGCGGCCACCCCAGCAGCGATTCGGGCAGGAAGATGCGCGGAGTGAACAGTCCTTTGGTGAACGGCATGGGTATATTGGGCCCGGCAAAGATTCGGATGTGCGAGAACTCTCCGGTGCGATCCACGTGCTGTAGCAGATGGGTGATTTCTTTGGTATTCTGAGAAATCAGGCGCTGGAAATGGAGCAGTTTGTACCACCAGAACGCACTGAAGGCGACAACCAGCAGCAGCCAGGCAACAAACAAATAGGCAGGGTAGCTTAAGCCCGGCGCCAGAGTAGTGGATAACTCGATTTGAGGCAGGTAAAATGTCGAAATGTTCGTTTCCGGGATGAAACGCGAGCGCGATAAAAAGGACGGCAGTGCGATGACCGGGGGAATAAAGACTTTGAATAGGCCAATGAGCCAGAGCCAATATAACAAACGGGCCGATTGCTTCTGGAGTACCCAGCCAACGGCCAAAATGATCACGATGAATAGAGCCAGTTGAACCGATGAGATCGTCACCAATGACCACCATTGCCGCGCCAGACTATCCAACTCGTAGATGAATTTATTCATGCTGCTCCTCCTCTTTCTTTTCGATCAACGCCTTGATCTTTTCCAGATCCTGTTTGGAAAGATTCGGGGATTCGACCAGAAAGGCTGCTAATCCCAAAAACGACCCATTGAAAGCGCGGGAGACCAGGCTCTCGGTGGCGTGCCGAACCAGCGATTTTTTATCGATGCGGGCATGATAGAAGTTCACCAGGCCAATCTTTTGCTTGGCCAGCAAATCCTTTTCGACCATGCGATCCAGGTAGGTTTGAATGGTCGTATAGGCCTTTTGGCCGTCTGGATATAGCGTTTGCCAGACTTCCTTGACGGATAGAACGCCTTTTTCCCAAATGACCTGCATGATTTGCCATTCGATTTCCGATAGGGTGATCTGGTTCATCGTTCAGTTCCTTATTGATTAGTAATGATACTACAATTGTAGTATAAATATAATAAATGAAATTCAATTTGTCAAGAGAAATTTTTGGGAACGGCAATATTTTTTTACTCATAAAAAGCATTTGATATTTATTATAAAAAGTAGTATAATCCCTGAAGAAATGAAACCCCAGTTAGAAAGGAGCAATTATGCCTGTTACAAATCAGTGGCGTTTGGCGGTTCTGGCTATCGCTGCGCTATTATCCTTGAACCTAATAAATAGCCCGGCGCAATCGGCTCGGCTGGTTATCAACGAATTCATGGCGGCCAACAAACAAAGCATTGCCGATGAAAAGAACGAATGCGACGATTGGATCGAAATTTATAATGCCAGTGAGGATTCCATCGACCTGACTGGTTGTTATCTAACCGACAATTTGAATTCGCCCAGCAAGTGGCCTTTTCCCGGGGGCAAAATACCTGCCAGAGGCTACCTCCTGATCTGGGCAGACGGCAATACGAGACAGGGGAAATGGCATACGAACTTCAAATTGGATGCAGAAGGCGAACAAATTGGCGTCTATGATGGCACTCACTTTGTGGATTCGTTGAGCTTTCAACAGCAATCGGCTGATATTTCTTATGGCCGGTTTCCGGATGGCAGCAATAGTTGGTACTTTTTTTCTGCGGCCACGCCCGGCGCGACGAACAATACGCAGCAACCTCGCATCACCGAAGCACCGATTGTGACGCCTGCCAGCGGCTTTTTCCAGGGCCCGATAACCATCACCATGCAAGCGCATACTCCGGGTGCGATCATCCATTATTCGCTCAACGGTGCGGAGCCGCGTGCCGATACCCTGGAATATTTGCAGCCGATCGAGATTCGAAAAGCAACTGTGGTGCGGGCGCGGGCCTATGCCCCGGGGGCCGAGCCGAGCGCCATCGTCTCGCAAAGCTACCTCCTGAACTATCACTTTCAAATCGCTACCCTGTCTCTGGTGACTGATCCGTACAACCTCTGGGATGAACGTTATGGTATTTATGTCAATCCTGATGAGCGGGGCGATGAGTGGGAGCGTCCGGTGACGATGGAATATTTCAACGAGGATGGCAGCTTCGGCTTTGCAGAAAATGGCGGGCTGCGCATGCACGGCAAGACCGCCCAGACGTTTGATAAAAAACCGTTCCGCCTCTATTTTCGGTCGGAATACGGTGATAATTGGCTGCGCTATGGGCTTTTTGCGCAGAAAAGTTATCTGGACTCCTGCAAACGATTGGTAGTTCATTCGGCTGGTACTGATATGCCCATCAATCCCTTTAGTTATGGCTGGACGTTGATTCGCGATCCTTTGATGCACGAACTGACCCGACGCTGCGGCGGCATTTTTGTGGCCATCCGGCCGGTGGCGCTGTTTCTCAATGGCGCAGCCTGGGGCATTTATAACCTATGCGAACGAATTGACCGCTATTACCTCGGCAGCAATTTCAATGAATGGGATGTCGATTTGGTCGATAATTACGGAGAAGCCAAGGAGGGCGATCTGCAAGCCTGTACTGAATTAATTGATTTTTTCGAAGCGAACGATCTCAGCGATGCGGATAATTTTGAAAGTGCTCATCGACTCATGGATGTTCCCAATTTTACCAATTATATGATTTTGAATATTTTTAGCGGCAACGGTGATTGGAAGAATAATATCGTTTCGTATCGTCCGCGACGTCCTGATGCAGTTTGGCGCTGGATTGTTTGGGACATGGATGGGGCCTTTGGACCTTACGGTCTTTTTCATAATACGCTTGCAGAAGCCACTGGCGATCATGAAAATGCCCTGATTTTGAAAAAACTCCTGGAAAATCGCGGCTACCGCAATTTCTTTATCAATCGTTTTTCGGATCTATTGAATACTGTTTTTCTGCCCCAGCAAACGCGACGGCTGATCGATTCTCTAACTGCTGTGATCAAAGACGATATTTCGTTTGAAACCAATCGCTGGGGCAGTTCTCCGAGCGAGTGGCTGCAGGATGGCATTCAGGGAGAACTTTATAGCTTTGCCGATGATCGGCCCGATGTGGTTCGCCATCATCTCCAGAACCAATTCGAGCTGGCAGGAACCGCAACGCTAACCATCGACCGTCCTATCGGGGGTACAGGAACTATTCGGGTTAACAGCCTCTTGATTGACAATTTTCCGTGGCAGGGGATTTATTTCAAAGGCCTTCCGCTGGAGATCGAAGCTTTTCCGCACCGGGGTTATGAATTCCAAGCCTGGAACGATTCCACATTGCCGGCAACGGATCGGGTCACATTGACGCTTGCTGGAAACTATGCCGTAACGGCAATGTTTATAGTTGACCCTCCAGTTGAGCACTCAGTGGTGATCAATGAGATCAATTATCAGAGCGCCGCGGATTTCGATCCGGAAGACTGGCTGGAGCTATACAATCTATCCGATCGGAAACTAAATATGAGCGGCTGGCATCTCAAAGATAGCCGGGATGATCATGATTTTGTCATTGCTGAAGGTACCTACATCCCAGCCCATGGCTTCCTGGTCATCTGCCGTAATGCGGCCTTTTTCCAGAGCCATTTTCCACTGGTGAAACAATTTTTGGGAAATTTGAGTTTTGGATTGAGTCGCGATGGTGAGGTTATCCGGCTGTTCGATGCGAATATGATGCTGGTGGATTCGGTGCGCTACAACACCCACGAACTCTGGCCGGTGCAGGCCAATGGCGGGGGCGCTACGCTGGAGCTAATCGAACCGACGATGGATAATTCCCGGTCAGAGAGCTGGCAGGCGAGCCAGGGCCATGGTACGCCGGGCAGAACCAACTCCGCGGGGTGGAATGCCGTGGCTGAAAATGCACGAGCAACTGTTCCTCCCCAACGAACAATGCTCAATGCCAGCTATCCCAATCCTTTCAATGGTCAGACCTGCATTTCTTATCAATTGGCCGAGGCAACGCCGGTTGAGATAGCTATTTTTAATTTCCTGGGGCAACGCATCGCCACGTTACTGGCAGGGCAACAGGCCGCCGGAGAATATCGGCTCTTATTTGATGGATGCGACAGCGATGGTCAGCCATTGCCGTCCGGGATTTATCTGGTGCGGTTGAAAACCAACCAATTGCTGGAAAGCCGGAAGATGGTTTTGATCCGATGAAAACCGCAGGTGCTGGCATGGCCGTGGGAAATGGATCGGGCAGCGGGCCTGGAGCATGGGGCTTGGAGCATGGGGCATGGGGTTTGGCGCTTGGGGCCAGGGGAATTTAGGTTATGAGAATGCTCTAAAAACCGGCCATCCCGCTGTGTGTCTACCAGCCGGCAGGTGGTTCGGCAAAGATTTTTTCGCTTAAACTCAGTGATATTTGAAGCAAGAATAACACACACCGGAATTGGTGACATCCTGGTGCTAAATATATTTTCACCATCGTTTTTGGAGCTAACTTGAACGATCAATGAGGAGGTAACAATGGAGTATGTCTTTTTGGGCCGTACCGGATTAAAGGTGAGCCGATTGTGCCTGGGAACGATGAATTTCGGTCCGGAGACCAATGAGCGCGATAGTTTTGCCATTATGGATAAGGCGCTGGAATTGGGAATCAATTTTTTCGATACGGCGAACGTTTATGGTTGGAAGATCGGTGAGGGGATCACAGAACAGATCATCGGGCGCTGGCTGGCGCAGGGCAATGGCCGTCGGGAAAAGATTGTGCTGGCCACCAAAGTTTACGGCACGATGGGGAATTGGCCCAATCAATCCCACCTCTCGGCCTTTCACATCCGTCAGGCCTGTGAGGAGAGCTTGAAGCGATTGCAGACCGATCACATCGATCTGTATCAGATGCACCACATCGATCGCAATGCACCGTGGGAAGAGATCTGGCAGGCGATGGAGCAACTGGTGCAACAGGGCAAAGTTATTTATGTTGGTAGCAGCAATTTTGCAGCCTGGCATCTCGTGCAGGCCAATAGCCAGGCGGCCGCGCGCCATTTCATGGGGTTGGTCAGTGAGCAGAGCCTCTACAATTTGAAATCGCGGATGATCGAGTTGGAGGTGATTCCGGCATGTCGGGCTTTGGGGATTGGACTGATTCCCTGGAGTCCATTGGCTGGCGGTTTGTTGGCCGGTGTTCTGGAACAAATTCATCAGGGCCGTCGTGCCGGGAAATTTGTCCAGGAGGCATTGCAAAAATTCAGGCCACAGGTCGAGGCGTATGAGCAATTTTGCAGGCAACTGGGCGAAAAGCCGGCGGACATTGCGCTGGCCTGGCTGCTGCAGAATTCTGCCGTCACCTCGCCCATCATTGGTCCGCGCACCATGGAGCAATTGACCGATAGCTTGCGGGCGCTGGAAATTCGGCTGTCCGAAGAAAATTTAGCTGAATTGGACCGTATCTGGCCCGGGCCAGGCGGCCAGGCGCCGGAAGCCTACGCCTGGTAACAAAAATAAGCCCCATGAGTGGTGATTCTCAAAACATTTCTCAGGCAAATCGATGACCCAAAGCGAACCCAACATAAACGACATCCGCCTGGCCCATCAGCGGATCAGGCCTTACATCCACCGCACTCCAGTGCTGACCAGCACCGCGGTGAATCAACTGATTGGCGCCCGGCTCTTTTTCAAATGTGAAAATCTACAAAAAGTAGGTGCCTTTAAAATTCGAGGTGCGTGCAACGCCATCCTGTCACTGTCCGATGCCGCTGCCGTCAACGGCGTGATGACGCACTCTTCGGGCAATCATGCCGCAGCACTGGCGCTGGCCGCACGCCATAAGGGCATTCCGGCTTACATTGTTATGCCTTCGAATGCCCCCGCGGTAAAAATTGCCGCAGTCCAAAACTATGGTGGTCGGATCACTTTCTGTGAACCCAATCTGGCAGCACGGGAGAGCACTGCGGCCCAGGTTGTGGCGGAAACCGGGGCCACCATGATCCATCCCTTCAATGACTATCGCATTATTGCCGGTCAGGGAACTGCGGCATTGGAGCTCCTGGAGGAGGTCCCGGACCTCGACTTTGTTTTAGCTCCAGTCGGCGGCGGCGGTTTGCTCAGCGGAACCGCCATTGCCACCAAATCGATGGATCCCCGGATTAAAGTTCTTGGGTGCGAACCCAAAAATGCCAACGATGCCTATCTCTCACTGCAGGCCGGACGAATCATTCCTCCTGCGCATCCGGATACCATAGCCGATGGCTTGCGCACCTCGCTGGGCGACAAAACTTTTCCCATCATTCAAAGATATGTCGACGAGATTGTTCTGGCCACAGAGGAAGGAATTATCACCGCGATGCGCTTTATCTGGGAACGGATGAAAGTTATTGTCGAACCGTCATCAGCCGTACCGCTGGCGGCGCTATTGGCCAACCGCCTGCCGGTAGCGGGTAAAAAAGTGGGGATCATCATTTCGGGTGGCAATGTCGATTTCAGCCAATTTTTT
>CAZYNP010000060.1:0-33961 GCA_964647995.1 uncultured Cytophagia bacterium
GGAATTTGGAATTGGATAACAATGGCTGGATTAAAGTGGATGAACATTTCCAGACTTCGATTGACAATGTTTTTGCTGGAGGAGATATTATCAATGGCGGAACCACGGCGGTGCAGGCAGTGGCCGAGGGGATGAAGGCAGAAAAGGCGATTCATGAACAGTTGATGGTTTGAATTTTTTTAATTTAAATGCCCAACGGATTGATGAACCCAACTGATAAAAGAATAAAAAATCCGTTGGCTTCATCTATCCGTTGGGGGGAAGATCAAAATGCACTTGAAGTCAGTACGATGTTAAATTAATCGCTTTGGATGAACTACAGCGGATTCGTTTAATTTCTTCAATTCGAACGATTCACGCTAAGATATGTTTTTGGTTCTGGCTCGTCCAGGCAAGAAATAATTCAGGTTCAAGAGCAAAAAATTGTCATCCCCAAAAAACTTCTTGACATTTCAGTTTCTATTTGTTATATTCCTGTCACATATAATACCTAACATATCATACAACCATACGAGGTTTCATCGGTGCAAGAAATCTTCGGAAAAATTAACAAGCCGTTCACCCTCAGTCAGGAAATCGAACTTAAAATAGAAGATGCCATACGGCAGAAAAAGCTGGAGCCTGGTCAAAAGCTCCCCAGCGAAAAAGAACTATGTACCCTGTTTGGCGTGAGCAGAACGGCGTTGCGAGAGGCATTGCGTATGTTGAGCGCCAGGGGATTATTGAACGTGCGAAAAGGCGATGGGGTTTATGTCAACAACTTTTCTTCGACCCATGCCAGTAAGCCGATGAGCCTGTATTTAGAGCTGCAATTCGATAAAGATTATATCATGCATCTGGTGCATGTGCGACAGATGATCGAGCCTCATATTGCCATGCTTGCCGCCAAAAATCGAACCGATGAGGACTTGAAAAAATTAGAAATGAATCTTGAAAAATTTGGTGATCGGGATCAGGATGCCCAGCAAATCGCCCAGTTGGATGTTGAATTTCATACGGCGATTACCCAGGCCAGCGGTAATCCCCTGATTCCGCTCATTATGAATCCCTTGTTCAGCATGCTTCCGAAAATTAAGGCATTGATTGTCAGCCATTTGAAAAAAGTAAAAAGCGATAACGCTCCCACGTACCATCAAAAGATATTCGAGATGATTAAAGCCCAGAATGAGCAAGGTGCCTTCGATGCCATGAAGGCTCACCTGGAGATTGCCGAGCGAGATTCGTTGTCGTTGATCAAATCGATGAAAGATCTTTGATTTAAATTCCAAGTGACATAACTCAAAATGTCCAACGGATAGAAACAACCCAACAGATTTTATTTTTTTATTATCATCATTTGGAGTGTTTCAATCCGTTAGTAAGTTATTCGTAAATTTCAGGTAATTTATTGAAGGTTGTATACTTTTAAAAGGGTAGATTTTTCTATCAGTTTGAAATTTGACAAATTGGGCTTTGGAGTTAATTTGGAATTTGTCAGTTAAGATTTCAGATTTTTTTTGAACCAGGCTTCGGAGGGAGGTCTCTGATGTTTCGAACAAAGATAATTCTATCTTTCATCTTCATAGGATTACTTATTTTCTTACAACTAACCTGGCTCTGGGCAGGTGAGACGGGAAAAATAGCAGGCTCGGTCATCGACAAACAAACAGGCGAGCCGCTGGCTGGCGCCAATGTCATCGTCACAGCAGTCTGGCAGGGCGATCGAGAAATTGCCCTGGATCGATCAATAGGGGCGGCAACCGATCGGCGAGGCCAATATTTTATCCTCAATGTCCGACCAGGTTATTACAATGTCAAAACCTCTTACATGGGTTACAACCAACAAATCCAGACCAAAGTCCAGGTGAAAATTGACAGAACAACCCGAATCGATTTCCAGATGGAACCTGTTGCGCTGGCAGGAGAGGAGGTTGTCGTTACTGCCTACCGACCTGAAAAAGTCGAGAAAGATCTCACGGCGACCAAAATGACGTACGACATGAGTGAAGTGATCAGCATCGCTGGTGTGGAGAACATCGCTGACATTCTGGAGCTGCAAGCCGATGTCGTTGATGATCATTTTCGGGGCGGACGGATCGGCGAGTCCATGTACCTGATCGGGGGATCTGCTATTGTCAATCCGCTGAACAATGAGCGGGCTTTTCTGCCCATTGTCACGGCCTTGGATCAGGTGGAAGTTTATACCAGCGGTTTCAGCGCCGAGTATGGCAATGCCCAATCGGGCGTGGTCAACATGGTCACCAAAGAGGGAAAAAGCAACTGGAATTCCAGAATCGAATTTGGTTCGACCTTGCCTTATTATAAGAGCTGGGGAGGCAGTGTCTATTCGCCCTCCAATTTGGATTTTTATAACCTCCTGAATAATAACGAAGAGTGGCTGAAAGAAAATCCGCTGCTCCCAGGATTGCCGTTATGGGATCAGGGGTATGGCGTCACCAAATATTTGCCGCCTCGGATTGTCTGGCCCCCTAATCCGTTAAATCACCAGGATTCATTGAAAATGGCGAACCTGGGCCGACTGATGTGGCTGCAATCGGTGCGGGACGTGGGTCTCGAATACGATAACACGATGGATTATCGCTTCGATTTCACGACAGGGGGCCCTATTGCCAGAGACGCTCAGATGTTTCTGGCCATGCGACAAAATCTCACCAATCCCATCGTACCTACGCCAGTGCCTGATCTGGAGCGCCAGATGCTGGGAAATCTCACCTATCAGCCATCTGTCAACGACAAATTTAAATTCAGCTTCATGTACGACTATTCGTTTCAAAATTATCTGGATAGCAATTGGGAGCGCTGGTTATTTGACCGTACGCTGAGCGTGACCAAACGGACGCAAATTTCGCTGCAATATGGCCTGGAGTGGAAGCATGTTTTTTCGCCAGCCAGTTTTGCCGATTTCAATTTTAAGATTCTCAACGTGCTTGAACAGGATCGCATCGAGCTGCTGGAAGATAATCAATACCTGGATGATTATGGCAATAACCGTAACTGGGTGGACTATACGGGTCCCTCCAATCATCGGGTGGGCAGGGTGAATGACGATCGGGGCGATCAGGAGACCCGAACATATTCCTTCTATACCAGCTTCACCAGCCAGATCAACCGCTATAATCTTTTAAAAAGCGGTGTTCAATTTTTTTATTACGATTTGAATGTGGATTATGAGTATGATGCGACCAATGCGCAGAACATTCAAAAGCTGATCTTTCATTCTTATCCCTACGAAGGTGCTCTTTATTTCCAGGATAAAATCGAATTTGAGGGACTGATCGCCAATGTGGGTCTGCGGTTCGATTTTTATGATCTAAATACGACGTATTTTCTTGATAAATTTTACCCGCTAAAAGATCCTGGGGCAGTCAAAGAAACGGGACTCTATACCAGGCTCCAGCCTCGGATCGGAATCTCTTTTCCTGTGTCAGAATACTCCGTGTTTCATTTGAATTACGGCACGTTCACCCAGCGGCCCAATTTCAATCAGCTTTTCTATAATGAAATCAATGATGATGGCGGCATTGTGACGCTTTATACGCTGGGTAATCCCCAATTGAAACCCGAGAACACAAATGCCTATGATGTCGGCATCGTCCGCAGTATTGCTGGTGGATTTCAACTGGATGTGAGCGCCTATTATAAAGATGTTAAAAATCTGGTGGAGTCGGCGTTTTACAAAACCGAGGGTGGGGAATCGTATCGGACCTATATCAATCGGGATTATGCCGACATTAAAGGCTTTCATATCAATTTAGAAAGGAACACGGGTTCGCTGCGAGGCTACATCCGCTATAATTACGAGGCAGCCAAAGGCAAAAACAGCAATCCTGATAACTTAGCCGTTCCCGTAACATTCTTTAATTATGAGCCGACCGAGGAAGAACTGGCTGATCTGAAAGAGCAGCGCTTCCCCGAAGATGTCTTTCTCGATTATGACCGAACTCATAAAATGATTTTGAACCTGAGATATATTACTTCTCCCAATGCAGGTTTTTCTGTTTTGGGTTTTCGTCCACTGGCAAATGTTTCTATAAGCAATACATTTAGATATTACACAGGCAGACCCTACACATTGCCGCCATCGCTTGATCCCTTTGGACAGGCGTTAAAATTTAATGAGCGAACACCAGTTGAAAGAGATTGGCGGATCCGAGTCGAGAAGCAGGTCAAATTTGGGCAACGCAACGTAACAGGCTACCTGGAAGCCTTCAACGTTCTCAATGAACAGACCTGGCATTACAGCCGAACATTCAACCATGGCCGAAATACGGTGCGCTGGTACACGGATCGAAAAAATATTTTGACAGATGATGAATATGCGCCTTATGTCACCAGTCAGGAGGTTTATCTGCTGACCAATGAGCCACGGCATTATCGGGTTGGAATGATCGTTAATTTCTAACAAAAGCTTGGATAAATAGTTTGAATAAAATTCCAAAAAACAAAAATCAAAATACAAATAAATTTCAATAAACAAAATTCAAACTCCAGACATCCCCCCAGGATCCCCTTCAAAGGGGGGAATTTGGAAGTCCCCCTTTGAAGGGGGATTTAGGGGGATGTTGAGTCGCTTGAACATAATATTGAATTTTTGGTTTTGAGTTTTGAATTTTATTTGAATTTTGTTTTTTGTCGTTTGATATTTTAAAACGAGGTCTCTATGAAAAAAATAATTTTAATCGTCATAGTGCTAATTTTTACTGCACCGCTTTCGATGGCTCAGGAATTGGAATTCAAAATCCACAATCGAGGCATGCTGCATGAAACCGTTTATAATTCGGGCGATATTGGCCGACCCTGGACCACGGGTGAAGAAGGTAATAAGACCAACAATCCGCTGATGGAATGGCCCTCTCGCTCAGCGACGGTGGTGCAGGGGACGAGATATAGCGGGCAGCACAATCTGCTGGGCGGCGGGATGTATATGGCAGCGAATCTTGATGGCAAACCTGGACTGGAAAACCGAATCTATGCGTTGTGCGGCGCAGTCGGCACAGGCAGCGGTTCTGAGACCATCGTGGGGCGCTGGAGTTTTCCGCTTTATATGAAAAAGATCGAAAATTATCCGTTGCTGGCTGATGGAAATTTGAATCCCGATTACAATCCCGATGAAGCCGAAGAGATTATCATTGCTTCCTGGGCGACGCCACTGGGCGTGACCGTCACCCGCACCTCCCGTGCCTGGAGCTATCCTGACTACGACGATATGATTATTTATGAATATGAGCTGGAATACACAGGGGATACTGACGGCAATCCCGCCACCATTGAGCAAACCACGACCCTGAAAGATTTTATGGCGCTGTTTATTTATGGTTTCGCCCCGTCCATGTATGGCTATCAGCGACACTATCAAGAATGGAAATATGAAAGCGGCATCTATCGTGGCGATCAAAATAATTTCTGGGATTCCGATTACTGGCTGTCTTTCAATATGAATTTGAGAACCAATATTACCGATGAAAGCATTTTTGCCAAGCGTGAACCCAACAAAGAGCTGTTCCTTGAATTTGCCCGAACGGGTAAAAATGGCGGTGGTCTGTGCAGCCCCCAGGCGCCAGGATTTTGTATACTATATTATGATACCAACCATCTTGCCTTTGTTGATACCGTAGCAAGCGATAGAAATGAATCGGAAGCGGTAAACATCTTGAGAACATCCTATGGCAAATATTTTGAGCTGGATGAGAATAATCATATCAAACAGCCCTGGTCCAATAAAGTGAGCACAGGTAACACCCGCAGCAGCAAGATGACTGTTGATGCCATCAATCCCGACAAGCGCTGGAGCGGCGTTTATAGCGAAGGAAGCACCACCTGGCCCAATCCGCCCAGCGAGCGGTGGATCGGTCGGGCGGCTTACAATTATCGCCAGAGCGTCGATGCGGGCCAGAAACATATCGTATTTGGGCCATACACCTTGCATCATGGCGATAAGCTTGAGTATTCACTGGCAGAGGTAGTTGGCTACGGTGCTAAACCAGGAAAAATTATTGAGGGCGGTCAAACACTCCAGCAATGGGCCGCAACCCCTTCCTGGAATCGACAGGTTGCGTTTGGCAATGAAGTCGTCACCGAGCATTATCTGGATGATTTCGGTTATCCTGATTATGTGAATTCTGATGTGATTACAGTGACGGATGTGGCGCACAAAGCGTTCCAGGCCTACCTGGGAGCAGATTCTATCACTGTGCCAGTGTGGCCCGAAGACAATCCCAGGGACGGAGTTTATCGAATCCCTGTCCCAGTTCCTGCACCAATCATTACAGTTAAAAACACCAATGATGGAAAAGTCAAGATCACCTGGAATCGAGCGGTCGAAAATTTCAGCCATCCTCGGCTGACAGGAACCTTGAAAAAATTCAATATCTATCGCAGCGATGCAGGCATGGGGCCCTGGGCGCTGCTGGATTCGATTCGGGTCGGACAGGTCAATGATGACAATCGCTATGAATATATCGATGATGATCCGATTTTCAAACTGGGCGAAAGTCGATACTATTCGGTTGTTTCGGTTGATGATAAAGGGAATTACAGTGGACGCACCAATATTACCAAACACGATAAAAATGTGGCGGCGGTTGAAAAGATGCAGGAAGTATTTGTGGCGCCCAATCCCTTCAACATCGAATCGGGTTTTGGTGGAAAGGTCGGCGCTGAGGATAAGATCGGCTTTTATGGTCTCCCCGCACGCTGCACCATTCGGATTTACTCGTATGCGGGACAGTTGATCCAGACGATCGAGCATGATGCGCCTGTTTACACCACCTCCTGGTTTCAGGTGACTCGAAACGAACAGGAGATTGCTTCGGGGATTTATCTCTATGTGATCACGACACCTGATGGGGATAAGGCAAGCGGGAAGTTTATCATTATAAAATAGGAGTGCGATGCCTTTATGCATCGCTCCAGTGTGGCATTGCATGAGTGCATTGCATAAAGGCAATGCACTCCAGTACTCCAATAATCGAATAATGAGGTTTGATTATGAATATCAAAACCAGGAAGTTAATTTTAGCCATAATCTTCATTTTCGCCTGTATTGAAAATGGTTTTTCCTTTGAAAAAGTCGGCACGACGTCATTCCAATTTTTAAAAGTCATGCCCAGCGCCCGAGGCTGTGCGCTGGGCGAAGCCTTTTCAGCCGTCGCCAATCGCTCTGATGCTGCCTTCTTCAATCCTGCGGCGCTGACACGAGTGAGGAAATTTGATCTGTCTGTCGATTACCTGGACTATTTTCTGGATATTTCCCATTTTGGTTTTTCGGCAGCATATTCGATCCATAATCTGGGAACGTTCGGCTTCCAGGGGATGATAACCAACATGGATGAGATTAAGGTGACTTCTGTTGAAGCGCTCGATTTTGTTGATGGGGTCTATCTCGGTTATACAGGAGAAACCATTACGCCTGCCTCCCAGGTCTTTGGCGTCTCTTTTGCCCGTGAGCTGACCGATAAATTTTCATTTGGTATCACGGCCAAATATGCACGGGAAGATTTGGGCGTCAAGTCCGCTGGCAATTTGATGTTCGATGCGGGACTGACTTATGATACAGGCTTCAAATCGCTGATGATCGCCGCTGTGGTCAGGCATTTCGGACCTGAAGTGAGATTCTATGACAAGGTCAATTTGCCCAGGTATGATGCCTCAACCGATTCGACTTATTATCAGCGCTACACAGGCAAAAGCTATCCCTTGCCGCAAACGTTTAATATTGGGATTGCCACCTATTTGATTTCTTCAACTGAAAGCTCATTGTTCCGTTCCGAGAGCCAGACCTTGCTGCTCGCCTTCGACATGGTGCAGCCCAGGGATTACGATCAGCAGTACAATTTCGGTTTGGAATACGGATTTAACAATATCCTGTTTGTGCGAGCGGGCTATAAAATAAATTATGATGAAGAGAATATTTCGTTTGGATTTGGGTTGGCTTTCAATAAATATCGCATCGATTATGCGTTCAGCAACTTCGGGGATTACCTGGATTCCGTGCATCGATTTTCGTTTGGATTTTCGATGGATTGAAATGTGAAATGTGCAATGTGAGACGTGAGACGTGAAATGTGAAACGGCAAATGGCAGACGTGAGATGAATGGAGTGTTGAAGTAATGAATTGATGGATTAGTGGATTAATGGAGTTTAATTTCAGTTCTAGGATATTCATAAGTCTGATTTAATCTCGACATCCCCCTAAATCCCTACCCTGTCGGGCACTGGCCTTCAAAGGGGGACTTCCTGATTCCCCCCTTTGAAGGGGGACCAGGGGGGATGTTAAAATTGTTGTTCCAGCACTCCAACACTCCATTACTCCGACTTTAATTAAGTTGACGACCAATTTAATCAGGAGCAGTTTCGACATGCAAAAGGCCATAATTTTGATACTGGCGATATTCTTATTTCCCGCCGTTCTGCTGGCGCAGCATCGGGGGGATAACCTGTCTTTCCAGGGCTTCCCATTGAACAACGACGTCGGCGTCAAAGCCATTGCTCTGGGAGGCGCCTTTACTTCACAAACAGGCGATGTCAATTCGTTGTTCTATAATCCTGCGGGATTGGCTGAAATAAAAGATTTGCAAATTTCGATCGGGGCCAATAGCTATTCAAAGCTCTGGCGGGAAAACCAGGTCTATCGCCCCAATCGCATGTTCTGGACCATGGCGTTTTATTTAGAGGGATTATACACTCCAGACCCGAAGAATAATGGCAAATGGGATTATGAATTGGCGCAGGATCCCGACTATATCGTCAGCCCGCCCGAATTGGGTCTGGAACCGTTCAGCGAGGAAGCGGCGGACTGGCAGAGAAAAGTCAATGATTTTGGATTGAATCATATTGCAGCCGCTTATCCAGTCACTATTTCAGGTCACAAATTTGTCGTTTCGGCTGCCTACTCCAGAAATGCCTTTTTGGATTTTGATCGAAACGATACCTATCTCGATCCCCATATCGGCTATGATGAATATAGCGTGGTCGAGCGTGTCGTTACTGATACGGTTCGATTCTCATGGTCGAGATTTGCCAGAAAAAGGGATGGCAATATTCACAATTTCACAGCGGGATTAGCCTACAATGTCAATGAAAAAATAAAGGTTGGTTTCACATTAAATTTTTTGAATGGCAAAACAACGGATTTTCAATCGCTCAATCGAGTGGGTTATTTCGATATCGCCAAAGACAATCGCTTTCGATTTGCTTATGATACGCTCGACGTGGCGATCAATGGTGATTCTAAGTTCAGCGCTTTAAATTTTAATTTGGGAGCATTATTCAAATTGGAACGGATGAGCCTGGGTTTCAATATTTTCACTCCGTACACGCTGACCAGGGATTGGAATACTTCAACGGTTACAACCAATCCAGCAGGCGCTACGACGACACACAACTCAGCAGAAGATAAATTTAAAATTCCTGCTTCGTTTTCTTTGGGCGCAAGCATCACTCCCGTGGACCAGTTCACTATTTCCCTGGATTATCAATTCGCTAATTATAGCCAGGGCAAATTTAACCTGAGCCAGGCTGATTCGACACGCCGAGATTGGATCGATCAGACTGATCTCCGATGCGGCATTGAATTTCGGGTGTTAAAATATCTTTCATTATTAGCGGGCTATCGTTACACGACCGAGACGTTTGTCCCTGACGGCGCTGCCATCAAAGATCGAGGTCCCGCTGCCACCAGTTACACATTAGGCGCCAGCATCAAGCTCTTTCAGATGGGCAGGCTCGACATCGCTTATGCCATACAGCGGTTAAAATATTATGATTCCTATTTCAGCAATACGAACTATGTTTTTGAATCTTTGAATAATTTTCTGGTTGGATATACGATCGACTTTTAGTGGTGAGATGGAGTGGTGGAGTGATGAGCAATGATTACAATTTACAGTACTCCAATACTCCATCACTCCAGGTCATTTTTCGAAAGGGGGTGAGGATTCAACATCAGAAAATTAGTTGTCAAAATTTAAATTAATAAAACTGAGGAGGCGAAATGAAATTTGTTAAAAATCTTTTAACAGTTATGCTGGCAACATTTTGTCTGTCCAGCGTGGCAATAGCGAGCAAAATCGAGGTGGACACCCAGTATGATTTCAAGCTGGCGCTCGATTATGTTTTTGCAGCCAGGGTCGATACCATCGTTTTGATCACGAGTGGCGGCATCTACACGACGACAGACACGATGCATTTGCAGATCAAGAAGCCGCTGGTGATCATGGCGAAGCCTGGGCTGGCTGAAAAACCGATTTTCAGGCACGGCGATCTGGATTCCAGCGTGATCGAAATTTTCCGAATCCATGATTCGGTCACTTTTGAAGGCGTCATCTTCGATGGCTATAATGCCAAGCGTCCCATGAAATACGGCGTACGGGTGGGACACGGACCTGCCACTCAAATTCCCAGGGTTTACGCTAAAATCGGGTTGAACGTCACATTTAAAAATTGTGAATTCAGGGATTTTTTTCCGCCGAACTGGGAAAATGATTCAGGGGGCAATGCCTTTTATTTTCTCAGGCCCGAATCGGGTGAGCCAATTATTAAAGCAGGAACAGTTCGGATTGAAAATTGTACCTTTAGAAATTTAGGTGATGAAGCCATTCGCATCGCCGAGACCGAAAAATATGCGGTCACCAGGGCCGTTGATACCTTGATCGTTAGAAATTGTACCTTCAAAAATGTGTTTGCTGAATGCATCAGGTTCTATGCTGATGTCGATACCTCAACAGCGGACGCCTATCTATTGTTTGAACATCTGACCATCGATAGCAGCGCCACTCGAGTCGCTTTTATTAAAAACAATCAGCACACCATTTTCAGGGACGTTATTGTCACCAATAGTCACATGCCCAAGCAATATCGGATGGATCGGGCAGACTATGTTGTTCAGGTGCAGCAAAGGGGATCTATCATCAGCCACATCGATACGCTCAATATCACTTTTCTAACCCCCTATTCCAATCGCATTAGCGCCACCAAAGGCGGTTCCGTGGATGAGACAACTGTTTATGGTTTCGATCCACTTTATGAAGATCCGCATCGGAACAATTACACCCTTTTAGCTGCTTCGCCAGCCTATGGTGCAGCCCATGATGGTAGTGCGCTGGGTGATTTGAAATGGGCGACCAATACTTCAACCCGATTCTCATTTGTATTGACCATCGTCGGAAATGGCACTGTTACGGCTGATCCTCCACTGGTCGCACCAAGCTATGAAGCGGGAACAACTGTCAGCTTAACGGCCGTCCCCGATTCGGGCTGGCAATTCGTGGAATGGAGCGGTGATTTAACAGGCTCAACTAATCCTGCCACAATTACTGTTGATGCGGCAAAAAATATTACCGCTACATTTCAGCAGGGTACAGGCATTGTTGACAAAATTGAATTACCAACAGAATACAGTCTGGCTCAGAATTATCCCAATCCATTCAACCCTTCAACAACGATCAACTTCTCATTGAAGCAAAACGGATTGACGACACTGGAAGTCTATAATGTGATCGGTCAAAAAGTGAAGACTGTTTTGAATCAAAACCTGAAAGCTGGAAAGCATCAGATTATATTCGATGCTTCTGATCTGTCATCAGGGATTTATTTCTACCAGATCAGCTCAGGCAATTTCAAAGCTGTGAGGAAGTTAGTGGTCATGAAGTAATTGAAGACATGGTCTCCATCCACCAATTGGCGGATGGAGTCCATGTTAGGACGGAGCCATGTTTCGCACCCCCCCAACTGATAGCTGAAGCCAACGGTTACAAAATTCTATCATCCGTTGGGTTGTTTCTATCCGTTGGGCAAATAAATAAATTGAAAGACATGGACTCACTTCGAAAGCGGAGTCCATGTCTTTCAAATACTATTACTTTTAAAAATAAGGAGCACTCAATGAAACTCAAAACCTGGTTACTAGCAATAATTCTGCTCGCTTGCTTTTTTATGGTGAATGGTGCATCAGCCCAAACGATTCATCAAATATCAGCAGGCGAAAACACCTTAAACGATGCCATCAAAGCGGCAGCGTCTGGTGATATTATCGAGCTGGTCACCAGCGGCGGCTTGTACTCCTATAACGGCAGCGATAAGATGTACATCACCAAGACGCTGACCATTCGAGCCAAGGAGGGGCTGGCGGAAAAGCCGATTGTTCGCAATGTCACGCCCACAGCGGGAAGCCCCCGCATTTTTGAAATCCGCAAGGGGGGCAATCTCACCTTAAAAGGATTGAACCTGGACGGTCGTGCTGCCGAAGGTGGCGCCGCATTTTGTAAGAATCTGATCCGCTCTGAAGACGTGGCTGGCGTGGCCGATTCGTTCCGCTTTGTATTGAAAGTGGACGACTGCTTTTTGCATGACACCAAAGAGGCCATGGTGAAAATGCATACTTACACCATTGGCGATACGCTGCTGTTCACCAATTGTATTTTCGATGAGGCTTACAACGAGGCGATTTTGCTGCGAGAGAGCACCACGGGCGGCGGGCCGACGATCAAATATCTGGAGGTTGAAAATTGCACCTTCACGAAAATTGGGCGAGAGGCGCTGTATCTGGAGTTCAGCAATCCTGTGGTTCGCTTCAACCACTGCACCTTTGATTCGGTGGCCTATCGGGAGAACAAGCGGATTATCAATCCCAAAGATGTCACCGATGTGCAAATCAAGAATTGTATTTTCACCAATCAGGGCGGCACCTTTGCCACGTCGATCGAGCTATTCGGCAATTCCACGATTTCTTATTGCGATACTTTTAATATTGCGGCGGTCAAGTTGAACGGCAGCGCTACCATTGGCGCAGGTATGCTGGACGTGGATCCGCTTTATAATAATCCAGCCAAATACGATTATCGATTAGCCCGCCTCTCGCCTGTTCGAGGCATGGCTGATGATGGCAGGGCTATGGGCGATTTGCGTTGGGAAGCCTTTCCTGACCAGTTCCGATTGACGGTCCTGACCGAAGGAAAAGGCGTGGTCAATCTCGATCCCCCAGGAAATGTCTATAATCCAGGCACCGTGGTTACGCTTACAGCCGTGCCCGATCCAGGTTGGAAACTGGCAAGCTGGGAAGGCGTGATCGTATTCCCACCCGATAATCCTGTGGCTACTGTTACCATGGATGCGGATAAAACCGTGAAAGCAAAATTTGAAAGCACAGCTCCGAAAGTAACGCTTACCGTTGACACGCTGGGATTGGGACATGTCGAGCTGAATCCAGCGCCAGTCGATGGCAAGTATGCCCAGGGCACGCTGGTGACGATGACAGCGGTTCCGCAAACCAACTGGAAATTTGTGGAATGGCTGGGTGATGTGACGGGCGCTACCAATCCAATCACTGTGGCAATAGACTCCAATATGCATGTTACGGCATCATTTGCCAGCATTTTTACTCAGTTTAAATTGACCCTCGAAACGGTTGGACGGGGAAGTGTCAGCGCTACTCCTGCGCCAATTCTGGGAACCTATGATTCCAGCGCTGTGGTGATTCTCACTGCCAACGCAGCGATTGGCTGGAAATTCGACGGCTGGAGCGGCGATTTGACCAGCGTTCAGAATCCTGACACGATTACGATGGATGCCAATAAAACGATCACGGCGACCTTCATCGAAATGACATTCGAGCGGCGAGCCCTGGAGATCGATACCACCTGGGACCTGTACGATGCGGTGGAATTGGCCAACAATAACAGCTTCATCGATAGCCTGATTCTCATCACCAGCGGTGGGCTTTATACCTCCTACCACACCGAAGATGTGGCTGTCAGGGCGCCGCTGACCATCGTGGCTGCTCCAGGTCTGGCCGCCAAACCCATCATCACCAATAGCGATCCAGAAAAAGCCAATCTCGATGTGTTCCGAGTGTTTGATGATTTTACCATCAAGGGAGTTATTTTGGATGGCGGGCATGAGAAAAGTCATGGCATGAAATATGGCATTCGGTTGCGGGATTATACGGCAACCGATACCGTAAAAGACGGCACAGACATCACGATTCTGGATTGTGATTTCATGAATTTCTTTGAATTGAAAGATCCAGCCAAAGATGGGCATGCCGTGCGGTTCGATGTGAATATTTTTGCGGGAACGGTTCGGATCGAAAATTCAACGTTTGAAAATTTTGGTTATGAAGCGATTCGAATTTCGGATACGGAAAAATATCCGACCACCAAAGCCTTGGATTCGCTGATTGTCAAAAATTGTACTTTCACCAACATCGATGCGGAATGTGTGCGCTATTATTCGGACCTGGATCCCGCCACGCCCGATGCACCCGTGATCATCGAGCATGTCACGGTCAACAATTCCGCCACACGAGTTTTTTACTTGAAAAACAGTGGTGGTGCCATCGTGCGTGATGTGATCATTGCCAATAGCCGCCTGTCGGGTCATGGCAGAGATGCGGATCTGATGGATGCCCAGGGAGCGGGAACAGTGGTCAGCCACATCGATACGTTCCATGTCGCCGCCGTGCCGATCCTGGCAGGCAAAGGCGGTACGGTCGCTGCTGAAACGATTTATGGCATCGATCCGAAATTTGAAGACGCCGCCAACAGGAACTACACCCTGCTGCCCGCATCCCATCTCTATGGCCTAGCGCATGATGGCGAAGCGCTGGGCGATCTTCGCTGGGCGACCAATACACCAACCCATGTTTCTTTGATCGTGATGATTGAGGGACAGGGAAAAGTGCAGCCGAATCCGCTGCCAATCGGTAAGACGTACGATCCCAATTCTGTGGTTACGTTGACGGCCGTTCCTGATTCCGCCTGGTTCTTTGCAGGATGGGGCGGCGATTTGAGCGGCGAAAAGAATCCCGAAACCATCACGCTGGACAAATCGAAAAACGTCTCGGCGTTATTCAAGCTGATTACGGGTGTTGGCAATCAATCGGAATTGCCAGATGAATACAGCTTGAGCCAGAACTATCCGAATCCATTTAATCCATCGACGACGATTAGTTTTGCGTTGAAGCAAGCTGGAAAAACAACTTTGAAGGTCTATGATGTTACAGGACGAGTGGTGGCAACGCTGATCGATAGGCCGATGGAAGCGGGTCGCTATTCGGTTATTTTTCAACTGCCGAACCTGGCTTCTGGCGTCTATTTTTACAAAATTGAATCGGGTGATTTTGTGTCGATGAAGAAGATGATTATGGTCAAGTAGGACAAGATGTTATCTTGTCGATTCTGCTCCAACGGATAGAAACAACCCAACGGATAACAGATTTTGATTTATCCGTTGGGTTCATCTATCCGTTGGGGATATTAATTTAATCTTTGAAAAATTCTCCAAAGGATTTAGGAACCCAACGAATGAAGAATATTTTTTAAAAATCAGTTGGGTTCTTTAATCCGTTGGGAAAAATTAATAGCAAAAAAATTAAATCCGTTGGGTTCTCCTTTGGCGAATCAATTAATAGAAATGCGCCAGAGGACGCATCTCCGCCAGGGCGGATGATCTGCCGAAGGAAGATTGTTTCTATCCATTGGAAAAGAAGCACCCAGAATATTCAAATTACAACAATATAATTTTCAATGCATCAAGAAAAAAATAAATTCTTCATCTTCGTTTCGATATTATTTTTTTTATCATTGATTAGTATTAGCTTTGCAACTAACTATTACGTTAAATCCCCCGCCGAAATCACCGCTGCCATGACCACTGCTCAGCCAGGCGATACACTGATCATGGCAAACGGCGTCTGGACCAATTCAGCCATCATTTTCAAAGGCAACGGCGCTGAAGGAAAACCCATCGTGCTGCGGGCTGAGACGCCAGGCTATGTGATTTTGAACGGCACTTCCACATTGCGGATTTCTGGCTCCTATTTAATTGCCGATGGTTTGCGTTTCGTCGGTGGCTACAGTCCATCAGGCGCTGTCGTTGAGTTTCGCTCGGGATCATCCGCCCATCACTGTCGCTTGACCAATTGCGCCATTGTCGATTATAATCCGCCCAACAAAAGTACGGATTACAAATGGGTCTCGCTTTTCGGCACCCACAATCGGGTCGATCACTGCTATTTTGCGGGCAAAACTCATCTGGGTACCACGCTGGTCGTATGGTTTCCCGAGCATCCCCATTATCATTTGGTCGATCATAATTATTTTGGTTACCGTCCGCCGCTGGGTGAAAATGGCGGAGAGACGATTCGAGTGGGCACCAGCGACTGGTCCATGGAAGATTCTTACACCACTGTGGAATTTAATTATTTCGAGCGCTGCAACGGTGAAACCGAAATCATCTCCAATAAAAGTTGTGAAAACGTTTATCGCTACAATACCTTTAAGGATTGCGAAGGCACATTGACACTGCGCCATGGCAATCGCTGCACGGTCGAAGGTAACTTTTTCTTTGGCAACCGCAACAGCGAGGCAGGCGGCGTTCGTGTCATTGGAGAAGACCACAAAGTTTTCAATAATTATTTTTCGGGTTTGTATGGCAGCAGCTTACAATCTGCCCTGCCGATCATGAACGGCGTTCCCAATTCGCCGCTGAATCGTTACTTTCAGGTGAAAAATGCTCTGATCGCTTTCAATACCTTTGTGGATTGTCGTTACACCATCATCCTCGGCGCTGGCAACGATGCGGAGCGCACGCTTCCGCCTGAGAATTGTACCATTGCCAATAACGTCGTTTTGACTTCGTTCAAAATCATTACCCAGGAGGCTGCACCGATCAATCTCACCTGGGAGGGCAACATCATGCAGGGATCGTCTTTGGGAATTCCGCTACCATCAGGGATTACTCTGGCCGATCCCAAATTATTCTTTGCCGAAGATAGTCTCTGGCGTCCTGATAGCGCCAGTCCAGTCATTGGCGCTGCAACTGGCGGCTACCCGTTTATCCTGGATGATATGGATGGTCAGTTGCGTGGTTCGATCAAAGATGTTGGCGCTGATCAAGTTTCGCAACAACCAATTTTGCGCCGACCATTGACTGCAAGCGATGTGATGCCTGACTGGATGAAAACTCCTATTCCAGTTATTCTGAAAATTATTAAAACTGGCTCAGGCGAAATTAGGTTGGATCCACCAGGCGGCGTTTATGAGATCGGGACGGCTGTCACACTGACGGCGATTCCTGATTCAGGCTGGAAATTTGTCGGGTGGGAAGGTGATGTGAACAGCAGCGATAATCCGCTGAACATTTCAATTGAAAAAGATCTTTCCATTAAAGCTGTTTTTGTAGAAGATGTTCCAACCCGCTTTAAATTATCGGTGTTTGTCTTCTCATCTGGTGGTCGGGTTTTGCTCGATCCACCTGGGGGAGATTATCCCGAAGGCACAGTCGTCAAGCTCACAGCGATTCCCGATTCAGGCTGGAGATTTGCCCGCTGGGAGGGAGCTTTAACTGGCACTGCCAATCCCGATAGCGTTGTCATGGATGCGGATAAAATGGTATTGGGAGTTTTTAGCCAGGCAACCCATGTTTCTGAACTGATTGAAAAACCAATTGATTATCGGTTAGATCAAAATTATCCCAATCCATTTAATGCCAGAACCAACATTGCATTTTCCATCGCCAAGCCTGGCAAAACCATGCTTCAAATTTTTGATATTAGTGGACGGGAAATAGCAACTTTGATGAATCAGAATTTAGAGCCAGGATGTTATAATCGAACCTTTGATGCTTCTACTCTGGTTTCAGGAGTCTATGTTTATAAAATGATCTCGAATGATTTCGTAGCAGCCAAAAAAATGATCGTGATGAAATAAGGAAAAAATACTGATGAATAATAAAAAGCTGGTTGGCATAATTGTCCTTTGTCTGTTATGGGTTGAATGCGCTTTTTCCTGGGAATCGAAAATCGTTTATTTCAATAATGATGGAAAATTGGTTTATGTCGCCGATGGAGAGGGCAACCGCATTCCCGATTTCAGTCATGCGGGCTATAAAGGCGGCGACGTGCCGATTCCCGATATTCCTGTGGTCAAAACGATTGCTCCGATTGCGGGAGATAATACATCGCATATTCAAAGTGCGCTATTCGAGATCGGTCTCCTGCCCAAAGGCAGTGATGGCTGCCGTGGTGCATTGCTCCTGACAGCGGGCACGTATGAAATTCGAGGGACAATCAAATTCGGCGTCGATGGTGTGGTGCTTAGGGGCGTTGGCGATGGCGCTGATACTGCGACGAATACAATTCTATGGGCCACAGGCAATTCACCGAATCAGCGAACCGTTTTGGTGGCGGGTGGCGGTGCTGCGACAAAATGGGGAGATGAAGTTCCCAACACGAGAACGGATATTATTACCGATTCCGTGCTGGTTGGATCGAATGTTTTTGAAGTGGCCGATGCCTCGAAATTTTCTATTGGAGACAACATCATCATCTATCATCCCTGCACGGCCGAATGGCTTGCCGCCATTGATTCAGGTGGAACCTACTGGTATTTGCCAGGGGCTGAACCAGGCGTCGATGTGCCCTGGGAAGTGGGAAGTCAGCCGATCGTATTTAATCGTTTCATCAAAGACATTCAAGGAAATATCATTACAATCGATACCCCTGTTTTTAATCATCTCATTCGAAGTCTGTCTCAATCTTATATCTATAAATATTCACGAAGTGGCTTGCGGACACAAATCGGAATTGAAAATCTCAGAATCGATATTGAGACCAGAGGTGGCGTCGACGAAGCCCATGCCTGGACTGCCATTGATCTGTTTCAGATCGAAGATGCCTGGGTGAGAAATTGCACCATGCTGCATTTCGGTCATTCGGGCGTTCGCACCAATACGGCCACTCGAATCACGATCGAGAATTGTAAAGCGCTTGATCCCGTATCTCAAATCGAAGGGGAGCGGCGCTACAATTTCAATGTTTATACCGCCTCCCAGCAGGTGCTGTTCAAAAATTGCCATGCCTCCAACGGCAGACATCATTACGTGTCCAATGGCACCAGTTGGACTTCGGGCTGTGTGTTTTTGGATTGCACCTCTCAGGGCGCATACACCAGCAGCGAAGGACATCGGCGCTGGAGCACGGGACTGTTGTGGGATAATGTGATCGAGCTGGATGGGCCACGACCTGGTTATAATCCGAGATTGCTGGGGCTTTACAATCGAGGCCATTATGGCACCAGTCATGGCTGGGGATTGGCACATTCGGTGGCTTGGAATTGCGATGTGGCGCAGGGAGATTTGATCGTCCAGCAGCCCCCGACGGCGCAGAACTATGCCATTGGCTGCAAAGGCAAAAACGTCACAGGAAAAAATCCGCCTGCTCCTTTTGATGCGCCTGATGGTTACATCGAAGGCACCAATGAATCGGGACTGGAGCCTCGCTCGCTTTACGAGGCGCAACTGGCGGAACGATTAGCAACGCAGGTTTCAATTGGGCAAACAGCCTCCGATATCGTTAATAAGCCTGTTTCGTTTGTTCTGTATCAAAATTACCCCAATCCGTTCAATCCAACCACCAACATTCAATTTGATGTTTTTAGAAAAGGACTGTTTACAATTTCCGTTTACAATATCCGAGGGGAAAAAATTCAATCGTTAATTTCCGAGAATTTGCAGCCTGGCAGTCATCAAATCCAATGGCAGGCGACCGATTTGCCCTCAGGTGTTTATTTTATGAAAATGGACCATGATGGTTCAGCATCGATTAGAAAAATCTTGCTGATTAAGTAAAATCGTGAAGCTACCCTTTCAAAGGTTTGCAACCTTTGATAAGGATAATTATAATTCTCTTCGTCGAATCATAAAATTACACATGACCGTCACCTCGCAGGTGACGGTAATGTTTCCAACTGCTATAAATTTTGAAGGAGCATAATATGGAAATATCATTGAAAAACAAAGTTGCCATCGTCACAGGAAGCATTCAAGGAATAGGAAAGGCAACCGCAGAAATATTGGCAGCCAATGGCGCTGCTGTTGTCATCAATAATCACGAAAATTCTGCTGGGCTGGAAGAAGTTGCTGAAGGCATTCGAAAAAACGGTGGAACGGTCAAAGCGGTTATCGCCGATGTGACCCAAAAAGACCAGGCGAAAAAGCTGGTTGCTGCCGCATTGGAATTTGGAGCAATTGATATTCTGGTGAACAATGCAGGCGGGCTGGTCAAGCGTGTTCCTGTGGCGGAATTTGATGAAAACCATTTTCAAACTGTCATGGAAGTGAATTTGAAAACAGCATTTTTGATGTCTCATCTGGTTATGCCACACATGAAACAAAAGAAGTCGGGCAAAATTATCAATTTTTCTTCCCAGGCGGCGCACGATGGCGGAGGCCCTGGCGCAGCGGCTTATGCCGCATCAAAAGGGGCGATTTGGACATTTACAAAATCGTTGGCAAAAGAATTAGCGCCGTTTGGCATCACCGTCAATGCTGTATCGCCAGGCTTTATCGGACAAACCGCATTCCATAATACCTTTACGTCCAGAGAAGTCCAGGAAAAAATGCCCAGCCTGATTCCTTTGGGAAGAATCGGCACGGCTGAAGATGTGGCAAAGGTGGTTTTGTTTTTAGCATCAGAATTGGCGGATTATTTGACGGGGCAATCCATCGAGGTGAATGGCGGATTGTATATGCCGTAGCAACATTTACAATTATCAATTGACTATTATCAATTCACAATTAGTTCGAAATCATCTCGACTTTGTTAAAAAAATAATTGAGAATTGTCAATGGTGAATTGTTAATTGTTAATGATCAATCACCTCGCCCCGAGGGACGGGGCTAAAATGTGGAAGGATGCTAAAGCACCCTAATTTTAAAACTGCCAACACTATTAGCATCATTGATGATGCTTGCATCTCTTAGCCTGATGATTCATCATCAGGCGATCATCAGCGGATTTTCGGAGAGGAAGAAAAATGAATCGAATTCTATTATTTATTTTCATCATAATTTTATTGATAAACCAGCAGAGCTTTTCAAAAGAACGACCGAGCCTGATCATCACCAAACAGGAAGCCGCTGAAATCAAATCAGTATTGGGCAAATATCCGTTGCTCGACCGATCTTATGAAAACATGAAAAAAAGAGTTGATTCTGCTTTGTTAAAACGGATTGAGGTTCCACCCCCAGGTGAAGCTGGCGGCTACGAACATGAACGACACAAACAAAACTATACTGAAATGCACCATGCAGGAATTCTTTTCACCATAACAGGCGATGAGAAATACGCTCGTTTCGTTCGGGATCTGCTGTTGCAATATGCGAAACTTTATCCGACATTGGGCAAACATCCCCAGTCCCACGATCAGGCGCCAGGAAAATTATTTCACCAAATGTTGAACGAAACGGTTTGGCTGACCTACACCAGCATGGCTTACGATTGCATCTATGATTGGCTCGATCAATCGACTCGGGACAAAATCGAACAAAATGTCTTTCGCATTATCATCGATTGGTTTATCACCGAGAACCAGCATGAGTTCAATCGCATCCACAATCACGGCACCTGGACGGTCTGCTCGGTCGGTTTGATCGGCTACGTGCTTGGCGATCAAAACCTGGTGGACATGGCGCTTTATGGAACGGAAAAGGATGGCAATGGCGGATTTTTAAAGCAGCTCGATCGGCTCTTTTCGCCCGATGGCTATTACATGGAGGGACCGTATTATGCTCGTTATGCCCTGCGTCCCTTTTTCTTGTTTGCCGAGGCCATCGAGCGGAATCAGCCCCAATTGAAAATCTATGACTATCGAAATCAAATTTTAAAAAAAGCCTACTATTCCGCCGTTCAGACGACTTTTCCCAACGGTGTTTTCCCTCCAATCAATGATGCCTCTCGCACCATGGATATTCAAGACGTCGGCATTGTTCTGGCGAACGACCTGGTCTATTCTCGCTACGGCGCTGATCCGAATTTATTGGCGGTTGCTAAAATTCAGAATGAGGTGCTGGTCAATGGCGCTGGATTGAAACTGGCGCAGGATTTTAGCAATACTGAAAACATACCAGCCATGGATTGGGGAAGCATTGAATTTACCGATGGCTATGATGGCGAGCAGGGCGGACTCGGCATCCTTCGCATGGGGACGGGAGAAGACCAATCCATGCTGCTGATGAAATATGGCGTTCATGGCGAAGGTCATGGGCATTTCGATAAGCTGCATTTTATTTTTTTTGATCAGGGGCGGGAAGTGATACCTGATTATGGCTTCTGCCGCTGGATCAATATCGAGCCGAAATTTGGTGGTCGTTATTTGCCTGAAAATAAATCGTATGCCATGCAGACCATCGCCCACAACACCGTTACTGTGGATCAAAACTGTCAGAACAATTTTAATCGAAAACAAGCAGATTCAATGTCGGGCAAGCGCCATTTTTTTGACGCCAGCGATCCGAACGTTCAGGTGATTAGCGCCCGTGCCGACGGCTATTTTCCAGACGTCAATATGCAACGAACCATGTTTTTGATCAAAGATGAGCGATTGGAATATCCTGTAATTCTTGATCTGTATCGGGTGACCAGCGATAAAATTCATACCTACGATTATCCCATCCATCACCATGGTCAACTGATTACGACTAATTTTCAATATGAAGCCAATTCAAATTCACAACAACCGCTTGGCGATAATTATGGCTATCAGCACATCTGGAATGAAGCCGTTGCAAAGACTGATGAATCGCCCAAAATCACCTGGCTGGATGGCAATCGCTATTATTCCTTAATTTCGGCAGCGGCGACCAATACTGAAATTTTTTTCGGTCGAACAGGCGCCAACGATCCGAATTTTAATTTGATTTCAGAACCGATGTTCATTATTCGGCGACAGGCAAAGGATCACCTGTTTGCCACAGCAATTGAGCCGCATGGTTACTTTAATGAAGGACGAGAGCAATCCGACAATGCTCGTGGGAATTTATTGGATGTGAAAGTTATTGGTCATGATGATACTGGATCAGTGATAGAAGTTATTGGGAAAAATGATCTGCATTGGAGGATCATGGTGACCAATGGCAAAGCATCGAAAAGGGAAAAACATTCGGTTGTTTTTGAAGGGAACAAGTATTTCTGGGTGGGGAATTTTGAGGTTGAATTGGAAGCAAAATAAAGAGATGGGCTTCATCCGCCAGGGGGGCGGATGGAGTCCATCTCATCCGTGTTCTAAAATAGAGGAGCGAAAGGATGACAAAAATCAAGGGACTGCGCTGGTGGATTATCGGACTCATTGCATTAGGCACGGTAATAAATTACATCGATCGCTCGGCGCTGGGCGTGATGTGGTGGGCAGAAGGGGATTGCATCGCTAAAGATCTCGGGTATACCACGCAAGATATCGCCAAACAAAATTACGCCATCATTCTGAATGTGTTTATGGTATTTTACGCCATCGGCCAATCCTTGATGGGACGTATCTTTGACAGGATCGGCACCCGTATTGGATTTGTGCTTTCCATAACCGTTTGGAGCATCGCCACCATGCTGCACGCTGCGGCTCGTGCGGTTTTGAGCTTCAGTATTTTTCGTGCTTTTCTGGCCGTTGGCGAGTCGGGAAACTGGCCAGGGGCGGTGAAATCCAACGCCGAATGGTTTCCGCAAAAAGAGCGAGCGGTTGCTCAGGGAATTTTCAACGCAGGCGCATCGATTGGATCGGTGATCTCGCCGCCGCTGATCGCCGTATTGTTTGTACTCTTTGGCTGGAAGGTCACTTTTTTTGTACTGGGAATGCTGGGCCTGGTCTGGATCATTCCGTGGCTGGTGCTCAACAAAACCAGCCCTGAAAAACATCCCTGGATCAGCGAGGCCGAACGAGCTTTTATTCTGGAAGGCAAACAGATAAATTCTCAGGCTAACAATAGTGAAAAGATGGGCATTGGCCAAATTTTATCCTACAAAAAATCCTGGTCGGTTTTGGTCGCTCGTTTTTTTCACGAGCCCATCTGGTGGCTGTTCGTCGGCTGGATGCCGATTTATTTAGCTGCAACGTATGGCTTTGATGTCAAATCGATCGGCGCTTTTGCCTGGGT
Organism: uncultured Cytophagia bacterium; assembly: GCA_964647995.1. Classification (GTDB taxonomy): domain Bacteria; phylum Zhuqueibacterota; class Zhuqueibacteria; order Thermofontimicrobiales; family Thermofontimicrobiaceae; genus Thermofontimicrobium_A. Next base: position 23,921 of record CAZYNP010000060.1, read on the forward strand.
TCCTTATGTCGGTGCGGCTCTTGGCAGCATCGCAGGCGGATGGTACAGTGGCAGACTTATCAAATCTGGAACGGCTGTCGGCAAATCCCGAAAAACAGCCATCATGCTCGGTTCATCGATGATGCTGCTGGGCATGTTAGCTACGATATTTTGGGCGGACACGCCTGGAAAATTTGTTGCCATCGTCGCTTTCGTCCTGTTTGGATTTCAATTTTCCATTGGCAACATCCAGACCATTCCCAGCGATATTTTTAAAGGCTCATCCGTGGGCAGCCTGGCTGGATTTGGTGGAACAGTGGGAGTGTTTTCGGTAATCGCTTTAAATTTTTTGGTGCCCATCATCACGAAGATATCGTTTACACCTGCGTTTGTGATTATCGCCCTGTTTGTGCCGCTGGGCGTGTTGGCAATCTACTTTTTCGGTGGCAATTTGTTGCCGATTGAGGATAAAGTTAGGTGATTAATTATTCAGAACCGCAAAGACGCAGAGGCGCAAGGTTCTTAAATGAATATTTTTATAGTTAGAAAACAAAGGGAAAAAAATGAAAACACACATCCGAAATAACGAGGTGCCTGTTGAAGAAGTTACCCCAGGAATCCGACGGCAAATTTTAGGATATGATACCAATCTGATGCTGGTCAGGGTGGCATTCGATAAAGATATCATCGCTGCCACGCATAAACACCCCCACCAGCAGGTCAGCTATGTCGAAAGCGGCGTTTTTGAAGTCGAGATCGGTAACCACAAAGAAGTTTTAAAAAAGGGTGATTGTTTCGTCATTCCATCAGACGTCATGCACGGCGCCAAATGCCTCGAAGCTGGGGTTTTGATCGATACCTTTTCGCCTGCGAGGGAAGATTTTTTGAAAAAATGATTTTAGTTGAAAGAAAGAATTGTTTACCAACGGATTGAAACAATCTTCCTTCGGCAGATTTCTAATATTAATTGATTCACCGAAGGAGAACCCAACGGATACAATCAAATGGACTCCACTTCGGAAGTGGAGTCCATTTGTCTGAATATCAATGAGGAGAATGAAACCTTAGTAACAGCCACAACCACAAAAGCCCTTGAACCTTATTACCCTATTTTCCATGAAAATCAAAATTATAAAACCAGGTTTCAGTTTTGAATCTATTGCCCTATTATTTGGGATCATACTTGTTTTATTGTTCGCTCCAGCTTTCGCATCTGATAATCCGATTTCCCATAAAATGATTCCGTCAGAAATAGATTTGTTGATAAACCTAAAATCTGACATCCCTGAATTGGCAAAAATCTATCAACTTCGAGATATTGGCGATACCGACCAGGCAATCCAATTGCTGGTCGACTACATCAAACAAAAATCTGCCGATCGCTATTATTTCAACTGGAAAAATTTTGTGCAGCGGTTCAAACAATATCAAGGTCAATATCCTGAAAAGCGCCAGGAGCATTTCAAACTTGCCAACGATCAAATGACAACCTATCCGCCTGAAACCAACTGGATTTTGCCGTTCAAAAATTTGAAGGGAGCTGAAGTCACGGCTTATGAGCTTCGGCATCTGGCACGACAGCAGAAGTCCTTCGATATGGCCCTGATGTTTTATTTTTCTGGCGAAGATGATAACTATCTCGATTATTGGGTGCGACAGGTGGCGGATTTGAATCGGGCATTTTCTGATAATGCTTATGACGATGCAGGCAATGGCATTTATGAAAGCTATCGAGCGGGCAGGCGCATTCATAATTGGCTCTTTTGCCATCATGCCTACCTGGCTTCTGAAAAATATAATTGGCAATCGCAGCTTCTGCTCATCAAAACTTTTCTACATCATGGCGCCCAATTGCAGAGAGAGACGCAGAAATATCGATCGGGCAATCATCACACCAAAGGGCTGGTGGCGTTGTTTGAAATCGCTGCGGTTTTTTCGGATTTTGAAATTTCTGATTCATGGAAAGATCAAGCAGTAGCTGGTTTGGCGCAGCATTTAAAAAACGAAGTAAATGCCGATGGCTTTCAATTCGAGCGATCGGTGCATTACCACATCGGCGATATCGAAAACTATTTTCGAGTTTACCAATTGGCAAAATTAAATCAGGTGGCATTGCCAGAGATTTTTGAAGTCCAGCTCCGCAAAATGTTCGAGGCGCTGGCTCAAATCGCCCAGCCAAACCGACGGCTGCCAGTTTTGCAGGATGATACGGATTTGCCCTTTGCGGAAAATAACCAGATCGACGATGCGATGACGATTGGCACGCTGCTATTCGGCGATCCTATTTTTCGCTATTTTTCAACGGACGAAATTCCAGCAGATATCTATTGGCTGTTGCGCCCCGAACAATTCGATCATATTTATAAAGCGAAGGGCGAGCAACCAACTTTCAGCTCTGTGGCTTTGAAAGAAACAGGCTATTATTGCATGCGCAATGGCTGGGGGGAAAATAATATGTACCTGACGATTTCAGCAGGCTTGTCAAAGAAAAAACCCGATCATCAACATGGTGATATGCTGGGAATTGTGGCGTATGCCAACGGCCATGAAATTTTGCCCAATTACCAGGTCAAATATAATGAGCCTGATTATCCGTTCTGGAAAAATTCCTGGGTGAAAAATGTCGCATTGGTGGATAGCATTCCCCTGGGACAGGGCTGGACTCCTAATGAAGGCACATCTGGATTTGGAAAGTGGGCGAAATTACCAGCGCCTGAAGTTGTTAAATGGGAAACATCAGAAACTTTCGATTATTTCCTCGGTACGCATAATGGATATGATTCACTGGGGGTGAAATATTTTCGAGAAGTTTTGTTTATCAAAGATGGGCTCTGGATCGTTCGGGATCATTTTCAGAGTGAGGAGCCGCATCATTATCAACAGATCTGGCAGGGGCACTATTCAATAAAAAATAACAATCATGCTTTTTCAAACTTTGAGGATGGAACAGGATTACAAATCGTTCAATTGAATCCTGTAACTGATGACGTTTCGGTCAGCAAGTTCAGATCAAAAGGAAATATTGTATTCAATCGAAACGGGCAAAGAGATTTTGTGTTCACCACCCTGCTTTATCCATTTAACGAAAATAAAAAAATTGAAATTGATACATCACAATCTCAACAAAAGATTATTATTAAAAATTGGCACATATTAAAAAATGATCGACATGAACTATTGTTGATTGATTCTCTGACAGGGGGCGTCAAATTCAAGATTGATAAAGAGAATTTCATTTCATGGCAGCCAAGTAAAATTAATGACTCGTTGATCATCCGAAATCTGATATTCGCTCAAAAACAGTATTCAAATTTGTTAAACACAATCGGCGACTCGGACAGAAATCCCCGCACGACAAATGAGGACGGCAGCCTCAAATTGGTTCCAGCAAATGACTGGACGAGCGGATTCTTCCCTGGCTGTCTCTGGTTGCTTTATGAATACCGCCAGGATGAAAAATGGAAACTCGCTGCGCAAAAGTTTACAGCCAATGTGGAGCAGGAGAAATTTAACGCCACCACCCATGACATGGGCTTCAAAATGTTCTGCAGTTTCGGCAATGGCTATCGTTTGATCCACGATGAAAATTATAAAGCGATTTTATTGCAGAGCGCAAAGACGCTCAGCACCCGATTCAATCCAAAAATCGGTTGCATTCGATCATGGGATCACAATAAGGATCGCTGGCAATATCCTGTCATTATCGATAACATGATGAACCTGGAGCTACTCTTCTGGGCCACGAAAGTCAGCGGCGATTCGACTTTTTATCGCATCGCTGTGACTCATGCCAATACCACGTTGAAAAATCATTTCAGGGAGGATAATAGCTCCTGGCATGTGGTCAATTATGACACCACCACTGGCGCTGTGATCAATAAACAGACCCATCAGGGCTATTCCGATGATTCAGCCTGGGCCAGAGGTCAGGCCTGGGGATTGTATGGTTTCACGATGTGCTATCGGGAAACGAAAGATAAGCGTTATCTGGCTCAAGCCCAAAAGATCGCCGATTATCTCCTGAATCACAAAAATCTGCCAGCGGATATGATCCCATATTGGGATTTTGATGCGCCCCATATTCCCAATGAGGAGCGAGATGCTTCGGCTGGCGCAATTATGTGTTCTGCCCTGTACGAATTAAGCACGCATTTGGGGGAGGATGGTTTAAAATATAAACTGGCTGCCGATAAACTTTTGGCGAGTTTGTCTTCAGCTCAGTACAAGGCAACAGCAGGGGAAAATAATTATTTTTTATTGATGCACTCTGTGGGAAGCAAGCCAGGCAAGGTGGAAATTGATGTGCCGTTGATTTATGCGGACTACTATTTTCTGGAGGCGAATTTGCGGAAGCTGAAACTAAAAGATTTCACAAAGAGCAAAGGAGCTAACTGAGTTTCATGGAGATTTTTTATAGAAATCCTTGCGAAGGTTTAAAACCTTCACAAGGATAAAACTTCATTTATCACGCAAAGACGCCAAGAACGCAAAGGATTTTTTCTTAGCGTTCTTGGCGGCTTGGCGTGAGTTAAAAAAAAACAGCATTGTTTTGAATGTACATTTCATCCCTAAAGGGATTTAAAAGATTTTTTGATTACACAGCTATAAACATTTAATCCCTACGGGATAAAATAATGTTGATATCGATACCTTCAGATTTATCGATCAATCATTCTGCTCGAAAAAATGATCAAGAGAATTGTTCTGTTAGGAACAAAATGTTTAAAGAATTAAGATAGCTACCTGACATTAAAGTCCCTTTCGACGTGAGGCAAGAAAAGTGAAAGGTAGTATATTTTCTGCTGAGTTTTTTCGACCGATACGTACCCAAAAATAGCCCTTGATTTATTGATGATGTTTTCATATATTGACACGTTAAATTTTTTCAGTATGCAATGAAAGAAAAGCAAAATATGGATATTGGCTTTATTTGGGATGAGATAAAATATCACGCCGTCCTTAAAAAACATAATGTCCATTTTTATGAAGTAGTCGCTGCTTTTGATGATCCCAATGGTTACGACGCCATCGCTCCGAAGGGACAGGAGGATCGCTGGTTCTGGATTGGAAGAACTCCATGGGATCGATTATTATTTATCGTTTACTCTGATCAGGAGTTGCCACTTTATCGGATTATTACTGCTTTTGATGCAGAAGGGAGATGGATAGATGAGTACTATAAAAAACGATGAAGATTTTGATTATCAGACCCATATGAGAGAAAATCCTCCAGATTTGATCAAAATTGAAAGAGGTCCCGAAGCTCGAAAACGACGTTTTGAAGCGGCTATGAAAAAGTTATCGGTTCGCATTGAGAGGGATATATTTGACCAATTCCAAAATCTTGCTTCACCCGACCAGGATTGCGGAAAATTGATTAACCAGGCGCTGCGAGATTGGTTATTTGCAAAAGGGATAATCGAGCTCATTCGGACCGAGTTGCGACAGGTGGTTCGTAGCGAGTTTGCTTCGTTCAAACCTGAAAGCGAGATTTTGAAAGTCGCAGATGAACAGGGACCTTATAACAAATGAATGTTGAAAAGATAGCAACTTTTTAAAATGCGTTGATCTGGACTATGGTTAAACCACGATGTCGATTAAATTGTTTTCCGCTGTTTCCTTTCCTCTTATTAATCTTATTCTCGTTTCTGAGTTCCAATCCGAATACAAATGATACGCTGACAGGCGGCAAACCGAATCCAACCTGGCAGACCCGAATCCCTTACCAGGGCAATATCAATCCATCCGCCAGCCGCCAGGTATTTTTGTTGAATGAAAATTGGGATTACCTCGAACAAAATTTTTGCTCAATTAATGAACTGAACGCTTCAAATTTGAAATGGCAGAAGATCAATCTGCCGCATACCTGGAATGCGTTTGATGCCACGGATAACGACCCTGGTTATCGAAGAGATGCAAGCTGGTATCGCAAAACGATCATGATTCCTGAGTTCGCTGAACCAGTCATTTTCAGGCTGTATTTTGAGGGTGTCAATATTTCATGTGATGTTTATGTCAATGGAAAAAAGGCTGGTTCTCATGTTGGGGGCTATGTTGGATTTGCTGTGGATATCACGCCGTTTATTCAAAAAGGAGTTGTGAATCGAATCGATGTTCGTGCTGATAATTCGATCAATCCTGACATCATTCCATCCCAAAAATCGGATTTCTTCATCTTCGGCGGAATTAATCGAGACGTGTGGCTTCAAATTTTATCGCCGACTTTCATCGAACAAATTCAAATCAGCACCTCAAAAGTCAATGAAAAGTCGGCCGAAACGTCGGCTTCACTAACCCTGATTCATCATCAAGAAAACGAGCAAGATTTTGATATTGAAATCGCCATTAAAAACCTCCAGGGAAAAATCGTTTCTCAAAAAACAGTACGGCATCGCCTGAAATCTGGAACTAACCACATTGTTATCAATTTGCCGACTTTAAAAAATCCAGCGCTCTGGTCACCCGATCAGCCAAATTTGTATGAAATGGTGGTACAATTGAAATCGAATAAAATTGTCGATCAGGTTTCAGAGCGGTTTGGCTATCGCTGGTTTGAATTTAAAGAACATGGTCCATTTTATTTGAATGGAAAGCGACTGCTATTGCGAGGAACGCATCGTCACGAAGATCATGCTGGTCTTGGCAATGCACTGCCCGATTCGCTCCATCGAAACGATATGAAAATGATCAAGGAGATGGGCGCTAATTTTGTGCGGTTGGCTCACTATCCCCAGGATCCCGAGGTTTATCGTGCCTGCGATGAGCTTGGGCTGCTGGTGTGGGATGAGCTGCCCTGGTGCCGAGGTGGCATGGGCAAAGAAGTCTGGAAAGCAAATACCAGGCGCCTTTTGAACGAACAAATTCTGCAAAATTACAATCATCCCAGCATCATCCTGTGGTCGTTGGGAAATGAGCTGTACTGGTTGCCCGATTTTCCAGATGGAGATAATATTGATTCTCTCAAAGCGTTTGTTTCAGAGCTGAATGATTTGGCCCACCAACTTGACCCTGGCAGATTGACCACGCTGCGGAAATTTTACGATGGCGCTGAAATCACCGATGTATTTTCGCCATCGATCTGGGCAGGCTGGTATTCGGGCGTTTATAAAACTTATGAACAGTCGCTCACTGCGTCACGAAAAAAATATCAGCGTTTTTTTCATGCTGAATATGGCGGATCCAGTCACGTGGGCAGGCATACGGAAAATCCTATTACTGGCCAAGGTTTGGTCAAAGAAGATGAGTGGGCTGAGCAGCCCAATATGATTAATATTGATCGAATTTCTGAGGCAGGCGATTGGAGCGAAAATTATATCGTTGATTTGTTTGATTGGCATTTGATGGTCTCGGAACAACTGGATTGGTTTACAGGCAATGCACAGTGGGCGTTCAAAGATTTTGCCACGCCATTGCGCCCTGAAAATCCCATTCCCTATATGAACCAGAAAGGACTGGTGGATCGGGCGGGTAATCCAAAGGATGCGTATTATGTTTTTAAAAGCTACTGGACGACGAATCCCAAATTCTGTTACATCGAATCACCGACCTGGACTGAACGGACGGGCAAACCAGGGGAGACCCGCCAGGTATGTGTTTATAGTAATTGCGACCAGGTTCAGCTTATTTTAAATGATGAAAATCAAGGACTGAAAAATCGGAATATCAAAGATTTTCCTGCCTGTGGATTTCATTGGGATGTTCGATTCAAAGAAGGAACAAACCAATTGACTGCCATCGGATTTGCTGATGGAAACGAAATAACCAGAAATTTATTAGAGATAAATTATTCCAATCGAAAGCATGGTAAACCTGAAGAGATCAAACTCTCATCGAAAAAACTGGCCAATGGAAATTATCTGATCGAAGCCCGTGTGGTTGATGCCCAGGGGCAATTGTGCCTGGATTATAATAAGCGGGTTTATTTCGATCATAATGGATCAGGGCATCTATTAGTCAATTTTGGCACGCCGACTGGCAGCGATGTGATCGAATTTGCCAATGGAAAAGCCGCTATCGAATTTGTACCAGAAAAGGGGAGAGCGGTTATCGAAGCCCGAAACCAGGATTTTAAAGGCAGCTATCTTGTGATTCCTGATGAAAAAATTGAGTTCAATCTGCTGGAAATCGAGCGGGATAGAGTTCTTGAAAAAGCCAATCAATATTTGAATGAAAAGCCGATCACCATCACGGCATCGTATTGTCCCCGCAGCGCTGGCGGCAGACATGATTATTATTCCGAAGGTGATTACTGGTGGCCCAATCCCGACGATCCTGATGGTCCTTACATCCGTCGGGACGGACTGACCAATCCCGATAATTTCACCGATCATCGGGAGTTCATGAGACGGATGAGCCTTCAGGTGGCAGCGCTGGCTGCGGCTTATAAAATTACGGGGGACGAGAAATATGCCCAGCAGGCGCTCAATCATGTGCGAGCCTGGTTTCTGGCTGATTCCACCAAAATGAATCCGCATCTGAACTATGCCCAGGCGATTAAAGGCATCACCAAAGGACGGGGCGTTGGAATCATCGACACAATTCATCTGGTGGAAGTTGCCAGGGCCATCTCCCTGCTGCAAAATTCGCCTGCCATGTCAGCCAAAGATCTGGCAGGAATGAAAAACTGGTTTGCCGATTATTTACACTGGCTGACTACCTCAGAAAATGGCATCGATGAACGGGAGCGAAATAACAATCACGGCACCTGCTGGGTGATGCAGGTGGCTGAATTTGCCCGATTGACTGACAACAAAGAATTGATGAACTATTGCAGGGATCGCTTTAAAACTGTGCTGCTGCCGAATCAAATGGCAGCGGATGGCAGCTTCCCTCTCGAATTAGCACGAACCAAACCCTACGGCTATTCATTGTTCAACCTCGATGCCATGGGCGCCGTATGCCAGATTTTATCGACCCCAGATGATAATCTCTGGACGTATGAGTTGCCAGATGGCAGGAGCATGAAGAAAGCTATGGAATTTATGTTTCCTTTTATTAATGATAAATCGAAATGGCCGTATCCGCCTGATGTGATGTATTTTGAGGAATGGCCCGTGCAGCAGCCGAGTTTATTATTTGCAGGTCTGGCGCTGAATGAATCGAAATATATCGAGCTGTGGAAAAAGTTGAAACCAGAACCGACAAGCGAAGAAGGGCTGAGAAATTTTCCGATTCGGCAGCCAGTGCTCTGGGTGGAAGGATCGTGAGAGTACCCTTCCGAAGGTTCAGAACCTTCGGAAGGGTTATTCCATTGGGGGGAAATCAGATTGTTATTGAAATCAGTACCGTGTCGAAGGAATAACTTTGGCGGCACCACAGCGGCGCGGGCAGTGGCGGAGGGGATGAGAGCGGCAAAAGGCGATTCATGAACAATTGATGGTTTAAATTTTTTTAATTTAAATGCCCAACGGATAGATGAAGCCAACGGATTAGGAATTTTTAGTCGCTATCGGTTGGATTCATTAATCCGTTGGGGGGAAGATCAAAATGCGCTTGAAATCAATACAAAATTAATCGTTTTGGCGGAACTGCGGCAGTACAGGCCGTGGCCAAGGGGATGAAGGCGGCGGTTGAAATGGATAAGAGGTTAAGAAATCGTAAGCTTTTTGCAGAAGTGGAGTGATGGAGTCTTGGCTTTAGATAGTGGGTTGGGTTCAGCGGATTTTGAGGGTGATTCTTAATAATGCATGCTGTATTTTCTTCTGCCAGTATCAAGTATCCAGCATCTTCATGATAAAAATTAAATTAGCATAGTTGAATGAGCAGAAAAATATTTTTAAAATAGCTAATTTTTTTCTTGACTTTTTCAAAAATATTTTTATATTAAAAATTGTTAAAAATGATAAATCGGCAATAAAGAGGGCTATTTCTGAGATACAGAACTAATTCCAAAACTGGTACACGATAAGAAGTAAACGCTGCTGCTTCTAACACTGATGACTGGAGACTGCTAACTGATGACTGGAGACTGATGACTGATTACTGGCCCAGCCATTGCTTCGCAACATAATTTTAAACTACGCACCTTACGCTTAACATCGCTGGAAATTTGGTTATTATGAT
>CAZYNP010000061.1:0-33794 GCA_964647995.1 uncultured Cytophagia bacterium
GACAATCCTGTGTCCATCGGATATTTGCCAGATTTATTTGATTGCGCAAGACGCTGGCGACCTGATCCGCAGCAATGACTTCCACAGTTTGTTTGAGTTTTAGCTTTTTGCCGAACTCTGCACCGATAAACTCGGTCAATCCGGTGCGATGATTATTTTCATCCCGAAATGGGATTATCGCTGTGCTGGTAATTTGAAAATTTGCTAATGTGGTCGCTGCGGCATTGGCAATTTGAGCCAAATTGTATTCGATATCACTCGCATCGACCTCTGCCAACAGGGCATTCATGCGAGCATCGAAATTTTGTGTAATAGCATTGTGAACCATCAACAATGATATAATGATAAACAACAGAATATTTGTGAGTTTCATGGCTGCTCCAATATAAAATTATACTCTAAGATTTTGCTGATAAGGCTTAAGTGCAGGATGAATCATTTCTATTTAACAAAAAAAATCGCTATTATACCGATTCCATCCAGTTGTAGGATAGAATCGGTATATTCTCTAAAGGTAATATATTATAATCGATACCCTGTTACCTTAGCATTTGTTATTTTATAATAAATATCGATTGTTCAGCTATCTTTTTTCTTGTTCGTATTTCTGGACTTCGTTTTCCAATTCTTTAAAGGCATCCGTGGCACGGACACGCTGTTCAATCTGCTGTTGTTTCTTTAAATTTTCTAAAAATCGAGCATTAGCAGCACCTATTGGATATGTCATCAGCACACAAGCACGCCAGAGCTCTCCTTCTTTCCTGGTGACCTGGTATTTAGCTTTGCTACCGCTCAACGTTTGTGACACAACCTCTTTGATTACCACAGTCATCAACGATGCAAATTCAGCATCTTGACCTACACCCATCTCCTCTTGAAATTGCTTGTTCATTCCCTGCAAACGCACCTCGACTTGAGTACCAATGTTAGCTCTGCCCTGTTGTTGGGCTTTATTTATTGCCATCTGCAAGTCTTTTGAAGTGGCTGTTGCAGCAGCAAAAAGAGTATCTGGATTCTCTGGCACATTAGTAAACCAATCAGGGCAGGGTGATTCACTGGCAGGTTGCTGCGTTTGCACCACTTGCTTAGAGCCGCCACAGAACATTGAAAACATACTGAGAACAACTATCATCAGCAACAATGATCTTGATTTCATAATCTTTCTCCTCTGATACTTGTGAAATGATGAATTTGGTCTATTTATAATTTGAAAATTGTTTGTTACACTTTAATCATGGCATCGTTGGCAAAAGAAGCTTTGCCAATACAAGTCCAACTAACATAAAGAACATAAATATCTCCAGTGATTTGATCCCACTTGACTCTAAGGCTTTTAATGTGTTTAATATCTCCTCGACACCTTTCCCACGCACTTTGCAGGCACAGGCCTGTCAGGATGAAATCCCTGTTCATTATAAAGCGTGCAGGTGGCTTTGCGATGATCCGAGGTCCAGACTTTACAGTTTTTGCAATCAGCACAGCGATCGCCAGATTTGATGGTTGACATGGTTAATTCCTTTCATAAAAGTGAACAAGATGTTATTTCTGGAAAACTGGTTCATTAATTGGCACCCCGTTATCTCTAAGTACACCATTCCAGCTATTGAGCGGTGGCTGGTTTCTGATGATGTTGATCAAGGAATTCAGTAACTTTGCTTCGTTTACCAAGTCCACGCTTTTTTCTTTCAAACCTGCTTTGAACAGATGTTCTCGAGCATCAAAAAGAATTGACTCAGTAAAAATTGCCTCGTTTAAGCAGTTAATTTCCTTGTTGAAATAATATTTTAGAAATGCTGAGACCAGACTTGATGCTTCCTCAACTGAGAATTCTGTAAAATCTTCCATTTCACTATCCTTTGCAATGATTCGTTGATTTGATAAAATGCTTCCATCTTAATACCTTAAATATAGCTGCTTGGTTACGCAATTAATTCAGTATTCCACAATCATTTGGCAGGTGCAAATGTTACTTGATATCCTGCTTTAATTTCATTCTTAAGCCCATATTTCCCATCTCATCTTTCACAAGTACATTTTTTACTCTGCCTAATGAATCTAAAAACATACCGACTCGGGTAAGGCTGTCGTTGCAATGATGAATCGCTTGTTTATAATCAGGAAAGTCTAAAGACGTAGGATATCTTTCAGCCAATTCATAAGCTCTATCAAGATATTCAAAGGCATTTTCTAAAATTTTAATTTCATCTTCATTTAGATGAGAGTATTTTTGTTTAGTCGATAGTCCCTTTTGAGCGATTCCGTAATATGCTTGACCGATATTCATACAAGTAATCATTTCCCAATCTTTTGGTATTTGAAGAGCCAACACTTTTTTGAAATATGAAATCGCTTCATAATCCTGACCTTGACGACCTGCGTCAAGCCCTCGTTTAAAGATCATTTTATAATCTTCCATTTTTTCCTCTCTTATCAATAATCCGCTGCTTTTTATTTTAGAAACAAGAAATAGATAATTATAAATAATATTATTACTGCACCTGCGATAATCCCTGCTTTTATCAGCATCTGCTTTCTTTTATTCAATAGAGCGTCTACTTCTGTTCTCATCTTGATAAGTCGATCATCTTGTAATTTCTCTGACTCGGCTGACTTGAGCAGACGATTTTTTTCATTCAAAGATTTTTCGGTGCTTAGCAATTGTATATACGCTTCAGTAAGTTCAGATGTGGCTAGCTTATGTTCATCTTCGTGTAATAATATTCTTGACTTAGTGATTAGCTCAATTTCTTGTCGCCATTGCTGGCTGTTATGATATTGTTGAATAACTGGTTTAATAGTATCATACAATCCTTTAACTTTATTAGAACGTTTCGTGATAAGATGATCTGCCAATCGTCTAGCTAAATCTTGTTTTCCTAGAGTTAGAAAATTAGCAATCTGTTTTTGTGCAAATGGGATGCAGGCAATAGTATTTGGAAAATTTGTTAAAATTGCATCAAATGCGTCAGATAAATTTCCATAGAGTTGGCTAATTACCGCTTGATTATAATTTATTAGATCTTCAAGCGAGACTTTTTTACTATAAAGAAGATTTAATTTTTCAAGACCTGCATTGCTAAAAGGCTCTAGCTCTTCTATGCTCAATTCTAAAAAATCTTCTATCGGACTGTCAATATTGACCTCTGAAAATGATGTATCATCATTTAAGGCTTCATCAGACATTGCGAGGGGTATTATTTTATCAAGAAGCTCAATTGATGCTTTAGTTCTTTGGTCTAAATTAGCTCTTCTTGCTAATTCAATCTTAGGTTCTAATTGTGCAATAATAGAAGGCAATTTTTGCTCATTTTCTTTTGCTTGTGCTTCCCATATACGGTTTGCCCAAAGCGGTTTTTGACCCGCTTGTTTAAAGATCAACAGAGCTTCTTGAAGATGCTCCTCTTTTTGTTCGTTCTCTTCGACACAAGACAAATCAAAGAGTTTTTGAGCATAATTTACAGCCTCGTCGTGTTTTTTCATAGCATCTAATAATGGTACCAGCAATGCTAAAACAGTTTGAGGATCAAATTCATTCTCAAGTGCGGCTTTCAATTCCTTTACGGCTCCTTTCAAATCATCAGTCCCTCCGCAAACGTATGCATTTAGATAAGATACATATCCACTTACATAAGGATCATTTCCGAAAACACTCCACCCACACCGATGTTTTATATTACCATACCACTCATCTCTATACTCTGAAAGAGCTTTTCTTTCTTCTCTGCCTTCTTTTGTGATAAAACGCAGAGCTTTACCAACGGCGGTTCTTCGACGCCACTCTCCTCCAAATTCTTGAATAACATCTTGTTCGATTTTTTCTAACTCAAAAACTTTTTTTGCTTCTTTTGGCGGAAGTACGCTTTTTTTATAAGCACGTATAACTTCAGGATCATTTAGATATAACCAAGCACTATTTAAATGATCCAAATCAGTCGATGTATCCCATACTTTGCTGGCTAGTTCATATCGTCTTGGTTCTTGAACTTTGTTTTCATAACAATACTTATTCATACCACTAAAGTAAAATTCAAGAAACATCTGAGGTTGGCAAGGCTCCGATGCTAAGAATGCTTCTGCCTCTTTAGATAATTTATTCCAATCCAGGGTTAATTCACCTGCACGATATTGGATCAAACCGATGTTAAACATTTTTATCTCGCCACGTATTTGACACACCTCATAAAGTTTATTGCTGTCTAAAAGTTTTAAATAATCTAATATGCTTGGTTCATGGAGTGAAGACACGGCGTAATCTGGAAGAGATGTAAACTGATTAAGAAGGTCTTGATCATCAGGAGTAACAGGCGCTAATCCTAAAAAATGATAAAAGTAATAAAGACAGATTGGACGATCTTTATGTGGTATTCCCTTATTGAATAATTCTGCTGCCTGCAATGCTAAAGAAAACTGATCCTTCTGCGTAAGTTTATTTTCGTCTTTAGGGAGAGATGCAATAAAGTTGTCGAACTCCTTTTTTCCTGGATAAAAAACAGATATATTATTAGACATAACTTTTCTCCTGATTTAGAAATTATGATTTAGCTTTTATTGATGAATTTTGCAATTATATTTTATCTTGGCTTCTCTATCATAATTCACAGCTCCCAAAAATTTATAAATTTGATCATCACCTCCTTCAGGCGTAATTAAAATCAAATTGGATATGAAAATTTTTAGAACATTATATTTTATTGACTGCTTCAATTCTTCAACGTCTGATAGTTTAAAAAATAAGTTAGAAATCAAAGATCAACCGTAACATCCGTCGCCGAATACGATCCCCAATGTCCTTCTTCGGAGCCATCGACATATACCTCTCCCTCCTGCCCATAATCGGCGTCAAATTCGGCAATTCCATTGGAGTCGGTATATTCAGCATTGGACATGCCGCCAGCTAAGCCGCTATAGCTTAGCACAACCCGATGACCCCTGGCGGGTTTACCATCACGAAGGACTCTGATTCTTATCGTTGGCATTGGCTTCTCCTTCTTCTTAAATCTAAGGTCAATTATAAAAATTATCACCGAAACGCCTGAAAAATCGAAAACAGCGCCCCGCCACTAACGATGAAACCAATCACCACAGCCGCCAGCACAATGAGGATCAACACGCCCTGGATCATAAAATAAACCCTCAACTTATCCATCATTGGCACCAACTGGCTGGAGTCTTTGGCGAGCGCAGCACTGTCGGCTCGGCTGCCTGCCTGAAATAGCAGCACTCCCATCCAGATGGGCAGCCAGGCGATGAGAATTCCAACAATGGTAATAGCTGTGATTATTCCATAAATGATCAATAATACACCGAGAAATTTGAGCCAGCCTTTGGATTGTCCAGCAATAGCCAATAAACGATCGGTCACATTTTCTGTTGTCTGCATGTTAGCCTCCTTGGAGTTTTATTTTTGGTTTGATTTTCCTTTTCTCAATCCATCCACTTCGCCGCCCCCTCGACATCCACCACCACGGCGGCAATCCCTAACTTCAAATAGTCATCGATTTGATAATCACCTCCCTCGGGGGCGATCAAGATTTTGGTGAGCTGGGCGAACTTTTTCCGTTGTAATTTTTTCAATAGCTTTTTTAACTGGGCGGTTTTGGCCTGGTCGGGTGTTGGTGGCAAACGTGCCAGCATCAGATCGATGGGAATGTTCTTGAGGAGCCGAAAGGCCGTTGCAAAATCTTCCGTCGCTAGAATCTCAAAATTACGAGCGAACTTCATTTGTAGATCACCAATAAACTCTTGGTCTTGATTGACGAGTAAGATTTTTTTCATAAATTTTCCAGGTAGCTGGATTATTGCCAAGGTGCAGTTCTTGGCTTCAGTGCTGAGGTTCGCAAAAGATGGTATCAATATTTGTACCAGCTTTTTGATAGCAATATATTGCTATTAAGCTGCTGATTTTTCAAAGTGATTTTGTAAGACTACCTTATTGAGCTAATGTTAGATGTTGCCCACAGGCGACATTATTGTTGCTTGCAGACGACAATTTCCTGCGAAGTTACAGCGCCTTCGCAAGCGGATGACAGTAAAGAGCGTTCCAGGGAGCGTTAACTTTGGGAAGGGTCTATTCGAAGAAATTTCTATTGACTTTGTGTTCAAAATAATATAAAAGTGACAAAAGATCGAAGCGAATGGAGCGAATTTTACTATGGAAAGCGACTTGTTGACCAAACCACTTCCGACTTGCAAACGAGTTGAGGAACGAATGTCGTTCGAGCAATTCTGCGATCTGATCGATAAGGATCAAAAAGCATATCTCATTGACGGAGTGATGGTTATGGAGTCCCCTGCTTCCTATGATCATGAGGATTTATTTTGATTTTTGAATTCTATTCTGAGAATTTATGTTTCCCAGAAAAAGTTAGGAATTATTCTCGGCTCACGATCGCTCATCCGATTTTCAGATTATACAGGATTCGAGCCCGATCTGCTTTTTGTGAGCAATAGCAGGCGTCATATCATCAAAGAGCAATTTGCTGAAGGCGTTCCAGATATGATCAGCGAAATTGTGCTGCCGAGCAGTCGTCAACTGGATCAGGTCGATAAGCAAAATTATTATGCCGAATTTGGCGTGAAGGAATACTGGCTCATCGATCCGTATCGGCAAACAGCAGAATTTCTTTATAATCATCAGGGCAATTGGCTGCCGCTGCCAGTTGATGAAAATGGAATTTTTCATTCCACAACCATCCCTGGTTTCTGGCTGCGGGTGGATTGGCTGTTCGCTGAAAAGCTTCTTGATGAATTGGAGGTGGTAAGTTTGGTGATTAGGTAACTGGTGAATTGGGCGCATGGGTAAGGAGGTAATTGGAAAATTTGATAAGTGGAAAAATATACACGTGGTGAAATGCTGGGATATTTGGAAAAAAGACGTTTTTATTGTTATCGAGAGATTGCGGAATCTGCTGTTAAAACAAGCTTATTCTATCCCTTGCTCAATCAACTATTAACGCAGTAATCCAATTTCCTAATCACCTCTTCCACAGTTGCCAAATTACCCGGTCACCCCAATTACTCATTCAACCAATTTCCCAATCGCCTAATACCCCAATTCCTTCAAAATTTTATGCAAGGTCGCCCGATTTAGCCCACATTCCTTTGCCGCTGCGGTGATGTTTCCATCATGTTTTTGCAGCGCTCGCTTAAAATAGACTCTTTTGAAGTCCTCAATCAAGCCGGTTTTGGCCGTTTCATACGGTTGATCCAGCAGATGCGCAGGAAACTGAAATGGCTGGTCATTGGTGGGGAATATGATGTCGTGGTCGTCGATTGGGGCCTCGCCAGTATGAAACGCTACCAATCGCTCGATGAAATTTCTAAGATCACGAATGTTACCAGGCCAGGAATGATGTTGCAGCTTAGTCATGGCGGCGGGAGTCAATTCTGGTACGGGTCTGCTCATCTCACGAGCATAACGCTGGAGGAAAAGCTCCACCAGTCTCGGAATATCTTCGGGTCGCTCGCGCAATGGCGGGAGCTGAATGGTGATGACGTTCAGGCGATGAAACAAGTCCTCTCGAAAGGATCGTTCTTTGGTCAATTGCAGCAGGTCTTTATTGGTGGCAGCCAGGATGCGGACATCCACCGCCTGGATCTCGGTTCCGCCCAGGCGCTGAAAACATTTATCTTCGATGGAGCGCAGGATTTTGGCTTGCGATTCCATAGGCAGATCGCCGATCTCATCCAGAAAAATTGTGCCCTGGTCCGCCAACTCCAATTTGCCTTTTTTCTGACTTTCGGCTCCTGTGAAAGCCCCTTTTTCATGGCCAAAGAATTCGCTTTCGAACAATGTAGCGGGAAGGGTGCTGCAATTGATCGGCACAAACGGCCTGGCGCTGCGCTGGCTGCGGCGATGGACTTCCCGCGCCATGATCTCTTTGCCTGTGCCCGATTCGCCCTGGATAATAATCGTCGAATCGATCTTCGCCACCTGGTCGAGCTGGCGCAGTACCGATTTCATGACGGGACTTTCGGCAACGATTTGATCGAAGCGATCGGCAGTGGCTTCCTGATACAGCAGCCGCCAATTGACCTGCTCCAGTTGCCGCTCGATGATCAACTTCAATTCTTCGATTTTGGGGGATTTGGACATGTAATGGAGCGCGCCCAGCTTCATGGCCTCTACGGCGGAATCCACTTCGGCGTAATCGGTGATCATGATGACGGGCAGGTCGGGCTGGCATCTTTTAATCCGCTTGAGTACCTCGATGCCGTTCATCCCTTTGCCCAATTTCAAATCCAAAAGGACGACATGCGGTGTGGATTTGTTCAATGCTTCCAGTCCCTCTCGGCCAGAATGAACGATGGTCAGGTCAAAGGTCGCCTCTGCCAGCGCTTGAAAGGTGTGGCAGAATTTTTTGTCATCGTCGATGAGCAGGGCTTTTAATTTGATCATGGTTGCTTCCTTTTTGGGGACGGGAATTGGATAATGAATGTCGGACGATCTCACCAAACTCCAAAATTCAATCTCCAAAAAACAAATAATATTCAACTCTCAATGTTCAAAACCTCTCCTTTCAGGTGATGGCTGTTTGAAGTGAAGCAAATAGCAACATTGAAATCGATCCGCCAGTTATCAGAGAGATTGAAAATTTGAATTTTAAAAAATATAATATATTTTACCCAATGTTGCAAAGGATATTTTTAATTTCTCCTGGACGTAGCCAAATTATGGCTTGCTTTTTAATTCGGATTTTATTATTTTAATTATGGATTTATTTCAGATTGATTTTTATTTAGGCTCCTGCAAAATTATGATTTTGGAGTCATTTCGAACGAAACGAAGTGGAGTGAGAAATCTGTATATCTCATAAGATGAATTTGTTAACCGAATTTGTTGCTTCGAGCGAAATGATATTTTTTATTTTGCAGGACCCTAATTTTTATTTGATTTGGAGTACGCCATGATCACAACCAAGCATATCATAGATAAGGTAAATAAGATTAAACGATTTGATGATTTAGTCGCACTGAATCATTATATTGACTATCTTCTTTTCCGAGAACTTGACGAAAAGACTGAATTGGGCCAGGCGCTTATCTCAGGATTGGAAGCCATCGTCAACGGACAAACGTATTCGATTAGCTCGTCTCAAGATATTTTGAAGGTGGCTGATGAATTATGAATTTAAGATCACGCCTGATTTTGCCAGAGATTTTAAACGATTAGCCAAAAAGAACAAGCATCTCGCCGATGATTTTGATCGTTTCCTCCAGAGTTTTGTTCATACGTTGGGGGACATAATCCCGGGAACTGGTGGCGCTTACAAAATTCGCATGTCTGCCACAGGCACTGGCAAGCGTAGCGGTTATCGACTGATATATTATTTTTTCCATGAGAACGAAGTCTATTTTCTCAAAATTTATCATAAAGCAATACAAGAAACTATTTCTGAGTCCGAAAAAAAGGAGATCCAACAACTTATCCTTGAAATAAAAAATATGAAATGATCCTCAAAATTACCGCTGGTCCCTAAGAAAGATTTGATAATTATAACGATTATTCTCGGCTCTTCATTTAATAAAAACTTATTACCCAATCACCCAGTTACCAAATTACCCAACTATGATCTTCTTAATTTAATGACAAAAGTCGTCCCCCGATTCCTCGAGCTACGAGCCACCTCAATGCTCCCCCCATATTTTTCCAGCGTCCGTCGCGAATAATAGAGACCAAAGCCGCCCTTGCTATTCGATTTGGTGGTGTACCTTTCCTCAAAAATTTCATCCCATAATTTTCTGGGAATGCCACAGCCATTGTCCGAGAATTCGACCAACAGGTGGCGATCGTTCTGGCTGAGTTTGAGGGTGATTTGGGGATCGGGTTGGCCGATCATGGCGCGTTGTGCGTTTTCCAGGAGATTATCTAGAATCATCGACAGTTCGTTTGGTTTGATACAGACCATTAGTTCTTGCGGTGGCGGATCGTCTATAATCAGGGTTGGATGCAGCTTCATTTTATTTTCCACGGCGGACAGGGCATGTTGGATGCTTGTCATGGCATCGCAGGTGAACCAGCGGGCCACGGCACCATTTACCTCGCGAACGTTCAGTTTGATCTGCTCGACCAAACGATAGACATTTTTCAAAAGCTCTGCGGCCACGCCCTTTTTCAATGCCAGGGCGACTTTTATCTTTTCCAAATTGGCGGAGAGCAACAGCCGCAGTCGCTCCAATTCCGATGCGGCGTGCACCTGGATGGCTGCCTGCTGCGCCAATTGATGGATGCGACCCAGCTCTTTAAATGCTAATTGATAATAGCTGAGAATCGTTTCTTTGAGCTGTTGCTCAACTTTTTCAGCGATCGGCTGGTTGGGAGGCAAATTAACAATGAACAATTGCAATTGATTCAAACAACTGGTGGCCCAACTGCCGTGGTCAAAGGCTTTGCAGCTCACCAAAAGCTCCTCGGCCAATCGCTCTTGAGTAACCTCAGTAAGATCGCTCTTTTCCAGCCAGACCAATCCCGCAAAGAAAATGAAAGCGGCCGCCATTGGAAATAGCAGGGCTACCCAAAAGCCATGCCCACTGGCGATGGCAGCAAAAAGCACATAAATCACTAACGAAAAAATCGGCAGATAATAGGTGGTCCGAGCGATGATCCATTTTTTCGCTTTCAATATCAGTGAGACGGCTATAAAAATAACTGTCATGCCAATAAATTTAAAGAACTCTAACTGAACAATTGGCGACTTTACGATCCGCATGATCTCTCGCCGACCTGAAGCCACCCCTTTGGCCCAGCCCGTCTGTTCTTGGATGGTCAACAATTGTCCTGGCGATAGATTCGTCTGAATAATTTCAATGCCGCTGGGAAACCAGATTTTCAAGTCGTATTTTTTATCAAGCGGCACGCCGAAATGGATGGTGGTGGAATTCATGCAGCCGTAGCCATAGCCGCCGTTCACTTCCCGTAGGCCAAGCAGATACTCCTTTTGATCGACTCGCCCAGCTTCGTATAAAAACACTTTGGCGCCAATGGCGTCCCGATTGCTGGCGGTTCCGATTAATTTGATTTCGAGGTAGTTTTTATTATCGAGCAGATTTTTATAATAGATGCTTTGGGCATCGTTGTTGGCCACATATAAATCGAGGTCACCATCGCCATCAAGATCGCCGCACGCAACGCCATTGGAATAACAGACGGACTCCAGTTTGAACGTCCGTTCATCCTGAATGAATTTTTTATTGCCCAGATTTTTGAAAAATAGGTTCGGGCCACGATTGGAGAGAAACAGATCCAGATCACCATCGTTGTCGGCATCGAAAAAACAGGCGCTGCTGGTGAGGCAACTATCGAGCAATCCTGCGGCAGCGGTGATGTCGGTGAAACACCCTGCACCATCATTTTCATAGAGGCGATTGGTGGAGACCAGGTTGCAGATGTAGAGGTCGAGATCGCCGTCATTGTCGAAATCGGCCAGGCAGGCAGCGGTGCTCTTGGCCAATGAATCGGCCCCAGGTGGCAGCCATTGCGACGTCAGGTCGCTAAAAAATGGCAGCCCTGTTTTGGGATGAATCCCTTCGTTGCGATAGACTCGATTGGGCAAATTGAAAAAGGTCACTACCAGATCCAGATCGCCATCGCCATCCAGATCGCCGAAGGTAGCGCTTTTGCCGCCGCGACGGCTGGTTAGCCCCACCTGCTGCGTAATCTCTTTGAATCTTCCAAAACCATTATTGTGAAACAGCATATTGGTGGTGTCTTCGTTGGTCACAAATAGATCCACATCACCATCGTTGTCCACATCGCCCCAGATGCCGACCTGGGAGCGGACGATGCCCCCAGCTACTCCTGCTTTGACAGCCACCTCTCGAAAAACTTGATTATTCATATTTTCAAATAGCATATTTTTTTCATACATGCTGGTCACATATATGTCCCGATCGCCATCGTTGTCCATATCAGCGAGGGTGGCGCCCATGTCATAAACAACTGCGCCCTCTTTAGATCGAGCAACACCAAGAAGGTTAAGATGTTCGGCACCATCAACAAATTGCCTCTCAAAAGGGTCTTTGACTCTAATTTGCCGATTCCCCTCATATAAAAAGAGGTGATTTTTGTCAGAGGTATTGATGCTATAAATATCCTCATCGCCATCGCTATCGATATCTGCAATTGCGACACCGTATTCATCGGCAGTGCCTTTCATTGGCAGATCAAAAAATTGCCATTTTATTTGTGGCATCATTGGCGACTGTGGGCGGACGAATATCACTTTGCCATCATGCGTTAGCAGATAGATTTTCGCCTGGGGTTTTTTGGGTGGTTTAGTGAACCAGAGAATATCCCGCTGGCGATTGGCATAGGTTGCGATTCTACCAGAGGTAACAATAGCGTTGGTGTTGACAAATATGGGCCGAGGGACATCCTGCCAGGTGGCGACAACCGTATCCTGTATTAATGAAGCGAACGGAAGCAGGTAGCATTGATCGCGCGTCAATTTAATTATCCACGAATCATCTGTCAGAAATCCATAGCCAAGCGTATCATTTACTAACGCAACATTCGGGACTGCATCTTTTTTGAGCTGCATTTTGATCTGCCAATTTCGTCCATTCCAATGCAAAAGAAATCCTTGATCGCGATATTTCCCGCCAGCCCAGCCACAACTGTCGTTGGCCATACCGATATTGGTTACATGGCCAAATATGGGACAGGGAACCAACTCCCACCTGTTGCCGTCAAAGTGCATGATTTGTCCCCACTGGCAGACGGCCCAGATGTTGTTGGGAGCCAAGTAATCGATTTGGAGAATGGGATCAGCATTGGGAGTGTAATAATCAGTGGTTGCCCCTTGTTTTTCATGCCGTAGGAAATAGCGATAATTGTGTTTGTTATAACAGACGAACCAGGGCCCATCGGCGAAGTAACCCACCAGCATCCAGTATTGAAGATTGGCGGGTGGTAATACAACCTGCCAGTTGCCATCCTGTAAGCGGTACAATTGTCGCGATTCACCCCCGAGTACCCAGCCATTGGCCGAGTCCAATAGCACGGCCTTTACAGTATTATCCTCGAAGGGAGAGGAGATCGGCCGCCAGTTGGATAAGGCTTGGGCACTTGATTGGGACGGATAAGACAGCGAAGATTCAATTGGCACATAACAGCAAAATGCCAGCAGAAAAATGAACGCAATTTTGGGCAGCCAGGGCATAGATCGTGTCCGGAAATAGTCCTGATCCATTTTCAGAATCAGCAGATGCTTTTGCGCGCGTTGAATAATTATAATATATACAGATTTTGTTCAAAATCAAGTCGATTTTCATGAATTTTCTTACCCGGGTGCTTTTTAACCATTTCGACCACATGAATTGGTCCGAGGGAGGTACCAGGTTGCAGTTGGGAGAAACGGCGCAAATCGAAAAAGTGTCAACGCAGTGCTGATTTCTGTCGCTTTTATTAACACTGGAATTTTTTAATATCCTATCGGTTATCCTATATTGGTTCTAATTGTCAAAAAAACATAACACCTGGCATGAATCCTGATTTTCAATCGACAGTTAAGTAGGTAATAATATTTTTTTGATTTTTGAAATGTTAGCGCTGCAAAACATCTGATTAAAAAATTGGCATAAAAGTTGTCTCGAAAGTTGATAAATTTGGCAGGCGGAGAAGAGCATCTATCAAAAGATGCTGCAGCCAGGCAGAAATGGCTGAGTGGTGCCGAAGCGCTGATAGCCTGAAAAAATCCCAATGACACTCATGAGCGGAGGGCCTGGCTGCTAATTTTCCATTTGGTTGCAGGTTTATTCGAGAACGCAGCGAACGATGCTGGAATTTTCCTGCCAAAAACTGCATTTTAAGTAAGAACTAATAGTAACTAACCAAAAATTAAATTGACTGTAGGGGGAGTTATGACAAAACACTTGCGTTTGACTCTTTGTTTGTGCATTCTAGTGGCTTTGGTGGGACAGCTTCATGCCGATACAATTTTGCCATTGCATTTCGTTGGCGCTTATGATCGGGTGGCAAAAAACACCAGCCTGGGCAATTGGTACGCCGGCTATTATGAAACGCAGGTGAATGGCCAGCGCTGGCTGACTTACTGTCTGGATCCATTCAAAGTCATCTATCAAAGCGATTGGAGCGTTTATTATTATTCTCCGCTGGACATTCTTTCGGGCAATGGGAATCTATTCTATTATCCAAGCGGAACGACTCGCAAACTCGTCCTTGAAAAGTACCGAATGATCGGTTATTTGTATGACACCTATGGAAATTCCCTGGCCACTGGCGAGCTGCGAGCGAATTTGAACCTCGCTTTCTGGGAAATTGCCTATGATTTCAATGGTACATTAGCTTCCTTGAATCTGGACAATGGGGGCGGTAATTTTTATTTAAGATCAGGCTCTTATGGCGATGCCGAGAACTGGATGGCGGAGGCTTATGATTATCGGCGTAGCAATCGGAATCTGCCCTATTTATATACCCCATCTCCATTAACAGCCGGGCAGGAGTTTTTTGCTCCAGTGCCAGAGCCAGGGACGATACTATTGCTGGGGACGGGGCTGCTTGGCTTGGGTTTGATCGCTCGCTATCGTAAACGGAAAATGTGATAGCAATTAGGGGGAATGAAAGGCAGGCCTTTTGGTGCCTGCCTTTTGTTTTTGAGGACAAATTTGGTTTCAGTTAATTTTCTACCACTCAGTGGGTGTTATGAACAGCAGAACAGACCGCTTCATTCGAAAATCAGGCGGGGGGTTCGGCTGTTTCAAATGATTCGCTTACCGCGGCGCATTCATTGGTTCAGCAAACGATAATTGATGGATATGGATCTGGCCTGGCTTCATTTCTAACTTGTTGCTCAAATTGGCCAGGTATTAAATAGGCGCTCTCAACAGACACTTATTTTTTAAAGAGAGATGCCAGCCAACATTTCTTTCACTTGCTTCAGTCGCAGTTCTCGTTCCCGAACAAATTTTTCTATTCCCTGAAACAACCATTCTGCCGAGATATGCGCTTCTTCACAAAGTTCTTCCACCGAGCCACCAGTACGCCAGCGATTATCCCAATCCGATGAGATAGCATACGTTTCAGAAACTTTGGAGAAAAGCCAATCGCGCATGTTGCGGCGAGCAGTATTGGTGATGACGGTTGAATCGAGCCAATCGGCATCGGAGACGATGGATTTTTGATAGTCTTTCGATTGCATGGCAAATAGCTCGTAGCTTACAGCGGCCACGATTTTCACGTTGAATCCAGCGGCATCCAGGCGGGGCAAAATTTTGATCAAATTGCTGGTGGTGCTGGTCCCTTGCACAAAAATGGTTCCCATTTTGGGTACGCCGGGTTTATAGTCCCGAATGAGGTAAGCTCCTTTAGCTGCCTCGAAATGCGAGGCAATACCTAATTTTTGACGGTCCGGAATTTCAATGGCCGGGCGGGTTAGATGCAGCGCAATGATCGGCTTATCGGTAGCTAAAGCGGCACCGACCATCGGGGCGACTTCGTTGTATTCCCAGGGATAAAGATTAATAATATGGCCTTCGGGAAATAGTTGAGTTACCCCGGGTGCGAAAATCCCGAAATGGGTGCGGGAATCTTCAGCCGTTTCTGGCCCGGAATGGCCAGCAATCCAGAGTACTTTGCCAACCTTGATCTCTGAATCCTGAGCCAGTTGACTAAACAGTCGCATTGGCCCGTATTTCAGATAGACGAATGAGCCATAGGTCGAGCAGGCAGCATAGAAGCCATTAAATTCCTCGAATGGTCGCTGGGATAAATTAACCGTAGCAATTCCGGCTGAGATGCCAGCGTTAGCAAATTCGGTAATGCCCTGAGGCAAAAGACAGCCCCTGGGGTTCGTGTTGCGCTCATAAAATCCAAAGCCCTTGAAGGAACCATAACCTTTGGCAAAGCCTGAGATGTTGGTGGAATCGGCCAGATCGGCAGACATGGCGATGAAAAAGGGGCGGCCATATTTTTCATAGCAGGTGGCATTGAGCCAGGCGCCAAATTTCGCCAGGCCCGCACGATTGGGTTCCTTTGCGCCAGGCGGAGCAAAGATGTCCACCGGATAATTTTTATAATCGGTGAAGATAGGATCAGCAAACGGATTCTGGTTGAAGTTGTAATAGAGAGTGGTCTTCTGTTCGGGAATGGAATCGCCCAGGGCCACCAGCGTGTCCGCAACATAGTCCAATAATTCCGAATCCTGATCGTAAAGTCGAAACACACGACTCAAATTGGCACGGGTTTGGGCAACCTGTTCGGCATGGGTGGCTGGCGCAGGCTGACCGAAGCCCTCGAATTCGATACCGTACCGCTCGGTGAAGATTTTGGTGGTTTCCCAGAAGAGGGGGCTATTCATTGGCTTATGGGGCGTGCCGTGGGATTTATTATCATAAACGCCGTAATCGCGGCCTTTGCGAGTTTTGAACCAACTGATATTCGGCCGCAGGTCCGGGTTCTCTGAATAGATCATTTCTAAAATGGTCCTGGTAACCGGCTCCCATTCCATACCGTTCTCGGTACCAAAAACCCGCCAACCATGGGCGCCGAACCAATCAGCAGGCGTCCCATACATGATGCTGCTCATTTTTCGATCATCAATCCCATAATCGTTCCAATCCAATAGATAAAAGAGATTGTTCAAGCCGAGGCCCCAGGCAGAGTTTTGGGTTTCATGAGTCGCGCCAGCGGTGGAACCGCCTTCACCCTCGATGGCAAAGACCCGGACGTCATTAGCGCCGGCCAATTTTAAGGCCATCGCTTCACCGGCTGCGACCGGTGAACCGTGTCCCGAAGGGCCGGTATTGAATTTCAGCAACAGCGTCTTGCCAGCCATTTCAGCATGGCCGGGCAAACCTTTGTTATGCCGAAGGGTGAGCAGATCTTCCCAATACAGGGCGCGGTCCTGTTCATGCGGAATCAGGTATTTGGGATCGCCGGTTTGCTGATATTTTCGACGAAGCGCTTCATTGAAGACGGCGAGGATGGCGTAAATCAGGGGAATCGTATGGCCTGCAACCAGTATGAATCGATCGGCAAAACGTTTTTCTGGATTTCGAATATCATAGCGCATGACGCCGCTGAGCATGGTCGCAATAGTGAAATGAACTTTGGAGCGTGACCCGCCCGGATGGCCACTTTGTCTTAAATTCAGCATCATATCGATACATTGGTCTACCATGTCTTTCAGTTTTTCCCAATGAGCGAAGTATTTTTTTACATTTTGAAAGTGCCGTTCGGCATCGGAATTCGTGAATCCAGAAGGCATATTATTTCTCCTAAGGTTTGAGCTGTGAAATTTTTTTACCCGAATTTCATGGATTGGCTAATTAAATAATGCGGGCTTTCCGTGTGTTAAAATATAAAAATCTAATGAAAAATTCAAGCTATTTTTATGCGAAGGCTGGGCAAAAATTAAAAATAAGTATCGGAACGAAAAAAATTAGGTTCGGCGCAAATTACGTGGGCAATCCGATTGATTTACATGAGCGTTAGGGTAGCACCGCGGCTGCGAAACCAAGGGAACGGGATTGGATCGTGAAAATTGGACAACCCGTTGCCACCGGCGGAGTTCGCAACAATCAATTCCCGGATGTTTTTAGTGATTTTCCAAGCTCAGGAATTAAACGCCAACGATCAAATTGTATCAAGCACCTTGTTTATGGCGTTGGAATTGCGATCTGGATGTCTTTTACCACGTCATTCTGATCGAAAGTGATGACCAGGTCGAAAGGATCGGTGTTTTCGTTGGGTGCACCGGTGCTGAGTTCCCAGATGATCAAGCTGGTAGGATTGGTCCCGGCACTGGTAAAATAGGAAACATGATGGTAGGTCCAGATCTCATCGCCCACGTTATTGGTGCTGGTGGTTGAGGGAACGCCCAGCGAGTGCAAAATAGCGGTTTCGGTAGTTTTGCCTTTAATGATCTCGATTTTTAGTCGATCCTGCGGCTGCTGGTTTGGCCGAAAGAAGGCACAATGGAGCAATATCATTGGACCAATTGCCAGCACGAATCGGAATTGTCGTAACGGTCGCATGTTCTTCCACCTCGAATGAATCGTCAGTCATCATCCCATTAAGATCACTATAAAATACATTCAGGCCGGGATAGTTGCCAAAAAAGAATTGGTTGTTGCTGAAATTTAATTATCCATCGCTTCCGGAGATCAAGACAGTGGTCATCGCTGGAGACAACAGTCTGGTAGCTGATAAAAATTGCTTGCATCTGCCAGATGGAATTGTTATATTGAGGCAAAATTTTGGTCACCGGTCGTCGGTTCCTGATATTGGATCGTTCTAATTTATTAGTCACCAATAACCACTCAAACCAGTACGGGAGGAATTATGAGCAAACGATGGACTCTTTTGCCGCTGCTATGTCTGCTACTTTTTGCTGGGGCTTTATGGTCGCAGACATTATTACAGCAGGCCGATCAATTCTATGAACAACGAGGGGCAGGATTCAATCAAAGCAAACTATTGGCAGATAGCAGCCAGATCAACCAGGCAATTAAATTGTACCAGCAGGTAATTGCCAGCGCCAATGGCGCCGAAAAAGAGGAGGCCACCTGGAAGCTGATTCGCGCCTACTATTTCAAAGGCAAATATACCACCCAGGACAGTGAACGGAAGAAGAAAATCTATGACCTGGGCAAGGAATTGGGAGAGGCTGGATTAAAGGAATTTCCCGAATCGCCGGGCATCAACCTCTTTTTAGCGATTGTGTGGGGAGTTTGGGGCGAGGAGTATGGCATTTTAAAGGCTGCCCGGGAAGGCGTGGCCGGCAAGATAAAAGATCTCTGCGAAAAGACCATTGCTTTGGACCCAAATTTTGATGAGGCTGGTGGCTACCGCGTGCTGGGCCGCGTCTATTTCAAAGCGCCCAAAATTCCATTGGTATTGGGCTGGCCTTCCAAAAAGAAAGCCGTCGAAATTCTGGAAAAGGGTCTGGCTCTGGCGCCAAAGAATTTGACCACCAGGCAATTTCTGGCCGAGGCGCTATACTCGCAAGGTCAAAAGGAGCGCGCCCTGGAGTTGATGAAAGGCATCCTGGCGGAAACAGATGTCCTGGAGGGAATTGCGGAAGATGCGGTGATCAAAAGCGAGGTAAATGCTACTTTGAAAGATTGGCAAAAGTAGCTCTGCGTAGCAACTCCGGCACCAAAAATAAGCAAAGGGCGGATTTCGATCCGCCCTTTTTATTTCAGATACCAATTGCTTGCTGAGTTGGGCAAGTCGGCTATTGAGCAAAATTGCTGGCCAATCCTGGGGGAGAAAATAAATCCATTGCCCGGCGGTGAATAATGATCTTCATCTGCTCTTTCATTTACGCCGGTTCATGGCCACCGAAAATGAAGCGGGCAGCTCTTCGTTCCTCCCAATCGGTGGAGAGGAAGACCGTAATCGAGCCCATTTCATTTGATTAGGACCAACTTGCGCGTTGCTGAAAGGTCGTTGGCTGATAATTTGCAAAAATAGATGCCGGACGCCAAAGACATTCCACGATCATCATCTCCTCTCCATTGTAGCCGGTAACTTCCGGCTGCCAGATCGCTGGCGATTAGCGTTCGCACCACTTCACCCCTCATGTTATAAATTCTCAAAGTCACCATTCCCGGCTGAGGCAGATCGAACGCAATGGTGGTTTGAGGATTGAATGGGTTGGGATAGTTTTGGTGCAAAGCAAAGCGATTGGGCAGTACCGCTACTGCCGCTTCCTCCACTGCTGTGATATCCAGGCCTTCGACAATTTCCACATCATCAATAAACCAGCCCTGAAATGGCGCGACCTGGCTGGCATCCGATGTCATGCGAAATCGAATTCGGATTTTATCATTGCCCGGCCCGCAAAATTGGCTCAGGGAAACGGTCTGCTGTTTCCAGGTAGCTTGAAAGCCGTTGAACAATGAGCCGATTTGCTGCCAGGTGTTGCCACCATCACGACTGACTTCAATATAGCCAAAGTCGTGATTGAGTTCCAGATAAACCTTGTTCCAGAATTTCAGGGCAGCATGTTGGCTTTGCGAAAGATCGATGTCGAAATTGGTAGTGATGCTAACATTGCGATTGAGAGGATAGGGCTCCTGCGGGCTATCATTGATTGAAAAGCGACCTGAGCGTGCGAAAGTTGGCGTTTCCTCCAGACCCCAACCACCCTCGGTGGTGGACCAATTGCCCAGGCCAGATTCAAAATCTTCATAGCCGACCACAAAAGAGAAGTTTTCGGATCTGCCAAGATTGGGGGTATTCGCCTGATCGTAAGCCGAAAAATAGTAGGTTA
Source organism: uncultured Cytophagia bacterium (assembly GCA_964647995.1). GTDB lineage: Bacteria > Zhuqueibacterota > Zhuqueibacteria > Thermofontimicrobiales > Thermofontimicrobiaceae > Thermofontimicrobium_A. Next base: position 20,238 of record CAZYNP010000061.1, read on the forward strand.
CGGTATCGCCATAGGCAAATCGAGGTAACAGGAGGCCATAGAATTGTTCCGGATTGCCGCGGGTGGTAAGTCGAATACTATCGACGAGGCTGCTGGTTTGATAATGCAAATACACGGTTGTTGTATCGAGGCCGCTGTTATCCTTCACTCCAACCAGCACCGGCCAGGCGGCTTCTGCATTGAGCGTGGATTTGATCGGCAGATGGCTGAAGGTGGGAGCTATGTGATCGGGACCGACAAAATAACGATACAATTTTGATGGAGCATCTTTGGGTGCACTCCAGTCGTAATAGGTGTTGGCCATTTTGATAAAATACTCAATGTCAGCGGACGCTCCTGGGCCGGGAATTTCAGCCGAGTATTGGCCAGGAGTTTGCTCCGCCATTAGGACCTTGTTGAAATCTGTCTCGCCTTTTTTGCGCCAGTACAATTCCATGCGGTTTAGATCCGACCTGTCAACCGTTTTCGCAACCTGGACGACAACCAGGCGCGGGGTGGTTATATCTTCTGTATCTACGAGAGGCTGGTGATCGATAAAATTCAGCCAGTTCAATATGCGCTGGAGCACCTCGGTGCGAATAGGAGAGAGGTTGTTGGGTGGAGTATCTTGTTTCGAATCAATGGCCTCTAATCCCATACCAAAATAGACAACTTTGTGTGCGCCCTGGTACTTAATGCCAAAGCGATGGTTTTTGCCGCCGGCATACTCGAAGACAGGCGTGGCCCCGGGGCCGGGTTCGATTTCATCCGGGAACTGAAGACTGGCATCCAGGCCGGGCTGCCAGACCCTGAATTGCAGACCGTCGCCGATTGGATCATTGGCCAGGCCGATGACATCGTTGACGTCACTATCGTCCGCGAAATAAACAGCATGCAGATAGTTGGCATAAAAATCTCGGGCACCGTAGCCATAGCCATCGGGATCATTGAAGTCCCACCCAATATCCTGGCCGCTAATAAAAAGGCTGCCGCCATGTTCCAAAAAATTGGCAATGGCCATTCGGTCCAGCGAGTCCAGCGAGGGGAATGCCCATTCGCACAACCAGATGACAATGGGGAAATTGGCTAATTGCGATGGTCCCAGGGGGCCCATTTTGTGGCGATCCCACAGAGCGTAGTTGAGCTTGGCCTGATCGAGAATGTTGGTGTACATTTTTTCAGCATTCGGAAAATGAACATTCCCCTGATTTTCATCAAAGTCATCATCAACGACCAGGATGGGAATTTTCCCGATGATCACATCGAAAGTATCGGCACCATGATAACCGCCATCTGCCTGCCAGCCGACATAGATTTTCGCGGTTTTGCCCCGGGCATTGGCGTTGACCTGAAAGCTAAACAGCCCGGGAAAAGTGATGGTGGTGTCCGGCGGGAAATAGCCGTAGGCAAAACTGCCTTGCTGGATCGTCAGATCGGTGTCATTGGTTGTGAGAGTAAAAACGGTATTTCGAGCCGGGCTAATGGAAAAATTGCGATAAGAATTAACGGTTACTGCGACGGTCTCTCCCCGTTCAAAAATATGATCATTATCACCACCGACTGAATCCGAGATGGTCACCTCACCCAGCAGCAATAGCCGGGGGGGTACATCCACTGGATTCACTTCGGTCAGGGCGCGGTAGGCATTGATGCGGCCACTACCCAACTGTCCCCGATACATCGGATTCAAGTCGTCAATATTGTCTGCTGTCAAGACCACCTGCCGGATTATCTGTTCATTGGACCATTCCGGATGCTGGGAACGAACAAGCGCCATTAATCCAGAGACCATCGCGGTCGAGCTTGATGTGCCTGCGGTGAGATAGCCCTCTTTGGTGCGAGCCCGATAGTAATTATTAAAACCATAAGTGGGGTTATAATAAACAGTGCTGATCATTTCCGAGGGCGGGGAAAGGCGAAAGTCGCCGCCCGGTGCCATTACATCCACAAAGATTCCATAATTTGAAATCGAAGAAATCACATCTGCGGTGCCGCCAGTTGCACCGACAGCCACCACATTTTTGTCCGCTGCTGGATACCGAAAGTCGCTGCTGCTCTGATTGCCAGCCGCCGCAATAACGATGGTGCCGAGGCGGTAGGCATATTGAATGGCATCCTGCTGCAATTTTGATGGACTGGAGCCGCCCAGACTCAAATTGATAATGTGAGCGCCATTATTGGCGGCGTAAATGATGCCGCGGGTGATGTGGTCGATGGATCCAGAACCCTCATCATTCAACGATTTAATCGGCATGATCTGACACTTCCAGGCGAAGCCGGCAATGCCTTCGTTGTTATTGGTCATGGCCGCGGCCAGTCCGGCCATCATCGTGCCATGGTCCACTCCGTCATCGGTTAAGCCATCGCTATCATTATCAAGCCCATCGGGATCGGGATTGGGATCAGCATTGCCCTTTTCGAAGTCCCAGCCATTGACGTCATCCACAAAGCCGTTGGCGTCGTCGTCAATTTTATTGTTGGGAATTTCATCGGGATTGATCCAGATTTTGCCAGCTAAATCAGGATGTTGGGTATCCACGCCAGAATCGATGATGGCAATGATCACCGTAGAATCACCTTGTTCGATCTCCCAGCCAAGTGGCGCTTTCACACTCTGCAAGTACCATTGCGCGGGATATAATTTATCGTTAGGGTCGGTTTGTGCTTCTTGCAGATAAACGGGTTCGGCATATTCAATGGCTGGATCTCGGGACAAAAGCCTGGCCACATGCTGCGCATCGTACGGAGCAGTATATTTCAGCCGATAGACATTGGATAATAGTACTACTAAATTATTATCGACAGCTCTTTTGTTCGGTGTAAAAACCAATTTTACCTCATTGACCCCAATTTGGGCGAGGTGATGATCTATTTTGCTGAAACCAGAAATTGACGATTTCTCAAAGTTGGGTGATGGCTGCGCTGTGGATTTGAATTTTAGAATAACGACATTGGGTAGGTAAGTCAACGGCTGATCAATCGCTTTTTCCCGGCCGCGAAGCAGTTGCTGATTGGCCAGACTCAGCGAGGATGAAATCGCAAAAATAACCACGAATATTTCGGCCAGAAATGATAGTTTCTTTTGCATGAATGCTCCCTTCACAATGAAATGTCGGTTCTAAGCTGGTGTCTAATTGAGATGCCAACTCTGTTGTATTCAAATTGGGCTGCTGCTTCGTTTTTAATTTCGAAACTGCCTGGTAGGGACGGCAACGCGACCAGCCCCACCTGGAACATTGCTGCCGATTCCATTATTTGGTTTTCAATAGCGGCTCGCGGCTGGTGATGGTCATCAGGAATAGAATAAGCAACAATAATAACTCGATTCCTGCAATGTAGCCATTCATCGAGATGTTGGGGAGTAGAAAAAAGAGTCTTTCAACGATCACGCCGGACATGATAATCAAGGCAATGAGCGCAGCCATGAATGAATTCGTTTTCAGCTTTCTCGATAATAGCACGATGAAAGGCACAAAGAACAACGCGCCCAAAACATAGGGTGCCATGTAGCGAAACGGCGTCACGGTGATCCTTCTACTGGTAAACAGGACCTCTTCGGGAATATTGCCGTACCAGATCGTCAAAAATTGGGCAAAGAACATGCCCGCCCAGAATAGGCTGAAACCAAACATAAATGTTGCTACATCGCGCTGGGTCTTTTTTATCAATTGCGATTGTTCCGGCGCAGAGTTTCGAAGCAGAAAGAAACAATAGATCGCAGCCGTTGCCAGACCCAGATAGGTAGCTTCGATGAAAAAATAAGCCCCAAATAACGTGCTGACCCAGGGATATTCCAGCGACATCACCCAATCAAAACCAATCAGGGATTGCGAGACGACATAACTCAAAATGTAAAGCGCAGCCCAGAGGTTTTTCCTGGGGAGCTCGTTTATGGACTCGTAAGCGAATTTTCTGGCGAGGATAAAGGAGGCAGCCAGCAGCACAGAATTCCTGCCAATGAAAGACCATTCATTGAACCAGAAGCCATGCGCTTCTCGCGTCCAGCCATACATGCTCATTTGGCGACTCAAGATCAGAAATAAAATCGCGATGAGCAAAATCAACGGATAGACGGATAATAGGTGTTTCTTCAAAGGAGCAATCCACTTGCCTTTTGCCAGATCCGCTATCGCTACCAGAGCAATGGAACCCTGAACCATGGCGATCCAAAACAGCAATGTGAGTAATAATGAACCGTAGTGATCGGGCGTCAAACTGTTTTCTAACAGAAAAATCCCAATCCCGACTATTAAATACAGTATGATCAAAATCGATGGTTTCATCTGCAGCTTGTTCATCATTATCCCTCTGTTCAAATGTTTAATTTTATCACCAACTGATTGTCCTGAGCGGCTGGGCGTTTGCTCAAAAATTCGCGCTTTCAGAAATAAAAATTTTCTGAAAGTAAGCTCAGAATTTTTATCTGGATCCTCTAAATTCTCCGCACTAATTTTGGATAATTTTCTCCCTCCAAAATCAAGTCCCATCGCAGGGCATTTTTAAAAATGAATTTTGAGAGGCAAGACCTTTTACCCGGGGAATGAGCCCAGCTATAAAAATGACCGTTTCCGCTATCCCCGGTGTTGCAACAATGCAATTACCCCGTTACCCAATTACCCCATTACCCAATTACCCAATTACCCAATTGCTCAATTACCCAATTACCCAATTACCTATTTTCCCAATCACCTAATCCACCACAATCACAAACTGATTCCCATAATCTTCTGGCGCTGCGATGCTCTTCGGGCTGGGCAATTTCGAGAGGATCAAAAATCCCACAAAAGAAATCAACGAGCCAAAGAGAATGGTCAGCGCAAAGGCGATGATGATAAACGGCGGTATCGAAATCAACGGCTTGCCGCTGGTTATCAATTTGTAATGCAGGGCGGTGAAAATCGTAAAGGCAAAGCCCGTTACGGTGCCCGTGATGGCGCCGATCAGGGCAAAGAATCGCAGCGGGCTGGGCGGCAGCTTCAGCAACTCGTCGACTTCGTGGACATGATAGGGCATCACGACCGAAACCTGCTGCGGCGATATGCCCGAATGGATGAGTTGTTCCAGCTTGTTGAGGAAATCGTGTTTATCCGCAAAGGTAAATTTCTGGCTCATTCGTGTTCCTCCTTCAATTCGGACATGGAAAGTACTGGCAGCAGCTTGGCAAAGATCAAAAAGGCAGTAAAGAACAGTCCGAAGCTGCCGATAAAAATGCCGATCTCGGTGAATTGCGGCCGAAACAGGCCCCAGGCATACGGCTCATATTCATGCGACAACGAGGAGACGATGATATTGAACCGTTCGCACCACATGCCGATGTTCACGAAAATCGAGACGACGAATAGATAGGGCAGGCTGCGCCGCAATTTCCGCCAGAACAGGGTCAGGGGGATAATCGAATTGCAAGTGATCATGATCCAGTAAATGATCCAATAATCGCCCACGGCTCGGTATTTGAAAATGGACGCTTCGAAGATATTGCCGCTATAGATGGCAATGCCGAATTCCACAATATAGGCATAGGTGACGATCAGCGAGGTGAACAACAGGATTTTGGCGATGCCCTCGAATTTATCCACGGTGATGTATTTTTCCAGCTTCAAAATTTTGCGCATGGGGATCATGAGGGTCATCACCATGGCCGTGCCCGAAAAGATGGCGCCAGCAACAAAATAGGGCGCAAAAATGGTGGTGTGCCAGCCAGGCGTGACGCTCATGGCGAAATCCCAGGAGACCACCGAATGCACCGAGATCACCAGCGGCGTGGCAAAGGCGGCCAGGAAAAGATACAGCTTGTTGTAATGCAGCCATTGCCTGAGCGTGCCTGTCCAGCCCAGCGAAAAGATGCTGTACACTTTCTGTTTAGCGCCAGCGAAATATCGGCGGACAATGGCAAAGTCAGGCACCAGTCCGACATAGAAAAACACCAGGCTGACGATGAAATACGTGCTGACAGCGAAAACATCCCAGGCGAGCGGCGATTTGAAATTGATCCATAGCAGCCGCTGATTGGGGTAGGGGAGCAGCCAATAAAATTTCCAGGGTCGGCCCAGGTGAATGATGGGAAATAGACCTGCCACGACAATAGCGATCAACGTCATGGCTTCAGCCGTGCGGTTGAAGGCGTTGCGGAATTTCGCCCGAAACAGAAACAGTACGGCCGAGATCAGGGTTCCCGAGTGGGCAATTCCGACCCAGAACACGAAGCTGGTGAGGTAGACCGCCCAGCCGACAGGGTTGTTTTTTCCGACCACCTGCAGGCCGTTTTTAATTTGGTAGCCCCACAGGCTGGCCCACATCAAAACCAGCGCAATGGAGAATCCCAGGGCGATCCAATAGGTTCGGCTGGGCTTGCGCATCCCAGCGAGGACTTCTTGTTCTAATTGGAGGTTGAAGTCTGTTGGTTTGGTTTCCATAGTTTGATTGACCGCTTTAAATTATTTTTTCCAAATTAGTAATTTACAAATTATGCATACTCATAAAGTGGAACCGTACTAATGGGTCTTTCTCTTTTTCGAAGTAATGCTTCAATTTGTCGAACCGTTTCTGGACGAAGCAAAACATCCCCACATACCGAGCATACTTCAGCAGGAACATGATCGATAACGATGACCTGTCCGTTATAGCGGACGGTGTGCACAATTTTTCTATCTTCATACTCTCCAGGACATCCTTTGATGCTGCATTTCATATTATGGTCTCCTTTGAGTTGGTGTAATCCACTTTGGTGGTTTGGGTTCATAAACGGTAAGCATGATCAGCTTGGGTTGCGTTGTCGTGCAAACAATGTGCATAGGACGACCTCCTTGTGATAAACCATTTATTAAACAACAAGCACCTCGCTTATGTTCTGGATAATTCTCTATTATATTCCCTGTTTCAATACATTCTACCACGTCATCAAGAGTAAATTCGTCTTCAGTCATTTCCTGCTGAGCATGTTGAGTTACTCGTATGTTTTCTTCCTTGGCTTGAGTTCGGATACGATCTAATGCTGCTTCAACATTTTTGCTATTGTCTTCATTCATATTTTTTTATTTCGTAGCCCTTTTTTATTTGTTCAAACCACTTTATTTTGTTGATGATCTGAACAACTCTTTGAGGTCTGGCTGTAGTTCTATAATGAAGAAATCTAATGGCTTTATCAATCAGAATATACTTCCTCTTTTTTTAATTCAGCGTACAATGCATCAGCAGCTTCAAAAGCATCAAACGGTGACCAGACGGCATAGGAGCCGCTGTCTCTCCAATTAAAAATTGATTCCATCTTCACTGGAAAGTTTCGAGACGATGAATTGAATTAATCTCAGTTTTTCTCGTCTTGATAATTTTATTATTGATGATTGTATCTCAGCATAAGATATTGATGTCCCCCATTGATAAAAATTCCAAAGTTCGATTTATTCTGAAAGGCAGTTAGCCCCTTTTCCGATGCAAATAATACACCGCTGGTTCCGTCCCCAATTGCTCAAACACCCGAAACGCCCGCTCCGAATGCGCCAGTTGATACACCCGAGAATTTTCATCTTTGATATTTCCAAATACAATAGCATTGGTCGGGCAGGTCTGGGCGCAGGCAGGAACGATTTCGCCGTCCCTGACCTTGCGGTTTTCATCTTTGGCTTTGTCTTTGGCAAAACGAATGCGCTGCACGCAGAACGTGCATTTCTCCATCACGCCTTTGGGCCTGGCCCACATTTCGGGATTGACCATTTTGTCCATCGGCTCGGGTCGTGGCGGGGTCAGCCAGTTGAAACGGCGGACTTTGTAAGGACAGTTGTTGGAGCAATATCTCGTCCCAACGCAACGATTGTAAATTTGGGCGTTCAATCCCTCAGGCGTATGGTACGGCGCATAAACGGGACAAACCGATTCGCATGGCGCATAGTCGCAATGCTGGCACAGCATGGGCAGGAAATGCACGCCTTCGCCGTTCTCGTAGTACGGCTCGATGCGGATCCAGGACATTTCGCCACCTCGGACGTGGCGCTCTCGGCCGACAATGGCCACGTTGTTCTCGATGTAGCACGCCGCCACACAGGCGCCGCAGCCAATGCACAGGTTCAGATCGATGACCATGGCCCAGCGGTAATCGGGATGCTCGTGCTCGGGATAGAGGCTATGGCGCTCGTGATGATGTTCCCTGTGATTGGGATGCGGAATCACGCCCCGACCCTGCTGCGACAGCGAGCCCGAGAGAATGGACAGCCTGAATTTCTCGTCCGTTTTCTCCATTCGAATCTCATCCAGGTAACATAAACTCTCGCCCGTTCGCTCGTCCAGCGCCAGGGCAAAGGTTTGCAGCATGTCTCGCTGAATCATGACCACCTTTTCCGATAGCACAGGCTGAATTTTGGCGGGCAGCTCGACGATCTTTTTATCACCCGAATACACCGCCACGATATCACCATCTTTGATCCGCTTCGTCTGGGCCGTTTTTTCGTCGATGGCCATCCATTTGTCGAACGTGATGGTGGTCAGCGGGTCAGGGATTTCCTGGATCAATGGCAAATTGGCGCTACGGCCATCATAGGATTTGATCGATGGCGTGGCCAGCAGTACTGTCGGTGGCAGCGAGGCTGGCAGCTTCAGATTTTGCATGAACTCAGTTGTTGATTTCGCATTCAAGCCAATGGCCGCTGATGAGTTGGGCAATTCGATGTACCCCCGACGCAGCATGGCGTCGATCTGGTCCTCGCTGAACTGTTTCTTCCATTGGGCGAAAACATAATCCTGAAAATTGGGGGCAATCACTTCGCCAGAATAGGCACTGATCAGCTTGATCAAGATATCGCCCTCGGCCAGGGTATTGTGTAACGGCTCCAGCGCAGGCTGAATGACGCTGAGCAAACCCGCATTGGGCTGCGCATCGCCCCAGGACTCCAGCGAATGGGATAGCGGAAGCAGGACGTTGTATTTTTCCTTGAGCGAAGGCATAAAATCGCCAATGCCCACCACCAGTTCGGCCAATTGCAAGCTTTCCCGCAAATAGAACCCAAAAGGATGCTTCTCAATGGGATCGACTTGGGAAATAAATGCCACGCCGATCTTGCTATTTTGAATCAAGGCCGAAAAATTGGCCAGATCCTTGAACGTCCCCACGCTGGAATAATTAACAGCGCTGGCAAAATCGATGGTCGTGCCGATCATGCCCAGTTTCCATTGGAGCAGTCCCGCCAGCACTGCCGTCTCCAATCCCCATGTGCTGCCCACGGCAATCCCGCCAACGATCAGCAATGGCCTGGCTGCCGAATTGAGTTTGGAGACGAGGCGATCCAATGTTTCCAGGCTCAGGCCTGTTTTCGATGCGGTTTCTTCGTTTGAAATATCTGGAATCTGGCCTAAAATATCAGGAGTGATGCTTTGCCTGGCAGCTACATTTTTCAAGAGAAAAGACAGCAAATAGATTTCGCTTTGCGGATGCAATTCCAATTGCTCATCAGCCTGCAAGCCTGTCAATGAGACATGCGGCTCCAGATGCAGCCAGTCCAAATTAGCGTTCTTTTTGGCTCGGGCAAATTGTACCGCATGGCTTACAGGGCTGATGAAGGTCTCGAAAATATCGGCCCCGATGGTCAACAGCAGATCCGCCGTTTCGATTCGATAGGCAGGGATTTCTTTGCGATTGAACAAAATGTTGTTGGCTTCCCTGAGATTGGCGTGGGAGAAGACTTCAAATTCTGGCCATCGGTCGATTTTCAGCTTCTGGCAGAACGTGTCGATCAAGGTCGCCAGTGAGCCTGTAGTGCGGCTGGAGAGGTAGACATGGCGTCGGGCCGAGCTTTTCAATGCCGCCACAATTTTAGTGAGTGCCTCGTCCCAGGTGCAGGGTTTCCAATTGCCGCTGCCGTCCCGCATCATAGGCTGGCGCAGCCGCTCGGGATGGTACAGGCGAGTCAGCGATGATTGTCCTCGCAGGCACAATTTGCCATCGTTGATCGGATGTCCCGCCAGGCCCTCCAATTTGATCGGATAGCGTCCGAGCCGTTGATTATCGATCTGCTTTTCCACGACTTTGGCCGACAGACCGCAGTGGGCGGGACATTCGGTGCAGGTGGTGCTGAAGTAAATCGCCTCGCTGGGGATGATTTCCACCTCTGGGGGAATGACGTGGGGAATTAATTTTTCAGCACCTTTTTTCGCCCCGCACGATTCCATGACCGCTGCGCCCGACGCCAGACCTAATAGTTTGATGAAATCCCTTCTCTGCATTTATTTCCTCCGAGACCAATTGAGTGTATTTTTGACTGGATGAACGGGATGAACAGGATAATCAAGATGCAATAGATATTTTTTTAAATGACAAATTGATTCGTTTCTAAACATGTCCTAAATAATCCTGAATTCTTTTCAAAAATCTCTTTGCGTTTTCCAATTGGATTTCTGCATCCGCTTGAGTCACAACATAAAAATCTTTATAGTCACTATCGCTTTGAACTTTAAACGCAGAATTAAGCATCTTTAAAATTCAACTTCTATTTTGCCCGTTTTTATAAACTTTTGATTGAAATACGATATGATCCCTGAATGTTTTTGTGAATCAAATTTATCTAATGCCAATAAAGCTCTTACAGCATGGAAAATGGCAGATTGATACATTGAGAAAATTTCCCATTTTTAAACATAAGCTCTGATGCTTCTAAATCTTCTTTCGCTTTCTCCATGCGATAGTTTGATAAATCTAAGAGCCTATTCTCCATAAATCACTACTCCTTCCTTTGCTATATTTCTATAGAAAGGCAAGATTTCCGAATATTCCATATATCGATGCAACGTCTCTTCTGTTATCGAAACCAGGACATCATAATTTAAAGATGATCGGGCCATGACCTCAGCAATTCGATATCTATTTTTTCTCAAATTTTCTTCTGTGTCATCGACTAAAACAAAAAAGTCTGTGTCAGATTCCTTCGTTTGCTTGTTCTTTGCATAAGAACCATAAAGGATAACTTTTTTTAGCTTGTTTCCGAAAAGATTAATTGGATCTCCATTAATTTCAGTAAATAATTTTCTCCTATTCATGTCATATTTCTCATCAATTACATTTTTAAGAAACTTTTGCTTCTGAAGTTAGCTTTTCAAATTTTATTTTAAGTTTCGATCCTCTTGCGCCGAATTGAATCGAACTAATTTCTCCCAATCGATGTTTCCATCGACACAAAATTTACTACCGAATTCTAAAGTAAACTTATTTATAATTCGGGAGTAAGCTTCTTCAAATTCTTTATTTCTCTCCTTTGCTTGATGGCCCAGCGGTTCAATGATTTCAGTGTACAAATTTTCGTTGCCTGAAATGAATTCCCAGAAGCGTTGACCACATAATTTTATATATTCACCTTTGTCAGGTTTGTTATCTCGCCCATAACAACATCCATTTACTGCAATAATGTGCAACTTTGAATTACTGGTTCTTAAAATCTTTTTTGCCTTGTTAAAGTTGTCAATCATTTTTCTAACCTGGCTGCTATTACCCCAGTTGGGTCCAGACTTGATAGAAAGAATGTATTTTATTCCTTCTTTGCTAAATTCCAGATCTATCCCTTCAGCAGCAGACTTACTACCGCCATAAACAATTTCATTAATGAATATTGCCAGGCCTTCCAGAAAATCTCCAAATATGGTTTCTTCTTGTGATGATAAATGCGCATCTAAAAGGGTTCTAACTAATTTCTCTGCCGTCAATAAATTTTTTGCTTTAAACAGATACGGATTTTTGCGCGTTAGTATAACATCAAGTTTCAAGTCATCAAGATTTTTAAGCCGTTTTTCATGAAATTTTCCGATGTTATTTTTGACGTACGTTGTCACTTCCTCAAGCTGAATAGGTCGCATAAATCTCCTTTTCTTCAAAAATAGAGCGATGAGTAGCTATCTCCTGTTCAACCATTTTAAAATATTCTGGCAAGATTTCTATGCCGATGGCATTTCGCCCCATTCGTCGTGCAACAAGGATTGTGGTGCCCGATCCCATAAACGGATCTAACACCGTATCACCTTCATTGGTGAATAATTTAATAAACCATTCTGGGAGAGCATCGGGAAAAGCAGCACTGTGCTTTTTATTATTGCATTCTGTAGCTAAATAAACCACGTTATCAGGATATACCATCTTTCTTTCAAGCCAATTAGCAATCCTTTTTCCAAATCCGCTACCAACTTTTGATACGTCACGCCTCATGTCGGTTTCACTTAGTCTTCGTAACCTTCCTTCAGCCCAATCGCCAATGGGAACCATGACTCTATCTTGGTACATATTAAATTGCCTGTTTTTGTTAAATTGTAAGAGTCTTTCCCAGGCGTCTCGAAAGCGATTGGGCCACTTGCCTGGATAAGAATTTTTTTTGTGCCATATGAATTCCTCTGTCCATAACCAGCCTTGTTTCCGCATTTCAAGAATTAGTTCAATAACATAAGTATGCCGCTCTCCATTAAAAACTCGTTCTTTTATATTTAAAATGAATGTCCCTGTGGGCTTCATTACTCTCTTTAATTCTAGCGAAATAGGTAAAAACCATTGGACATACTTGTCGGGATGAATCCCACCATAAGTCGTTTTACGACTGTCGGCATAAGGCGGGGAAGTGAAAATTAAATCAACCGAGTTATCCCCGATTTTTTGTAATTCCTCTCTGCAATCGCCCAGAAATAATTTTGTAAAAGTTTTCATGATTTATAGACGCCGTTAGTAGTTCCAAAATTTGTGAAAGAAGTCAATTATAGATATGATTAATTTTTATTTCAATCCTTATTGTTTTACTATTAAATAGTCTACATTGGTTCTGCCAAACGATCGAGCTTAATGCTGTTATTTTTGAAGTCCAAATTTTAAGCATCATCGATGACACGTCCAACAATCATCTGAGCCACCGTTCTGGCGATGGCAGGTGAGGCACCAGCCCATGCGCAGCGATTTTACCTGCCGAATCTTTTCCATGTTTTTCACTTCGCCGTGGCAGAGGACGCAATCGAAGCCCCGTTTGATGTGGCGCTTATGGGTGAAATTGACATGGGGCGGCAAATAGTGCACTTTGTTCCAGGGCACGGGTTGCTTGTCGTTCCAATATTTGGTCAATTTGATAATTTCGGGCCGATCGGTCGCCACGTTTTTATGGCATTCCATGCACACCGCCACGGCAGGAATCCCTGGTTTGGCCGCTTTTTCCACATAGGCATGGCAGTGAGTGCATTGCAGCCCCACATAAGAGACGTGTCGCTGATGACTGAACGCAATCGGCTGGTCTGGCGCCTTGCGATAGGTTTTCCAGAGATAGCACAATAACAGGACCAACAGGATCAAAAATCCGAAATAGCCACTGATCAATAATGCTCTGGTATTCAGTTTCACTGACTGTACTCCTCTTGATTATTTTAAGCCACGCTGGAAAATCGATAACCCAAATCTATCTCCCACAGAAATGGCATCCCACAGAAATGGATTTTTTTGCGCTTAGAACCGCCCGCAGGCAGTCCGACCTATACCTGGACGAGCCAGAACCAAAAAGAAATTTCAGGTCACAGAAACTGAACTGTCACAAAAAATCTTTTTCTGTGTTTGTTCCATTTCTGTGTCCAAAATACTTT
>CAZYNP010000062.1:0-33770 GCA_964647995.1 uncultured Cytophagia bacterium
CCGTTGGGTTGTTTCTATCCGTTGGAAAAAAATAAAATCCTGACGGATTAACTCCCGGATTAACTCCCGGTGATCGCACCCAGCTACCAATCTCTCACCGTACATCCGTTGGGTTGTTTCTATCCGTTGGAAAAAAATAAAATCCTGACGGATTAACTCCTTGTCGGATTAACTCCTTGTTCGTCAGCACCCCAGCACAGCCACAGATGTTGAACTTCCGGCAGTCCGGGTGATCACTTCATCTAACACGCCAGCCCACAGCGGCGCACCAACGCCAGCATGGTGCAATGCAATCTTTTGCCCCTTCAATTCCAGTGTACAAATCGGATGTTTTCCAACTACTGATTTTCGCACCGCAAGACGGGTCAGTCTTTGTTGCTGATTGAGTTTATTGATCGCGTGCTGGAAAAAGCAGATCACCCAGCGCTTCGGAACAGCGATGGCGTTGATTTTGGTTTGAGGATTGAGTATCGCGTTTGTTTTGGGATCGAATTCTAAAATCGGAAATTCTTTTTTCACTGCAGATCACCTCTGGCTGGCAGTAGGTTTTAATTGAACCAAACGTAACAAATTTTGATTAATAAGTCAAGCATTTTCTTGGCGAATTTCGCTGAGCCGCGATTGCTACTGACCGTTGGTTCATGACAACGGAGCGGGAGGCACTACAAAATGCTTGCATTTGAACGAGAAATATTCTATTTTACTGAGCCAATAGGATGATTCCGCCAGAGAGGAACGGAATCGCAATAGAACCGACCCAATGTTAACCACCATTAGAGGAGGGATATCGAAACATGCCCCAACCAGCCCCGGCGGCTTTGGTGGCCATTGTCATGGGTAGCCAATCGGACCAACCCATCATGGCCGAATGCAGCCGCTATCTGGATTATTTTGGAATTCAGTTTCATGCGCACATTCTATCCGCGCATCGCACACCCGACCAAACGGCTGAATTTGCTAAAAACGTACGTCAAGCTGGCGTAAAGATAATTATCGCGGCAGCCGGAATGGCCGCTCACCTGCCCGGGGTTATTGCCGCACACACCACGTTACCAGTTATCGGCGTGCCATTGGCAGGCTCCGAGCTTCATGGCGTCGATGCGCTGTATTCGATCGTGCAAATGCCGGCAGGAGTTCCAGTGGCAACCGTGGCTATTGGCAAAGCCGGAGCGATCAATGCGGCAGTACTGGCGGCGGAAATTCTGGCCCTCGATAACCAGGAAATCTATGAGAAGCTGCTGGCATTTAAACAACAGGGCTGCAAATTGACCTAAACGCCACACCCAGCCGGGGCAGCAAAGCCGCAACTGGCCCTAATTTCCACAGCAGGCAATAAAAAACCCGCGGGCTATTTCCGAAAGCCGCGCGGGTTTGATGTCTTCCAACTGATCTGATCTCCTCGCTGCGACGACTAAAAATGAACGTCCAGCAGCGCCAGGACCCGATCGATGGGATTGATAACGGTGGAGGTATCCGAGCCAGCAAACAGCAATCCCACGGCCAGCGGCTGGCTGCCATCGACGACCAGTGAGCCGGAATCGCCGGGGCTGGACATAGCGCCGGTCACGATCTGGTTTTCGAAGGTTGCCACTTTGCCGCCGCCATAGCCGACATCGACGTTGACATTCAGCATCTCCACGGTGCCGGTGGTGGTCGCTGTGGTTCGCCCGCTCTTCCGAACGGCCATGCCGATTTCAGCCGCCTTGGTCCCGGTAATAACGCCGATATCGATAATATCGCCCGTGATCACATCGTTCCAGGCTGGTTTGGCCAGGGCGGCATCCACTTCATTGGCCGCGGCGGTGATTTTAGTGGCTACCAGCCGATGTTGTGAACCCAGCAACCTGGCCACCATATTCAGAATGCTGGCGGAGCATTTGGCGATCTGACAGATGCCGCCGTTGCCATTGCCGCCACCCTGAAATTGAATGGTGATAAATCGTTCCAGATCGGCAATGCGATCCTGGGGATTTTTGCCGCCATCCGCCGGGCCGGGCTGCAAAATGGCATCACCGACACTGGCATCATTGCTGTTGGCCATCACGTGATTATTGGATAAAATCAGGGTTTGACCCGTGGCATTATCTTTTACAAATGCGCCCAGAGTGCCAGCGGTGATCAAATAGTGTCCCAGACTGACACCGCCCGGCGCGGGACGCCAGCGATCGGTGCGGGCTTTCAGCGCCACTACTTGGCCGATCGCTTTCACGTCCACCGGAATATTGTCGATCATTGTCGGGACCAGATCACGGCTCAGCAGTTCCGATTTGGGCACTTTTTTACGAACCAGAACCGTAAGGCAGAGCTGACCGGTGTCCTGTCCGGAGACGATTTTATGTCCAATGCCGACGCCATTGACATTGAGCTTTTGTTTTAGCGTCTTCAGATTTTCGACCTTAATCCGACTGATCTCTTCATGTGTTATCATTCGCTGTTTCCTCCTTGGATAGATGAATTGGAGTGCTGTTGATTAGATTTATTGTTCTGTTTGAAATTCGGGCTGAAGCATCCCGGTGGCTCGCCCTGGCTAAACCGCACCAGCGGCAAACTGGCGATTGACGGGGGGTCATCCTTTGGCTGCGTCTATCTCAACCGGGATAAAGATAAAAATATAATTGCCTAATGGACCGCTGAAACCAGCAACGGTTGATTCTCTGAACAAATGAGCCTGCGCTAAAATGATCGGGAATCGTTAGATTCGGCTGGCAACAGTTATTACGAACCGTCTGCCTGATTGCCATCAGCGTCAACCGAAAATTTTATTGGCCACATATTCAGCGCGCCACGAAATATCCGGTTCAAACGGCCATTTTAAACCACGCTCTGACAGGATAATTTAATAGAAAATAGCCTGAAATTCTAAAATGGCAATTATTCGCCCCACGAAATACATGGAAACACACCAATCGCAATCTTTGTATTTTTGAATTTCGTGTCATTGCGTGTATTTCGTAGGCAAAAAGTAATCGCTACGGTTCATTTTAGCAATTCAGGAATGGAGCATCAAAAATCGAACCAACTAAGGGTTCTATCCTGAATCAATGGCTGAGCGTTTATTTTGAAACCCACTGCTATGTTGACCCCAAAATGAGCAGGATGCTGAGCATCTGCGGCTATTCGAACATCGAGATGTCGCCTTTCCCCACGCGTAACACGCGAAAATCATTATCATCCACGAGGCTAACCACACTGGAGGCGGTGGTTCCCAGAATGCCACCATCAATGATTACATCCAGTTGATGCCCCAGCCGAATGTCGATCTCCTCAGGATCCGTAAAAATATCGAACTCACCAAAACTGGCGCTGGTGCTGACGATGGGATGCCCCAATTCCCGCAACAAGGCCATGCAGATATTGTTTTCCGGAATGCGGATGCCAACGGTCTTGATTTTGGTCACCATCAATTTCGGCACGAGCGGCGTTGCCTTGAGCACAAAGGTATAGGGTCCGGGCAGGAGATGACGCATGACTTTGTAAGCGCGATTGGAGACATAGGCATATTTGCTAATATCTTTAAGATCGGGACAAATGAAGCTGAGTGGATTTTTGTGCGATTTGCCTTTGATGGCAAAGATGCGATCGATTGCTTTTTTGGCAAAAATGTCGCACCCGATCCCATAAACGGTATCCGTGGGATAGGCAATCACTCCATCACCCCGCAATACATCGACCACCTTGCTGATCAAGCGCGGTTGGGGATTATCCGGATTGATCGAATAAATCACCGCCATGTTTCACCCCTTTTTAGGCCCTGGCTGAGGGGAACGGCGCTGATTCTTGGGAAAGCGGGTTGGGTCGTTCTTAAAAACTCGCTTCGGCGTCACGACTTTCTTCTGCCGATTGGGAATGCCTTTCATCTTGCATCACTCCAGGATTGCTAAAACAGCTACCGCCAGCCGCAATATCAAACAATTGGCATCAGCGGTTGTTAGGAAAAAAATCGGGGAGTCAATCTCCCCTATCGCATCATCGAACAATTATTTGCGTCCATACTGAGCGAGCCGCGAATCGCTGCGGCGTTTGCGTTGCGTTAAAATAGATAATTTTATTTTAAAAGTCAAGTTGAAAGATGAGGGCGAGCAATTTTCTCTGGAACTGACCGCGGAAAAGGGCATGGCCAGGCAACTACCCGGCATCTTCGGGCCAAAAATCATTGCTTGAGGTTAAAATTGGAGCAGAGATCGGTCAGGCGTGTCGGCGTTGGTTGGTGACTCTGATCTTCCGGGACAAAAATTAGCTTGACAATGAGCTAAAAAAATGTTATTTTCACTGACAAAAATTGGAGATCGAAGCAGAACTCCCGGCAGTCCCGCAGGGAATGGGCGAAGGGAAAATTGATTTCGCGATTGGGAATGGAAGGGTACCTGGTGGGCCCCGCGGACTTCAAATCCGTAGTGTCCTGACAACAGTCGGGATAGGTGGGTTCGATTCCCACGCATTCCCGCCAATTACCATGCTCACAGACCGGTCGCTCCAGGCGACCGGTCATTTTTTTTATTGCAACACATAATGTGTCTTCCACTCATAGTCATGAATTTCGTTGCGCTTGGTGGAATGCACCAATTGATAATCCGAATCCGCCCGTCGTTCCACGAAAATAAATTCCACCCCGCCCTCCAGTTGATAATAGTACCAAACTTGATAGGCTCGGGCATCGGAGGTGGCTGGCACCCGTTCCACGAAATCGGGTTTGCCGTAGCTAAGCAACACCCGGCCCCGGTCGCTTTTCCAACCGGGTTTATTGCGAATGGTATATTCCCGATTGGCCAGGTCCAACAATTCCAGGTAGATCTTCTTGGCTTCATTGACCGCGGTGTGCGCATCCGGATCTCGCTGCTGCCAGAAATTTACCAATAGATTGCGCTTGCCGTTGATATCTAATTTTTTGAACAGCGATTTTTCTTCTTCGGAGGCAATGTACCGCAGCATCTGGAAATAGTCGTTCAATGCCGCTTCATCCATGAGCATAAATTCGTTCTCACCGGTCACAACTTCCGCGTCTGCCTTCACCAATTGGGTTTTGAGAAGGTCTTCCGCCCGGTACACCAGGAATGTCTTTTCCGCCAGTGCGCAGTGCTGATTGTAGTCGTCAATGATCTTGAGCTGCAGTCGATAAATGCCGCTGGTCAGGTCATTGATATTCAGGCTGCCATGAACCACGGTCGAAGTGCCAGGTTTGGCTTTTGGTGTTCCGATAATCCGCTGCACCAGACTATCACGAGCATCGAGAATGGTATATTCCAGATGGTAAGTGGATCCAGCCGCCTGATGGGCGATCATCAAATTATAGGCTTCGGCATAGAAGTAGAGCTGGGGCAGGCCCGTGCCATAGATGGCCGAAGGATTGGGGGTGACCCTTAGCCCGTTTTTCACATAACGGTCGCCAGCAGACGGCTGCGGTTGAATGGAAGTGGCCAGTTCGATGTGGCTAAATGCCAGGGAATCGCTGGGGAACGGTCGAATCTTCAGCGAATCGCTCCAATCGACGGTTCTTTGCGCGTTCAGGTCGGTCACGGTCACCCGTAGCAAATAGTTATCCGGCTTAATTTGGATGGCCGACATTTCGATGAATTTTTGAGTGGGCGTAATTTCCGATCGGGTTTGGATCTCATCCTGAATGAACAGGCTGTCTACCTGCATAGTCCGATTCCCGGATTGAATATAGGTTTTGATGAGCGCCTGAGCCTGGAGGCCGGTCTGACCCTGATGGAAAGTGAGATTTTTGCGCGGGATGGAGTAGTAAATCTCCAGATAGACAAAATCCTGTTGCAGTCGAAATTGGGCATAATCTATGGCCAGTTGCATCTGCCGATCCTGGCCGGTAGCAACCAGTGGCCATGCCATCAAAATGACGAGCACCGTCATTAAGCGATGGGCCAAGGAGATTCGCGTTCTTGCCCGGGCCAAACCAATTTTGAAACTCACTTTCATTGTCTATTCCCTCCAATGTCTGATTTATAATTTTCAGATCGAATCATGCCGCTGGCGCAAATACAACTGAGGCATTGTATCAAACACTTCGCTCGGCCAAATGTTCCCCGCAATGCGATTCGGATTTATCCGCCGGCAGCAATGCCAGCAAAATCATCCCCGAGCACGATTCGGTTGGCATCAGTAACTATTTCCGGCGATCAAATCCGAAATTATCTCAATCATTCTTCAGAGCGGGGAGTGGCAAAGTGAACGAAATGCTCTGCCGTTGAACGGTTCACTGCGTTTTTAGTTAGTTCGCGATCGTTGACTCCCGACTTCGGCCTATCAAGAAAAAAGCTCCCGCAGAAATTGCTTCCGGGGAGCTTTTTTTCAGCCATTGCTGGGCTATAATTTAGAACTCGAATCGCAGCGAAAAACGATGCGTATCCTTGAACACATTAAAGCTGGTAAACGCATAGTCGAGCCATAGCTTATAGCCGACGATCGGCAGATTCAATCCGCCACCAAAGGACAGACCTTCATCGGTCTGGCTGAGACGGCTGGACTCATCTTGCGAGCCGGAGTAACCGAACTTGTAGCCGCCGCGCAGCGCTAAGAGATTCCTGACATTCCATTCCAGACCGGTAAAGAACAGTTGGGGGCTGTCCTGTGGTTTGGTGAAATCCACATAGCCTTTTAGCGCCATGTTTTCTTCTTTGGCCAGACTGGCGGAAGCGCCGATGGAGAAATTCAGCGGCAGGGGGGCACCCACGGCATAGAATTGCATGTCGCTGCCCACATTGTTCAGCCGGGCGCCCAGGGTCAGATCGCGAAAGCCGGTGTTATAAATCGCACCAAAGTCAAACGCAATCGCGTCGGCCACTTCACTGTCGATCGTCTCGCGGATGTATTTGAACGCCAGCCCCATCCGAAAATGATCGGTGAACTGCTTGCTATAAGCGAGGCTAACCGCCAGGTCATAATAATTAAATGTATCATAGCGATTGGTGCCCAGGGGTTCGTATTGAGCCGATTCGAATCCTGGCGGCGCGATATCGCGGTCCGCCGTAATATCGGATAAGCCCATGTAAATGAAACCCACGCCAAATGTTCCCAGATTGCCAAAGCTATGGGTGACGGCACCAGAAATATGATCCAGTCCCGCGATCCATTGATTGTAATTGAACCCGAACTGGGTTTTGCCGGCATCCATCTGAATGCCCGCCGGGTTCCAGAAAATCATATTGGGATCGCCGTGCAGCGTGGTCGCAGCAGAGCCCAGGGCGACCATGCGCGCGCCGGTTCCAATTTTCAAAAATGCTGCGCCGTTAACTCCTGGTTTTCTTAGTTCCGCTAAGCTGTACGAAGCAGCAAGCAGGACAAGAATCAGGCAAACGACAGTTATCTTCGTGAACTTCATAATCGTTCTCCTTACTTTATAAATTTCTTTTGTCAAGCAAAACATCGCCTACGTCCAGGGAAGTTAACGGATGATGGCCAGATTGCCCATCTGTTTGCCACCTTCGTACTCCACCACCCAGATGTAGAGACCGCTTGCCACTTCGTTGCCATTTTTGGAAAACATATCCCAGAAATAAACACCCTTTTCAGGCGTGGGTGCGATGAAATGGATCTTATCAATCAGCATTCCCGAAACATCAAAGATCGATATATCGCACACGGACGGCAGATTATAGAACATGACCTGATGGGTGCCAACATCATGGAACGCTGCTCGTTTATAGGGATTGGGACGAACACCAACACTGGCGCGATCAAGT
Organism: uncultured Cytophagia bacterium; assembly: GCA_964647995.1. Classification (GTDB taxonomy): domain Bacteria; phylum Zhuqueibacterota; class Zhuqueibacteria; order Thermofontimicrobiales; family Thermofontimicrobiaceae; genus Thermofontimicrobium_A. The sequence goes on from CAZYNP010000062.1 coordinate 7,695, forward strand.
TCCAGATCGGAAATCGACGCCGGTGGCGAAACCAGCACGAATCGTGCCCCAATATCCTTGCGTCCCTGAATGTCGGTTTCCGGCGGGAAGAACGACATGAGTTCTGACTGTGGCCAGGCGCCTTCCCAGAGACCGGTTCGGCCATTGATGTTCACCTTGCCGCTCTCCAACCAGGTCACATCGGACGACTCCAATCCCACATAATTGGCGGGAACGGAGCTCGCGGCACCCTCTTTATACGAAGCCACATAGTACCAATAGCTCTGGCCAGGGGAGGTGTAGGTATCATCTTCCCAGGCATAGGGATATTGCGCCGCATCAGAGGCCTTGTTCTTGTAATTGGCAAAATCGGCCTTCGGGATCACCTTCACCAGTTCGTAAGGTCCCCAGAAAGCTCCCTGTTGCTGCTTCACCCGGAACAGGTCTTTGAATAGCGGATTGTAGGGTTCCGCAGCCGGAATTTTGGTTGGATCCATAGTCTTCCACCAGGTATTATGTTCGGGGAAACCTTTGGTCAACGGGTCGAAGCGCGGCCAGGCTTTGGATTTGTAAATTTTGATGCCATCGCAACTGCCCAGGTTGCTGGGATCCTGCCATTTGATCACCGGTCGCACCGCAGTGGAACCGGAAATTTTAATTTCAGGAACAGGGGGCGATTGCGGGACTTCGATGGAGCCATCGGGTTTGATTGAGTTGAATACTGCACGCGCCATCTGAACGGTCTTGCGCAGTCCAGCCATTCGGAAACCCGAACCCCGGAAGAAATACACGCGAACCCGCTCCCCGACCTTCAGTGCAATCGGCCCAAAACCAGTTACCGGATCCCCGTCGAAGCGATATTCGGTGATCAAGCCTTCGGTGATGATGCCGGGTTCCAGTGGCCGGCCACGTTGCGGATCCATCGGGCTCAGGCCCAGTTGCGCGCCAGATTGTGGATCCACCGCCATCTTGGGGGTAGTCATTTCGTACGCACCATCCGGATAAGCCCAGTTCGCCGGATCTTTCACCACAAAAGTGGTGGGATCGCCTGTGATTCCGGCGTCGAACAGATTCGGATTGGGGCTGAGATCGAAATTGGTTTTGGCATTGGACTTGCCGCCGTCTTTGTAGAACGAGCCAATGGCCGAGGTGTGTACACCTTTGGGGGTGAAATCATTGACACTATTATAACCGGGCTGCCATGTCTGGAACCAGCCACGCCGGGCACCTTCCCCAACCGCAGGAACCACTTCGTTGCCCGCAGCATCTTTGAAGGCCAGTTTCTTTTCCACCCAGGTGCCGGTGGCTTCATCCCACTTCTTGGCACCCAGGAAGTTGTAACCATGATAGGCATCGTAATAGAAACCGAAATCGCCCAGGCCAGGGAAATCTTCCTCGCCCAGATCAGAGCCATAGCCCTGGAACGGTATATTCCAGGGGGCGCCCGTGTTGTCTGGAGTCAAATCGAGCCCGAAGCCACGGAAACGGCTATTGGGTTGGAAATAACCACGGCCACCATCACTGCTGAAATAAAAGCCGAAGGGTGCGCCGCCGTACCAGAAGGCCAGTGAATAGATTTCATTATTGGTGATATCTACTGTTCCATCGCCGTTGACATCAGCCTGGCCGGTATTGTACAATTCAATTTCGACGAGGTGGAAGTCATCGAGATGGCCCCAGGGCATGGTCCAGGCATGGACGGTCAGTTTCACATCCACGCCCAATTGTGTGGGCCAGCCAGCCGAGGACCAGGCATGGGTTCGATCTTTGGAGAGATAGGCGCCTCCGCCAACGGGATCATGGAAATTCCGCTTGGGGTCGTTGTAGCCGGGAATTTTGTGATTGTAATGCAAAAAGGCATAATTGGCATTGGCTTCGCCATGAACCGCCTTATTGAGATTAGCAAACTCCTGCGTGGGATTGAATTCGACCGCGTACATGTAGTCGCCAAAGTCGATGCCATACAGGCCGCTCATCCAGCTCCACGGCGGATTGCCAAAGTAGCCGCTGGTGACGCAGCGATTGCTGACGAAAATAGAGGCGGACACAGTGCTGCCACCGCCAGAGGCATTGCCGCGCTGAGAGATGTCGTCTTTGTAGGGATACCTGGGCCAGGCGTAGTCGTAATTCGCCGGGGTGTAGGTGCCCCAGGTTTCTCCAGCCGCTATCACGATGTTGTTGTTCGGGTCTTCTGCCCACAGGTTCAGCGTGAAACCGAAGACCAGCAACAGCATCAAGCTGATGGTGATCATTTTATTGTTAATATGCATATTGAAAATCTCCTTCGTTTTTTCCTGCCACAATTAAAACCTGGAAAGGTTCTTGCTAATAGAACTTAGAACGAGAACTCAAGGCCAGCCCAGATTTGACGGGCAGGACCATACAGCAGACGACCCATGGTGTCATGCGGAATCTTGCGGTAACCTTGAGGATCCCCTTCATCACCGGTATTGGCTTTGAAGTCGCGACCAATTTCGAAGATGCGCTGGTCGGTGGCTTCCATAAACGGCGTGTTGTTGTAAGCCAGGATATTCTTATGGTTGGTCAGGTTGCGTACTTCCGCAAACAGCCGGACGTTCATGCCGCCCAGAGCATTTTTGGACAGCGCACCCGCATCCTGCAGCAGATTCAGCGGATTGAGGGTGATCCGGGTATTGACCCAGAAATTCCATGGACCTTCACGCAGCTTGGGACTGACATTGAAGAACGGGTCGTTGTCGATATTTTCGGTCGGCCAATATTTAAAGCCACTGGTCAATTCGCTCACTGCACTCAATTCCACGCCATAAGGCAAATAGAACATCAGCGTGCCGGCAAACCGATGGGTTCGGTCATAGCCACCGGCCAAGGCATTGCGGTTGGACGTTCCAGAACCTCGTACCGTCACGTTCTCTTCGCGATAGTTCAACGAATTCAACCGCTCGAGCGGTAGTCCCGCAAACCGGGCACTATCCACTTTCGCCGAGAAACTGAGTCGCTGGCTTTCTTCAGTACCAGCCATCCGGCTGGCGACCTTGATATACGAATAAGCATACGTTACCCGCCCGGCCCACCATTTGCTCGGCCGTTTTTCGATGCTTACTTCGATACCGCGGGAATCGGCATGGCCCCAACTGGTCTCGATATAGAGGCCTTGACCAGCATAAGGCGTCAGCGTCATTAGAGCACTGGCGTAGTTTTCAACATCGCGATAGTAGACGGTTCCGTCCACCGCGATGTCCGCGAATGGCGAATATTGCAGACCCATTTCATACGAGGTCGCCCGCATCGGTTCCTGATCGACCCATTTGGTATAGATCGACGGCGACGCCGCATAATCGGTAAAATTGTAGTCTTGATATAATGAAGCAAAGTTGGGATACTGGATGAATTTACCAAAGGAGTAATGCATGGCCATATTTTGAGCAATTGGATGCGAGATACCAATGCGAGGGCTGAAATACCACTTCCAGCCGACTTTGTCGCCACGCACCGGTTCCAACTCTTTCAAGGTCTTCGATGGATAATAGATCACATTCCAGGGATGAAAGTCATTGACAAACAGTCGCGTATCCGTATCATACCCATCAATACGGGCACCGACATTCACAATCAAACCGCTGTATTCAATTCGATCCTGCAAGTAGAAGGCGAATTCTTTGGGATTGAATTTGTGAATATCAACATGCATCAACGCATACGGATATTGCCGACCATTGCCACCCAATTCCGATTGTTTATGATCGACATCGACATTGTGATAACGGAACTGGAGACCACTCTTGAGCTGATGGTTGAAATTGAGCTGACTGGTGAAATCGGCTTTAAAAGTGGTCACATTCCGCAGGGTCTTGCTGTACAGTGGCGGCGGATAGTGCGTGCGATACCAGCCATCGACCTTCCAGAAGTTAGGCTTGGCTTCATTAACGCCCGAGGCCGGATCTACCGTTTGATAGAAAAACGCTCGGTTGGGATCTCTTGCCGGCAACACGGCGTCTTTGTTCTGCGCGTACCAATTGCCCATATAACCCGTCAGCGATTTTAGATCGGCATAGGTCTCGATGCTAAGGATATTGCCCTGCGCATCGCGGATGGTGTCGGTTTTCGTGACGCCACCGACATAGCGCAGATATTCATCCAGGTCCTTAAATTGGATGAAATCACCCTTTTCATTGATGTCGCAGTACCCGTCTTTGTTATCATCAGGATAGCCAATCCAATCGTTCTTGGCATTGTGGCTGATCTGGACTTCATAAAAGGTCTTTGAAGATAGAGTATGGGTCCACTTGGCATAGCCGACATAGGAGAGGTCTTTGTAGCGCGGGGCACCTTCCATGTAGTAGGCCCATTTGGGATTGAACTTCCAGTTCACAAAATTGAACAGCTTGCCGCCATCTTCCAATTGCCCGTAGAGGGAAATGCGCATGCTGGGATCAAGATCGTAATGCAGCTTCAAGCTGCTGGTGAAACGTTTGTCGGTGTCGAATGGCAACGCCGAGGTTCGGGTATTCAAAAAATGTGCCGACAGGAAGAAACCCGCCTTGTCGCCCAGGAAGGGAATGGGACCGCTCAAATTGCCTTCGATGTCATACGACCGACCTAAACCCACCGAATCCGTGGGATCATAATAGTATTGATCGCGAGCCAGATCTTCATTCCAGGTGTACAATTCTGCCGCTCGCTTGCCGTAGGTGGTGCCGGCCTTGAGCCATTTGGCCTTTTCGGTGAAATAGCCGATATTCAGCGTATCCAGTTTGCCGGTAGTAGGATTCAATGCAGTCTGATCGTTTCTCATCCAGTAGACATTATCGCCAAAATGTTCCCAGGTATTCAAGGGCGTCATCCGGGCGAAAATCTTGCCGTGAAAATCCTTGCCACCAGTCTTGGTTACGATGTTGATAATGCCAGCCGATGCCGTGGGATATTCTGCGGTGAAAGTACCAGCATAAACGTTCAATTCCTGAATGGCACCCGTAGGCACATCGCTCATAGTGGTCTGATCCAATTCGGAACGACGAAAGCCCTGATAGGTATGGCCAACATCGCCGCCACCAAAGGCGCCCGTGCCACCTGAAAAATAGGTATCCGAAACATCCACACCATCAATCAATGTCTTGGTCTCATACTTACGTCCACCACGAACGTAGCCTTTGTAGGTGCTGGCTGCAGTCTCAATAATATCATTGATGTTGGCAACCGGCAGATTATGATTCAATTCATGAACATCGATGGTGGTCTTCGACTGGGTTAGCGTTTTCTCAACCAGCGGCCGCTCGGCAACTACCGTAACGGCTTCGCCTTCAATGACGGTTGTGGACAGGCTGAAATTCACTTCGGTCGTGAGGTCTACAGACACCTTCACATCGGTTTTGGTCACCGAAGTATAGCCCATCATCGTCACTTTTACTGCATAGACACCGACCGGGACGTTGAGAATGAAATAGCGTCCGCTGAGATCGGTGCTGGCGCCCATGGTGGTTCCTGCAATCACCACATTGGCGCCGGCCAGAGCTTCACCAGTTCCCGCGTCCTTGACGACACCCGAAATCTTTCCGGTGACGCCGGCATTCAGGAACGAGCCCAAGCCCCCCATCAATAAGAAAATGGTGATGATTAGCGCCGGGATTCTACCCCATAGTTTACACATGATCCATTCCTCCTTAAACTTGCTGAAAATGATTTCAACCGTTTAAAAACTACCTCGAAAAAACATCCAATAGCTTTTATCTCACCTCCCTCCGCGCCTGGTTGCTAAGCATGTTTATTGGACACCGCTCAATAAGCCCATGACACTACAAGGCAGCATGACCAAGGTCGTTCACTCACATCTTTTTATTCATTTAGATCTGGGTGAGTCTGAAATTGCTCTATTCCGCTGGTGTCGTGCTCGCAAGCGGTGAATCATTAGTATCAGCCGTATCCCATAAAAATAAAAAAGCGAAACAGAATATCCTTTTCTCCTGCTAATTCAAGGATATGCTGCTTCGCTTTTAGAGAAAAATAATAGAGACCACTCGATCTGTGCCAGATCATTGATATCTACTTTGATGTTGGTTCACATTGTTCGGGCTTGCTCGCCCACCAGAACCATGAAACTTCCAAATATAATGAAGAACGAAATATTACTATTGCCGCTCGACCAGCCAATCAGTGATGGTCAAACTATTGCTTTTTTGCAATCAGAGCCTAATATACAAAATCATTCTTGATTTGTCAAGCATTTTTTTGTGGCAGTGGTAAATGATTGTTTCGAGCAGTATGACAGGGGGTATCACCTGGTTTGAAAAACCCAAATCATCCCCGGTGGCAGCGAGCCAGAGTGCAGTTTAATTTATTTTCCCTCAACCGGTGGCTAAAATCAACGAATAAGCACCCGGATCATTTGCCAGCAAACGCAATGAATCGGGGTGATCCCCTTTCGAGCAGCCAAACTTTTGGAAGTATTTTTCAGATTTTTTTCACTGCTGTCCAGGATTTTTTAAAATGGTAAATTGGTTACTTGTAAAATTGGCGTTGAAAGCAAATTTAGTCGTTCTTCACAATGAGGTTTTATTGCCACCGGTCCACCAGTGGGCGGATTATATTTTGCCGTCCCAAATACTCAATGAGAAATCCTGTTTTGGACAAGAGGTTTTTTTCATCTTAATGAGCCCCTTCCCAAAACCGCCGATTGGACGCTATCTGCCCTGTAGCTCCGAGCGACCGATCGATAGGCGTCTGCTAATTATAGCCATACATGACCTCCAATCCAATCGGAGCTATTTTCACCCGCTTCTGGCCGAGAAAATACGCGATCCAGAGCCGAGAATTCAGATTTTGGTCGCTGCCGAAGTCGTATTGAATTCCGGGAACCAGTTTGATCATCGGCAGATACTTTCTTTGCACCGGGTCCGGCGGGCTGGCCAGGACCATGAAATCAGCGGTCAGATTGGGTCGCCATTTCGTTTCCCCCCAAATATAATTGTATCCGGTGGCGATGCCGAAAGGCAACCCCTTCTCCGGAATCAGATACAAATTAGCCTGCCAGCCCTGATGTATATTCCAATAGTATGTATAGCCAAGCCCCAATATCAAATGCCCACTGAGGGTCACTGAAAATTGGACTTGATGCGCCGGTTCTGCCGCTGCCACAAAGGGATTTCCCCAAAGCAGAAGCATTAGAATGGCCAGGAAGCAGAATCCGAAAATTTTCATCATGATATCGCCCCTTTCATTTGATTGGCTCAAGGACCGATGTCGAAAGACAACTCTGCTGCGTAATTCTCGCTGTTAATAATTGCTAATTGGATTATCAAAAAGGTCGCGCCTTTGCTGCGTTCGGTAAACTAACGCGTCGCCAGGAATTAATCCCCAAAAGTTGTAAATCGTCGGTTGAAAGCAATTAGCCGCACGGTCGGATAAATCAGGTATCAGACGGATGCGCTAACATCAGCGCCACACCGCTTATCAGTAAAGGAATTGGAATCAGCGAAAACATCAATATCAAACCATAGAGATCCATGCGCAACCAGCCTTTGAAGAAGATGACGAGCCCTAATGCTAAAATTATTAGCATCGCCCCTGCCAGTCGTGGCTGCTTGATCGCCCACCCAATCAAGCCCAAGATAACGATAAACGGCAGAGCTTCGATCAACGATCCGGCGCTGAAACCATGCGATAACAGGATGAAAATGAAAAACAGCAACACAATGGTAGCACCGATGAATTGGGCACCTCGAACAGCGCCATAGCTCATGAATAAGCTCGCGTACAATTTTGATAGCAATGGCACAATCAACAGCAGATACCAAAGATTGGGTGGATTCTGACCATTGCGGATGTAAAGCCACAGCATGGCCGAAATGATCAGCACTAAAAAAACGTAAAACGCAATATGGCTGGAGAAATTGCCAATCACGTGCTGGCGTTCATCGGCAGCAGAGGAAGGCACAATTCCGCGGAAAAATATTTGCACATAATCGGACAGTCGTTTTTTGGGTGCGCCATAACGCTGCCAGAGTACGATTGCGATTTTAACCAGCAGTGGGACTAACAACAGCAGCACCAAAATCGGCCGAGCCGTTTGACCAGCGGCGAAGAATTCTGTGATCATTATAAAAACAAGGATCATCGTATATGTGAAATAAGCCACATGACTGGAAAGGTGGCTGATATAGCGCTGCCGCTCATCCAACTGCGATCGGCAGATGAATTCGCGCACCAGGGGTGCAGCAATTGTTAAGCCGGCTAAAAAAATCAGCAAGGCCATGGGGAGAGCCCGGCCAACCATGATCAGTAAAATAGTAATCAAAAGCCATAACGCCTTCAGCACCGGCATCGCCTTTTTCATAATCTCTCCTGATAGGCCATTAGTCCTTTTCATCCAACGAAAAGAGTTCCTCCACCGCAACGCCGAAAATTCTGGCCAATTTCAGGGCCAATTTCACCGATGGATTGAACGCACCTTTTTCGATGGCAATGATCGTCTGACGCGCCACGCCCGCTCGATCGGCCAGCTCCTGTTGCGTCATCTCGTTATTCATAAAGCGATAATATCTCACTTTATTTTCCATAGCGTTCCCTGGCAAAACAGAAGCATTGATGTCATTTTTTATGTACTAAATATACACAATAGAAGACATATTGTCAAGTATATTTTTTTATTGCTCAAAATTTTTCGTCTTCAAATTAGCGCTGGAATCGAGGCGTCGGCATCGATCGTTGGGGAACTCGCTGAGCGGAGTGTGATTTATCCGAACGAAAAATAAAAAAGCAGGACCTCGGTATCCGCCTGGCGTCCTGCTTAATTAATGGCAAACTTTGCTGCAACTAACGCATTAGAATGAGCTTCTTAGTCAGTGCCCATCCCTGGCCTGATCCCCGCGACCCCATTCGTGGAAAACCCGTCGAAGGATCCCCTGCCTCCAACCGACACAAATACACACCGCTTGCCCATCCCCGCGCGTCCCACAGCAATTGGTACGTTCCAGCCGATTGGCGCTCCGAAACCAGCGTCACAAGCCGTTGACCGAGCAGGTTGTGAATGCTCAGTTCCACATAGGCAACGGCTGGCAACTGATATTTGATGACCGTACTGGTATTAAAAGGATTGGGGTAGTTCGGCGCCAGATAAACCTCAGTGGGCAATACGTCCGTCCAGTCGCCAACCCCCACCCAGGTACGAAAATCCACGATGTAGCTATCCACGCTGAAATCATTTTGAATATCTTCGCGCCAATTGCTACCGAAGAGAACGCGTCCGCCATCGCGGCTTACCGAGGCATGAGGTTCCGCCCAATAAACGCTGTTGTCCCGATCCGGCGTGGCCGGCGAAAAACGGCGGCTATGGTGGTGCGCGATACGCTGCACGTCACCGCTGCCGTCCATCTTCAGGGCAAAGACCTCATCCTCGAACGGCAACCACGAGAGGCTATCATCGGTCAATCGGGCTTCGCCGTCGAATGTGCTAACAAAACACCATTCGGAGCGAACCTGGTTCTGGCAGGAGATATGCGAATCGAACTGCCAGGAAAACTCGAGCAATGAAGTTTCATCCCCATTAGCCAGCCGATATTTCTTGACAAAGTTGCTATTGGTTTCGCCATCATAATAGCCCATCACCAGCACTTCGTCGCCATTAGCATCGCAGCCCAGGTCACTATGTCCAGCCCCAAGTGGTTTTTGCCAGATGAAATTAAGATTTCGATCGTAAACCTCCACCCCTTCGAACCGACCCGGATTACTTGTCGCATAGTCCACCACCACATAATTACCCAACGGAGAAATCGAGACCCAATCGAAATCGCTCCGGGTCAGTGGCAGCGCAAGTTTTGCGATCACCTGATCAGTTACCAGATCATAGACAACGAGATCCCGAAAATAAGCTATCTGGGCGTTCTCATCATAGACCTGACCGACAAACGCATAATAGCGGCCATCGCGGGACAAATTTCCTTCGCCACGGGTGTTGATAAAGGTATATTCGGGAAAGGAGCGAAGCGGCGTGGCATTCCCTGTTTTCAATTGATAAACCAACAGCGCATTGTCTTGAGCGAACAGGATCGTTGCCGGATCGCTTGGATGCCAGAACACATCTTCACCTCCCACCGCATCCAGCGCTTGCATAAATTGATAGGTATTGCCATCGTAAAGGAGCGCTTTGCCATCCCCGGTGAACAGCAGCAGCCGGGAAGCGTCGGCATTCCAGGCCTGTCGTTTCGAATATTGAGGGACAACGCCAGCGTAACCCGATGCCCGAGCATCACTGATCCGAATTAGTGTCGTTCCGAATCCAGGGTCCGTTACGGGAATTCCTAAGATCGGCTTATTCAGGTTCGGCTGGAAAACAGGCTCGTGATGCGTTATCCATTGCGCCCCGATTGTTTTCAAATCGAGGATAAAAAGCAGGATCACGACGAGTGCCAATCTTTTTTTCATTTTACAAGTTCCATGGTTTTTGTCAGCGATATAACCGGCGTTGTCAGACGACAGAGATAGGAACCGCTGGGTAAACCTGCAGCATCAAAAGCTATCTGATGCCAACCCGCGCCTCGGACGCCATCCACCAACGTTGTCACCTCGCGCCCCAATAGATCAAAAATCTTCAACGTCACATGACTGCTCGCTGACGACTGAAAGCCGATTGTTGTTTTTGAATTAAAAGGATTGGGATAGTTCTGGCGCAGATCGAACGAAACCGGCGATAAAGATGAAACGCTGTTTACAGCGCTCACCACTCCCTGGGGGTCAGTTTTGATAATATAAAAATCCGCATCGCCAATGGATATGCTATAAAATGGATTGGAATTGGCATCCCGCCAGCCCGCCATTACGATTCCACTATCCGAAGTGGGAATGATGGAATAGGGATCGTCATTCAACGGACCACCCCACCAGCGTGTCCATAAGGTATCACCGGCAGCGTTCAATTTCAACAACCACCAATTGTCGAAATCCATCTGTGGGGATTGATAGGTCTGAGAATAGGCCGCCAAATAGTAGCCGCCATCGACGCTTTGAAAGATGCTATGTCCGCCGTCGTAGCGACCGTAACTGCCAAGGGTTTTCGTCCAGACCGTATCGGCCTGACCGTCCAATTTTACCAGCCAGATATCTTCACTCGGAAAATGATCGCGGCTGCTGGTGCCACCGGTAATAATTGCACCTCCATTGTCGGTCGGGCTGACGTCCAGAAATTTATTCTTTGGGCTTTCAGCAAAGGTGCGGGTTTTCAGAACAGTGCCCGCCGAGTCGATCACCAGATAGGTGGCAAAGCCCTGTTGAAAAATTCCGCCCCCATCGGCAGTAATACTCACTGCGGTGAGGAGATATTGATTATTTTTGAAATGAATAATGCCGGTGGCCCTATCGACAGCACCCAGGTCATAAGTTCTGGTCCAGAGCGTGTCGCCCTCGGCATTCAACTTCAACACCCAGATATCTTTTCCTCCTTGCTGAGTGCCAAAGGATTCAGTATCGCCAATTAGCAGGTAGCTCCCATCCTGGTTTTGAATGATCTTATGGCCATTGTCCTCGCCGCTGCCACCATACCGTTTCTCGGTCAATAGCTCGCCATCGAGGTTGAACTTTAGCCACCAAACCTGTTTGCCCTGCGGAAATTGATACCGGTTTCCGGTTAGCACAAGTTCGTTGCGATCATTCAAAATAACACAGGTAAGGAAATCCTGCCCGGCTCCCAACCCCTGGCTACCGATTTGTTTTGTCCAGAGCACATCACCGCGGGAATTGATGCAGATGATCCAACCGTCCAGATCCCAGGCCAGGCTTCCTATGGTAATGCCGCAAATCACGAAGTTATGATCGGGGCTCTCCACAATATCCCAGGCAAGTTCAGCGCGGTTTGGCGCGCCGTATTCTCTTTCCCAGGTTAATAGTTGAGCAACAGCAATACCCAGCGTTCCCCAAAGGAATAGCACCATGGCCGACGCGAAGCGAATTCGTTTCATTTTACCAGCACCATTTTTTGCGTTTGTACCGAACTACCATGCTGCAGACGATAAAGATACAACCCTGTCGGCAAATTCCTGGCTTCAAAAATCAGGGAATACCGGCCGGCGGGTAATTGTTCATCGATCAGATTCGCCACCTCGCTGCCCAACTGATCGAATACTCTTAGCGAGACCCGATCCGGATTTGGCAACTGAAAACTGATTACTGTGGACAGATTGAATGGATTGGGATAATTTTGCAGCAGACCCATCGCGCGCGGGGATTGGCTACCGGAAGTGGCCGCGACTGCGGTTTGGCTCTGGCCGTCCCAGCCCGCCAGCCGAGCCAGCAGCCACCAGAAAGCCCGGCCTTTGAGCACGCAATTCAGCCGTTCCGAGTGGGCACACTCCCCACAACCGGCAGCTATCTGGGCCAGCTCACTATTGGGATGAGCCGCCAGCCATTCGTTGGCCCAGTTGCCATCGCCCCAGGGATTACCATCGCCGTTTCGATCATATTCACAGCCGTCGGTCGCGTAGCGCTCCATGTAATTGAGCGAACCATCCGGAGCATAGCTTTCAATATCCGCAAAGTCAAATAGGGTTTTATGATGCGTCCGGCAATAGGCGCGAATTTGTTCGTTGCGCAAATGGAGATTTCCCGCGGCACCAGAACCATCGAGATGGCCGGTCATGTAGACAAATTTGATTTGGGGGTAACTGGCTTCCAGTTGATTCATTGCATTCAAGTAGGCGTTGATGCCAGCCTCATCATTATCACTAACGCCGCCGCACCAGGACCAGATCACCACGTTGCGATCGTTATCGGGTCGCTGGAGCATGATCACGGTGGCATCGCGCCAGCTCAAATCGCCATTGTGTCCCAGATCCGCCGCATAATCATTGGCCCAATAATCGTTGAGAAACACTCCCGGCTGCAAACCCCAGCCCGAATATTCAAAATCATACAACGAGCCCGGCTGACCCCGAAACGCCTCGATGCCGGTCACCAATTGACTCCCATGCGAGGTGTGGCTATAACCGATGCGCAGCTTCTTTTTGGCCTCAGTGATCCAGGAAGCGGGAATTTTGGAGAGATCGGTACAATGGTGATCGATGATAATGGCAGTCTGACTGCTGACAGTAGCGATGGGAAGAGTGGATAAAAATAGCAATCCAATAACGCGGTTGAGCATCTTCATATTTTCCTCCTTCGTTCATTAGCAACGAGTGCTTGCGGAAATCGGAGACAGGCATATTATGCTTAAAAATGAATGGGCTCAGAAGTTAACCTCAGCTATCTTTGCTACGCCAGGTCATTCCATCATAACGCTATTAACGCCGACCTGATCACCCTATCTGAAATGCAATCGATGAAACCGAAACTATCATCGTCAATCCAGAAGCACAGTTCGTTGTGAAGACAGGAAACACAATTTAGCATGAATTAACTTTGAACTCCCCAGTTAGCGGCCGATCGGCGCAGTCAAAGGATGCTTGGGGTAACGCTCCTGGGTGAAAGCCGGACGCCTGCTCATCAGTTGGTGGGCAGGCGATTCTTCCAGAGAGATCTTTTTGGCTCTTTAGCGGCTCATGATAACACCAGATGTTATTTGATCAATAACGCTTTTCTGAGTTGTGAAAATGAACCGGTGGTGATCTGGAAAAAATAGATGCCGCTGGGCAGGTAGGTGGAATTGAAAGTCAATTGGTTCTCACCTGCATCCTGTAAACCATCCATCAGCTTCGCCAGTTCCCGTCCTCGGGCATCGAATAGCTTCAAAGTCACGTGCTGGCGTTCGGCCAGAGCAAAACGAATCTTTGTGGTCGAATTGAATGGGTTAGGGTAATTTTGAAGAAGCATGAACTTTTCCGGCCCGGAAGCGTCATGGTCAGCTACGCCCACACTTCCATAGGGATCATAAATGAACGCGTGCGCACCGAAAATGGTTTTCCAATCCTCCACCAATGCGGTAAAATCCGTTATTTTCACCTTTCCTTGCGTTTGCAAATCCACCAGCGGCACCAGCAAGGAATCCTCAATGATTTGCAGGCCATGAGGAGCGTTGATCGCTGTCGGCGAGAGATGCATCGAAATCGTCAACATATATTGCTGCGGCACGATTCCCGATGGGTACAAACCGATTAGCTCGTTCGTATGTTGAATGAAGTTCGCATAATTGCCTGGTCCAGATTCCTTATATTGTCCGACATTGACAATGTTGCCAGTGGGATCGTCCTCGAAAAAATGATATCGATCTTTTGGTCGCCAGACGCCCGAGACCTGGGGATCGTTGGTGTGATTGGGGGTGGCGCTACCCATCAGAATATCGCCCCGCCACAACGCCCAGGGATATTTCGATCCCGACACCGGCCCCCGAAAGCGATCCCAGTTTTGAAATTGCGGCAGATCTGGATCCCAAACATGTCCGCCAACGACAGTGCTACCTCCAACTCCCAGCGAATCGAGCAAGTGGGCCACGTCGGTATAGTTATACCCGCGGTGCTCATGCGAGTGGGGATCAATGCTCACTTGCAGGTCTTCTTTCAGATAGCGCAATAAATTCTTATGGTTGGTTGTTACCGTTACCGAATCGACCTCATACGCCAGCGCGGCCTCCAGGAACGTCCAATCCGGTTCAAACACCCACTTCACCTGGTGCTTGAGGAACAGATCAGCGATAGCGATGGTCTTGCTGCGCCAGAAAAAATAGTTTTGCAGTGACTGGGGTGATCTAAGCGGTTCTGGTGGACAGTTGTCCTCAATGTGAGTAAAAAGTACGACATAAACTGGTGGCGGTGTTTGCGACTTGATGCTTGATGGCGTCAACGCCGCTGCCAACAATAGCGTCGCTAACAGCAGCAATTTTGAATGGTTCATTTGACCAGCTCCATAGTTTAATAATTCTAAAAACGATCATCTCGCCCAACGAACAAAAGCAGTTTTGGGGTCAATTTCGCGCAAGTTCCAGGCGGCATGAATTATGTCCGTTGCGACTCAGTATATCCCCTCATCAATGAGTTTGTTCAATCGGACAACCAAATAAATCGACGTGCAAATCACTGCACGAAATTATCGGTAACCAGTTGAAACGCAGGACAGACTTTGAATAGGTTAAGAATGCAAATCAAGCAACAGTTAAGCAGCGTTACGACTCGGACGTTTGCCTTACCGACCTTGCGTCTCAAACATGTTGAAATTGACACCTTTGGCTCGACAACGAATGCCTCGCGAAATTGGCCGACCACGGTTTTTTGGAGTTCTAACTCGCTCAAGTTGGGCGCATTGAATTTTATCATTATGAATTAGAAACAAACGCCTATCTTTTTTTGAATATCAAAGACAATGTCGAATCGACCGGTATCACTGATTGGATTTCCGCCGGCAGATTTACCAGACCATTCATTGCGACGATGCTCTACAATTGCCATGCCAGTGCCGGTCGCATCTCATCGGTTGGATAGGACGGCCGATTATTATCTGATAATTGTTGGATTAGAATCGGATGGAATTGATGATTATTTTGATGCTTTTGAAAATCGAAGGTGAGTATGCACCATCTGGAACAGGAACAGTGAACTTGCTCGTGCAGTGGGCTGCCGCGATGCAAGCACTGTTAGCGAGCCACCTGCCGGTCACATGACACAGCCGCGGTTCGAGGCAATACCAAAACAGCACTGTACAACTTATCTGCCGGCAACCGGCAAATCGGATTTTTCCTACACTGATCCGTGATTTTTTTTATTGCATAAAATCATCGGTAGCGGCCAATACACCAGTTCCCCGACGCTATGTCAGTTTTGCGCAGCCGCCCGATTGGTGCGACCACCTGACGCCGGGCTTAGGTTTTTATTATTCGGTCCTTCCTGCCAGTCGGCGCATCGCTCTTGTTCTTCATCCCGCCATTTTTACCAGTCGCCCGATGGTTGCTACTGATCGTTCGACGATTTCTGTCGCGTGCCGGCAAAACTTTCTCACCGATAATGCTGTTGCAACTGCATGCGGCAGGCGACTACCGTCGCTTATCGCAGGCACAAATAGCGGTTGCGAACCAGATAGAGCCTTAGCCAACGGCCATTATCGAGCGGATCAAAGAGTCGGTCTGGCCATAGCATCCCAGCACACCGACCTTGCAATCTAATTTATGGATCGATAAGCAAGGACAGGCGAAAATCCTGTCCCACGTTATCCGGCAGCAGTTCCCGCTAACCGCCAATGCTGCTATGGTAGCAAAATCAGCTTCCTGGTCTCTACAAAAGCCTGGCCTGCATTCCGAAACTTAGCTCGGGGCAAGCTTTCCGAAAGATTCCGAACCTCGAGTCGGTATAAATACACCCCACTTGCCAATCCCCTGGCGTCCCAATTCAATCGGTGAATTCCTGCCGGCTGTTGCTCCGAAACCAGCGTCACAATCTTTTGCCCCAGCAGGTTGTAAATGCTCAACTCCACAAAACTGTTGATTGGCAACTGATAATTGATGACGGTGCTGGGATTGAAGGGGTTGGGATAATTTTGTCCGAGTCGGAATTCCTTCGGCAGATCATTGGATATCTGCTCAATAGTGGTAATAAAATCCTGGGCTTGATACCAGAACCCTGCTTCGTTAATGTGAGAAAGATTGCTGATTACTCCTATCCCCGGCTGACCTGCTGTACCGCTGAGGCGATGGCTGTCATTGGTAATAGCAGCTCCACCATTGCCGAACACACTATGCAACACCTGGTATTGTGCCACAACATAGTCGTGAACGGCAAGGAAAAAAATCAGGAATGGAAATATAACAACAAATTTCATCGTTTTCATTGGTGATCTCCTTACCGATGTATCTCAGTTTTTTGAAGCCGTTGCTGCTCTTGTATTTGCATCATCTGCTCGTGTTCAGTTTTCACTTTTTCTTGTTCCGAGCGACGTCGCTCATTCATTGTTTTTATCTCCTGCTCCATCTTTAAGAACTCATCATATTCAACTCCCATCGTTTCTGACATGCCGTATTCCCGGGCGTAGAGATATTTCCCCCGCTCCTGACCAGTTTTGTCCACCTCAACAATAATTCGATGGGCTTCGGCAAAGGGATCATGGCGAATACCGGTGACCTGCCAGGAAACCTGCAGACCGGCTGAGCCACCAGCAATCTTGAAGCGGTTACTGGCAATTTTTTGAGCAATGAAAAGATTGGGTCCCGGCGCTCCAATGGCTGTAAGTTGATAACGAAAATCTTGATTCAATGCTTCGAACCATGCCGGCAATTCAACCCACGCCTCACCGTTTCTATCCAGAGTGATGTTGCCATTATAGATGTTCAGCATGTCGGGGGATTCGACGAAGGAATGGTAGAGGTATTTATTTTCTGGGTCCAGGGGATGGTCGATCTTGAACGACCCGCCGCCTTTGGAGAGCGTGCCCGTGACCTCCACATTGCCGCTGAAACGACCGGCATAGTCACCTCCGCCAGTTCGAATGGCCCGTACAGCCGTGCTGCTGGTGCTGGTAGCATAGACGCCATAGTTGTTGGAGCTAATGCCACGAACGCCATAGTTGCTGCTGCTCTCGCCATACACGCCATAGTTACTGGTGCCAAGGTAGCCGTAATTCCCATTGTTCGTGTGGCTACCATATACGCCGGTACCACTGGTGGTTTCGCCAAATACGCCAACATCATTGGAGCTGAAGCCATGCACACCACGGCCGCCGCTGGTGTTGTAGCCATAAACGCCAGCATAAACTGAGGCAAGTAATCCGACAATATTGCCATTGGCGCCATACACGCCATAATCCGTGGAACCGAGGTAACCGTAGCAGCCACTGCTGTTGTGTTTGCCATAAACGCCATAGGCGCCAGAGCCGAGGTAACCGTAGTTGCCATTGTTTCTGTTTACCCCATACACGCCATAGTCGCTGTGGGTTTCGCCAAAGACGCCATATTGGCCGTTGCCGTACACACCGTTGAAACCGTAGCCATACACCCCAGCACTTGAATTTGTGGTACCCCCGCCCTGCAGTTTCCCGGCAGTGATTGTAGTTGATGAATTAATATCACCTCCAGTGATTGTGCCGTCAGCAATTTTAGTGCTGGTTACACCTCCATCGGCAATGGAAAGCGTTACGTCGCCAGAAGCACCGCCGCCAGCCAAGCCTCCCGCAGCATTGACGGCTGTGATGTCACCAGTTCCGCCGCCACCAGTCGCCGAAATGGTGATGGTATTCGCCGCATCGTCCGGCGTGATGGTGATATTGGTTCCAGCGACGAGGTCAATATTGCCGCCGTCGTTGACCACTCCGTCCACGCTGCTGATCACATTGGGATGAATTTTCGCTACCGTCACGGCATTGTCGGCGATCATTGGGGCCATAATACCGCCGGTTGCAACTGATAGATTAGCATCGCCTGATTGGCTTCCGCCAGTCAATCCCGAACCAGCCGGCGTATTCACCGCCGTGATGTCACCGTTTGCTGCTGATTGCCACACGACACTACCGCCGCTGGTGGTGAGAACATGGCCCTCGGTGTTGGACGGAACAATCTTTTGTGTGGTCACTGCCCGATCGGCAAGCTTGGCGCCAGATACCGCACCGTCAGCAAGTTTGGTGGCGCTCACTCCGCCATCAGCGATGGAAAGCGTCACATCTCCGGAAACTCCTCCTCCAGCTAATCCTGTCCCAGCATTGACCGCCGTAATATCACCACCACTTCCTCCACCGGTTGCAGCTATCGTCAGCGTGTTCCCACTCGGTGTGATCGTCACGTTGTCACCTGCCGTAAGTATCACGTCATCTCTCAAAGAATTGATACTCTTCACTACCTGTCCGTTGGGAATTTTGCTGGCAGTCACTGCGCCATCAGCAACAGATTTAGCGTTCAGGCTGTAAGGCGAAGACGTAAGCTGGATGCGCGGAGAAAGCTCTGCACCTCCGCCAATGGCAATTCCCAACCAGTACTGCCGATCAAAAGCAAGATTTAGCGGGGTAATCGTTCCCAGTATGACGCTGAATATTCCATCCCTCACCTCAACGTTATGACCTTCGGTCCAGCGTTGATTGCCAGAGTCATCATCATATAGCCGAAAGAAAATGTTGTAATTGCCGTCCGGCACCGCGTTGCCATTGGCATCGGTTAATACTCCCTGATAGCTCATGGTTTGCGGAATCTGCGCCTGTGATAAGCTACTGCACAAAAGCAATAGCAGCATAGAGAAACAAAGATTTCGTCGCATAGTGACCTCCTGTAATTTTGTATTCCTTATCTTGATAAAAGCATTTTCCTGATTGAAATTTCGGTACTTGTTTGTAATCGAACTAAATAAATGCCGCTCGCCACCGTTTCCCCGCTATCGTTTCTGCCATCCCACCTGACAGAATAATCGCCAGCCGGTTTCCTTCCTTCAGCCAGAGTACAAATTTGCTCACCGATTATATTGTAAATCTTCAAACTGATATAATCTGAGCCAGGCAAGGAAAAAGCAATCGAAGTTTCAGAATTGAATGGATTCGGATAGTTTTGCAGCAGCTCGAATTGATGAATTGCAGCAGAATGATCCTCCTTTTCAATACCAACTCCGGTCTCAATAAACTCATAGGCACCAAGATCAAAGGCTGAGCCTTGTGGCCTTGGCGTTCCTAACAGATCATGTTTGATAATCGTGGCGACATCGATTCCAGCGTTAATGCAAGGACTGCTTGGTTGTAAGGAAAACTCGTCGGCGCTGGTGTTAATAAATTTGGGATCCGTTGCGATCGCGCCCGTGTCCCACGCCGGGGCTGCCCCATTGCCAAACCAGCAATTCCGAAAATCCCCCACGGGAATCGATCCACTCTCGGTTGCTACATACGGATTGCTGGAGGAATAGATAATATTATTTCTAAAGTTGACGGTACTCATCGAGAGCGCCTCGGAGCTGATCAGCACCGAGCCGTTCTCTTCGACATAAATCGCATTGGAAAATCCACAATCATAGAGCGTATTATTATAGCAGTAGATGATGGTTTCAATAGGGGACACATTTTCGTGGCCAGTATTGATACGAATGCCTGTGTGGTAAGTTGGCTCCTCGAATTCCGGTCCGAGTCCGGCTTTTACCAGCAGGTTATTATAAATCCAGTTCTCGCCAGTAACGTAATACCCCAGCATGATGCCATCGCCGCGCTGATTCACAATCACATTATCATGAACGAAATGACGCTTGATAAATGCGGAATTTGCCTGTTCACTATAGATATTGATGGCGCGATTGCTGTTACAATCGTGGATGTAATTCCAGGCAATCTCCCGGTTTGATTCTGTGGGAGCCCGTGGCGGATCATCGTTGCGATAACCTTTAAAATAAATGGCATGATAAAATTTATAACAACTGGCAGCACCGACATGAGCCAATTCGTTGCCGAGAACAACAACGTCATTCCCCTCTGCATTAATAGCGCCATCCCAACCATTGCCTTCGGGTGCTGTCAAATAATTTCCAATAATGCGGCATCCCGTATTTGCCGGAGCCCCGACCTGTCCGGTTGTAATTTTAAACCTCGAGAGAACCCAATGCCTGGAATAATCCCCCGTTTCGGTATTGAAATTATGGAATGCGCGTTCGATGTTCGGATTCCCAACTTTCGAAGTTGCTGCTGGGTACACGACCAATGCTTTCGGATGAGTCACGGTGCCATCGGAGTTGAGATTAACACAGGAATTAAAGTCAGTCTCCGTCGTTTGATTGACGCCATCACAAATATAGGCAATATCCCCCGGCGCAATCGCATTCACCGCTTTGGGGATCGTCTGCCAGGGCTGGTTCCAACTGCCATCGCCAGTATCATCGTTGCCATTGGTTTTCACAAAGTAAATATTTCCGGAGCGCAACGTGAATGGCAATGAATTTGATCGATTACTATTCACTACGGTATAAATTTCACCCGCTCCATCTTGTGCCAGATGGCTGATTTGAAACGAGATCATCTGCATTTGATGATAAGTAGTGAGGTCTGCTGGCTGAGTGGCATTTCCTCTGAGGTAATAACAAGCGGCTTCAGCATCATTACAAAAAACTTTGGCATTTTCTAAATGTCTGCCCCATACCGTCACGATGGCACCATTCTGTCCGGGAGTTTGTCCTAAAGAATTATCAGAGTTGCCGTTATTCGGACCACTGGTGATGTCAGAAAAAAATAGTATCGGACGATCAGTCTGTGCCTTGATGGGAAGCGGGACGAAAGTGACGAACAAATAGAATATCGAGCCTAAAATTGTTTTGCATTGCATATTCATTCTGCATCTCCATATATTTTTAAATATAGGTTATGCAGGAATATAATTTTTTACATTAAAAAAACAATGACACAGGGATGTCATTTTATCGGCACTGTAGAATAAGATGCCATCCTGTCCTACAAAAATGCCCATGATTTCATTCAATAATCATTTGTTTTTAGATGAAGTTGATTGTCTTTGAATGGTTAGTTGTGAACTGCCTATGACGAATCCATTGGGAATTTGATTGTTATATCGGGGAGTTATATTGTTTCTCAATGAATATTTTTGAAATGATATTGGAAAGATATGGAGCAAGGAAATCGGCTAATCAATCTGATTCAATTAAAGTCGATGCAGCGTTTTATTCCTCAATTAATGGCTCATTGTTCAGTCCAAATCAGATGTGGGCCATCCAGTAATAATGAAACAGTATTCATGATATTTCGCCCCATCACACCCCACTCTTGATCACCTAATAAGAATTGTCCTTTATAAATACGCCCTAAGAACATCAATTCTAATCTAACCACTGCTGACAAGATCGTGCTACCCTCAAAACCTTCCAATTCATAATATTTGTTGGGAATGACAATAGCACCTAAAGGTCCAAGGCATGATTGAGGAATCAAGGTGACATCAGCGCCGGTATCAAGCAACATTAACACATTAGACAAAACAGCTCCATTTTCAGGATTGCGCAAAGTCACTCGTGCTAATGGCGCAGGAGGATCAAATAGCTGAGTATCATAAGCGGACATTATTGGTCTCCTCGATAATCTCCATTTTAAAGTCCGCTGCTTGCTCAGGATGTGTCAGGCGTGGGGTGAAAATGTGAACAGATTGCTCTATTCGAAAATCAGGAACAACTACATAGACCTTTATTTTATCTGGCAAATGGATTCTTGATTTTAAATGTATCTTGCCTTGTTTTACTACACCTTCAAAAGTTGCTACATTCATAATGCACCTCAAACTTCTTTCGATAATGTTAATATTACTTCAACTGTCAACTTGGTAATTTGCTTGAAGTCCCACACTTCAAATAGTAGTATCTGAATCTGCCCTTGATCGGGATACCCAATATTCTTTGATGTCAAGCAAAGTGCAAGTTTTTCGATTGATATTGAGATACCTTTGCAGGTTGCCGGAGAAATAATCTCAATGATCAAATCAACTTCATGTTATAAATATAGAAATTTATTTTTAAATTGTCAATGCAAAATTTTCATCATGAGAAATTTCGAAGAATCAAACCAGATGCTGTCGCAGGGCTTTTGCCACGGCTTCGGATTTGGAGTGGACGTGAAGTTTTTCATAAATATGGCGAATGTGATTCCGCACCGTATCCAGGCTGATGAAATGGCGCTGGGCAATTTGTTTATAATCCAGACCATCGACCAGGGCTTTCAGGACATCATATTCTCTCGGTGTCAGACCTTCGCACTGCTCTGGTTTCGGAGCAAAATTGCGGAACATTTTGATCACTTTCTGGGCAATGCTCGGCGTCATCGGGACGCCACCTTCAACAACATCCGCAATCGCCTGTAGAATTTCAATGGGCGAAGACTTTTTGAGCAGATAGCCATCGGCGCCAGCACAGACCGCCTGAAAAACCTGGGCATCATCTTCATAGATGGTCAGCATTAAAATGCGTGTTTCGGGCAATACAGTTTTAATCTCTATGACACCCTCAATTCCAGACATCCCTGGCAAGCGAATGTCCATGAGAATCACTTGCGGCGCCGTATCTTCCAGATTTTCTAAGAGCGTTTCGCAACGGTCATAGCAGCCGACCACGCTGAAACCTGGCGAGGTACTGAATATCAGTTTCAGGCTATTCCGCAAATCGACATGGTCTTCAACAATCGCAATCGTGATTGAATTCATATCTTCGAATCTCTTTAATGACCTTTAAAAGTAGTAAATATTTTCCAATTCCGCTATGGCACATTTATGTCATTCTTAACCGCAAGCGAATAGTTGTTCCTTTGCCTGGCTGGGAAGTAATTTGCAAATTGGCCTTAATTGTCTGGGCACGCAATGCCATATTTGCCAGCCCATGCCCGTCATTGACAGTTTCAAGGTTGAAGCCATGTCCGTCATCCCGGAGACTCAAGTCAATGACACGATCCTGAAATGTACAGGAGAATTCTACCCGGGAGCAAGCGGCATGGCGCAACACATTGGTTAGAGCTTCTTTAAGAATGAGATAGATGGTGCGGCGTTGTTCTGGCGTAAGGACGATGGTCTTCAGTTGATCGGGTAACTGGATGACGAAAGTGACTCCGGCTGCGGTACAAAGCGGTCGGGCATAACGCTGGAAATATTGTATTAAATCTGAAAGCTCATCATGGCTGGGATCAACCGTCCAAACAATGGTACTGATATTTTCCATGACTTCATGGGAAATATCACAAATGCGAGTCAACAGGGAGCGGGCGGCTTCTGATTCATCCCGCAACTGACGCTGAATCACCACTGAGTATAACGACACACTGGCCAACGATGAAGCAATATCATCATGCAAATCGGCAGCAATACGGGTGCGCATCGTTTCAATTTTTCGTAATTGATTCATTCGGTAACGATATATCGACCCAAGCAATGCGGAAACGAATAACAAAACCAGCGTGATGAACCACCAGGTTCTCCAATAGGGGGGCTGAATCCTGAAATCAAATTGGGCTGGAACAGACCAGTGGCCATTGCGATTAGCGGCCCGAACAAGAAACACGTATTTCCCGGGAGCCAGGCTGGCATAGCGCACCTGACGTTGCGGAAAAGGACCAAGCCAGCCACGATCCAATCCGGCTAACTGCCATTGAAATTCGATGACTCGTTCATCAATAAAGCTGAGGGCATTGAATTGGAACACTATCGAGCGATCGTTATAGCTGATCACTGAATGATTTTCCACGGACTGCTCACTATCTCCGGACAGGACCCCATCCAGATACACCGACGGTGTCGGAACGTGAAGCAAACGATTCGATGGCGTCATGCGGGCGACACCATCTTTGGTGCCAAACCACAACGAACCGTCCGCTTCAACAATTCCACTGGTCACAATATCCGATGCCAATCCATCGCGACTGCTAAAATGGTACATAGCGCTACCAGTCCATTCATACAAACCATGCTCCGTGCCAAACCATAAATGCCGCAGGCTGTCTTGCAGGATAAAATAGACGGCTTTGTTCTCCAGCGCTGTTGCTAAAAAAGGCAGATGCTTCCATCGACCATCCTGCCAGCAGGCCACACCACGGTTGGTTCCAATCCAGATTTCTCCAGGCCCATGCTGAAAAAAGCAATGAACCCGATTATCAGGCATGCCATTCTCACGATTAAGAAAAGTAATCTGATTATTTTGATAAATGCCGGCACCATGAAGATCAGTACCGAACCATAGTCTTTTCTGATGATCGATAAATAATCTGGTAATGACATCAATCGGGACACCGTCCTGCTGCCCCAGTATGAGCTCAGTACGCCCGTGAATCAATTTAGCAATCCTGCCTTTTGTGCCCAGCCACATGCCCCCCTCGGGATCATGGCAACTGCTCCAGATCTGGCTCGACGGTGGGAATCCATTAATATTTTTTTTCACTATGGTTTCAGATGAGAACAGATTGATTCCCAATTCGGTTCCCACCCAGATATTTCCGTCTTCATCCTCAGCCAGGGAATTAACCGTGTGGTGCCACAAACCATGGGTCTCATCCCAATATCGGATCGGTCCATCTGGCTGCATCCAATTCAATCCATTCCACATCCCCAGCCAGAGATTATGCTGACGGTCCTGGAGCATACATAAGATATCATAGCTGCTCAAACCTTCCTTCATGCCATAACTCAAAAAGACCGGAGGAGCCAGCTTCATCACCCCGCTTTCGGTCCCGAACCATATCGTACCTTCCCGATCCTCCATGATGTCATAGATATTCTCATTGGATAAGCCATTCTCCCGGCGAAGATGAGTGACTTTTCCATCCTCGATCAGGTAGATTCCATATTCCGTCCCGATCCAGATTCTACCTTTACTATCCTCGAATAGCGTCTGCGCTTTGATCAGGCTATGGCTGGTCTGGTATGAAATGAGCGTGTCAGCCACGCTGGTATGAAAACGACAGACCACACCATATCGCTCATTACCGCCGCCTGATGTTCCAGCCAGTACATCACCATCTGCTAATAACAACAAGGAACGGATGGGTTTGTCTAAAATTCTTTTCAATTCCAACTGATCATCAAATCCTAACTTTCCAGATAATAGACCGCCATTCGCACCAATCCATAACGTCCCATCTTTCTCACGGGTAAAGGCGTAAACCTCGCCATGTCCTTTTCCCAATTCCTGATCGTAAATTTTAATCGTTCCATCTGGCTTCATCAATGTGAGCCCATCGCCATTGCCAATCCAGATATTTTGATCATCATCTCTAAAAATGCAAGTGACATAATCTCCGGGTAGAATACCGTCAGATGCCTTTATCCAGACAAATGCTGTATCATCTGCCATTTTCTTTGCCAATCCATTGCCGTAAGTGGCGAACCAGATCGTTCCCTGCTCATCTTCCCAGATGTCATAAATTTCTGATTTCAAAGAATCCTGGGCCAGGTAAGTGACGAATTCATTCCCATCGTAGCGATTGATTCCACCCTGAGTGCCGAACCAGAGAAAACCACGAACGTCCTGAAATACTTTTCGTACCACTGAATGTGCCAGCCCATCTGCGGTCGAATAATGTTTGAATGGATAGGTTTGTGACTGCAGGTCGATGGAATAGAAAAGAAGGAGCACAATAAATAATCCCAACCTGGTAGAATTGCCAGAAGATACATTGATCATACTTGCCCGAGATGAATTATTTCTATGCCATAATTGAGATTGACCCTAAAGTTCTTATCCGACATGTTTTTTCTACCAGCCAAGCGACATTTTTTATCTACCACTT
>CAZYNP010000063.1:0-25900 GCA_964647995.1 uncultured Cytophagia bacterium
TGGAGTTCGCGTGATAACCCTAAAATGCTCCCGCATGAAATTATGAAATGATGTATCAAATTCAACAGGGGCGATAGGATTTGATCCATTCCCCTGGCTGAAAAAAAACCTCTCAAACCTTAGTAACAAAGTCGGCCCAGGACCGCCCGAACCTTATTACCTTATCTGGAATATTCCTAAAAAAAATAAGCGAATAAGGTTTAGCATCAGTGGATCATAATATGTTACTAAGGTGAATAAGGTCTAATGGATTTGGTCCATTAAACCGAACTTTGGTAATGGAAATAAAATCGTGTCCAACGATTTTAATTGCTTCTCGCTTTGAATATTTCAGCAGAATGGGATTAAGCTGTAAACCTTTTAATAACTCTACCAGAAATTATGAAATGGTGCACTAAGGTCAATAAAATTTTTTGAATTGGTCTCGTTTAGTAGGGAGATTGAAATCTGAGTCATCACGAACCATTCTCGATGGCAGCGATCCTGGTAAGCGATGAAACCTCAGCGAGCACCGACTTTATTTCCTTGCTGAACCGCTCTTTTCCCGTCGTTGAACATTTGGCACGGCAACAGACCATCCGCCAACTGGCTTTTGGCGTCAACTTAACTATTGGCAATGCCACCAAGACTCAAAGACACCAAGAAATCGGAATGCGTTTTAGAAAATAGGCCCCAAAGCACTCCATTGCCATGAAATATTCTTTGGCCATAGTTTCGTTTCATAAGATAACTGGTTGCTGATGCTTCGCGTCGTTGTGCCGTTGTGGCCAGAGGCAGCTAAAATGGACGCCAATCGCCAACTGGCGGACAGGTGGAAATGGAACCGCATTTTGAAAAACGAATCAATTGGCTGTCTATGGTCTTTTTTACAAGGAGCAAATTCACCTGATTAAGTTATTCCCAATGCTATGATTCGATCGCACAAATTATCAGGGAAAATTGGGCATGGTTAGCGCTCGATAGTTCCTATATCAATATACAATAAAAATTCTATTTGTCAACAACTATTTTGCCGATAGCCGCTGCTAAAGTAATCAATTCTACCGCCTGCCGCGCAGCTTTGGCCGCCATCTCGCGAACCGTCATCTGATGGAAAAATCGATAGACCTGGTGTTCCAAGCCGAAAAGCGCTTTTAGGTGCAAGTATGCTCTGGCCAAAGGATGGAGGGCGGCTGCATCCTATCAACAGTCATCGTCCCGCGTTGCCACCTGCCAGCGATAGCGAAAATTACCCATTTGGGTTATTGAAATTCGTCCCAAAAATCTTATCTTTGCCCCAGGAAATCATTTCCTATCCCTTTGGGTGCGACCGGAATTAATAAAAACGAACCGGGCAGAAAACGGGAAGAAGCAAACACCCTTCTTTTCGGCAAGGAGGGGTAGTGGAGACCGGGAGCAGTCAACCTTTCGATTTTCCAGGACTCCTATCATCCTTGCGCACCAGCAGGGTGGGAATGACCAATTCATTCGATTCTTTCTTAACCAATCTGAAGGAGGTTAACATGAGGAAGCGGTATCTGGTGTGTAATTTGTTCTTGATTCTGGCGCTTAGCTTGCCGTTGCTGGCCGCGGACATCACGGGCGTGGTGATCGATGCCAAAACCGGCCAGCCATTGCCCGGCGCTAATGTCTTCGTCAAAGGGACCAGCTTTGGCGCAGCGTCTGATAAAGAGGGCAAATTCTTTTTCAAATTCGAGCCAGCTCAGAACTTCGTGATCGTATCGAGCTATATGGGCTATAAGAAATTCGAGAAAACCTTCTCCCCAACCGATGATCTTTCCCAGCTAAAAATCGAATTACAGGAAGACGTGTTTCAGGGAGAAGAAGTGGTGGTCACTGGCATTGCGTCCAAACGCGAAAAGTCCGTGGCTGAGGTCGCCGTGGCTCGTGTTCCTGCCAGCCAATTGACGGTGGCCAATTCGTATCAGGACATTAGCCAGATGGTAGCGGGCAAAGTGCCGGGAGTAAAAATCGAGCCGGCGTCAGGCAATGTTGGGGGCGGCATCCGCTTCAATATGCGTTCGGCCGCCGGGATCAATGGCGATGAGCAGCCATTGATCATTGTGGATGGCATCCGCATCGACAACAGCCAGTTTCGCGGCAGCGCCAGCAATCGGGTTGGCGGTCAGGGGGTTTCCATGTTAGCCGACCTGAATCCCGAGGACATCGAAAACATCGAGATTCTGAAAGGCCCGGCGGGTGCGGCATCTTATGGTACCAGCGGCTCCAACGGCGTGGTGCTGATCAAAACCAAAAAGGGGCAATTCGTGCCCGGCGTGCCCAAAGGGCTATCGCTGGATTATAAATTGGTTACGGGTTACAACACGCAGGCGTATGAATACACCGAAAATGATTTTCCATCCTACAAGGCCATCAACGGTGTCTTTCGCGATGGAAGAATCCTGCAGCATTCGCTGAACGCCTATGGCGGCTCGGGCACAACGAAGTACTATTTTGGCCTGGATAAGCGCTATGAAGATGGCATTTCGCCGAATAACTTCATGGATCGGCAGACGATCCGCGCCAATTTTGATGTGTTGCCCAACGATAAATTCATTTTTTCGGTTAGCTCGGGTTACACGGTGAACGAAAATAGTCGACCCTACAATGACAACAATATCTTTGGTTTTTTGGGCAATACGATCCTGACCCCGGAGCCCTGGCAGATCACCGACAGCGCGTCGGTGTACGGCCTGAAAAACCTGGTCAAGTCGAATCGCTTTTTCGGCTCGGTCCAGGTGCAGTATCGACCGTTCACCAATTTTGAAGCGCAAGCGACATTGGGCGTCGATGACAGCGATCTGCGGCTGGATAATACCTATCCCGCGGACCTGGTCTATGCGTTTTATCCGGCCGGTCGCCGAGGAATCGAAAGCCGACAGAATACGCAGTACACGTATAATTTTGATGTCAAATACTCCTATTCATTCTGGCCGGGATTGAATATCATCTCCAGCGCCGGTGCGCAACTGTTTGACAGCAAAAACAAAGGGACGTTCTTTGCCCGCTATGATTTTCTCACTGAACTGATCACCAATATCGGTGCCGGTGCCAATGTCGAAGAGGCCGATGAAACCTTCTTGCATACGCGCGAAGCAGGTTTATTTACCACGCATTCATTATCCTACCAGGATCAATATTTTCTGACCCTGATGGTGCGGCAGGACTACGCCAGCGCGATTGGCACCAAGGCGCCCAAGATTTTCTATCCCGGCGTCAGCATGGCCCTTCGTCTGGATAAATATCGCTTTTTTCCCCAAATGTTCAACCTGATGAAGCTGAGAGCCGCGTATGGCGAATCGGGGCAATTGCCCCAGGTGCTGGATGGAATTCCTCTCTTGTGGTCTGCCGAGGCCTCAGGCTATGGCGGCGGCGCTGTCCTGTCACAAATCGGCAACGCCAGGATCGAACCGGAGCGAATCAAAGAGTTTGAGGTCGGCTTTGAAACCGAGCTGTTTACCTATTATTCCGCTGAAGTTACCTATTATCGACAGTCGGCTCAAAATTCGATCATCACATTCCAGAATGCTCCCTCCACTGGAAAGACCGTTACGGCAGTTCCATTCAATATTGGTTCCAGTGAGGGTTGGGGATTGGAGTCGCTGCTTCAAGCGAAGCCACTTCGTTCCCGAAATCTCCAGCTTGAGGTGAGCATGACCAACAGTTATCAAACCAATGAGGTGAAGGCGCTTGGCGGCGCACAGCCAATTTATGACGGCAATGGCATCAACGTGGTTAAAGAAGGTCTGCCCAAACACGCTTTTTATGATTATAAAGTGAAGGGCGCTCGCTTTGCAGCGGACGGGACATACTTGGGTCCCGATCTCGCCGCTGAAAAAAGCAACCTGGGAACACCAATTCCGACTTATACTGGATCATTATCGCTGAATTTCAACTTTCTCAAAAATTTCAATCTCTATGTTCTGACCGATTGGGCCGCCGGACATAAGGTTCTCAACGATACCAAGCGCTTTGCTATTTACTATGGCCGATATTTTGGCGGTGCCAATAACAAGCGCTATCGCGAATTGCAGGATATTCTGGGATTGCAAGAGTGGTACGATACCATTTCCCAAGCCCAGGTGGGCTCTCAGGAATATGTCGCTGCCGCCAATGAATTTGCCAAATTGGACTATCGGTACAAATCCAACTTTGTCGAGGATGCCGATAATTTTAAGCTAAGGGAAATCAGTATTAGCTATAGTTTCAAAGATCTGATTCCGAAAATCTATCAGACGCGGTTGTTCACCGATCTGGTGCTGGGACTTTCCGCTCGCAATCTCTGGACCGCTTCGAAGTACACCGGGGCCGATCTCGAGGTCAATTACGCCGGCGCCCGGAGCCTGTCCCGCGGCCAGGATTTCCTGACCCTGCAGCAGCCCCGAGTGTACAATATGTGGTTGCGAGTATCGCTATAGGTCGCTGATCGGCCATCAGTAACCGGCGATCAATCGTCATTCATCAGCGTCCTGCACACTGAATAACCGAAACCAAACATCCGTTAGTTTTATAAATTAGGAGAAAAAATGATGAAGATAAACGCACTAACTTTGCTCTTGTTATTGTCTCTGGGGATGGCGTGGCTCTCTTGCGAAGATTACGCCACCAATGTCGAGCCGCTCATTGATAAGGTTGCGGACGAATTGCTGACCAGTGAACGCCAGGTGCCGTTTGTGGTCAACGGCATCAAGACCCGTTTTGCGGCGACCCAGGACCAGCTCATGGTGATGGCCTGTCTGCTTTCGGATGAATTTTTCTTTGATGGGAATCTGCCGGGAGCGTCCTGGCCTCAGTATAGCGAAATTGATTTGGGGGAGATTACGCTGGACAACGCATCGGTGGGGAATATGTCATTATTGCTTGGCGAACTCCGATTTTATGCCGACGATCTGGTGCGCCGGGTTGGCGAAATATCGTTTACTAATAATGACTTGAAAGAGTCGGCCCTGTTTGAAGGTAATTTGTATGGCGGAATTGCGCGCTATCTTTACGCTACCTATCTCGGATTGAATCCGAATGAAGGCGGCGGGGTCATCGACAATGGGCCGTTCATTCCCTCCGCTGCGATGTATTCGCTCGCCATCGAAAAATTCAACGAGGCCATCAAGCATACCAGCGACGGGTACGAACTGCGAATCGCAAACTCGCTGTTGGCTCGAACTTACCTGTTCCAGGGCGATGCTGCCAATGCATTGACGGCAGCTCAGAATGGGCTGACGGCTGGAGATTTGCCCTTTCAAGGATTGCACAGCCTGGAAGCCAATAATTACTTTTGGCAGCAAGCGGGCGCAGGCAGAACTCAGGGCGGTGCCGATTATCGGTTCAACGATTATATTGTGACCGATCCCCAAGAAGCCAATCGCATCCTGATCGAAGCAATCAAAGGCAACGATGGGACAACGACTTATTTCCGGCAGGCAAAATATCCGGCCGAAGCATCGCCCGTGACTTTTATCAGTTGGCAGGAAAATGAATTAATGTTAGCCGAATTAGAACTGCGAGCCGGGAATAACGCCAGCGCCTTGAATCGGGTCAACAACGTGCGCGCATCACATGGCATCGATCCATTGGCCACCGTCGATATGCGAACGATTATTGTGGAACGGGATAAAGAGCTGTGTTTCACCGGTGTGCGACTGCCGGATCAGCGTCGTTTCGATGCTGAGTATCAGACCTGGCATCTTACCCCGGACCGATGGCACTATTTGCCTATCACCGATAACGAGCGCAATATCAATCCCAATATACCGTGATCATTCGAACTTGCCCCCATAGTGTCCCATTGTCTCCTGATACCAGGATCAGCGCTCAGCGTTGTCCGAATGCTGAGCGCTGATCTAACCGTGCTCATGGTTGATCGGTGGGGACAATAATACCTGGGTGGTGTCGTTCCCCAAAAATTATGGAAACATGCCGGATGAAAATGCGTATTGTTGCCTGGCTTTTCAATAAAACCAGGGGACAAAATGAGCTGATCTTTGTCCCTATAATTGGTGGCCTTGACCCGTTCGGGTTAAGCCGTTGCTATCTAAAATCCATGCTCTGCGATTCAATGAATTGAAAACGAGGTTCACCATGAACCACCTTTTAGTCGTAGAAGACGATGCCAACACCCTCACCGGCCTCATGGAGCTGCTGGCTGGGGAAGGGTACGATGTGAATGGTACCATGCACGGGCAGGAAGCGTTAGAGATTGCAGCACGCAAGCCCATCGACCTGGTCCTTTGCGATTATCATCTGCCCGATGTGGATGGGCTGCGGGTTTGCCAGCGGCTGCGCAAGCTGAAACCCGAGGCCATACTATTTTTGACCAGTGCCTCGGACTGCACAGCTTTAATGGATACCGCGAAAAGAATCGGAGTTTCCAGGGTCTTTCCCAAGCCCATCAACCTGGATGATCTGTTTCAAACGCTCCTGGGGTACACCTCAAAAACAGCGTAACGGTTTGGGGACGGTTGCTAAGCTTTGTCAGGCCTGGCCATCGTCTGAAGGGGGCGGTTTAAAATTGTCTCATAATTCCTCCCATTTGCTTTGGCAAAAGCAAAGCATGAACGCTCAGGCTTGCCAGCCGCCTGGGCGTTTGTGTTTTTGGGAGGCTCAGGGGTTATCATAAAATTAGGGCATTAGCATCGAGAATTCAAATACTAACTCCCGCTCGCGCCGAACCCTTTCAGGCTATTTATTCAGGGACAAGGGCAAGAATGCGATCACCAGCCTATCGTTTGATTTTTCTAAAGGTGTCAGAATCCTTCAGGTTATCTCAGGCGACTCAGGCTGCAGAAAAAAATCAGGTTTTTGAAATGGATGATTGACTTTTTGAAGCCATCTATCTGGAGAGATATGCATCCTCTGCCACATTTGTTATTTTTCAAACTCCTGACATATTTCAAAAATTACTTCTGCCAGTGATATTTTATGACTGGCATCACCGTTTGATTTTAGTAGATGCTTGTGGTGCGGATAGAATGGAATTTCTGGATGATGTTCCGCATTATCATATCGAAAGATTAATACCTTTTCCTTATCCTGATAATGATAGGAATAAGCAATTTTATCAGGAAAGTCAGCGAGGGTGAAAGATACAATCTCTCGAAAGTGAAGCTCGGAAAGATTATCAAATTTTTCCTCTGATTAATAATGCAACTCCACCACGATCCTCATATTCCAATGATTTGGATAAGATGTAAGGAGTTTGATCTAATAGCTGCCGAATAGCTTCAAGGTATCTCGTTATTGCGGACATATCTCGATTGAGCTTATAGTGTTAAATGCCACTTTGAGTTCGGTCAATAATTTCGATTCTGCCCACCAGTCAAAAGTGTCGGGGGTCTCTTCGATCAGTCTCTGTTTAAATTCTTCCAGAAATTGGGTGGTTTTCTTGTTAAATTTATTTTCGAATTCCAATAATCGGCGTTCCGTTTTATTGATGGCAAAGGATATCCGCTTTTCTTCCTCTTTGAGTCCATTGGTAAGATAGGCTTCAATCCGTTTCGCATCTCCTATGCTGGAACGAACTTTTATAACTGTTGCCATTATTTTGCTCCTGTTATAAAAAGTGTATTGCTATTTAAAATATCGAATGATATTCGCCAGCGTACTTTTTCATTTAATAATCCTGGCAGATTTAATTTACAATATTTCACCTCCATTGTCGACAAAAAAAACTAATCCATGTTTTTCGATGAGACCATATACGTTTGTGATTTGAAATTTAGAATTTATTTGGATTTTGGTTTTTGGGATTTGGAATATTAAAGGACGAATTGCCAAAGATGAGCTACACGACAACGCCGTTTGTATCCAAAGTACTGGGGATAAGGGAATACGGATTGAGCAGCCTGCGGGTTATCTCCGTCTACTAAGGCTGAAAAAATAAAATAAGGTTTTAATGATGCAATTATGGCAACTGTGGCGAGCTATTATCAATTAACAAGCAGGGAGAGTCGCACTCCTCCGCCAATCGGCGGGATAACAAGGATCTGGATCAAGATGAGGCCAGTTGACAACCAGCCGATCTGAATAGTAACGATTATTGTTGGATTTCATCCCAGCTTGGTGTTTCCCTTCTGGGAATCTTTTTTAACATATTTGAGACTTTAATTCTTAAGTCATCTATCGACTTCTCAGCTAATCGGGATTCAAGTGAAGAAAGTAGTTCAAGCTGGGTGAGTTGTTCATTCAGCAAATAATTTGACAACTGATTTATGGAAACTCCTTGAAATCGTGCCTGTTTTTCTAATCGTCGCTTTAATTCCCAGGGCACTCGTAACGTTATCACATTCGTTTCACTCATATTTTTCTCTCCAAATTTTCAAAAAATCACCAGGTATAATGATTTGAAATGAAAAGCGTTTTAATTCAGCCCGTTTGAAATCTCTTACATTTGAAGTTATTAAATATTGACTATTGCTGGCAAAGGCACACTCGACAAACATATTATCTTTTTCATCCGATAAATTCGGTCGCAACAGAAAATAGATCGAATACTTTTTGGCTAACAAAGCCAGCAAATCCAATAAGTCCTCTACTTCTTTGATAGTCAATTTTATTTTTCTTAAATTTTCAGCCCTTGTTAGCACATCATAATATTCAAAATATACAGGTGTCGAAATGGCAACCTGTAACTTCTCATCGATTATTAATGTCAAAATTTGATGAGAAGCGCCACTACTACTAAAGAGAGCAGCAAACAGAACATTCGTATCGAGGGTTATTATCATCATAATTATGATAGCAAATTTGAATACAAATGTCAAGAGAAAATTTAATGTCATGCGAAAATATTCGTCGTGTTAATTTCGTCGTACCTGGGAAGCATGATGACTATACTCGACACAATGATTTGAAAATTAGAATCGAAGAAGCGATCACATTGCCAAAAGAATAATGAGTATGAATGCCCTGCCGTCGCATCCGATGCGATGGTCACGTTGAAGTTCTGTGTTCCAGTATTCGAGCAAAAACATGCAATATTGGAGCTCAAAGCCTCACCAGTGATAATTTCCAGTGGGGTACACCAACTCAAAGCTCTTTATGAGAGGCTCCGAGCCCCGATGATGGAGCAAAAAGGTGCACGAAGAAGCTCCGATTTCAAAAGGTAGCAAGTTGATTTGTCTATCGGCGGCAGCTGCGTCAGATTTTTTTGCTTGATAATAAACGAAATATTTGTATATTTAGAATAGCATGGTTTTAAAAATGGATCAAACGCAGGAAATCAATCATGGCAAAAGCAGCAACCGTAAGGGCTTCGATGCACCTTCAGAAAAAAGAGAATGTATCCCAGATTTTAAAGCGATTGGGGATGAACCATTCCGAAGCAATTAATGTTTTTTATAGTCTGATAGAAGAATATCAAGGACTACCTTTTGAAGTTCGACTGCCAGACGGTGACACGGCATTAAAATTTAAGCCTCGGCCAGAAGTGATGAAACACGTAGATGAAAGCATCCATAAGAACCGACATCTGGGTGAGCTACTGGCAAAATGAGCGAATTTTTGACCTTTGATAATTTGGTAAACTGGCTGAGAAGTAAAGTCAAGCCTTTTTGAGATGAATTGTTAGCCATCATCACCCAATTCTTCGTTGCCATATCATTCCTTTGCATTTCCTGTCTATTGTCAATAAAAAAAATTTAATCCAGGTTTTTTCGATGAGACCTCATACGTTTGTGATTTGAAATTTAGAATTTATTTGGGATTTAGGTTTTGGAATTTGGAATTTGACGTTGAAGTTGGTGAGTATAAACTAGAATCGGGTTCAATCTTGACGATGTCGAATGAAGGTGATCCGCCAGGCGAACGGATAAAAGTCAGAATTCACTAACCAAAATTTCGAAAAAATATCGTGATTTTCAAATCAGGATAATTGCTTTTCAAGCATCTGGCTGGCAAGCTCTTCCACTGATACCTGCTCTTTCTTAGCAATCTGACTGATTTTTTCAAATAAAGATCGCCCAATCCGAATATTGACCAGTTCCTCATCTGGGATAATTTCAAACATTGCCGCAGGATATAAATAATCTTCACCTGAATCATCGATGATCCGATAATATCCATTTTCGACAGCAATCACCTGATAGATTTTGCCGATAGTCAGATCACCGCTATTTGGGACCATGATCCATTCCGAAGAACCTTCAGGTTGCTGCAAGCCGTCATTGTTTATGCAACGAACGTTCATGAGCATCTCAATCTAAATATCGTTTAATTTTCAATTTCACACGCCCCACGCCATGTGCCTCAAACCAATGCACTTCCACCAGGCGTCTTTGCCTGACTTCATCCTCGATATAAACCTTCCCTTTTTTCTTCCGCCAATTCTTTCCGCCGAATTGCCGTTTGAGGCTTGATAAATTTCGAATTCCACTCCCTTCGGCTATCACCTCAATATCTGTAATGTCAGATAATAATTTCGGGAGAATGGTCTGCCCCACTATAAATTGCTTCTCATGCATTAGTTCTTCATGGACTTAAAATAAATCATATTTTTTAAAATGTCAAGTAAAATTTTATAACGTTCTTTATCTGATTAAATATTTGTCGTGTTAACTTCGCCGTCCCAGGTGAAAAAGATAAATATCCCTGATGCTAAACGATTTTTAAAATATGAGATCAAATTGATTTGGACAAGGCTGAAATCAAAATGATTGCAAAGACGAGAATCGGGTAATGGGCCGGGTAAGTAGTTTTATCTCAAGTAGTAATCAAATAAGGTTCTTAATGATCCAATTATAAAATGGGTAGTGAACTATTATTAATTTATAAGCAGGGAGAATTGCACTCCTCCGACAATCGGCCATTGGCGTTAACCTAAGCAAAACTAATGTAATTCAAACGCAGAGAATCCGCCAGCTGGCGGACAGAGGAAACGCAGAGTTTTTTTTACAAATCTTATATTGAAAATGCCTTTTTTGTTTAAAAATTATATTTTAATAAGGAAATTCGATAAAAACTCTCTGCGTAACTTTGCGTCCTCTGTCCGCCTAGGCGGATTAAAAAAAAGCTTAAGTTGACGCACATTGCCAATCGGCGGATAACAAGGATTTGGATAAAGATGAGGCCAGTTGGCGAGTGACGTTTATTTAGAAGATGTCACGTAGCAGACGCTGGGCTACTACATTCGAGCAAAAATATACAATATTGGAGCTCAAAGCCTCACCAGTGATACTTTTCAGTGGGGTACCCCACCTCAAAGCTCCTCACGAGAGGCTCCGAGCGTCGTTGATGGAGTAAAGACTTACAACTATGGAGTTATCGTGAATCTCCAAAGTTAGTGATTAGTTCTTTTGAAATTTCAAGCTTATTTGGAAACATCAGCCTGGGCGGAGACATGTCCTCTGCCACATTTGTTATTTTTCAAATTCATGACATATTTCAAAAATTACTTCTGCCAGTGATATTTTATGACTGGCTTTAATATTTGATTTTAGGAGATGCTTGTGGTGTGGATAGGGTGGAATTTCAAAAATAAAAAAAGCTATTGCATCTATCGATCATTTAAAATTTTTTCAATTCGTTTAGGATCTCGTGCCGTAAATCGATACCCGCCCAGCAAATCGGCTTGAGCTGATTTTAGAATTTTGATTTTCATGAGATTTGCTTTCTCATCTCTATTTTCGCTTGTTCCCAGTCGACAAATTCATCGCTACCATCACGGACCAGGTTTTCCCTTTCCAGCAGCACACTCTCATGCCATTGTGGAGATTGAATATCGGATTCAGTATGACACAGGTCATCCCATAATAGTTCCATAATGCGCAATTTTTCAGAGATATTTAATTGTGCAAAATTTATCTCAGTAATCATTATTTTTCCTTTCAATTGTAATGAATCAAGACTTTCAATAGGAACAGCTCTATTTGAGATTTTTACAAATTTAATTTACAATACTGCATACCGATTGTCAATATAAAAATGCCTTTGATTCTGTTAAAAATTAAGCTTAATGAAACCTACTAATTTCTTCTATAGCTTCCCCAGCACTCAAAACACGAAATGGCAGGTCGGGAATTCCTTTCAGGAAGTGACGATTCTCTGAAATCAAAGTATGTACGCCGTGTTTATCCAGATGCGCCGCAACAACAGCGTCGCCAAATTTACAGCCCAGGCGTTGAAATCGTTCGATCAATTTAAAAGGTATTATTTTCCACTCTATTCTGATGCGATCGGAATATTGATTGAACAGTCCAAATAGCTCAGATACTTCATCTGCTTTGAGATTATTTTGGAGCTCACGGATAATTTGTCGAGGTATATAAACATAAAGCTCGCCAATTCTCTCAAGCAATTCAACACAAGCGGGAAAATTTGGGTCTTCACGAATACCGAAAATAAAGATATTGGTATCGAATGATATCCATTTATCGAAGATAGTCATCGGCAGCGACTTTCTCCCTGGTTCGAGCCAATTCTGCGAAAATCTCATCAACTGACTGCCGATGCTTGCCTTCTGCGATCAGCCGTCTCTGAATTTTTCTTGATAGCGCTTTTAAGCCACGCCGATAATTCAAATCAACCAGTTTTTGGAGTAGATTCTCCTGTCGGCTTTTTTCCCAACTGGCGATTTCTTGAGCAACTTCGTCAATGCGGGAGTCAACAGTTTCCATAGCTCACCTCTTGGTTTAATAATTATTACAAAATTAATTTACAATATTTCTGCTCTATTGTCAATAAAAAAATTAATATCTGTTTTTTATATCCGTCCTCATACGTTTGTGATTTGGAGTTTGAATTTATTTGTGATTAGGGTTTTGGTATTTAGAATTTTAAAATGGGAGCTACCTAAGATGAATGATAAAACAGTGCCGTTTGTACCCAAAGTGCTGGGAACAAGGTATTAAGTTATAAGAATCCTGCGGGTTATCTCTGGCTATTCAGGTTGAAAAAATAAAATAAGGTTTTAATGATGCAATTAGAATAGATATAGTGAGCTATTAGCAATTAACAAGCAGGGAGAATTGCACTTCTCCACCAATCGGCGGATAACAAGGATCTGGATCAAGATGAGGCCAATCGGTTCATGAAAGACCGCTTAGAACTGGCGGATGAGACGGTCACTTAGGCTGGTACATCCGAGCAAAAAATATGCTTGCCAGAATTATTATCATCGCATTAAGATCAATATATAAACTATCAAAAATTTTCATTGACAAATAGAATATTTTTTCTATATTGTATTCACCAAACTTATAAAGCAGCTTCATTCATGGGAAACCGTGTCAGTCCATTAGAAAAAGTGAGAGATTACTTGACAATGATAATTCGATGGACAGAATATATAATGTACAGGGCAAAGTTGCGTGGTTTTGATCTAAAGAAAATAGAGGACATCGTTAAATATTCTACTGAGCGATATTCCGATACGGTAACAGGGAGTCGTATCGCTGTGGGAAGGCACGATGATAAGCTCGTGATGATTCCTTATGAAGTGGATGAAAGTATAATTACACCAGTAACAATCCATGTTACCAATCGCCAGCAGATTAGTTTTCGTCTTAGAACAGGGAGGTTTACTTATGAATAAAACAAAGCTCAAATATTTTGATAAAGAAGATATATTGCACGTTGCTATTTCCGATGAGCCAGAAAGTGGGAGCATCGAAGTTAGCCCCTCTATTACGGCTGAACTGAATGAAAAAGGCGAATTAATCGGTATTGAGATTCTCAATGCCAGTACTTTTATTCGGGATTCGATTCTGGAATCGGTGCAGGCGAAAATGCTGCAATTTTCTAACGTACAAGCTGCTTGATCTTATTTGATAGAGCAGACCCCAAAAGCGGCAGGGCAAGGTATAAATCCCGCATTCGAATATCAAATCAAAAATTGAATTGTCGTTTCAATGGGAGGGAGTGACCGAGGATTTGTTATCACATATCCAGGCAATTGACCATCCTACCACAAAACCTTCATGATTAGATCATTCATTATTATTGCTGACCAAAATTTAAAACCGCCGGTTTGAATACGACGAAGAGATCGATTTCAAATCGTTAATCGAAGCGCAATTAAGTGAGCTTGATGAATTCATAATTGGTTTTTTGAATTTAAAATTAATTTGGAATCACCCGCCGACTGGCGGGGATGCGCTCTCTGGCGCAGTTGCTTTTTGTAATTTGGATTTTTATGCCTGTAAATATAAACAGATCGTTTTAATAAAATATGTGAAACCTATGGGTAAGCGTTAGTCCGCCAATTGGCCTGAACGTGCCTGCCCTCGAAGAGGGTATCATATTTTTTAATGGACACAGGTGGAATCTACGTGACCGTTGCCTCGAAGGTGACGGTCACGTCGATTGAAAGATTATCAAAAATAATTTTTCCTCTGATTAATAATGCAACTCCACCACGATCCTCATACTCGAATGATTTGGATAAGATGTAAGGAGTTTGATCTAAGAGCTGCCGAATAGCTTCCAGGTATCTCGTTATTGCGGACATATCTCGATTGAGCTTATAGTGTTAAATGCCACTTTGAGTTCGGTCAATAATTTCGATTCTGCCCACCAGTCAAAAGTGTCGGGGGTCTCTTCGATCAGTCTCTGTTTAAATTCTTCCAGAAATTGGGTGGTTTTCTTGTTAAATTTATTTTCGAATTCCAATAATCGGCGTTCCGTTTTATTGATGGCAAAGGATATCCGCTTTTCTTCCTCTTTGAGTCCATTGGTAAGATAGGCTTCAATCCGTTTCGCATCTCCTATGCTGGAACGAACTTTTATAACTGTTGCCATTATTTTGCTCCTGTTATAAAATTGGCAGATTCTTGAATTTTTAACTTCGCCAAAGGATGATATTCAATTTTCCCGCGCATAGTCTTTTAACAGATCTTTCCACATTTCATCTGCAGCAATCATTTTTACTTTTCCATCTCGAATTTTTTTGACCCTGTTTCTAATTTCGGCCCGCCAGGCAGCATCGACCGCTTCTTGAGGCTCATCGATTTCTTCCAGGTTCACAATAATCCAATAAGCTAACATCGCCCGATCCTGGATCGGCAAACGACTAACTTATTCTTTCACATTTTCAATAATTGTCATACTCGGTCTCCAGGCTTCATTTTACAGGGACTATTTTTTCTAATAAAGCTTTGCGCATAATCATTGATATACAAATTATCTGAGATTCAATTTAAAATATTTCAATCGAATTGTTAATAAAAAAATTGCCTTTATTCACCTTGAAAATTTTATTTAGATAATGGTCCAATCTATCAAAAATGTCAAAATTGCTATTGAACGTTTCCATTAAAACCTAAGTTAAAGTCTATGTTCGCTATGTGTGAAATGGCTATTTTTTCTTTACGGGAATGAGGAACGATGGAAAATTTGCAGGCGAAGTACCAGGCGCTATTAAAACGAATCGCTGCGGTTCGGAACAAACAGAAGCTGGTTTCGCTGGTGAGTGGGGCTTTTTATTTTCTGGCGATCAGCTCGGCGGCAATATTATTGTTTATCCTATTCGAACATATTTTCGGTTTTGATAACAGCGGTCGGAAAATTATCGATTTAATTTTCACTGTGATTGTTGTTGGTGCCGCTGTTTTTTGGATTGGGATCCCAGCGTTTTCAATTTTATTCAGAAGAAATTATCCTTCGGATGCGACGGTGGCTCAAAAAATCGGCGATCATTTCGCTGCCATCGGGGACAAACTGGTGAATACGATCCAGGTTTTTCCACTGCGGTTCAATAATGTGCATGGCTATTCCACGGATTTGATGGATCAGGCGTTGCTGGAGATCGATGAAGAGGTCAGGGAGATCAAATTTGAGGAATCCGTTTCGACACAGCCTGTCAAAAAAGCGGGCAGGCTGGTTGGGATTATGGGAATGGCGTATGTGTTGATCGCTATTTTCTTCGCTCAAAATTTTTACCAGGCGGGTTATCGACTGCTGCATCCCAATACGGAATTCACCAAAGCGCCAGATTTTCAAATTTCGGTTTCGCCTGGGGATGTTCAGAAATTGAAAAATGAATCCATTGAAATTACCGCTAAGGTTTCGGGCAGGATTCCTGAGAAGATCAATCTGAATTTGAAAGAGGTCAATGCTGACGCCGAATTCTCCCATACTGTCTATCCTGATAAAGAGAATTTATTTAAATATAAGATCGAGCATTTGCAGGATTCCACCGAGTATTATTTTTCGCTAGAAGACGTGGCGACGCCGAAATATCTGATATCGGTAGTGGAACTGCCGCTGGTTCACTATCTGCAGGTCAAAGTAACGCCGCCGAATTATTCCCGAATCAGTCCTAAATTGCTGGAAGAAAATGTCGGGGATATCAACTGCCTCAAGGGCTCGCTGGTGGAGATCAATTTGCACTCCAATAAGAATCTCGCCACTGCCAGGCTGATTTTCAATAACCAAAAAGAGATCAATTTTGAGGTCACTGCCAATCGGGCAAAGGGCACGTTCAAAGCCGTTGAGGATGGAAGCTATCATATCGAATTGGTGGATGTGTACCATTTTCAGAGCAAAGATCCCATCGAATATCGCATTGCCATCATCGAAGATATTTCTCCCACGGTGGCCATTCCGGTGC
Organism: uncultured Cytophagia bacterium; assembly: GCA_964647995.1. Lineage (GTDB taxonomy): Bacteria > Zhuqueibacterota > Zhuqueibacteria > Thermofontimicrobiales > Thermofontimicrobiaceae > Thermofontimicrobium_A. The sequence goes on from CAZYNP010000063.1 coordinate 16,538, forward strand.
CGGGCCGGGACGTGGACTTGACCGAAGATATGAGGCTGCCGCTCTCCCTGGAGGCGGATGATGACTTTGGCTTTTCATCGCTGCGATTGGCGTTTCAGGTATTTCGGGGCGAGTCACCAGTGGTTGACACTTCGATGCACTATCTTTCGCTTCCCGTTCCAGCGGAAACGAGGGAGAAACTGCTGGTGGATTACCTCTGGGATTTAGCAGGATTGAATTTGTTTGCCGGCGATGTGGTTCGGTACCATGCCGAGGTGTTCGACAACGATCTGGTTTCCGGCCCCAAAATGGGGAGAAGCCCGGTCTACGCGGTGCGATTTCCGTCACTGGAGGAAATTTATGCCGAGGTGAATCGCGAACAGGCCGAGACGTATGACAATTTCGAAAGCGTATACGAAAAAAGCAAAGACCTGCAGCAAAATGTGGATAAGCTGCTGCAGGAGATGAAGCAAAATCCCGAAGTGAAATGGGAGCAGAAGCAGCAACTGCAGGAGATCTTTGAAAAGCAACGGCAGATCGAAAATACCATGCAAGACATTCAACAGCAATTGGATCAGATGGTCGATCGCATGGAAAAGAACGATTTGCTGAGCCTGGAGACGCTGGAGAAATATCTGGAACTGCAAAAGTTGATGAATGAACTGCTGACCGAGGAAATGAAGGCCGCGCTGGACAAGCTGCATGAGGCGGTGGAGAAGATCGATTCGGAACAATTGCAACAGGCATTGGAACAGCTTCAGTTATCGCAGGAGGAATTTCTCAAAAATATCGAGAAGTCCTTGAACCTCCTCAAGCGGCTGCACATTGAGCAAAAATTGGACGAGTTGGCGAAAAAAACCGAGGAGCTGTTGCAACAGCAGACGAATCTGAACACCGAAATGAAGTCGTCCCTTGCTCCAGAGCAACAAGCGGAACTGGCCCAAAAGCAGGGTGAAATCAAAGATCAGACGGCCGGGGTTCTGGCGGACCTCAATCAACTGCGTCAAAATATGGGTGAATTTGACGACATGCCGACGGATAAAATCGACCAGGCCATCCAGCAAATGTCCCGGGAAGAAATCCTGATGCACATGGCCCAGGCGCAGACCAATCTCAACAAAGGCCAAATGGCCGGCGCCCGCAGCAACAGCCAGATGGCCCAAAGCTCATTGACCAATCTATCCAGCCTGCTCAATTCCGCCAAAAGCGAGTTGCTGGCCGCGCAGAAACAACAGGTGATGAAGGAGCTGAACGCCCTCGCTCATAATTTATTGTTAATTTCAAAACAGCAGGAAGAACTGATCAATCAATCACGGCGACTGGGTGTCAACAGTCCGCAAATCAATGAAGTCGCCAATCGGCAGCAGGAGTTGGCCAGTGCGCTGGAACGCACGGCCGATCGGATGGGACAGCTTGCCGAAAAGACCTTTTTTGTGACGCCGCAACTGGGCCGTGCGGTGGGACAGTCGCTGCAACAGATGCAACAGGCGCTGTCACAGTTGGAGGGGCGCAATCCGAGCCAGGCGGCACGTTCGCAGCAGCAGGCGATGACCAGCCTGGATAGTGCGATCATGGAATTACTGAACTCAATGAATAAGCTGGCGGGATCGAGCTCGGCCATTGGCATGGAGGAGTTGATGCAACAGCTTGCGCAAATGGCCAGTCAGCAGCAGGGAATCAACCAGCAGACCATGCAATTAGGAATGGGACAGCTCTCCCTGGAACAGCAGGCGGCTTTGGCGCGGCTGGCAGCAGAACAGGCGGCACTGCGCAAGTCATTGGAGCAATTGAACCGCGAATTCGGTCAGCGCTCGGAGATTCTGGGCCGATTGGATCAATTGGGCAAGGAAATGGAGGAGGTAGTGAAAGATTTGCAGCAGAAAAAAGTCAGCCAGCGCACCATTGAACGGCAGCAGAAAATTTTGCAGCGCCTGCTGGACGCGCAGAAATCCATGCGCAAGGAAGATTATAGTCGCCGACGCCAGGCTGAGACCGCTAAAAATTATTACGCCCGAGATCCAGGCCGCCTGCCATCCGATCTGGGGCAGAAAAATCTTCAGATGCAGCGCGATTTGTTGAAAGCACTGAAAGAAGGCTATTCTCGTGACTATCAGGAATTGATCAAGAAATATTTCGAAGCGTTGATGAAAGAGTCGATAGATGATGCAACGAAAAATTGATATTAATAGTATGCGGCTGGCAATTATTCTTTTGCTCGCGGTTGGGACGATGTTATTTCAGGATGAAGGATTACTGGTATCCATTGCCATTTCCCAACCGAGGCCAGCGGCGCAGGCCCAGCAAGAGCAATTGTTGCGATTAGCCAGGGGTTATGAGCAGATGGATCAATACGCCCGGGCGATGGAAATTTATGAGCGGCTCTGGAATAGTGATCCTCAAAATATGGCTTATTATTATGGTCTGAAGCAGAATCTGATCGCGCTGCAGCGATTTGATGCGGCATTGGCGGTGGTTCAGAAGATGCAAAGCCTACGGCCATCGGTCAATCTGGACGCTGACGCCGGCGATATTTATTATAAAATGAATCAACCAGATAGAGCCGCCGAAATCTGGCAAAAGGCGCTGGAAAGTCATCCTCAGGATCCCGCCGCATATCAGTCGGTTGCCGCGGCCATGATCGCCAACCGGATGTATGACGAGGCGATCCAGGTGTACGAAAAAGGGCGATCAACTCTAAAAAACAAAACCCTGTTCATGATCGAAATAATCAATTTGTACCGTGCTCGCATGGATTACAGCAGGGCGGTGTCGCTGTATCTGGACTATCTGGAGTTGCACCCGGACCAATATCCCTTTGTGGAAGCCAGCATTACGGATTTTGCCAATGATGCCGAAGTTGTTCCTGAGATCGAAAAAACCTTAATTGACAGAATTGCGACCAATAAAAAGAACCTGGCTCTGCGGCATTTATTAGCGGCCTGGTATATCCGAACGGCCAATTATCAAGCTGCGCTGCAGGAGTTTTCGCTGATCGATGACTATTTCATAGCTCAATCCCCCAAAGATGAGAAAAAAATCGGCAATAAATTGTACGGTTTTGCCCAGGATGCGCTGGCCGATGGCGCCTACCCTTACGCGATTCAGGCGTTCACCTTGCTGCTGTCGCGCTATCCCAATTCGCCTTATGAACTGAATGCCCGTTTTGGCCTGGCCAGTGCCTCGGAGCAGTCGGGCGACTATGCGACGGCGGCTGAAAAATATCGAGAAATTGCGGCGAACTATCGGCAGAAGAATCCACTCCTGGTGAAACAGAGCCTATTTCGTCTGGGGGAAATGGAATTGGAGCGATTGAACAATCCTGCGGCAGCAGAGGGCTATTTTAGCGAAGTTGTGAAAATTCCGCCGGTCCAGGGGATCACGTTCGAGGCGATGTTTCGGATGGCGGATTGCTATATTCGGCAGGACCAGTTGAGCAAGGCTCAGAATTGGTTGCAACAGCTTCGGGATCGCTACTCGACTGCTGAATATGTTCAAACACGAGCGCAATTCAAGTTGGGGCAATTGGAGTTCTGGCAGGGAAATTTCGATGGCGCGCTCAAACGGTTTGCCACCATCCAGCACGAGCCCATGGGGATCGGCAACGATCAGGCAGGCTATTATCTCAATGATGCGCTGGACTATATGATGTTTATCAATGAAAACAAGAGCCATGGGGATGGTCTGAAAAAATATGCATCGGCCAGTTTGCTGGTGGAGCAGAAGCAATATGCCAGGGCGCTGGATCATTTTTATGAACTGGTTCGGAGCGATAGTTTGGGTCCGTTGCTGGACGATGCCTGGCTCAGGATCGGCGAACTGGAATATCAGTTGGGCCGGTATCAGCAAGCGTTGTCGGCCTTGCAAACGCTCATTCAAAAGCAGCCCCAAAGCGTGCATTGTGACCTGGCGCAGAAGATGATCGGGGAGATTTATGAACTGGGGCTGAGAGATTTTTCCAAGGCGCAACAGGCTTACGAAGTGGTTCTGACGAGCTATCCGAGTAGTGTGTTATTGGAGGAGGTGCGTAAGAGGATACGGGGGCTGGAGAAGGGTAATAGGGTAATTCGGTAATTGGTGTAAAAAAATATCTTGATTTTATTGCCAGAATGATATATAATTTTCCATGGAAGAAATTCAAATTACATTCGTTTCTGAGTGAGTGATCAGCTATTGAAGATAAAATCTATCATCTGGCGCCCAGAGGTTATTGAAAAGATCGAAGGCAAGCATGGAGTAACGGTCGAACAGGTAGAAGAGATCTTCAAATCTGGTACCAACTATCGTCGAGGTCCACGAGGTAAGCGCGGAGGAGAGGATCTGCATAAGGCTTATGGCCAGATAGATACAGGAAGGTATTTATTTGTTCTATTTATTTACAAGCTTGATAACTGACCATTAATCCTCAGCGCTCATGATATGACTGATAAAGAAATTTATATCGAAAGAATTAACCAATGACAAAAGCATTTGATTTCAAAAATACTGATGAAGAAGTTGAATTTCGGGAGTCAAACGATTCGGCGGAATACTGGGATGAGATGGAAGAAGCAGATTTTCAGGTTGATCTCCACCAAAATCTTCTCCATCCCCGGTTGGTTTTTCTAACTCATCAACCTGAGCATTGCCCTCGTTGTCAGCAAGAATTGGAACATACTTAGATTCAATATGTAACGTGGTATAATGGACATCTCACGATTATCCGTGATGTGCCGATCCTTCACTGCCAGATTAATGGGCATGAGTATATGTTGGAGAAAACGCTTGATCTGATTGAGCAGCTTTTAAGCCTCGAAAAAACTCAGCGACCTCAACCAGATGAAATCATAAATGTCCCTGTGTTTAAGTTAGAAACGGCTATTTACTTTTAAAGTATGAGGTTAATACCACGATGGGCGGAGAAAAAATAACCTGGTGGAAAACTCTGGTAACTCCGTTTACAATTTTAGCACCGGCAGAAAGAATTTGAAAGAAAGTATAATATGGATACCAAAAAGTTTCTTGAGGATTTTGAAAAGGGTGAATTGGGAGACAGTATCGATTTGGTTGAGTGGTCATCATTATATAAAATTTATCAAAGAATAACCGAGCGAATGCATATTCTTGAAGGAAGACGAAATCAAAAAATAGTTGGTGATTAAGATGCGAATCATTTTGGTTGCATTTTTTATTGTGATAATTGTGGTCATATTTTCATGCCCTGCCTTCTCCCAAAAAATCCTGATCCCCATGGATCTGAAGCAGACCGATCATTTGAAGGCGTACGGCGTGGCGTATTGGACGCTGGAAAAAGGGATCAACGTCGAGTGGCTATTGAACTTCCGGGGTGGATCGTTTTTGACTGATTTCAGCCCTGCAATCGAGCGGGAGTTACGCGTGCGCGGGGTTGCCTATGCGGTCATCTCGGGTGCGGATGCCGCCCAAATTTATGCCACCATTGAACAGAACAACATGGAAGTGGTGCTGCTGGAAAAAGCGCCCGCCATCGCCATTTATCAATCCCCACGAGAGACCAAATGGGATGATGCTGTCGCCCTGGCCTTGGATTACGCGGAAGTACCCTACACCAAATTATGGGATAAAGAAGTGCTCCAGGGCGAACTGGAGAAATACGATTGGTTGCATCTCCATCACGAAGATTTTACCGGGCAGTATGGGAAATTTTACCGGAGCTTCCGCAGCGCGCCCTGGTACATTGAAATGGTGCAGATCAATGAGGCGATGGCGAGGGAGCTGGGCTTTAAAAAAGTGTCGCAGTTGAAACTGGCAGTAGCGAAAATGATTCACGAGTATGTGCTGCGAGGTGGCTTTCTATTTGCCATGTGTTCCGGCACGGACACGTATGATATTGCGCTGGCAGCCGCTCAAACCGACATCTGCGATGCCATTTTTGACGGCGATCCCAGCGATCCCGACTGCCAGCAGAAGTTGAACTTCAACAATACCTACGCCTTTGAGAATTTTCACCTGATCAAAGATCCTTTGATTTACGAATTTTCCGACATCGACATTCCGCCCAGCGACAATCCCATCCTGCGCCGGCAGGAGAGCGATTATTTTACTCTGTTCGATTTTTCTGCCAAATACGATCCGGTACCGACCATGCTCACGCAAAATCATGTATCCGTAATCAAAGGCTTCATGGGACAGACCACGGGTTTCAAAAAAAGTCTGATCAAAAAATCCGTGGTCATCATGGCGGAGTCGGAAGGCACGGACCAGGTGAAATATATTCATGGGAATGTCGGACGGGGGACGTTTACCTTTTATGGCGGCCACGATCCGGAAGATTACCAGCATTTCGTTGGCGATCCCGAAACACAATTGTCGCTGCACAAGAATTCACCCGGGTATCGATTGATTTTGAATAATATTCTTTTCCCGGCCGCCAAGAAGAAAGAGCGCAAAACTTGATTTCCCTGGCAACCTGAAATATGGAAAAAGAAATTTCAAATGACGAAAAGTATTCAATGCACAAAAGTACAATGACCAAAAGAAAAAAGGTGAGCCAATATCCATAGGTTTGAAATTTGGATGATGAAAATTGAAATTTATCACGCCAGTAGGCGGACAGGTTTGGGCTTTGCTTGTCGAGATTTGTGATGTTGCTAACACATGAAACCAGAGTGAATAGGAGTGTACCAACGAATGTCAAAAACATTGGAATTTTCAGTCACCACCAATTCTCGAACCGAGGTGATTAAAATCGATTATCTTCTCGAGAAGGCAATCGAGGAAAGTGGGGTGAAGGAAGGGGTTTGTTACATTTTCGTGCCGCACACCACCGCCGGGGTTACCATCAATGAAAATACCGACCCCAATGTAAAATTAGATATTTTGAACACGCTGAATAAACTGATCCCCTTCAGCGATAATTATGCCCATGTCGAGGGCAATTCCGCCGCACACATCAAATCCAGCCTGGTTGGATGTTCCGCGACAATTATCATCCAGGGGGGCAAACCGCTATTAGGAACCTGGCAATCGGTATTTTTTTGTGAGTTCGACGGGCCGCGCAAGCGAAAGGTGTGGGTTAAAATTGTATGATCTTGCCCGCATCAGCGACATCCACCCAATTGTGGCATGTTGGCTATTGTTCATAAAGGGATTTTTCATATTAACTTACTAAGGAAACTCCACCTCGAACCGACGCGAGCTTCAGAGTTTTTTTTCTCCAGGGGATAGAAGCAACTCAACGGATGGCATTGGTTGAATTGCTTACTATCAAATCTGGAGTTAAAATCAGAGGAAAATTTCTTATTTTCCGTTAGGATCGAAAAATGCAAAAATAACAAAACAGGACGTTCACAAAAAATGACTTAAAATCAAATATGAATCTCGTGGATTCGAGGATCCCATCAATCACTGGGCTGCTTATCATGCCAATGGACCGAATAGCGGCAGGGATAGGTGGCGATTTAAATTATCGTGGAATTAGAATTAACTGTAAGAGCACAGACCACCAGCAACCAATCACAATCACATCTGAAGAATTATGCAATTAAATAATCTCATCAAAGTCGCTCGCGGGGATGCACCGGTAGACCTTCTGCTGAAAAATGTCCACCTCATCAACGTAGTATCAGGAGAAATTTATCCCACCGACATTGCCATTGCGGATCAATTAATTGTCGGTCTGGATCATCACTATGAAGCCCGAACAACACTGGATCTGAAGGGCCTGTATGCCGCGCCCGGGTTCATTGATGGCCATGTCCACATCGAAAGCTCGATGGTGACAGTGCCCCAGTTCGCCCGCGCCGTGGTGCCGCTGGGAACAACTTCGGTGATCGCCGATCCCCATGAAATTGCCAATGTACTGGGTTACGAAGGGATTCGCTTCATGATGGAATCGGCCAAATACAATCCGCTCAATGTGTTTTTCATGTTGCCTTCTTGCGTCCCGTCCACCCGGCTGGAGACCGCAGGTTCGCAATTGCGCGCCTTCGACATCTTTCCATTTTTGCGAGAAAAATGGGTGGTCGGGCTTGGTGAAATGATGAATTTTCCCGGCGTCATCAACGGAGATGAGGAAGTATTGGATAAGATCAAAGTCGCCTCAGAGAAGCGCATCGACGGCCATGCGCCAGGGGTAAGCGGCAAGCATTTGAATGCTTATATTGCCGCAGGCATTGCTTCGGATCATGAATCCACCACTCCCGAAGAAGCGCTGGAAAAGCTGCGCCGGGGGATGTACATCATGATTCGCGAGGGAACCGGCACGAAAAATCTGCGTGACCTGCTCAAGATGGTTACTCCCGAAAATAGCCGCCGGTGCGTCTTTTGCACCGATGATCGCCATCCCCACGACATTCTGGAAGAGGGACATATCAATTTCATGATCAAAACCGCGGTGGCCCATGGCATCGATCCCATTTCGGCCATTCGCATGGCCACTCTCAATCCGGCAGAATATTTCAATCTGCGCAAATTGGGCTTCCTGGCACCGGGAAATTATGCCGATCTGGTGCTGCTGGACAATCTATCTGACTGCCGCATCCGCATGGTTTTTAAAAATGGTCAATTGGTAGCCGAGGATGGCCAGATGAAATATGAAACATCCTTTAAGCCTGATGTCAAAATCCGGGGCTCGGTCAACATCAAATGGCTGGAGGGCGATGAATTTGTCATTCCCGCGCATGGCACGCGTTGCCGCGCGATCGGATTGATCAAGAACCAGATCGTTACGGAGGAGCTGATTGTCACGCCCAAAATTGAAGCCGGGCGAGTCGTTTCGGATCCGGAACGGGATATTTTACGCTGCTATGTGGTGGAACGGCACCATGGTTCCGGCAACATCGGCAAAGGGCTGGTCAAGGGATTTGGCCTGAAAAAGGGCGCCATCGCTTCATCCATCAGTCACGATTCGCACAATATCGTGGTGGTGGGCGTCAACGATGAGGATATTTTCCGAGCTGTCATTCAAATCAACAAAATGGGGGGTGGGCTGGCAGTCACCGGCGACGGCAAAGTGCTGGCGGCGCTGGAGTTGCCCATTGCCGGCCTCATGTCTTCGGAACCGCTGGAGGATGTCAATCGCAAACTGCAGCATTTGATCCAGCAGACCCGAGCATTGGGTTGCACCCTTGCCGATCCCTTCATGGCGATATCATTTCTGGCCTTGCCGGTTATTCCCAAATTGAAAATAACCGACCTCGGCCTGGTGGATGTCGACCGGTTCGATTTTGTCGAGCTATTTGTGTAATCGACAGGTTGCCAGGCTGTGCGGACTGATGCATCACCGATCCGGAACATCAAGCAGCCCGGCCGCCGAAACGGAATTTGAAAAAAATGTGGCAGCAATCATAAGGTTTGTATTAGCCACCAAGGCGCCAAGACACGAAGTTGCTGGTGCTAAGGATGGTAGCGCGGGCAATGGAATTTAAA
>CAZYNP010000063.1:26000-33397 GCA_964647995.1 uncultured Cytophagia bacterium
GGATAATTTCAAAACCACCGGCCAATCTCTTCGTGGCTTCGAGTCCTGGTGGCAGCAATCATTGATATCGAACGTTGCCATTGAATATTGTATTATAGTCAATACCAGCGAATGATTAAGGTTAGCGAGGGGATGTAGTTCATGATGGACGATGTGATTATGGTTTTTATTACCGCAGCCGACAGGGCGCAGGCGGAACAATTGGGCACTGCGTTGGTCGAAAAAAAATTGGTTGCCTGCTGCAATATCGTTGATGCAGTCACTTCGATTTTTCATTGGCAGGGCCAAAGCTGTCATGAGCGCGAGGTCTTAATGGTTCTGAAAACCGTCAGCAGCCGATTCGATGAATTGGTGGCCGAAGTAAAACAGCGGCATAGCTATGAAACACCGGAAATTATCGCTGTGCCGGTTATTTTGGGAGCAGCGGATTATCTGGAATGGGTGAGAAAAGAGACGCAATGCAATTGATCGTGCTGGGCTCGGGCTGTGGCATCCCTTCGCTGCAACGCGGGGCTTCCGGACATCTGGTAATCGTGGAGCAAGAACCACTGCTTTTCGACAGCGGGACGGGAACGCTGACACGGTTGCTGCAATGCGGCATTCATTACACCCAATTGCGCCATGTATTTTATACGCACACGCATTCGGATCATACGGCCGAGCTGGTGCCTCTGATCCAGGCGCTGCGGACGACGCCGCACTATCACCGGGCTGAGCCACTGCACCTGTACGGTCCAGCCGGGTTCGGCCTGTTTCTCGATGCGCTGGCACAGGCATTTGGCACCTGGCTTCTCGAACCAGGATTTCCGCTGCATGTTCATGAGCTGAACCAGCATCGGCTAGAATTTCCGCACTGGTGCATCGAAACCCGGCCAATGGCGCATCACCGCGCAGCAATTGGGTATCGCATCAGCGATGAAGGTGGTCGATCGATCGTCTACTCCGGCGACACCGAATTTTGTACCGAAATTGTGGAACTGGCGCAACACGCCGATCTGCTGCTGTTGGAATGTTCCTTTACAGATGAGCAAAAAGTATCCGGTCACCTGACGCCAACCGGTGCCGCCCAAATTGCAGCACAAGCGAGTTGCCCTCGGGTGATTCTAACCCATCTTTATCCTCCGTATGCGGAACTCGAACGCCAGATCGAGCAGCGTTTCGCACAATGGCATCCGACGGGCACTGCTTACATTGCTCAGGATCTGTTTCGAATCGAATTGTAGCCCATGCTGCCTGGGGCATTCGATCGGCACGGCTGAGGGTGGCGGTTAGAGAGCCCAGGTGATTTTTGGGTGGGCTTTGGGGACATGGTCGCGACTTTGCGCAGTGGCCCAAGGAAATCGTTCGAACCCAACGACCGAATTATTTAATTCATTATTTGGCTGCACAATCATTTGGGATGCTATCAGCGGTTATGTTCGTGCAGCAATCGATTGGCGGACGCCCATGGTGGGAAATTCTCCGTCAAGCGAATTCTTTGGGGGACACCAGGATGGACAAAGGTTCGTTCCTGATGCCCGGTTGAAAGTTGTTTGTTATTGGATTACCATAATGATTGCTGAACCAGATGACGACGATGCGATTACATAGCTGGAAACATTGGGTCGAAGCTGAAACGCTGCAGCGACATCTTTTGAAAATCACCATTGTCATTTCACTGTTGATTCATTTGTTATTTTTTGCCTTTTATCCCCGGCTCAGTGATATTCAATTGTTTCCAGCAACCATTGCAGATCTGCTCAAAGAAAAACCGGCGGAAGAGAAGCGGTTGACCTTTGAGCTGGTAGAAACGCCCGAATCCGCCCGGCAGGAGACGCCGCCAGCCGATGCGAAATTATTGTCCGATAAAAATAGCCGTGCCCGCAATCCGGTTCGTAAGCCCGAGCTTCCCATGGGTGGGGAACCCTATTCAGAGGGAGATTTTGATGTTAAAAATTTACCTCAGGCCCCATCGGCAGCGGCGCCATCCCGGCCCGGCATGGATCAGCCGGACGCCAATCGAACCACCGATCGTTCTCGTGAGGACAACCTGGCCAATGCGCCAGCCGGAAAGTACACGTTCGAGAAATTCAGTCGCCAGAAATTGATGGGCTCGGGCCAAAATGCACAACAGAATCCCGCTCCCGATCGACCACAGTACGATAATCGAAAATTCAGTGCGGATGAAATCGGCGGCCTGAGTTTCAATACCTATAATTGGGACTTTGCACCCTACATGCTGGAAATGAAACGGAAGGTCGAACGCAACGTTTTCCCCCCTCCGGCCTTCACTTACATGGGCTTGATCAGCGGGGAAACGCTGCTTCGGTTCAAAGTCCTGCCCAGCGGGGTCGTGAAAGACCTCAAGGTGTTGAAATATGTGGGCCATGAATCACTGAAAGAAACCAGCGTCCAGGCAATTTTGATATCTTCGCCATTCAAACCACTGCCCGGCGACTTTCCTGAGGATTATCTTGAGGTTACGGCGTCTTTCCACTATTATATCAAGCGATAGGTTGATTGCCGAATCACTGAATCATGGCCACAAATCAGCAATTCAATTCGACATTGGTTGGATTTTCATACCCATGCCTTTTAAGCTGGCCGCCGCCTTCGGTCGGTTTGCGCCAGGAATGACAAGGTGCCGGATAAAATCGAAGGGGAAAAAGTGACCGCTTCCGTTCAAACCGTAGCCGACCTGGGTGAATGGAATTTGATCCAGCGCATTCAGCACCTCCTACCCGCCATGAGCGGCAGGGATGTGATCCTTGGCATTGGCGACGATACCGCAGTCCTGCGTCTGGATGATCGCCGGGCGATGCTGATTACCTGTGACATCCAGGTGCAAAATCAACATTTTCGCTTGCAGCAGATTTCGCCATATCAATTGGGACGACGGGCCATGGCAGTGAATCTGAGCGATATCGCCGCGATGGGGGGACAACCCACTTTTGCACTGGTTTCGCTAGGATTTCCGGCGGATTTTGCCGCCTCGAGTTTTGATGCGTTGATCGGCGGCCTGCGGGATCAATTGGCCGAATTTTCGGCTCAGATCATTGGCGGAAATCTTTCCCGAACCAGTCACGATCTCATCATCGACATTACGCTGCTGGGCGAAGCACCCATTCAGCAAGTGCTCACCCGCAGCGGGGCCAGAGCCGGCGATCGCATTTTCGTAACCGGAACATTGGGCGAGTCAGCCGCTGGCTTCTATGTACTGGAGCATTATGGAACGAATTATCCCGCGGAATTTGAGCCCCTGGTTCGAAAACATCTGCAGCCAATTCCCAGGGTGACCGCAGGCCAGCTCATTGCTCAATCCGGCTTTGCGACCAGCATGATCGATATCAGCGATGGCCTCGCCGGCGATCTCGATCATATTTGCTCTGCCAGCGGCGTTGGTGCGGAAATCGATGAGGACCGTCTTCCCCAGCCCGACCGTATCGATCAGGTAGCGGCACGATCGGGACTATCGCTGCGAACTCTGCTACTTCATCGCGGGGAGGATTATGAACTTCTATTCACGCTGCGGCCAGAAACTCCGACCACCGTGGTAACTTCAATCGCGCAATCGAGCGGGGTGCCCCTCACGGAAATTGGCCGTATTGTGCCCAAAGAAGCGGGCATGGACTTGATCTCCCATGACCGACAACGCCTTTCGCTTCATCCAGAAGGATGGAATCACTTCAGAAAATCAGAATAATTTTGGGAGCTGCTACGCAAACGTGTTTTGGGGGCAATTCATCCGCTGGAAGGTCGGCATGATGGCGACCATCGTTTTTCTTTCCAAAGTGAAGGCTATCCACAGGCCGTAGCCTGAAGCCTCCGATTACGAAAAATTAATAGTATGATTCTCTGGAGTCCGATACTATATATTGTAGCCAGGGAAAGTTATGCACATTCACGCGATTCCTCTCCGCCTCATAACTCTACAAAAACCGTTAGCAGGGTCCACTGCCAAGCCGCTGATATTTTAAGAATTAACTCACCATACATTTGCTATCATTTCCGGCTTTTGGGGTCGGAATCCGGTTACCAACATGAATGCACAAGTTATCCACATCTTGTCCACACACGAACTTCTTTGATTTTCAATAGGCTGTGCCACAATACAATGGTTCGGCCACGTGTGCTGGGAACGGCGAGCGGCACCTGCCATTGTCATGACTGAAGAAAGCCAGAATCCATTGGTTCCACCGAATCGCAGGGAGCATTGAATAGTCTATTGCCTCGACTCGTAATTGGGAAGACGTGATGGCAATGCCGGGCGAACATGCCAAAATTTCCTCATGAGATGACCTGAACGCCGGGCATTCAGATCATTTCAAATTAAAATGGCAGGCCGATGAATTTCGCTTCGGCAAGGCTTCGGTAGCAACAATCATCAGCCGCGAAGCCGCCAGGCCAATTCGGCAAAAATTTCAGTTGACTCTCAACCAAGAAGTTAACCAGCGAAATTATCCATTTTCTATCATCGCTCGTTGGCGCTGCGAATGGCCTTGTGCCGTGATGGCTTGGAAGTCGAGGATGATCCTGCCTTCGCTTATGGTTCGGTCCAGTAATATTCCTGACAAAATGATGAGGTTCGCAACATCAGGGTTCGGAATGATTGATAAGATGAATAAGGTTTTATATCAGTCGAGAGCAAAGATCGAAACGTATCGAACACGTTGACCAGGGCGCGCCGTTTCCTAATTTGTTGCTGGAGAATTTAGAGACGAATGCCCAATCTCCAGTTTACCGGTTGGGAGCGGTCACGGCAGGCAAAAATCAATCCTGCGAAGCTTGATTCCATTGTTAATAGCTGGATGTCTTAAAATGCAACCAGTGATTTTTGCAATAAAGCACTGAGCTACCCGCCGAATCGCCTGATGCGGTAGCCTTATTCGCTTCCTATTGCCGGTTGCCATCGAAAAGGCCGAATATGGAAGGCCATTCTGCATAACAGAGGTTGCCGACTCATGTTAAATCGGGCGCTGTTTTCTTTTAGCGATCGTCGATGGTGACAGCCGCACCTCATTCTCGCGCACGTCGTTACAGCGCGGTGTCGAATTGCACCTTTTCCAGGCCCAGATCCAGGATCGATAGAATTTCAGCGGCAGTGCGACCGTCCTGAGGAAAGCTGGCAAGATTGATATCGACCTGAAAATATTGTCGAAACTGATACAGTTGATTGATGATTTTTCGCGCAATAATTTTAGCCAGTTTCAACGGCGTGGCCGGCAAGATCACCAAAATTTGTTGCTGCTCCAGATTGAAACTCATGGCATCCCTGAATCTCAAGAAATCGGAGATATAATAGATAATGGCTTTGTAAATGCGGACCATGGTCTTGCTGTCATCCAGAGCATAGAGTAGCGGCAGATTGGGTAGTTTAACCGACATGATGGTGATCTCTTCCTGCTTTGCTGTTGCCAGCTTGATTTCATTGCCAAGCTGTTCCTGGAACTGTATTGGCGGAATATAGCTCATTCCCGCCTCTTTAAACGCGAGAGGGAGATAGTTCGGTGGCGCCATTGCGGTGGTAGGGCTTTGCGTGGTCGCCACCGCTTTGGTCGGATGCTCCTCAATCGCCGGAGGTGTCACCGCTGCGCCGGCTACATCGTTCGCAACAATCATCAGTTTTCCATCCTTGATTTCATAGCGATAGAGCGTTGGGACCAGTACTTTCTCGCTGGGAAATTGTCTATTGCATTTGCGACATCGGCCTCGCATCGGCGGCTGAGCCAATCGCCGGCCGCAATGCTGGCATTCAAAATACATGCTCATGGTTTCCACATTCACCGTTGATTTCAAATTCAATGACCGACAGGTGGGGCAGGCGTAATTCAGTCGGATATCGTATTGCAAACACGACGGACAGAACTCAACCAGTTCGACCAGCAGCTCCTGGGCCGGGTCCAGATCATCCTGTACCATGGGAAAATGATATTCATTTTTTTGCTTTTTATCGAAAAGCAATAATCCCTGCAGGTAGCCCGCTTGCGCCGTTGCCGACGGCAGGTAATGGCTCAATTGATGGCTGGCCAATAAAATTTCCTTGAACTGTTGCAATAGTAGTTTTTCATAGAATCCGCGGCTCTCGATGGTAAACCGCTGCGCACCGAAACCACCGGAGGCGCTGTGCAGGGAAAAATCATAGTAATAGCCCAAAAATCGCATCGCTTGCGATGTATTGGCCACGTTGCGTTGGGTATCCGAAGCAATAATGGCAACTGGCGCATCGCCAAATATATTTTCAGGATACAATTTTCGGATAAAAACCGGCTGGCGCTGGCCCGGAAGGCAGAGGTCGAGAAAAACCAAATTGGGCCTCTTGCGACCTGGTGCTACCGCCAGTTCCCGATCACCTGGCTGCGCCGACACGCGAGCGCCATCAGCCGAAGAAATCTGAACTGCGGCGTTGGCGTAGCGATATTGATGCAGCATGATTCTGGATTCCATTTTTTAGCCTCTCCCCTACCGTGATCAACAAACAAATCATTGGCTACGGTCCCCCCTGCCATTTCGACCTGGCAATTTGGCGTTCATCCGCCCATTGCATCTTTTTGCTGCATCAATTACAATCTATATGCCAAGCGATTACAAAAGTGTTATTGGCAAAATTACAGCAAATTACAAAATAGAATTTTATTATTTACTGTTATTATGCTTGTTAGACCTGATATTTTGTCGCCGCCAGCGAACCATTTGTTCGCTGATGGAACACTCGGATTGGGAAATGAGTCAATGGCGAGACAACTTCGTAAGGGAGCTAAGGAATTAAGGCGTCAGCCTTTTAACCGCAAGGGGGAGTTAAGGCGTCAGCCTTTTAATACGTAAGGGAGTTAAGGCGTTAGCCTTTTAAAGCGCTGGAGTTAAGGCGTTAGCCTTTTAAACAAGGGATTTAAGGCGTCAGCCTTTTAATACGCTGGGGAGTTAAGGCGTCAGTAAGGGATTTAAGGCGTTAGCCTTTTAAAGCGCTGCTTACTCCTCGTCGAGCAAACCGGTGGTATCCGGCACTACCAGCGTATCCGGTACAACCAGCGTATCGGGTATGGAAGTGGTTTCGAGTTTCTGCGTAGAAACAGTTTGGGTGTTTTTCGCTGTATCCTCTCTGGTGCAACTGTTCATGAACCAGGCCATGATGGCAACGAGCAAAATGGTCATTGAAGTTGTTATACCGCGTTTCATCATTGCGTTCACCTCCTTACCAGGATTTAGCGAAATACTCGGTCGCCGCAACTGCTCTGGCGATTCAACCTTTTGGTAGATAATATAAAAGATTTTGCTTGGCAATCAAGCAAAAAAATGGTAACATTTTAATGGCCATCAATCTTCTGGGGTTATTACCCTGCTGCATTTGCTAAGGGCACAGCTATTAGTCCATCATATCTAAGTACACTATTTCCTAATTTCTGGTAGAGTTATTAAAAGCT
>CAZYNP010000064.1:0-33021 GCA_964647995.1 uncultured Cytophagia bacterium
TGATAAATTGCCAAGCCGGGTCGGGCGGCCCAGGAACCAACGAGAACATGCCAATTGCTCAAAATACAGGTCTTTCCCGTACGACAATCGATAACTTTGCCACCCAGTGTGCCATAACCATGACTCCATTCGTTAGAAATACTGATCCCGCCTTTCATGATATTAAAGGCACTTCTCCTGCTATTTGAGTAATTTGGCGGACGCCATTGCCACAAATAATGAAACTGGTAACGGGCTTCCGGAATATCTACCGGGAAACCAATGCGCCTGGCATCAACAATCCGGTCCGGAAATTTATTCGCAAAGGCCTCGAACGCCTCGCCATAAAGTTTTTTTCGCAAATGCACTCGCACTGTCAGCTCGTCTTCAATTCGATAGTGTTCTTTATCTCTAATTCGCAGTCCAATATCGATATGGGATAAATTGGGATCACCCAGATGTAAGGTAATGGCTCGATCAAGACTCGTACGAGCTTGTTGCCACGTTTGATAATCAACTGATACCATAAATTTATCCTCCGTAAAAAAACACTGGCTTCATGACAACAGAATCAATTATCTATGTTCAACGAAGCCAGTGTTTAGACTTACCATGATGCGTCCGTTACAATGTTAATTATGGATTGTAGACCAAAAATCGCATCGGACGTTCATAATGCCAATGAGGCCAGATCGCTGGACGAGTTAAAAATAGCGGTTCAACATCCAGATCGTAGACCCAGGTGGCAAAGCCTGCCATCGGCTGGCTATCTTCCGTGACATCCAAGGTCACATTGACCTCATATAGGTCGGGTTTCCCCTGCTGCGGCTGCGGTGGATGGAAGAACAGCAATCGTGCATCAATGAATCCACCAACACTGAACGAACCAGCGATATGAATGTCAGGCCCGTTCGAAACATTGGTCAGATTAATCATTTCGGCCCACAGACTGAAATCACGACCGTTCATCACCTGAGCAGCGGAGGGATTACCAAACACCCAGTCAATAGGAGCTGGATTGCGCCACAAGATCGTCCATAAAAACGCCGGATAAGCACTGTATTGAATGATCTTATTCGGTAAAAATGGGCCCTCAGGTGGCGAACCAAGACCTTGAAAAGGACCAACAACCATCAAATTCCACCAGGGATAGGGTGGAAAAACAGGGCTAATCGGCTCACCCAATTCTAATTCGATTTCAGATGGTCCTTTTTTAGCCTTCTCGAGAGCCTTGTTGACATATTGATTGGTGCGATCCACCAGGCTGTCCACATAGGCATCCATCTTAGCCAGATACCGCTCAACTAATTCCTCGGGTAACTTCTGGATGCCCCTGGCATAGCCTACTCGTTCGGATTTTGCCGTCTCTGCTTTAATCGAACTCCGACTTCCATTGCCACCATTGGTGACGACGATCTCCTCAATCCGATTGCTCCCACGCGTTGAGATACTCATAGCGCTCCTCCTTAGTTAAATTAGGTTAATTGATTCAAGACGAATTGAAATTAACAATGACATTTTTGCATCGATTTTTGTTGCTGATTTGGTAGCTTGTTTCGATGCAATGTCTATCTGCTTCACAATCAAATGATATGCCAAAATATTTTGATGGGATTTTTGCCTATTCTAAATTATTAATAATTAATGAGGCAATATGGAACTAACAATTCAGGCTAATAAAGATAGGTATCAAGAAGAATACGCAGAATTTCTAAAATATTAGATAAAAGTCTCGAACAAGGAGTGAACTATATTTATTAAAAATTAATAGCTTAGGTTAAATTAAAAGAGTATGCTTTTTCTTGTTGAGATATTTTTTTGGAAATTGATGAAAATCTGCATTTCCAAAAATTAAAGGCGAATTTGAAATAATCTTTTTTACTCCTTTCGCCAATTATCAATTTGTCTTCTACTTCGGCCTAATAATTTCTCGATTGGGTCATATAATTGCCCCAGTTTGGCGATTTTTTGCTCATGACACCAATGAAACAATTCGTCCTGGATATCCACGATTGATTTTCGTACTAACGTTTCTCGCTTATTTTCAGGAGAAATTGAAGATAGCCCGATCACCAATGCCTTGAAATAGTCATATAAATTGGTGTGTCTGACGCCATCAACTTTCAGATGATTGGATTTTAACAATTCATCGAGCTTATTCTCCTTAAGGGCTTTCTTGCTTAATTCGAGCAAATGTTCTTTGTTATGACGGACTATTTCTTCGATTTGATCCCAAACGGGCATCTCACCTGATTCGAAAAGATCATGGTAAACAGCTTGAATTTCAACAGGTAGAGCGGCTAAAGTAATCACATTATCAACCGTCATCACGCAAACATTTTCCACGGTATGTTCCAGCATGCGGACATTCCCTGGCCAATCGTAACACATAGCTGCAATGATGGCTTCATCTGAAAAGGACTTTTCCTTTCCATATTGTGCATTAAACCGAGTTAAAAAATGCTGAATTAGAAACGGAATATCATACCTTCGCTCGCGGAGCGGGGGGACATGAAGATTAACGACATTAATGCGAAAGTATAAATCATTTCGAAATTGTTCTTTTTCGACGCACTTGTTTAAATTTTTATTGGTGGCGGTTATGACTCGTATGTCAACATGCATTGTCTTATTGGAACCAACTCGCTGAATTTCATGATCCTGAAGTACTCGTAAGAGTTTGGCTTGTAGATCTAATTTCAAATCACCAATTTCGTCGAGAAAAATAGTCCCTCCATCTGCCATCTCGAAAGCGCCCTTTCGATCTGTTATCGCATGTGTAAAGGCCCCTTTGACATGCCCGAACAATTCGCTTTCCAGTAGATTCTCTGGAATGGCGGCGCAATTAATCGTGATCAAGGGTCTATTTGATCTTCGACTATGATGATGAATCGCCCTGGCAATAAGCTCCTTGCCAGTGCCATGTTCACCAGTAATCAACACGGTACTATCAAATTCTCTCATGACATTGATTTTCTCAAGAATTTCGCCCATCGGTGTTGGTCGCTTTTCCCCATTTTTATCTGTGATTAGTGGCAAAGCGACCATCCCAAACATGGTGCTATCCAATAATTGCCCTCTTTTTTGCTGGGATTGGAAATATTGGAATGCTTTCATAATCTCAAGGACAAATTGTTGCTTACCGACAACAGGTTTTTCAGTAACAGGAGCTTTCTCCCGCCGTTTTTCTCCTTTTAATAAATCTTCATAGACTCGTTTTTCGACTTCCAATTTTACCTTTTCTATCTCGACCATTTCTTTTTCGGTTCGCAACTGTTCCAGTTTATGCAGCAATTGGTCTTTAAGAATTTCCTGATTTTCCAAAAATTTTAAAAAATAATCTTCAGCATAAGCCCTTTGTTTTAGGATAGGATCTTTAAGAATTTTCTGCAGTTCGCTGCTAATATATTCAATGACCTTATACTGTTCATGTTGAGAACCAATTTTTAATTCCAGAGTATCCAGGGCGGTCAATTTAGCAATAATATCGTGTTCGAGCTGGTGAATCCTGGCATACAGGCTTTTTAACTTAATCACTTTATCGTAAAATATTAAGCCAATGCACAGCAGGATAAAGTTACTATTGATTGGCAGCAGTTGCAACCAGACCCAGCGAAACTTAAAGAGTAGAAAATATGCCATGGCATTGAACATGATAAACAAAATTATAGAAAAACTAAAGAATCGCCATAGTGATTTAGAAGCATAATAGCAGTACAGAAAGGCAAACACCAGCATGAGACTGAGGAACATGGAAATCATAATATTGGACTGCCAGGAAGTTTCTGTTAGATAATCCCCCTTGAGGATATTGCTGATCATGGTAGCATGAAATCCAACGCCATGAAATTTAGAGGTGAACGGGATGGGATGTTCATCACTTGATGTCTCGGTATTTCCGACGATAACGAGCTTACCATTAAGTAAGGTATGCAACCAGGAGGAGGCTTCCCTTTCATCGGTCCGGTCCAATAGATCAATGATACGATGAAGGGGATAAAATTTGAATGCTTCCAATCCCCCATAAAAATTAAGCAACACCTGAGCTGTTAAATTAATCGGAATTCTAATTAATCGATCAGAAGATTTAATGACAACATCACGTCCCCAAAAAGTGTTTTTTATTGCTAATGATGCCTCGCTAACATCAAAAAAATCCAATATCGCGACCAAACCTAAGGCAGGATAAGTTAAGCCCTGATATTCAATAAATAAAGGAATGCGTCGTACCTGGCCATTAGCTTCTCGTTTGGCATTGAAAAAGCCGGCTTGATGGAACGAATTAATCAGGCTTTTATGGGGAAAGGTCGCATACTCAGCAGTCATCAGATGAATGTTATTGACCTGTTGAATAGGAATTGCATATTTTTCATAATCTTGTGGTTGGAGATATTCCGCCTCCAATTTATCTGAGAATTTAAAACTATGAATCACATGGTAGCAAGTATCATTAACACCAGCCAATTGGGCATCAATTTGGGGATTCTGCTCATCCTGAAACAAGAGATCAAAAACAATGGTTCTAACTCCGAACGCCAGTAGTTTCTGGATGAGTTTGGTGTATTGATTTCTAAGTTCTTGATTACCTATGCGATGAATACTCTCATCATCAATGCCTATAATTATAATATTTTCATCCGGCTGTCTTTCTCCAGTAAAGAGAAGAAATTGGTCAAGCACGAGATCATTGAGACTACTGAAAAAATCGATATTCACGCATAAAAAAAGATAATGAAGGTAGTTAAAATTCCCAATAGACATAATATTAGGATTTGCCGAATGGATAGTTGTAGTTTCATGGATAAATTAGTAATTGTGGTTATGAACGAATTCAAAGTTCCTGGTGAACTCACGGCTTCCAACAGCCATCGTACCATACCATTGAAATCCTGAAGGCAAATTAGCACTCGATCTTACAGCATTTTGATATTAATTGGTGTCCGTCCGAAAACCAATCGATTTCGTCATTCCGAGCGGAGCGAGGAATCTTGAATATCTTGATATATTAGTGGGTTAGCCAGATTCCTCATACCTCAGGCACTTACTTCGGTCGCTTCGTTCGGAATAACAATTTTTGAGAAAATAGGCTCTTTTCGTATGGACACTAATTATTTTTAATTTTAGTTACAATAATTAAATGACGAACGAGATAAAAAGATTCACCTTTTAGATTCTTACAGATAGTTTTAAAATTAAATCTTGACATTTTCGTAATAATTCAATATATTATTAATAAGCAGCGCAGCAAGCGGACAATTAAATTAGCCACAGATACGAACAACCACCGATATAAAAAATTTTTTTGTGGCTGTTCCTTTCTGTAGTGCAATATCTTATTATACCTGAAATTCTAAAATGGAACTGATCCTCAATAATTGCCCCACGAAGTACAATAAAATACACCAAAACCATTTTCTATTTTTTGAATTTCGGGTAATTCCGTGTGTTTCGTGGGCGAAGAGTTAGCATTTTCCATCGTCATGGTTCATTTTAGAAATTTAGGTTATTTTTTATTTGCAAAAAAATGCAAGATTAATTTGGTAATAAAATAAACTGGCCTGGTTTAAATTTCGATTTCTATCCTGGGTCGCACTTCTACTGTGAATGGTCGAATGACTATAACCTGCATCGCAATTCCATCACCTTAATAATATGTCAAATCAGGCGTTTTCTGTTGAAAACTCAGTTTAATAAGGTTAAATCATGAGACCATGAGCTCAAATCCTTGTCGTGTTACTTTTCATATTTCTGATGATCTATACCTCACTTTTTGCTCAAAAAATAACGACCTTCAAACGAAGCAATGGCCTGGTGGATAATTATGTTTATGCAGTGATCCAGGCTCATCAACCGAAAGAAATATGGATCGGAACCAGGGAAGGCTTAGGAATCTATAATAATCAAAAATTGACATGGCAAGCATTTCATCAGAACGACTCGCTGCGAAGCAAAAAAGTGCTTGCCATCTTACAGGATGCCAATGATCACTTTTGGTTCGGGACAGATAATGGAATAAGCCGCTTTGACGGCAAAAAATGGATTCATTATCCCAATCAAGATATGCCCTCCAACATTTTAACATCTCAGACTCAAATTACCTGTTTCTTTCTTGATACCAGGAACAACATCTGGATTGGCACGAGAGGTAGAGGTGTGATCAAATATTTTGTAACTGCCAGTGGTGAACAATGGGCACATTATTATACGGGCTGTCCCGGAATTATTAACATTACCGCCATTAATGAAGATCGTGAAGGTAATATCTGGTTGGGTACGCTGGACTCCAGTATTTGCAAATTTGATGGCAGATCCATCGAGACCTGTACTTCCTACCGTGATCGGGGAGTAGGAAACCGAATCAACGCCATTTTCAAAGATCAATCTGGAACACTCTGGATTGGAACCGATACAGGGGTGACCCGAACGGATGATGGCTCGACATGGGATAACTCCGGCGTTGCGACTATCCCCTCGGCTCAAACGATTATGGATGACAGAGAAGGCAATCTCTGGATTGCGACGGAAACAGGTGTGCTATATTTATATGATCAAATTTCAAGTTCTAAATCACCGGTGCAATTAGAAACTTCACCGCCAATCACGGCCATGATACGGGATGATATGGGCTATATCTGGCTGGCAACCGCGGGTAATGGCATCAGTCGCCTCCATCTCAACTGGCAATCATTCGATACCACAAATTCAGCTTTAGAAGATAATTATATCACAGGGATTACTGAGGACAGGGATGGAAATTTATGGATTGCCACAGATAGTCATTATATCTTTAAATATGACGGTACGGTTTTCACGAAAATCTATGTATCATGTAGATGGGAAGGCATGAACGAAGTGAATTCTATTATGGTCGATAAAGATAATAATATCTGGTGTGCTACGGAAATGGGAGCACATCGTTTTGATGGTATGGCCTGGGAGTCTTTTACAAAGCCAGAGGTCAGTATCGTCAACAATATTGTGAAAACGATGATTCAGGATCAACAGGGTGTTTTCTGGTTCGGAACTCAAGGGGGAGTTAGCCGCTTTGATGGTAAAACCTGGACCAGCGCGCCAGCGCTCCCTTCCATACTCATTAATGCTATTTTTGAAGATGATCGCGGCCATCTCTGGTTTGGGACATCGGAGGGTGTTTATGAATACTTTAACGACTCTATTATAACAATTTTTAATGCCACCAATGGCTTATTAGATAACGATGTAACGGCCATTAACCAGGATCAGGAATTTAAATATTGGTTTGCGACTCGCGACGGGATTGCGAGGTGGGATAGAGACAAAAATGATTGGACTTATATCACCGAAGATAGTGGATTAACTCATAATTATGTCCAGACTATATTTAAGGATCATAGCAAGAATATTTGGATTGGCACTTATGAGGGGGGCATAAGTAAATTCGATGGGAGATTCTGGTGGAATTACAGTGCCAATGTAGTCAGTAATGAAATTTATTCGATTTTTCAAGATTCCAAGGATAATTTCTGGTTCGGTACTACGAACGGTTTGGTGAAATTCATTCCAGATAATAGTGGCCCCGAAACAATCATTACTTATTCGCCAATTGACACCATTGGGATTGCATCGGGTTTATTTTCGTTTATTGGATCTGATATTGAAACTCCAAAAGAGACCCTGGTTTACTCCTGGGCGCTTGAAGAAAACAACTCCATGGTTGCCCCGCGATGGTCTGATTTCAGTCGAAAGACCTATGAACAGGTCGGTCCACTTTCTAATGGGACGTATGTATTTTATGTCAAAGCAATAGATTCCGAAGGCAATGAAGATAACACCCCTGCCCAATCGCTACCATTTACGGTTGATGTAACTGCTCCGACCGTAATTATCGATCAACCGATTCAAGATCAAGTGATTAGTGGAAATGTTGCTATCAAGGGTACTGCCGTTGATAATTCATCGGTGCCTGATTTTGAGCATTGCTGGCTGGATTATGTCAAAGGGTATTCCAGATCCTCCATTCCAGACACAGGGTGGGAATTAATCAACGATACATTATCAACTCCGATATCGGATAGCCTATTGACAATCTGGAATGTCAGCGGTTTAAATGGCTATTATTTCTTGAGGCTTACTGCCGAAGATCGTCGGGGACATATCAGCGTTGCCACGGTTCGGGTGCAGGTGGTTGAGAACCTGAGAATATTTCAAAAGGAACAAGGGGGGAGGATTGTTAGCTGGCAGAATAAAGCCCAGCTTTATATCCCGCCAGGTGCGTTAAAAACAGATGTGTTAGTTCATTTAAATCCACTGGACACCTCAAAAGTTTTGATTGCTGATGATGCTATTAAAAAATCAGCCCTGGCCTATCAGTTTGGTCCAGAACAGACACAGCTTCAAAAACCAGCAATACTGACTTTTAATTATTGTGATTCGGATATTGCAGAGCTGGAAGAAACAAGGTTATCATTATTGTATTACGATTCAGCTCAAAAATATGAACTCCTGGGTGGAAATATCGACCGTGCTAACAATAACATCCGAACAACTACCCAAAAATTGGGTGGCTTTATTCTGGTTGAAGATAATACTCTGAAACAAGGCCACCGGGCCATTGCTGATGTTGACTGTCAGCCGAGAATTTTTTCACCCCGGGGCACCGGTTTCGCTACGACCACGACGATTTCGTTTAAGCTACCAGTTGCTTCAAAAATTACCATTAAAGTCTATAATCTGGCCGGACGGTTAGTTCGGACTGTCAGGGATCATGAATTCATGAACGCCAATATCAATGCGGTTGAGTGGGATGGCAGGGATTATAACAATGAAATTTGCCCCAGCGATTTGTATCTGGTGACGATCGACGACGGCAAACAAGTGAAATCTAAAACAGTTATGATTTTAGATAAATCCAATGACTAATTCACCACAAGAGGGAGGAATATAATATGGATGCTGGAAAAATAATTCACTCAAATCATCTGGATGCGAAACAATTAACATCCGTAACACGATTTCTTATTAACATAACATTCTTCTTTTTGCTTTTTGCACGTTCTTTAAATGCTCACCAGTCGGTTAAGGATATTTTTTATTTACCTGATATTAATTGTCGGATGACGATTGATGGCAGTCGGAGCGAAGCCGCCTGGCAGGTAAACAGTTGTAATTGGTTCACCTTTGGTGCCCGGGGATTTTTTCAAGTCACCGCCTACGGATTTTTTCAGAATGATTCTTTGTATCTTGCCTTTCGAATCGAGGATGGAACCCTAAATGAAGAAGATAGGCTTTATATATGCATAGATCCCAACAATTCTGGCGATCCTCAGGGAACAAATAACAATTCTCTGAAACGATATATGATTAAACGGAATGGCAATACGACTTATTCGTATCGAAACACGACCGACAATCATTATATTTTAGTTGATACTCCAACCCCTACACAAATTCAGAGCGCAGTCAGGGAAGAAATCGCAAATACCTATTGGGAGATCGAAGTTAAAATCAATCGCAATTATGTCGGGATAAACAATATTCAAAACATTGGTCTTTACTTTCAGGTTATCGACTTTCATGTCCAAAGCAACGATTATCGGGAGTACTGGTGGCCAATCACTGCTCATGCCGATAGTTTCGACTATACTATGGTGCCCTATGCCATTGAGTGGGCAAACTGCCGCTGTCTTATACCGCAGGGTACAATGGCGCCGAAACCCGATATCTTTTTCAGTAAGGATGACGCCATGTCCTTGAGAACTGGAAATGCCAATAATCTTACCATTAGTTGTAACCAACCGAATTCTATTTATACCAGGGTTCGTAATGGTTTTTTATACGACAATAATGTTACCGCTATCCCGCTCACATTCGATTACGCTAAATTTGGTGCAGGTTGTTTTACCAGAATTGGTGACATACGATCGGCCGAGGTGTCGCCTAATCAGTCTCTTGAAAATAGGATCACCTGGACCCCGGCATGTAGTGATAATCAACCAGTGAAAGTAACCTTACGGGTCGAACATAATTATACGAACGATGCGATAACCAGTAATAACGTCATGATCAATAACATGAATTTTAGGATCATTGACGGCGGCAATTCCTTTAGTGTGCCGGTAACGATCAGCAACTGTTCAGAAGAGGTGGAATTAGCATTAATGAATTCCCCAGAGAGGATCAAAACCAACGACCCAATGGTAGTAAATTCGCCAGCAACGTCACTCTTGTCATCAAATCAACCGGAGTTATTTTACATCTATTTCAATCGTTCTTTAGTCGATACAACCGGAGGAAAGCGGGAAGATTGGCAGATCAGTTTTAGTCCCCTGGTCAAAGGAGATACACTCTATCCAAAGCCAGATCCCGCAAGCCAGGACATATATATATATTACCACTCCTGCCTGATAGCTCTGCCACCTTTCTGATGCATGTTACAGTCCCTCATGCAGCCTCAAGACACAAATGGTGGGGCGACTGGCTTATTGATTTATTTAAGATTAAACAGATAAAAAATCTTCTGGATTTATATTCCTCATCTCAAGTATCGGTCATGAATAAGAAAGAGTCTATTTTAAATCAACCGACACCAGCTCAAGTTGTAACCACGAAGCCTTCGCTTAGCGTTTATTTATTCACGCTAAAGCTTGATGTTTACAAGTTAAAGAAAGTTTTTAACGTGGATCAAAGACCTTATCGACTCATGAAAAGTATCAGCACCTTTGGATCAATAGTTCTGGTGCCACCAATAGTCGGTCTAACCTGGAAGATCATTCTTGTCCTCATCGTCATAATAATCATTGCCGTGATAATTTACTTGATCAAGCAGTGGAAAAGGAGAAAATGGGATTTAAACGAAATTATCCCGAGTATCGTGATCATTATTTTTATCCCCGCAGGGATTTATATGATTAGACCGTGGTTAATGCTCATTTAGGACTTGAAAAACTTAAAGTCTTGAAAAAGTCAAAACTATTAAGTCAAAATGATTGACGAGAAAATAATTCGATAAATTTATGATTCGGTTGAAAAACACCTTTCCTAAAGCTATGAGGTTAATAAAGCTTTAGGAAAGGTTTCACCCACTAAATCAACCGAATCATTTATAAGCTACTCATTGTGATTTCAATCATTTTGACATTGGTTAATTGGGCAGTCAAAATAATATGATAACTGAATAACTGCAAAAAAATTATGAGCCAAATCTTTATGAGAGAGTATAATCATGAATATTCGCATTTTGATTTTGCTCTTGATGCAAATGGTTATCACCGGCAATATTTGGGCACAAAGATTGATTAACAAAATTCCCAATCAAGAGTTTGTCGGTGCCCGTCCCATGTCCATGGGTGAAACGTTCGTCGCTATCGCCGATGACATCAATGCCATCTATTGGAATCCGGCTGGCTTACCTTCGCTGGATCATCTTGGTATCAACAGTATGCATACAAATTTATTTAGTAATGGCATTGGCTGTAACTATCTATCGCTATGCCTTTCTGGACCTTTTAAAACAAGCTTTGGAGTCGATTGGTTGAACATCAATTATGGAGATGAAGAATTAGAATTTAAAAAAAACAAGTTTAATTTTTCGGGTGGCTATAAATTATTCAACAACCTGTCGTTGGGCCTGAATCTCAAATATATCCAGTTGAGTGCGATTCTGGATGGCATGTCCCGGGGAGATTTCCACAGTTGGGGCATCGATTTCGGGGTGATTTATTGGCCAGGTCCAAAATTAAAATTGGGATTGGCGGTTCATGACGGCGCTAACACCAGGCTGAAGGGGATCCAGGGTCCGATTTACCAGCGCACTATTCGCCTGGGCGCGGCCTATCAATTCTATGATAATCTTCTCCTGGCGACTGATCTCGATGATCGATTCCATGTTGGAGCGGAATGGTCGCTATTTAAACATTTCCTGTCATTGCGTGGGGGGCTACAGAAAGATTTTTATACTCAGGAGGACATCATTTTTTCATTTGGATTTGGCCTGAACCTACCGTTTTGGGGGCAGCGACTCAGTTTCGATTACGCCTTTACCGATACTCCGACCTTGTTGAATACGAACCGCTATTCGCTCTCGTTTTTAATTGATTTATTCCCCAGCCTGGTCAAAATCAACAAAGTAGAGATTAATCCTGTATATGCTTCATTTTATAAGAAACATTCAAAACAACCCATCGGAAAGGTCTATGTCGAATATAAAGGGCAGAAGGATTTAGACTGTACCATCAATGTGGCTGTCAATAAATATGCCAGAGATTACACGAAAAACATTGTCCTCAGGCCCAAATCTATTCCGGATGAAATTCAGGAGGTGTCGTTAAATACAGTTTTCAATGATTCGATTTTATACGAACCTGACAATATTCCCCTCACAGCCGATGTTCAGATTTCTTATTCAAGCAAGTATAAACAAAAAGTGGAGCGAGTAAGTCAGGAATTTACACTTCATAAAAGAAACTCGATAAATTGGCAGTACGGTGCAGATCAAGCCGCCGCCTTTATCACGCCAGATGATGCTATCGTATCTCACTTTGCCCAAAAAGCAGTTTCCGATAATAAAATGTTAGCACAAAATATAATTAAAAATGAAACTTTCACTAAAGCTGTTTGTTTATTCAATGCGGTTTCCCAATATGGTATTCGCTATAAAGAAGATAGTTACTCCCCTTATTCAAAAACATATCAAGGTTTTGATAATGTCTATTATCCGGCTCAATTGCTTAAAGAAAAGATTGGCGATTGTGATGACTTGTGTGTTCTCTTTGCTTCACTATTGGAGAGCCTGAACATTCCGAGTGCGTTGGTAAGTGTTCCCGGGCATATTTTTCTCATGTTTAATTGTGGTTTGCATCCGATAAGGGCGTTCCAGCTCTGCTGTGCAAAGGATCAGTATGTTGTCTATCAGAACCAGATTTGGGTTCCTCTGGAAACGACATGGATTGATCGGTCCTTTAGCGAGGCATGGCACAAGGGTGCGGAAGTTTTCAACCAGTATGATGGAGGAAGCCGCGAGATTATTAATGTTCATGATGCCTGGGAAATTTATGAGCCAGTGGCTTACTCGGAAAAATTTCTGAAGCCCTTTTTAATTTATCCACAACAGAACCTGGCTCAGGAGAAAAAACAATTCGATCAGATTAGCCAACAACATCTGGTAAAATTAGAAAGCCAGGTCGCTCAATATCCAGATAGTATCCAGTTGCGAAATGAATTGGGCATCACTTATGCGTATCAAAATCAAATAGAGAAAGCCAGACCACATTTTGATAGACTCATTGCCAAAGATAGCACCAATTTTTTGGCAATTAATAACCTCGGTAATCTCTATTTTTTGACCGGTAAATTGGATTCTGCACAGCATTACTATCTCAAAGGTTTGACATACGCAACCGGTAAACATGCCGATGGTATCCGTTTAAATCTAGGACTGATTTATGCGACCGCAGACCAGGATAGTATGGCAGTAGCTATGTTCAGTCAGGTTATGGGAGAAGATACTTTGGGATTTAAAAAGATCGGCGATTTATTAGGAATTATTTTTGAAGCGGGGGATTTGGCAAAAGCGGAACAACTTAGACCCCAAAAAAAGCTTTCAACAACTACAATTATAAAACTCACTTGCCTCGCCGAGCGAAATCGAGCAGAACAACAGAAGAAAAAGGAGAAGAAGTTAGCTCTTAAAGAAAAGAAAAAGGAAGATTATGTGAATTTAGGCCGCAAAGGGTCCCAGCCAACAGAGGAAATTGAAAATATATTATATTGGGCATTTTAAGAAATATTTGATATGAACGCCATCGTCAGCTGATTACTAACCGACATGAGGATTCCTATATCCATTGAAATCTCTTATAAACTAATTTTTGCCGATGTACAGACATTATTAATAAAAGAATGCTTTTTAAGAATATAGATTAAAAATTCCTTTTGAACAAATGAAAAAGAGCACCTCAACAATAATTCGGAGCAAAAACATCGATTACCAGCATCACTTAGCTTTTCACCTGCTTGCTAAGCCCATCGGTCCTATCTGCAATTTGCAATGCAGCTATTGCTTTTACCTTGAAAAAGAAAATCTATACCCAGCTTCAACCAATTGGCGGATGTCCGATGAGGTGCTCGAATCGTTTATCAGGCAGTACCTTGCTACCAATGAAATACCTCTGGTCAATTTTGCCTGGCAGGGCGGCGAGCCAACGCTGCTGGGAATCGATTTTTTTAAAAAAGCAATCCAGTTGCAGCAGCGATATGCCAATGGCAAACGCATCGAAAACGGTTTTCAAACCAATGGTGTCCTGCTGAACGATGAGTGGTGTGAATTTTTGGCTCAACATAAATTTCTGGTCGGTTTGTCGCTGGATGGCCCGGAGATGCTCCACAATGAATATCGGGTGAATAAAGCTGGCCAGGGCTCGTTTTCCCGGGTGCTGCGGGGATTGGAACTGTTGAAAAAGCACGGCGTGGATTTTAACATTCTGACGGTCGTCAATCGTGCCAATTCCCAGCAGCCGCTGGCAGTCTATCGCTTTCTCAAAGAGGTGGGCAGCGGCTTTATTCAGTTCATCCCCATTGTCGAGCGTCAATCTCAGCACCCATCGTCAGACATGGCTCGGCTCGCTTCGCCGGACGATGCCGAAGCTGCGGTAACAGAATGGTCCGTTGAACCCGAGCCATTTGGGCGATTCTTGATCGAAATCTTTGATGAGTGGGTCCGGAAGGATGTCGGCCGCCAGTACATTCAAACCTTTGAAGTGGCCTTGCAAAGCTGGCTGCATCTTCCGCAAAGCCTCTGCTTATTCACCGAGACCTGTGGCCAGGCGCTGGCACTGGAACACAATGGCGACCTTTATTCGTGTGATCATTTCGTTTATCCTAAAAATCGGTTAGGAAACATCCTCCAGCAGCCATTGGCGGACCTGGTGTTGACGGAACAGCAGATTAAATTTGGACAGGATAAACGAGACACCTTGCCCCAATACTGCCGGGATTGCACCGTTCTGTTTGCCTGCCACGGCGAATGCCCCAAAAATCGTTTTATGACGGCTCCCGATGGGCAGAAGGGATTGAATTACCTGTGCCGGGGTTACCAACGATTTTTTAACCATATCGATCCCTATATGCGATTCATGGCCAATGAGCTGCGTCAGCAACGGCCGCCGGCCAAGGTAATGCAATGGTCACTGGAACGAGACAAAGGTTTTCCCGGGCGCAACATTGGCCGAAACGATCCCTGTCCGTGTGGTAGCGGAAAAAAATTCAAAAAATGTTGCGGGAGAAACCAATATGAATAAACGCCCGATGAAGCGTCGCCAATTTATCATAACTACCAGCCTTGCCGTCGCCAGTGCTTCGCTCCCAATCAGCGGTCGTTTTTCTCATCAGACGAACACCAAACCACCGAACATCATTTTCATTCTGGCTGACGATCTGGGCTATGGAGATTTGGGTTGCTATGGTCAGCAAAAGATTAGAACGCCCAATATCGATCGTCTGGCATCAGAAGGGATGAGATTCACGCAGCACTATTCGGGAAGCCCGGTCTGCGCACCCTCGCGATGCGCCCTGATGACTGGCCTGCATATCGGCCATGCCTACATTCGCGGCAACGACGAAATGAACGAGCGCGGGGATGTGTGGCACGATCCCCGCATCGAAGGACAGCGCCCTTTACTGCCCAATACCGAGACGATTGGCAGACTGATGCAGCGAGC
Organism: uncultured Cytophagia bacterium; assembly: GCA_964647995.1. Lineage (GTDB taxonomy): Bacteria > Zhuqueibacterota > Zhuqueibacteria > Thermofontimicrobiales > Thermofontimicrobiaceae > Thermofontimicrobium_A. The sequence goes on from CAZYNP010000064.1 coordinate 15,672, forward strand.
AGGCTATGTGACCGCCGCGATTGGCAAATGGGGTCTGGGTGGGCCTGATGATTGCGGCCATCCCAATCAGCAGGGATTTGATTTCTGGTTTGGCTATCTTTGCCAGCGCCAGGCGCACAATTATTATCCAACTCACCTGTGGCGAAATCATCAAAAAGAGATTCTTCAAGGGAACGAATACTTTTCCCCGCATCAGCCACTGCCACAGGATAATGATCCCTCGGATCCTGCGTCCTACCGACGTTACTCTGGCCGGCTATATTCGCAGGATTTGCTGGTGCAGGAAGCATTGTCATTCATCCGAGCCAATCAGGACAGGCCGTTCTTTCTCTATCTGCCGCTTACCGTTCCCCATCTGGCGCTCCAGGTTCCGGATGAAGCGCTGGCAGAGTATGAGGGAAAATTTCCCGAAATTCCTTACCAGGGTGAACAAGGCTATTTGCCTAATCGCACACCCAGGGCGACCTATGCGGCCATGATCACGCGAATGGATGCCGAGATCGGAAGGATTTTGGACCTGCTGAAAACGCTGCGACTCGATGAACAAACGCTCATTATCTTTTCCAGCGACAACGGCGCGGCCTGGCCTCATGGCGGTGCCGATCCGGAATTTTTTCACAGCACTGGTGGCTTTAGAAATTACAAAGGCTCGGTTTACGAGGGCGGCCTGCGCGTCCCCATGATTGCGCGGTGGAAAGGCAAAATAGCACCAGGAACGACTTCCGATCACATTTCTGCCTGCTGGGATTTTTATCCAACCTTTGCCGAAATCATTGATGCACCAGTGCCAGTCGCGGTGGATGGCATCTCTCTGTTGCCGACCTTGCTGGGCAAAGAGCAACCAGAGCACGACTATCTCTACTGGGAATACCAGGGGCAACAGGCAATCCGAATGGGTCGGTGGAAAGCCGTTCGACTGGCGCTTGATCAGCTCATCGAATTGTACGATTTGGTGAATGATCCCGGGGAGAACTGTAATCTGGCCGATCAGCAGCCCGCCATCATTGCCAGGATGAAGGATTTGCTGCGCACCGCAGGTACCGAATCGGACTTGTTTCCATTGAAGCAGAATAGATAACCTGCGCTGGGCCCAATGAATTGACAACGGAGCGAGCACGTAGAACGCTGGATCATTGGCCTGAACATCGAAAGTGAACCAGTGGGAGGAAAAAATCATGCAAAAAACGAAAACATCGCGTCGGGAATTTCTAAAGCGCACGGCGCTGGGTGCTTCGGCGCTCATGATCCCTTCGGCATTTTTAAACTGCGGCCGATCCAGCCGTCCCAATATTTTATTTATCATGACGGATGATCATGCTTCCCAGGCCATCGGGTGCTATGGCAGCAACATCAATCAAACTCCCAATATCGATCGGCTGGCAGCCGAGGGGATGCGTTTTGCCAATAGTTTTGTTACCAATTCCATCTGTGCGCCGAGTCGGGCCGTAATGCTGACCGGGAAGTACAGTCATATCAACGGACAGATCGACAATAAGGTAACTTTCGATGGCCGTCAGATGACATTCCCGAAATTATTGCAACAAGCAGGCTATCAAACCGCAATCATCGGCAAGTGGCATTTGAAAAGCGATCCCACCGGGTTTGACTACTGGAGTGTTTTACCCGATCAGGGACAATATTATAATCCCGATTTTATCGAGCTGGGAACTCTGAAAAACTATGTCGGCTATGCTACCGACTTGATTACCGATTTCAGTCTCGACTGGCTGGATCACCGCGATCGAAGCCGCCCCTTTTGTCTCTTGCTGCATCACAAGGCACCGCACCGCAACTGGATGCCGGATGAAAAGCATCTGAGCATGTACAACGAGAGGGATATCCCCCTGCCGGAAACTTTTTTTGATGATTACGCAACACGCAGCGATGCCGCCCGGCAGCAAGAGATGACCATTGCCCAGCATGCGAATCTGGCGTATGATCTGAAAGTGCCGGCAGCAGGCGATTCCACCAATTTAAAGGGCCTGCAATTGGCCTATTTTAATGACTTAAAAAGAATGACCCCACAGCAGCGGCAAGCCTGGGAGGCAGCATACAACCCCAGAAATGATGCTTTCAAAAAGGCGAATTTGCAAGGCCGGGAGTTGGTAGAATGGAAATATCAGGCATACATCAAAGATTATCTGCGTTGCATTGCCTCGGTGGATGACAATGTCGGCCGGGTATTGGATTATTTGCAGGATAGCGGGTTGGCCGAAAATACGCTGGTGGTTTACACTTCGGATCAGGGATTCTATCTGGGCGAACACGGCTGGTTCGACAAACGGTTCATGTACGAGGAGTCGCTGCGAATGCCTTTGATTATGAGATACCCCAAAGAAATCCGCGGCGGCACGGTGAACCACGACCTGGTTTTGAATCTGGATTTTGCACCGACCTTTGTGGATCTGGCTGGCATGAAAATTCCTGATGCGATGCAGGGTCGATCCCTCCGACGCCTCTTAAACGGCCGAACACCGAAAGATTGGCGTGAAGCCATCTATTATCATTACTACGAATATCCGGGCTGGCATCAGGTGAAGCGCCACTATGGCCTGCGCACCAGGCGCTACAAGCTGATCCATTTCTATTATGACATCGATGCCTGGGAGTTTTATGATCTGGAGCAGGATCCGCATGAGTTGAATAATCTCTATCATCATGCAGACTATCAAGAAATCATTCAAAACTTAACAGCGCAACTGAGGATGTTGCAACGCCACTATGGGGACTCTGACGAACTGGCCTGGAGCTATATCAAAAAGTGAGCGCAATCACCATCCCGGTTCGAACACCCGAAATGGCAAACGCGGTCGCCATCGCCGCAAACATCCTTTTTATGAAATTAGACCAATTAGAAATTAGGTCAATTAGAAATTAGATCAATTAGGTCAATTAAAGCTTGCCACCCTCTGACAGGGAATTTCATTCATCCAATCTTCTTCACACATTGATACGCCGCACCCACTGCGCCAGGCACACCGCCGATCTGGTTGGCCCAGCAGGAGCCGATGAACAGATTCGGGATGGGCGTTTCAACATACATCCTGCCGAATTTTTTATAGAATTTATTGTTCGGATTCCAGCTCCAGGCCGAGGTGGCGCCATCGGTATTTTGGGTGTATCGCTCATAAGTCAAAGGCGTGGCCGCATCTTCGAAGGCGATCATGTCTTTCAAGCCTGGAATGATCACCGAGGCTTTGTTAAGCACGGCGTTTTTCGCCTGCTGTTTCAATTGCCGATATTGCTGGCGATCGCCGCCACCCCAGTTGTTCAGCCAGCGATAGGGGGCAACGACTTGCAGCATCAGCGAGGATTTTCCCGCTGGCGCCAGGGCTGGATTCATCAACGAGGGTGAATACAGCGTAATCGAGCATTTATCAAAATAATTTTCGTCACTTGAATCGTGGATATCCAGTCCCGGCTGATCATCAAAATAGAAGATGTGCGGGATTTTGAGATACGATTCAAGCTGGTCGTACGGCAAGTTTAATCCCAAATAGACGGTAAAAATACCCTCGGATACTGCGGTGTTCTGGATTTTTTCCAGCCAATCGGGCGGTATCGAAGCTGGCGCATCCAGCAGTTGCAGAAATGTTTTTTTATAATCGCAGGCAGAAATGACATAATCGGCTTCGTAAGTCTTATTATCGCTAGAGACAGCAATCGCTTTCCCATCCTTCGTCAGGATTTTGTCCACCTGAGTTTTTAATTTTAGCTCACCGCCATAATTTCTAAATTGCTCAGCCAGCGCATCGGCCCAGGATTGCATGCCATTTTTCACGGTCCAATAATCGTCAAACAAAGTGACAATGGCTCCGCCCAGAATCCAGGAGGCCATATCGGGATAGCCGATGTTGCGAAAAAAGCGATTCAACACCGTGTCTTTTGGAAAAAACCGATCAGTAAAATCGCCAATGCGCAGATTACCATATTTACGATAAATCTGGAAAATATTGAAGCCGCTGCTAATGGTATCGAACAGGCGTTTTTTTTCTGCCATGAACGGCATGAATGCCCGAACCATTTTATCGACCTCCTTAAAATATTTATCGAGCCTTTCTTTTTCGTCAGGATAAGCCGAGAAAAAGATATTTTTAAAATCATCGAACGTTTCTGGCACACCGTCAAAATCAGCCGATACCCATCGGGATTTCTGTTTGACAAATTCAATTTTATCGAACACACCCAGCTCACGCATGGCCTTGAAAATCATATTGGACGACTCAAACGACAATGTCCCGCTTTCAAAGTAAAAACCCTTGCGCCAGAAACCTGCGGTATAGCCTCCTGGCTTGTTGTGCGACTCAAAGATGGTGACTTGATAGCCTTTTTTTGCCAGCAGGTTGCCAGCTGTTAGCCCGCCGATTCCAGAACCGATAATCATAATTTTTTTCATTTATTTTCCTTTCAGTATTTTCTGAACAACATAACCTTTTAATAGCATGTCTTTTTCTTCCTCATCCAGGACAAAAAATTTAACTTCTTTAAGTCGCCGAAAATCATTCTGATTCAACAGGTCACCAATGTAATCATCGCTGAAAGAAAAAATCCAACTGCTACCTTCTGATATTTCAGAGTAGCAATCAATCGGAAATTCATCGGGGATTGTCTTATTGGTAAACGCAAATATACCATGTGGCCTGATGATGCGGGCTACCTCTTTGAACATCGGCTGCAAATCTTCAAGAAAATGAAACACGCCGCCAGAAATGATGATGTCGAATTGACCATCGGCATAAGGGAGCGGTGTATCCAACAAATCCCATTTTTTCAACTCAGTTGCAATCCCTTTTTGTCTGCACATCGCCAGCATTTCATCGGAGTTATCCAGACCGTATATTTTCAGCCCATGCATAAAAAATAAGGAGGAGCACAGCCCCGTCCCGATGCCAATATCCAACAGCTTATCCCCTGGTTTGACCAATTCATAGCATAAGCCAAATAGAATCTCGGGACCGAACCATTGATATTTTCGAGCAAGCTGATCGTAGTCTGCTGCCCTTTGTGGATCGTCAGATTTCGTGTTTTTTTCCTCTCTTTAAACACTGCGGAGTGCGCTGCCTTTATGCATCGCCCCAATTTAATGACTAATTAACCGAAAGATAAAAAAACCTGGAGCATTGGTCATTGTGATTTTTTTAGATCAATTAGAAATTAGATCAATTAGGTCAATTTAAATAATAATTCTTGTAAAAGCTGCGCCGGGAAAATTGAAATCAGTTGGGTTCATTTATCCGTTGGAAAAATCATGTCCCCCCACCCTCTCAAGGGTTTGCGACCATGGTAGGTGCTTTTTCTCTGAACCGTTGCGTCTGAGCGTTTAAAAAATTATTCAGTTCAGATACTTTTTCATATCATATTTTTTAGCCACTTCCAGCCGCTCCGCAGCAGCCAGTGAATTCATATACGATTTCCAGCCAGGGCACCAGTTGGCATGCCAGCGCCAGATTCGGCCCAGAAAAGATTTGGGATTATTATCGTATTTTGCCCTAAAAGCGCAGGTGGCGCAGTTTGATTCGATCATGGGAAATTCTCCTCTAAAATTATTTTAATCATTTTATATTAATGATCTGTTACGGATTAAAGAAAATATTATGTCAATTCAGTTTTTGTGACATCATTTTTTTATGAACTGGTGAATACCACTTTGTTCCATTTTTCATACCCAGGTGAGGCATTAGGAAAAATTGGTTTTCAGCACATCAGCGATAGATTTCGCCCAGGAAGCAATCGCCTCCCAATCTCGAAAATCCCCAATCGGGGCTTTGACCTTTTTGATCATCCATTTCTCGATCCAGCTCAATTTTTCGAAATCAATGGCGCCATGAAAAATAGTAATATCTTTTGGCTGGATGCGGTCAGCGATAGCTTGCAGCGATTGGGGGAAGCGCCAGCCTTTCATCAATTCCTCGATATTGCCCATTTCCGTCGGACCACTGGAAAACAGCCACACCAGCTTATCCGCCAGCAGCTTCTCATTCGACTTTAAAAATTTCGCTGCTTCTTTGCGCCAGCGACCGATGTATGTCGCACTGCCCAGTACCACGGCATGGTAGTGATCCAGGTTTTTTACACGCTGCACTGGCAAAACCTCGACCTCCAGACCTGCTTGATCAAGCACCTGACCGATTTTTTCGGCGATCCCTGCTGTTGCACCGTATTTGGTGGCATAAGCCACCAGAACTTTATTGGTCATCCCATCCTCCATTTAATAAAAGAAATAGCTTTCACCTTTTCATTTTAAAAATAATAAACAGCCGCCAGAAACGCCTCAACCAAACTTAACGGCACAGCGACATACAACAATCCGCCTGGCAATACTCCTAAATTTTCGACGACAACACACATCAGCACAAAACCAACAAACCAGGAAAGTAAAGTGGTCTGCATCAAGAGAATTTTTTAGAAATGATGAAAATGGCGCAAGCAAATAATAGCGACCATAGTCCCCACATCGCACCATTGATCGGTGCAGACGGAAAAACAAGTCCGAGCTTTTGGTAATGCCCCGTCCAATATGACTTGACCAATAGCTCATTCCTCACAAATTTGGAAAAGCTGATCCAGATCGTTGCCAGCAAAATCGGAAGGACGGTTTTTTTTAAAGAGTGCATGTTAGGCACCTTTAAAACTCATGGCTCATATCTTTTTGGTAAGATTTATCATTTCTTTAAATAACAAAATTATATCAAAAAGTCAATGCTTTTTTGTTTTAATTTGATGGCACAGATGATATTGATAGCTTAGTGCTCCATTTCAAAACTCCTTGTAGGGTTCGAAAACGTCCAGCAATGAAAAATAAAATCTCGCTTAGCAGTACTAATTCCTTCTGACTTTGACTATTTCCATTCAGTAGGATGCAATTAGCGGGTTGATCCTTAAATAATCCTGCAAGAAATTATGAAAGGCTGTAACAGGGTCAACATGGTCGATAGGATTTGATCCATTCCCCTGGCTGATAAAAAACCTGATTAACCTTAGTAACAAACCCGACCAGGACCTCACGAACCTTATTATCCTATCAGGGATATTAATCAAACGAAAAATAAGCTAATAAGGTTGAGTATCGGCGGGTAATCATAGGGTACTAAGGTTAATAAGGTTTAATGGATCTCGTCCATTAAACCAAATTTTGATAACTGAAATAAAATTGTGCTAAACAAATCTAATTGTTTCTGGCTCTGAATATTTCAGCAGAATAGGATTAAGCGCCAAAAAAAATTATGAAATCATGTACTTAGTAAATGAACTGAAAACGGCCTGCTATATAATTTAGCGCCTGCTATCGAATTGGGGATATCATGAAAAAAACATCAGGAAGCCAGAATAAAAAAATAATCAAATCTCAAACTCCAAAATACAAATAAAATTCAATTCTCAAACTCAAATGTTCAAACGTTCTGGTTTCAGCAACTGTAGATTGGAATTTCGGAAATTGAAATTTGGGATTTATCGGTCAGAAGGATTACACGGAAAAAAAGCCATAAAAATTTCAATTCCGTGTCCATTCAATTCAGTGATCAGGAATGCTTTACTGAGATCTATCCACCTGTTCAAGCATCAAAAACAACGCCTTTCCCACCTCTGCATTGTCCAAATAATTTCCCCTTATCGGATCAATCTCATCAGCAAATTGATGAAAGGACTCGCTGCCAGCGCCTTTGGCAAAAAATGGCACCAACGAATTGGTATGGCTTCCGCTATGCCACTCCATGCCTGGCAAAATGCCTTTGCCCCGATTTTCAATGGGATTCCAGATGGGAGCGCCATTTTCATCAGTGCCAGAATGTGGTCCCGTCAAATAGCCCGTCTCATGATCTGCTGTGACGATCACCAGCGTTTCATCCCAGTTGCTATTTTGCTCCACCCAATGCACCACGGCGGCAGCAGCTCGATTGAAGTCAATTTCTTCCTCGATCATCCTGCCCGATTGATTATGATGACCCGCCCAGTCCACTGCGCCGCCTTCGATCATCACAAAAAATCCATCGGGATCATTATCCAGAACGTTCAGCGCTGCCAGAGTCATTTCCGCCAAAGTGGGGACGGTTTCAATGAACGGTACGGCAAACGGCGCTGCCTTCTTGTCGCCATCTCGCTGTTGCTGCAGGGTCTCGGCGATTGGCGCAATGCCGATCACCCGTTTGGGCGTGGCTCCGATCATAAGCCGCTGGAATTGCTCACGTGTTTGGATCAAATGCCACGGATCGGCGACGCCATCGCCATCGGCATCACTGGCCGCCAGACCCTTAAGCAATGTTTGCCAGAGATTTTGGCCGCCGACAAATTTGAATGAACCGTTCGATTTCAACCGTCCATTTTCATCGTAGCCAGGATGACCTGCCCCCATGATGACTTCCAGTGGGCTACGGAGGATCATCTCCTCGGCAATGGCCGCATAGTTGGCTCGGCTGTCATTGTGGGCGACGAATGCGGCGGGAGTGGCATGGCTGAACGGCACACTGGTCACGACGCCAGTGGCTTTTCCCAGCTCTTCCGCCAGCTCAACCACATTTTTAATCGGCGCTCGATTGCTATCCACACCAATAGCGCCATTGTAGGTCTTTTTTCCTGTTGCCATGGCCGTGGCTGAGGCTGCTGAATCGGTGGTTTTTTCGAGCACATAGTTAAAATCAACCCAGGCACGCTGAGCCCCATAGCCCCAGCCGTTGGTGGAATAGGTGCTCATCCCATATCTGATGGGAAACTGTTCATAAACCTGCGTTCCAGTTTTTCCATATTCAAAAATGCTGGCAGCATCAATATGGTTATAGCCACAGCCGTCACTGATCATGAGGATGACGTTTTTGGGCGTGCTGGCATAGCTATTTATTGCAGCGATTAGAATGACTGTGATCAGAGCGAATTTAATTTTTAAACCTTTCATAGTATCTACTCTTGATTAAATTGTAACATATTTGATGAAATTGTGAAGGGAATGTTCCAATCATTTCATTAAGACGTTAATTTAATTAGCGCAACATAACTGGAGGAAAGTTGAATTTGAATGTCTATGAAAAAAGTTTACACTTATAGGCTTGAAAATTGGTTCAGCAGTTAAGGATGCAATCGATTACTGCAGCTAACCTGAGCGATCATCCATGTATTTCAATAGCTGATCAGGGGACACTTCAGCTTAACAAAACCAGATCTGAATTTTGACTCGCTTCGTATTCCCAAATACTATGATTCGAAATTTTTCTTATTTCTGTTTTGATTGTATTTTTAGCAACGGTGACAAAATTGAGCTGTAATTCATCTTGATTATTTTTCTCAATACAACCTCCTGCATTCATAAAATGTAGTCCCTTGTAAAAATACTCATGCGAATCATGTTCGTGGCCGTGAAGAATCAGATCCACTTTATATTTGCCGAGTAGCCTGGCAATTTGCTTCCGATTTTTCAATTTGTTGCCGTAGGTCTCGATATTTCGGAGCAGCGTATTGGCGAAAAGCGAACAGCGGTGGGATACTTTTCGAAAATGATGATGGATGAGTACGATTTTCATTTTATCCCGAAATTCGGTTCGAGATAGAATCTGTTTGAAATTTTCACGTTGCTCTTTTCCCACCAATCCCTTCGAGGCAAAAAGATTTTTCCATCGAGAATAGGGATGAATGGAATTCAAGCCGATCAACACCACATTGCCCAGGATTTTGGCAAATGGATAAGGATCATTGGTAGCTGGAAAATACGTATTTTCAAACGTCTCAAAAAAATAATTTTTAAATTCGATTAGCTTCTTGTGATAATCGATGCCTTCGCATTTATGGGGAAACGTCAACACATCTTCCGCAAAATAGACACCGCCAAAAATATCGTGATTTCCAATGACCAACGTGACCCTGGAAGAATCCAACAAATTGAACTCATCCAGCAGATTGCGTAAAGCGATAAAGTCCTCCTTGTTACCCAGATGAACAAGGTCGCCCGTAAACACAAAATGATCGGTCTCCTGTTTCAGCGCATAATCGATCAACAGCTTTGTTCGTTCGAGGTTCCTGGGTCGAGATTTCTGACAGATATGTAAGTCTGAAAAGTGTGCGATTTTCATCAGTGGTTTTGGCTCCAGTTTTTATTTATTGTAAAACTTCCCAGTGGCAAAAGCCAAATTTCAATCCTGTCCGACAACTGGCGGATCAATTTCAATACCCAAATTCTCAAATTCCAAACTGACCCTTAAAATTCATTCTTTTGCTAAGTACTACAATTTCGAATAAAATCAACTAACTTCATTTTGAACATTGAAATTTTGAATTTGAAATTTATTTGTAATTTGATCATTTTGGAACTTGAAATTTGCAGCCACTGCCTTAGGCATATTCATATTCGTGGCGCACCCGCCGCAATTTTTTCATTACTTCCAATTCGCTTTGATAGACCTGCTTGATGCCATTTCCTAACGCCTTTTCAATATCCCGAATATTTCGCACCAACCGATGCATGCCCAAAATTTCCACCGATGCCGCCTGATCGGTGCCCCACATCGCCCGATCCAGTGTGATGTGTCGCTCGACAAAGGTGGCGCCAAGTGTTACGGCGGCCCAGGTGGTTGCCAACCCAACCTCATGACCAGAATAGCCGATGGGGACATTGGGGTAGCGCTCTTTCAGCGTGGTAATCATGCGCAGGTTCAATTCCTCGTTTTTGCAGGGATAAGCCGAAGTGGAATGAGCGATCAGCAGATTCGTCATGCCGATAGTTCGTATCGCAGCTTCGATCTGTTTCATGGTGGACATGCCTGTGGACAGCATAACTGGCTTGCCTGTGGCTCGCATTTTTTTCAACAAATTTAGATCTGTCAAACTTGCAGATGCTGCTTTATATAATGGAGGATTGAATTGCTCGATAAAATCCACGGCTTCTTCATCCCAGCAGGAAGCAAACCAGTCGATGTTCCGCTCTTTGCAATAGCGAGAAATTTCAGCAAATTCGTCTTCCCCAAATTCCATGGCGTGACGATATTCGATATACGTCATGCGGCCCCAGGGCGTCTCACGCTCGATGTACCATTGATCCATTGGCACACAGATTTCTGGCGTACGCTTCTGAAATTTAACAGCATCGCAGCCAGCGAATACTGCTCCGTCGATCATCTTTTTAGCGATTTCCAAAGAGCCGTTATGATTAATGCCAATTTCAGCAATGACATAGACAGGCTCGCCATCTCCTACCAGACGATTGCCGATTTTCACTTTTTTTGAATTGAGCATAGCTTCTCCAATTGAGTTGATTATCGATTTTGGATTTTAACAGTGTTATTAAAGCTAAAAGCTCCAGGAAAGTTATTTATTCCAGATTTTGATTGCCTAATAACATTGCGAAAACCTTGAGCTTTGGGAAAGATGGGTCCTGTGCTCTACGCTACAGATTTCGCTGCGATGATGAACTCCGCAAATTCCCGAAAAGCGCCATGACCGCCGTTGTTCTGACAGATGTAATCGGCCACGCTTTTGGCGAAAGGCAGGGCATCTGCAGGACAGGCGGATAAGCCCACCAGCTTCATCACTTCCACGTCATTGGTGTCGTCGCCAATATAGGCGATCTCCTCGGCGGTCAAATTTTTTCGATCCATGATTTCTTTTAGAACCGTCACTTTATCACTTGCCCCAGGATGGTATTCGATAATCGACAGTTTTTCGGCCCTTTTTTTAACCGAAGCCGAAAATTCACCCGTCACGATCCCCACTTCGACACCAGCAACGCTGCGCAATCGGGCGACGCCCATGCCATCTCGAATATTAAAGCGTTTCAGCTCCTCGCCACGGTCGGAGTAATACACCCCGCCATCGGTGAGAACGCCATCGCTGTCGGTGAGCAACAGTTTAATCTTTCTCGCTTTCTGCTGGATCGAATCCGAATTTTGCTTCTGAGCTACCATGCGGTCCACCCTCCATCGACGACCAAATTTGCGCCCGTCATGTAACTGGAAGCATCGCTGGCAAGGAACACGATGGCGCCTTTGTAATCGGTTGGCCGAGCCATTCGGCCCAGCGGAGTCTTTTTTGAATAGTTGGCAACGAAAAATTCATCCTGCCCATTTTCGACGCCTCCAGGCGACAGCGCATTCACTCGGACCCCCGAATTGCCCCAGTAAGCGGCTAAAAATTTGGTGAAAGCAATCACAGCGCCTTTGGTGGTTGGGTACGCAGGTGATTTGTAAAATAACTGCTTGCCATCGGGATTGCGATAAAGCGATTGATCGGGCGCCACGATCCCGTAGGTGGACGCCACATTGATGATGCTGCCCTTGCCCTGTTGGGCCATCTGGCTGCCGATGATTTGCGAACAGAGAAAAACGCCCGTGATATTCACGTCCAGCGATTTTTGCCACATCTCCAGCGGATAATTTTCAAATCTGGATTGTTCCGCCGCCAATGCTGGCGTTTCGAACATATCATTGATAGCGGCATTATTGACCAGGATGTCAACCTGACCAAATTTCTTGAGCGTTTCATCGAGCAAATTTTGAATTGATCTGGCACGGGTGACATCCAGAAAAATTCCCATCGATTCGGTGGGTAACAGGTCGGCAAACTGGACACATTGTTCTTCGTTCAGGTCACAAACAACGACGTTGGCCCCAGCCTCTGCCAATGCGTGACAGTGATGTTTGCCGAGCAAGCCCAGGGCCCCCGTAACTACAGCCACTTTATTTTCTAATTGAAACGATTCCATGATCAATCACTCGAGCTATATTTTAAATGATTTAATTTATAAGACAGAATTTATCGGAGTCAGGTTAAGGTTCTGTTACAAGCAGGTTAAAATTAGAAGTAAATTTGGTGACAATCGTATGAACTTGAAAATCAAATTCCGTTGGTAAGTCAATTGTAATTTTCCTGTAATCTAAATGTAAAGTCAAGATTTTACTTTTTAATTAAAAATGGAATTTAGCAATTGAGGAAGCAGATGTCAGCAGAGCAAGTCAATGCGGGGACTCCTTTTCAGTTGTCAAAGATGATCCAAAAAATGATGATAATCCTGCCGATAGGATTGCTGATCAATCTTGCTTTTGCTCTTGGAGGCAGCGATCGAGATGTCTGGATGAAGTTAACGAATTTTTCACCTGGCTATTTCGCATTGGCGATTCTGATGGTAATGTTGCCCTGGTTCGCCAATACGCTGCGATTGTTCATCTGGACTCGATTTTTGGGGACTAAATTGACCTTCCTCCAGACGTTCAGAATTATCCTCATCAGCGAGTTCGGTGCAGCCATCACGCCCTCTGCCGTCGGGAGTGCACCTGTAAAAACAGCTTTATTAATTCAGGAAAAGATGGCCTCGGGCGCTGCATTGTCATTGGCGACGATTACGACATTTGAAGATCTGGCCTTTTTTGTCGTTGCCATCCCAACAGCCCTAACGCTCAGCGCTGCCTGGCACCTCCCATTTTTAGGTGCTTTTTATGATCGCCTTCACGCCAATCTGATCTGGTTCGCTGCTTTAATTTTGATGTTGTGTATCATCATCTGGCTTACAATAGCCGTATTCCCTAAATTTAAAACACGCAAAATAAATGCGCCAGCAAACCATTCGCTTTCGTTCATGCAACGAATAAAATCTAAAGGGAAAAATGTTCTTATAGAATTTAAATCTGCTTATATGCTAATCGCCAAAAGAGGCAAGCGAAGGTTTATGGCGACCAGCATACTAACGGGATTCCAATGGATTTGTCGCTATTCGGTGATCACTGCACTGGTAGCCAGTCTGGGATTGGCAACAGACCCTGTTTTGTTTTTTGTATTGCAATGGTTGGTTTTCACTCTATCGGTTTTTATTCCAACGCCAGGGGCATCTGGTGGTGCAGAGGCTTCGTTTTATTTGATCTTTGCCCCGTTTCTCCCTCACCGCTCACTGGGATTGCTTACCACAGGATGGCGATTTTTGGTATTTTACTTGTTTTTGGGAATGGGAGTCCTGGTATATTTCTTACTTTATCTTGTTGAAACCGTCATGAAAAAAACCTTCCATGAACCAGAATTGATTTTGGCGGAATAAGACAAGCCTGTTAACTATTAAGCTAAACTATTTTTTATAATTGCTAGATTGATAAAGTCGAGACAATTAATTTTCATCTTTAATTATCTTGACTTAAATCATCTTGGCTTTTTAGCAAAGCCTGAATAGCGATAATCTTGATAGAATAAGCTGCCTAAAAGCCTGACTTGCGTCCTGACGAAACCTGCCTGAATTCGAATGCAATTCACAAAATAAATTAAATGCAATTGTCCCGCTGCTATACATCATTCGTTTTTAATTCTTCAAATTTTTGGCTTGACAAAGATATTTTTTTTGTTTAATTTAAACCAGCATAAGCAAAGGGAGGCAGCATGTTCGAATTAGATCGTGCCCTGAAAATTCTCGCAGCACGATATCCGCATGTGTTTCATAAATTGCTGTTCGGCGATAATCCTGATGTTCAATTTGAAAAGGTCGAAGATAGTGTCATCAACGTTGCGGAACATCGCTCGGATAAAATTTTCCGTTTTCTCGAAAAGGAGCAACAAAAGATCGTCAGTCTGGAATTCATCACGCAGCCCAGCAAAAGTGATCTTTTTCGGTTTCATGCCAAGAATGGTCTTTTATCTGCTTCCTATTTGGTGGAAGTGATAACGGTTATTGTATATTTAGAAAGAGGCGACTATCGCACTTTTCCGAACGAATATATTGCAAAAGTTGGCAGTGCAACAACCCGAACTGAGTTCAGTCGCATTCTGCTCTGGGATTACAAAGAGCGGATTCGGAGCGGTGAATTCAAAGAGTTGGCGCCATTATTAGTTTTGTTTGAAGAAAAGCCGACCGAGAAAACCATCCTTGAAGAGAAGGCGTTGATAAAGACCCTAAAGGATGAGCGAGAACAAAGTGATTTGTTAGCTGTGGCAATTATGGTGGCTTTTCGGAAATTCAAAGATCAAATTGTCAAAGAACTATTTTATGAGGAGTATAACATGTTAAAAGAATCTACTTTTGTAAAGGAATGGCTGGAGGAAAGCTGGGAGAAGGGCGTGGCAGAAGGCATTAAAAAAGGTGAAGCAAAAGGCATTAAAAAAGGTGAGGCAAAAGGTCGGACGTTAGGTCTTCGGGAAGGACAGATCAAGATCATTCTCAAACAACTGCAAAGCATACTGGGACGAGTAGACAAGGAATTAGAGAATAGGATTATTTCTTTGAGCGATTTGGATGTTGAAAACCTAAGCGAAGCTCTATTAAAAATGAGAAATAAAGCTGATCTGGAAGAGTGGCTACAGAATCGAGAAGGGAATAGCAAAAACTGACACTGAATTTCAACTAACTATTTTGTGTCTCATCATTTTTTCGTCACGAACAATTTCCTATTTTGAGTTGCCTGAACCTAAAACACTTTTTCCAATAATGGTCCAGAGCGATCATGATCTATTAGATTTTTTAATTTCATTAAAACTCCATTGCCACACTACCACAAAGCGAGCGAAAAATGGGCGTTGATTTCTTCTAACCGATCCAGCGACTCCTGCGGTTGATCGATTTCATCTTCAATAAATTCCAACAAATATTCAGCATACTCCCACTGCTGCAATGTATCCAGATCAATGGCATATTTGGAATCGATAATAAATGGAATAATATAAGTGCCTGTCATACTGTGCTTGTATCGGATCGTCTCATAGCGGATCACTTCGATATGTCCTGTCTGCCAGAAGGTGGCGGGCAATTTCTGACGTGGCATATTGTACGGCTCATCAAATAACCCTTGGAGCAAAGGCACCATGCGATTGTTCTCAACCCGCCACATTTTAAAAGGATTCTGTCCCGAAGGCGTTACACCCCGCACCGAATCAGCCGATAGGTTCTGCAATAACAACTCGATCGCTTCATCCACACTGCCCTTGGGCCGAAATGGAGACGTCGGGCGAAGCTGAACGATAATGTCGGCACGATAGCCCTCATTTTCCTCCAGCCAGCGAATCGCATGGTCGAACACAGGCAGATCGGTGACATGGTCTTCGGCTAATTCAGCGGGCCGAATGAAGGGCACTTCAGCGCCCCAGCGCTCAGCGATTTGGGCAATTTCATCATCATCTGTGGAAACAATCACCCGATCGATGAATTTCGAGCTAAGTCCCGCCGCAATGCTATAAGCAATCAATGGATATCCGCCCAGCAATTTGATGTTCTTCCGAGGAATGGATTTCGATCCGCCTCGAGCTGGAATAATGGCTAAAATGCGTTGCTGTCGATGGGTCATATTTTTGCTCCAAAATTATTGTCATAATATTGCATGGCCAGATTAAGCTCCCTTTTCTCAATAGCCGATTTTTTGATGGCCAGCGCCATTTCCAGGGCTGCCATGCCATCTCGCAACGTGCAAATGGGCTGCTGGTTATTTTGAATGCATTCGATAAAATGCTTTAGCTCGGCTTTGAACAGATCGTTCCGCTCGAATCCCGCTGGTGGCTCGATGCGATAAGCTTGCTGGCCATCCCCAGGATAAATCGTAGCGGTAGAGAGACTATTGTCCCAATAGATCTTGCCCCGATGCCCGATGATGGTAACGGTGTGCTGTGGCGGCCGTTCATTATAATCGAGATAGATCGAGCCAATTGTGCCTGTGCCAAAACGAATGATGATGGCTGCTGTGTCTTCGGTATCGATCTCCAGATCGGATAATTTATCAACCATGGCAGAAACGCTGGTAATCTCGCCGATCAGCCAGCGCAAATAATCAAATGGGTGGCAAAGCGTGAGCACCACGCCACCACCCAGATCAGCCCGTGCGCTGTATCCCTGGCGATAATCTTCCCAGGGGTGCCAGAGCGGCAGATATTCTCCCCAATGGACCTGCACCGATACGATCTTGCCAATCGCTCCCTGCTTCAGCAGCGCTTTGATCTCCTGTAAAACGGGATGAAAACGAAATTGAAATGCGGTCTGGAAAATGATCCCTTTTTGTTTTACCAGATGCAGCAGGTCATTTAATCCATCCATGGTGTGGGCAATTGGCTTTTCCATCAGAATGTGGCAGCCTGCGTCAGCAGCGACCATCGCCTGCGGCAGATGAAGTGAGGTGGGACTGGCGATGATCACGGCATCGGGACGTCTGGACAATGCGGCAGTGAGGTCTGTTTCAATTTTGAAGGGAGGTAGGTCGTTATCGTCAGGACGCTTGTTTTCTCGCCGCAGCACCCAAATATTTTCTATGCCCAGCGCAGCGAGATTCCGCAAATGCCGCTTGCCAACCGAGCCCAATCCGATCACCAAAAAAGATAATTTTTTCCCATTCTTCATTTAAACTAAGTAGCTCCTATTCTCCATTCGTTTCATGCAAACTGGCAAAATCCGCTCCCCATGATCCATGTATGCTTATTA
>CAZYNP010000065.1:0-27355 GCA_964647995.1 uncultured Cytophagia bacterium
AATTCTAAAATCCAAAATCAAAGATCGCATCCGTTGGGTTGTTTCAATCCGTTGGAGAAGTTAGAATATAATTCAATAATTTTTGCCAACGGATTGATGACGCTAACCGATAAAACCTTTTATGGTATCCGTTGAAAAAAAATTCATTGTATTAAAAAGCATTATGGCAGAGGCGCAGAATTGTCGTCGGTTGGTGCGTTAGTAATTCATTTTATCCTTTTCGGGTCAGGGATTTTGAGCAAGGGGATTTATCACTTTTAAAAATTCATATTCATTGAAATCATCTACATTGACAGTATAAAGGCCTTTTACTTGATGATCTTTGAGGGTGGCGGCAAGAAAAACATCAAAAATTTTCTTCCTTGTGGTTGATAAATTTAGAAGGTTAAGGAATGTCTCTAATTGGGTGATTTTTGGATAGAGAATTGGTATTCCGAGGAAGTCTGAGTAGCGACGTATTTCTTTAACTGCATCGGATATCGATAATGGTTTTTCGATTGTTTGTCGTGTGCACACATTGATAAATTCGGCGCATACCTGTAATGGAATGCAAATTGTTGGATGCCCAAAATCATCCTCTTCTGCAATGATTTTTTCGACAAACAACTTGGCTTTTTGATGGAATGGAGAAGCAGCATTATGAGCATATACTAAAATATTGGTATCTAATGCGAACATTAAAGGCCTCTCTCAGCATAAATCTGATCTCGATCTACAGCGACATCTTCTCCAAGATCGAAAGGAATTATTTTGAAATTCCGTCGTCGCTGCCGAACTTCTTCAAGATGATTTAAAGTGACCTGATTTTTGGTCAGGTCATTTTTGATCAAATTGAATGTTGCCTCCAATATGGCAAAACGATCGCTGAGAGGCAGGGATTCTATATAAGCAATGATTTCTTTGGTGGACATGGCAGATTTGCCCCGAGTTTGAAAAATTTGCCATTCAAAATAATGACACAGGTATTCAAGCCAATTAAATCTTCAACTAAAATACTAATTTTTTCTTTAGATGTCAATAAATATTTTAAGACTAATGGTGAATCATCAGGCTAACACATGGAAACATCCGCCGATTGGCGAATGCCAATCCAGAAGGGCGCTTTAGCAATCTTTCAGATCTTAGCTTTTTCGTTCACGGCACGGCGGACAGGATGCCATCCTGTCCTACAGTTCACGGCTTGGCAGCCGTTGGGTTGTTTCAATCCGTTGGAAAAATTATATTCTTCATCTCAATCAAAAAAATGAAGGAAATTATTATGAAAAAGAATCCATCATTATCCTTTTTCATCATTTCAATCCTCACTCTTTCAATTTGCTGTTCCTCTCCACCGCCGAAATCACAGCAAAACTGGACCCACTTCGTCCGCATCGGGGGACATGGCCTGAGTCTGGATCGGGTGGATCAAATTATCAAAAGTGCTACGGAAACCCACGTCTTTGGCATCGAAACGGACAATGATATTCCAGGCCGATATGAGAGCTTTCTCGATCCTGCTGAGAAATTGAAAGCCATCGAGGCTGTGGCAAAAAAGGCGCATGAAGTGGGAAATTTTGCTTTTGTTTACATCGCTGGGTTGGAATGCATCACGGCCAACGCCGACAAGACCGAGCATACCTTTTTCAAAGATCATCCCGATTGGGTGCAGCGGAAGATCACGGGCGAGCCTGCTATTTTCGGCGGCGGCACGGCGTTCTGGATCGATGAGGGCGACGAGGATGTCTGGATCAGCCCCTATGCCACTGAATGGCGAAAAATCTATATGGAACGGGTGCGCCAGATCGCTGCCACAGGCATCGTCGGCGTGTATGTCGATATTCCCTACTGGATGACGCATTTCGATGGCTGGGAGGATAGCTGGGCCAGCTTCGATGATTACACGGTGGCGGCTTTCAAAGAGAAGACGGGCTTGAATGCCAAAACCGACGTGAAACTGGGCGATTTCAGCGATCCCAATTTCCGCAAATGGATCGATTTCCGCATCGAGACGCTCACCAATTTTATGAAAGAGATCGATGAGAATGTCAAGGCGACGAATCCCAACTGCATGACGATCGCCGAAATCTATCCTGGCATCGGCGAGGAAGCCGTGCGAGTGGGCGCCGATGTTTACGATATGTATCCTGTGGTGGATGCGATCGCCCACGAATACAACGCTGGCGGTTACACCTCAGCCGAACGGAATCCCTTCGATTGGTTCACCTACATGGTGGGGATGTATGCCTTTCGGGCGTTTGCGGGCGAGAAGGCGTCATGGATGTTGAGCTACTCCTGGGATGGCGAGAAAAACGTCGATCCGAAAGAGGCCATGAAAAATCTGGCATTGTCGCATGTCATGGCAGGCACCAACACCTGGGATGCCAGGGGACACGTCATGTCGGGCTCCAATGATTTTGAAACCCGCAAGCAAATTTTCAAGTGGATCGGCGATCATGAAAAGACATTTTATTTGCCTCGAAAGCCGATTTCGCCCATCGGCGTCTATTTTTCTCCCAAGACCAGGGACTATTTTCCCGATGAGTTCATCAAATCGTTCACTGGCATGATGCACCTGCTCCTGCAATCGCATCTGGAATTTCAGATCCTGACGCCCCGAAATCTGTCCAATTTTACTGGCAGCGTATTGATTCTATCAGATGTCAAATGCCTTTCTGATGATGAATTGGCATTTCTGCAACACTACGTTGATTCAGGTAAGAGCCTGTTGATCACAGGCGAGACAGGCAAGTATGATTTGAGCAGGCAGGATCGAGCTAAAAATCCCATTCACCAATTGCTGGGAATCACCGATGCGGCGCAGCGCCAGGCGTCGAAACAGCCCACTCGCTTTATTTATTATCCTGATTGTCCTGGGAAACAATTTATGAAAGAAGCCAGACAGAGCTTTAATGTCAGCGCCTGGAGCGGGGAGTTGGAATCTGCGTCCTTCATGAATATGCTTGAAAATTTCAAGGCCGATATCACAGATGGCCTGGGCTACGAATCCGAAATTGAAATTCAGGCATCGCCGTTTGTCAGCACACAAATTGCCCGAGTGGATGATAAAGTCCACGTCTTCATGGCCAATTTCAAGGGATTGAAAGGCAACGAAATCGCCACGCAGATGCCTGAGCAAAATGTCACCATTACTTTTCCCGCCAGGCACGGAACGAAGGTTTTTGTTCTGCCGTTTTTGGGTGTGGTGCAGGAGCTATCAGGCGAATGGAGTGATGGAAAGATGAGGGTTCGAATTCCTGAAATCACCAAAGGATTGGTGGTGTGGTGGGAGTGATTTGATTTCGTAATTTGGTAATTGGGCGATTGGGTAATTTGGTAATTGGGTAAAGAGGCAATTGGAAATTATGAATATGCAACAATAAAAATTATAACAAAGTTCAGCCTTGAGTCATTTTGATCAGCCAGTTGGTGGATTGGAATGAAAAGTACTTATTTATGTCATTCCGAACGGAGCGCAGCGGAGTGAGGAATCTGGTTGTTCAAACGTGTTTGTCGTTCAGATTCCTCACTCCGTTCGGAATGACAGGCAAGTCTATTTCATTTCGACCCGCCGACTGGCGGGGAGAAATTTGATTTCCAGGAATGAGCTTTAATCTTTAATCCAGGCCGATCAACGGATTCCTAACGGCGTTAATAATGACCTTAATTTTGAGTCATTCCGAACGGCTCCGCCCATCAGTTGGCAGGCGGGAGTGAGGAATTTCTATCTTGTGTGAATTGGTTATGCAGATTTCTCGCTCCGCTCGAAATGACCTTCGAAGCTATTTTGCATGACTCTAAACAAAATTAATTTAGGAGAATCTCTAATGCTTCTGAAAACATACTTTAAAATCCACTTATTCGTTGTTATGCTATTGATTTTGTTCTGTTCCAAACCAATCGAAACCTGGCAACCCAACACCGACTGGGGGCACTGGCGATTGGGTCAGAAAGCGGAGCTGGAATTTTTGAAGCAGAACAACATGACCATCACCTTCGGCAGCGGCGCTCCGAATTTTGAGAACGTGACCCGAGCCGAATTCGACCAAAAAATGGCCGAGGCCAAAGCTTTCAATCAAAAATATCATGACCTGGGATATGTGGTGCTGCGGTATCTATCGACTTCGCTCAATGGCGAATCCGAATCGAATAAGGACATTCCGAAAAAGGAGCAGATTCATCTCCTCAAATTTTATCAGGAGAAATGGGACGATTTCCAGGATTATATTGGCGAGAAGCCGCCCCAGGATCCGACCACGTGGATCACCATCCGTCCCGATAGCAGCTTCCCATTTTATCGCTATGCGCCGTATGGACAGGAGACCGATGAGGGCTTTGAAACCTGGGGCTGTCCAAACAATCCGTACTATGTTCGCATGATGGAAGGGCGGGTTCGGGCACAGGCGGAAACAGGCATCGATGGCTCGTATGTGGATTGGACGCACATCGCAGGTGGAACGTGCTATTGCCAATTTTGCAAGGAAAAATTTGTTGCATATCTCAAAAAGAATTTGCCAGCCGAGGCCTCACAGGCAAAGTATGGCACGTCCGACTATGATCATATTCAATTGCCGCAACAGCGTGGCGATAAATTCTGGATGGAGTGGATCACCTTTCGCTGTCACACCGTGGCCGAATTTCATAAACGACTTAGGACCGTGGCTCGGCAGTACAATCCCCATTTCATGATCTCGGGCAATGTCTTTGGCGGCTTCGGCTATGGGCCCATTGCCTACGATGCCGCAGGCAATATGGAGATGTTGGCTCGAGAGGGCTATGATGATTTCATCTATTCCGAGATGCAGGAATTTTTGGATAGCGCCCCTCGCAAGGATGAGAACGGCACAAAGATCACCAACAGCCCTGCTTTGAAATTTCTAACAGCGGCAGCGCATGGCAAGCCAGCGATCATCTACGCCACTGAAATTACGCCGCCGATTTTCCCTGATCCAACCGAAAAATGCCTGAGCGCCATGGCGCAGATCAACATCGCCGAGGCGGTTGCCAACCATGCCATTTTCCGAGAGAAACGCCAGACGCCGCCAGGGGCGACGGAGATGTATCGCTTCCTCTCGGCGAATGAAAAATATCTGGTCGGCGCTCAGCTCTATAGCAATATTGCCGTGCTGGCATCGCTCAATCAATATCTGGCCGATGAGCAAAGCTTTGCCTTCAGCATGTCCCGAATTCTGGCTGATCAGGGCATAGCGCATGTGATGCTGGTTGAAGATGATCTGCTATCAAATCACCTCGACCAATATGATCTTATCCTGGTTGCGTATATTCCCCTGTTGAGCGCAAAGAAACAGGAAGCGCTAAAGGCGTACGTCAAAAACGGCGGCAAGCTTATCCTGCTTGGCAACTGCGGAATGAAGAACGAATACAATGTGCCCCAGCAGTCAGTTGTTTTAGCCACGATTTTCGAAGGCAATCAATATCCAGCTCAACTGACCGTCAACAACTTCGGCGAGGGAGCGGTTTGTTTCATGCCATTCACCATTCCAGAATCCAAATTTTTGATCCCGCTGAAAGCCAGGGGCGAGGTCACAACCTTTGGTCCCGAGATGGCCGATGTCTTTGCCGATATTCCCGAGGGCTACACCCGCAATCGAATAGATCCTGCCCTGCGCCAGATGCTGGAAAAAGTTGCTCTCAAAACCATCGAACTGCTCAATGACAGGACGAATCGCATTCTGCCCGCCGCTCCGTACGTCGAACTTAGCACGATGCTGAATCCAAAAGCCAATTGCCTGTTGGTGCATCTGGTCAATTATGATGTGACTGTGGATGGGACGATTACGCCGTGCAGGAATTTGAAAATTCAAATTGCATTGCCAGAGGGGAAAAAAGCAAAAACGATTCGTTACAACGGGGCGTTGTCAGACCTGGTGCCTGTCGAATTTAGCTCGATGGATAAAGATGGATGTCAAGTGATTACCTTTGAGGTGGATGAGGTTCGGGTTTATGGACTGGGCATCCTTGAATTCTTTTAAATCAAGGCCAATAACTACCAGGAGCGAGGGATGAATTTTTTATCATTTAATATTTTCACGGTTTCACCGCTTTGCCCGATCACAAACAAGCCCGATTTGTAGGCATAACGGTCAGCGCCTTCGTCAATGACGATTCCTGCTACAGCGCCGATGACTTTGCGATCAGCGTATTCTGGGAAAAATGATTTGAACCGTGCTAAGTTTTCTAAATGTTCATTGATATTTTCCACGGAGAGGGTGCTCTTTGCCTCGATGAGCACGACATATTCTCGGTTGATAACCATGATATCGATTTCCATGGTATCGCCGTTTTTGTGAATTTTGATCCGCTGGCTCACTTTTTCAACGGTTATTCCTCGTTCCTTGAAAAGTCGTTCCACCGCTGGCACGAGCAACCCTTCGACAAACCGCCCCCATTTGCTGCTCAGTCCATCGACCCGTTTGCAAATTTCCTTTACCTCACGGCTGGTCTCTTTAACCTGGCGATCGGTTTCTTCAAATCGGCGACTGGTCTCTTCAAATCGGCGGTTGGTCTCTTCAAATAATTTCAAGATTTTTTCATAGGTTAATTCAGACTCGACGGTTGCCATATTTTATCTCCCTAGCTCACGTGGATCGCTTGTTAGATTAAATTTAATATTTTTTTTGTTGGTATGCAACTGAAAATTTTTTCTCACCAGGAATACCTTCGTGAGGAGATGCCTGTTAGAGTCGTGCTGGAAGAAATTGTTCTTGATTAATTTCAAAAGTCTTGATATATTTTATCGCATTGTCCAGGGACAGGAAAACGTAATCATGCGATTTTCAAATTGAAGCTTAATGAATGAAAAGCAGGACGGACTGCCGTATGAATGAGCAGGAGGTTATAAAAATATTGGCTGCGGGGGAAAATGAAACGATCGAGTTCAAAGAAGTTTTTGACAAAGAGGCCATCGAGACAGCTACGGCATTTACCAATACCAGAGGGGGAGCGATCTTCGTGGGGGTTTCGGATAGTGGTAAAATAAAGGGTGTTCAAATCGGAAAAGAGATGATCAAAAATTGGGCGAACCAGATTTCCCAGAGCAGCGAGCCTCGAATCATTCCTGAAATCGAAACTCACGAAATAGCAGGCAAGAGCATCGTGATTATCGGGATTAAGGAATTTCCGATCAAACCTGTCTCAGCCAAGGGCAAATACTTTTGACGGGTGGGAAATAGCAATCGAGTAATGTCCATGCAGGAGATAGCCCAGATGCACTTTCATTCGGTCGGACTGTCATGGGATAAGCTCCCAGCCAGGGATGCGAACATGGCAGATGTGGACTTGGAAAATGTGAAGCGATTCATTCACAAAGCCACCGAAACAGGTAGAAGGAATATCGGACAGGATGAGGATCCATCCCAGGTTCTGGAGAAACTGGAGCTGATCAAAGATGGCAAACCCACCTGGGCAGCGATTCTGCTTTTTCATCGCTACCCGCAACGCTTTCTGTCCCAGGCAGTTGTCCATTGCGGCAGATTCAAGGAGGAGACTATTGTCATTGATGATCGGATGATCGAGGGGAATATTATCGAACAGGTGGATGAAGCCATGGATTTCATCCGCAAAAATATCAATGTCAAATTCGTGATGACGGGCCGACCTGAGCGAGAGCAGGTCTGGGACTACCCGCTGGAAGCTTTGCGGGAAGCGGTCATCAATGCCATTTGCCATCGAGATTATTCCATTCCATCGAATACCGAGATCAGAATCTATGATGACGAATTGATCGTCTGGAGCCCTGGCGGATTGCCCTTTGGCATTACCCTCAAGGAGCTGTATCAATCTCATCCCTCGGTGCTTCGGAATAAAGGGATCGCCAGCATCTTCTACGACATGGGCTGGATCGAGCAATGGGGCAGCGGCATCGACAAAATGCGCAGGATGTGTGCGAAGGCTGGCTTGCCAGAACCGAAGTTTGAGGAGCAGCAGGGTTTAAGGGTAATCTTTCGACTCGATATTTATAGTGAAGAGTATTTACAAAGTCTTGGCTTAAATGAAAGACAAATTAAAGCTGTTTTTTTTGTTAAAGAAAAAGGAAAAAGTACAAATAAGGACTATCAAAGAATAGTTGAAGTTTCAAAACCCACCGCTTCACGTGAGCTTGCAAATCTTGTAGACTTAAAGATACTCAGACAGCAGGGCGTTACTGGTATAGGGACCTTTTATATTTTAGAGTCGAGTTCAAACGGCTCATAAAGGACTCACAAACGGCTCAAACGGCTCATAAACGCCTCAAAAGAATAAGATGAGGTTGAATGATTGGCAATTACTTGGCGATTAGTTGTCGATTTTGGCAAATATAAATGGGAAGATTACCAATAGTGAATATCTAAAACTTAATACCGCTACCCCAAAAACTGCCACCAGAGATCTTGTTGCCTTAGTTGGAAAATCAATTTTTAGCCAAATCGGAACTACTGGTAGGGGCACATATTATATTTTAAAAGAGGCAAAGGGGACATAAAGGGGACAAAGGAGCATAAAAAAAGAAATGACTTGATTGAGCTATGAATATTGATTAATGGGGCAGCGGCATCGACAAAATGCGCAGGATGTGTGCGAAGGCTGGCTTGCCAGAACCGAAGTTTGAGGAGCAGCAGGGATTCAGGGTGGTTTACAGGAAGGATATTTATGCAGAAGAATATCTCTGAAGCGGGATTAAATGAAAGGCAGATTAAGGCGGTGATGTATGTGAAGGAGAAGGGAAAAATTTCGAATAAGGAATACCAGGGAATTTCTGGTGTAAAGGAACGACTTGCATCTATCGAACTTACTGATTTAGTAAATAAGGGTGTGTTTGTTAAGCTTGGCACAACTGGAAGAGGCACATTTTATGCCGTACCAAAGACGCAAAAGGCGCAGTAATGGCGCACCAAAGGCGCAAAATTGATGCAAAACAGAACCATAAAGAAATTCAAACATCTTCAGGATTTTGGCAAACGGCAAAATAATAAATAAGCTGTGACAATTAAGGGAAATGCTGATGTCTAAAGTTATTTTAAAAATCATATTAATTTTTTGTCTCACTACTTGTTTAACGTGTTCTAAAAAATCCCCCAACGAAGCAACTAACGCTGGTTTCCAGCTCGAAGAGATCGACGACGTCCTTCCCAATCCCCTCAAGGGCTTTGCCCCCTGGATTGGCGATGAAAATCCGATCTATGAGACCAAGTTGCAGCAAGCCACTTTCGCCTGGAGCGAGCTGGAACCGAGGAAGGGAGTTTACAACTGGGCTCGATTGGAAAAAGACTGGGGCAACGTTGCTGTGACGGGAAAAAGGGTCGGTTTCCGAATTGCCGCTGCCATTCCTGGCTCTGGCCAAATCCATACCCCACAATGGCTCATCGACCAGGGCGTGCGCATGCGCCCCTATTCCATCGATGGCGAGCAAGGCCTGGCGCCCGATTGGGATGATCCCAGATTCCTGGCCGCACATCACGATTTTATCCTGGCGCTGGGTGCACGATATGATCGGGATCCCCGTGTTGCCTGGATCGATATTGGCTCGTACGGCTTCTGGGGCGAATGGCATGTCTGGCTGAATGATTCGCTCGCCGCAACTCAAGCGACCAAGCAGGCCATTCTGGATGATTATTTTGCCGCTTTTCCCACCAAGCTAAAAGTCATTGCCTTTGATGACGATTTTGCCACCAAATACGTCACCGACCGAGGTTGCGGCATTCGCAATGATTGTCTCGGCACCAAAGAATCGAATGATTGGTATCTGGAAAGCCTCAATCGGATCGATCCCACCATGAACGATCGAGTCTGGAAGACGGCGTTGATCACGGGCGAGTTTTGTGGTTCTGATCGTGGGGCAATTGAAGGCACGACAGAACGGTTTGATCTAAATTTTGAATTTATTAAAAAAGCCCATTGGTCGTTCATCGGTTCGGCGGGTGGCGCCATTGCGCCGCAAAGTGAGCAACATCGAAGGAATCTGGATAAATTGCATAAGACGCTGGGCTATCGATTCGTGTTGCGAGAGGCAATTTTCGAGAAAAGCATTCATCAAGGGGACACGCTTCTACTTACCATCAAGGTCGAAAATAAAGGCGTCGCTCCATTCTACCTGCCATGGCCTGTGGTCATTTAT
The DNA here is from genome assembly GCA_964647995.1 of uncultured Cytophagia bacterium. Lineage (GTDB taxonomy): Bacteria > Zhuqueibacterota > Zhuqueibacteria > Thermofontimicrobiales > Thermofontimicrobiaceae > Thermofontimicrobium_A. Next base: position 10,091 of record CAZYNP010000065.1, read on the forward strand.
TTGGTGGATAGCAACGGATCAGCTAAATGGGAGCAAGCGACGGATCTGAATATTACCAAATGGCTGCCTGGATTGCATGCCGTTGCGACCGATATTGTCGTGCCCGAATCTGTTCCTCCAGGAACCTACGATCTAAAAATAGCGATTCCCGACCCTGACTTCAAGATCGTCGGAATATTATTTGCCAATAAAGACAAGGATGAATTGGGCCGCTTTTTGTTAGGTCGATTGCAAATTATTTAGTTCCCCGTGCATAATTCCAATAACAGGTTGAAATGTCGTGCCGTCAGCCAACTGGCAGAGAGACAACGCAATTTTTGATTCGACTGAGAAAGCGGCGTTTAAAGCAATTCTTGCATTGGCAGGAATGAGCTGGCTTCATTTAATTTTGAATTTTGAGCTAATTTGATTGAAAAATGATTTGTAAATATTTCAAATATGTTCAATGACATTCCCCAATACGGTTACAGGAAGATGGTGTAATGATGCAGCGGTTGGGGCTGCTTCTGTTGCAGCAGGCGCGAATTATGGAGCTGTTGGGGTATTAGATACAACAAGAGACACCTGACGCCATCAAATTGGGGAGTGATGGAATTTTCAAGGATGAAATAATCGCCGCTGCCCCCATTCCAGCACTCCAGTGATCCAGCTTCCTGCATTTCATTTCTATACCGAATCTTCAGACTTTGCTTGCCATAGCAATCCTTTTTCATTTTTATAATTTCCATTTGACATTTAAAAAAAAATTCATATATTTGGTCAATAAAAATTTGAAGGAGTATCTGACTTTGAGGATCATTATTATCGGTGCGGGTGATATTGGCTACAATCTGGCCAGGATGTTGTCCGATGAAAAGCATGATATTGTGTTGATTGAGAAGGATCAGGACAAATTTTCTCATGCGGCCGAAACGCTGGATGCGCATGTGCTTCACGGCAGCGGCACCAGTTTCAGGATGCTGGAGAATGCTGGCATCGACAAAGCCGATCTGCTGGTGGCGGTCACCGATTCGGATGAGGTGAACCTGCTGGCGGCCATTGCTGCCAAAGAGTACGGCGTGGAGCGAACCGTGGCCCGAGTCAAAAACAGAGAGTTCCTGCGCACCGATGCGCCCATCAATGCCCAAAAATTCAGCATTGACCTGATCATTCACCCCGAATCGGTAGCAGCCCAGGGTGCGGTGCGGCTGTTGAAACAGGCCGCTGCCACCGATGTGATTGAATTTGCCAAAGGCAAGATTCTCGTCATGGGCATCCAATTGGAGCGGGATAACCCAGTTTTGAATATCCCGTTGAGTGAACTATCTCAACAATATCCCGACTTTGCTTTTCGGGTCATCGCCATCCATCGCAAAGATACGACCAAGATTCCCAAAGGCCATGATGTGCTGATCCATAATGATCGCATTTTCGTGGTTGTGGCTCGGGAAAATGTTCAGGACGTCGTCCGCATTACAGGCAAGGAAAAGGTGAAAATCGAAAACGTGATGATTTTGGGCGGCGGGCAGACAGGATATATCATTGCACACGAACTGGAAAAAGAGTACAATGTCAAAATCATCGAGTCCAATGTGGAAAAGTCCTACGACCTGGCGGAGAAACTGAAGCGGGCCCTGGTGATCAAAGGCGATGGGCTGGATCTGGATTTGATGGCGATGGAGGGCATTCTGGACATGGATGCGTTTATTGCCGTGACAGGCGATGATGAGACCAACATCGTCTCCTGCCTGATGGCGAAACATTTGAAAGTGCCCAGGATCATCGCCCTGATCAATCGAACCGATTATTGGTCCATCATTCCCACTATTGGAATTAACGCCTATGTCTCCAAACAGTTGCTAACTGTCAATAGCATTTTGAAATTCATCAGGCGGGGGACTGTGGTAAATGTGGCATCGATTCCAGGCATTGCTGCGGAAGTGATCGAGCTTATTCCGAAGAAAGGCTCCAAAGTAACCCGAAACACCTTGCGGGAAATCGACTTTCCCGATGGCGCCATCGTTGGTGCCGTTATGCGAGATGAGCAGGTATTTATCCCCGTAGGAAATACTCAGTTGAAAGCAGGGGATAAAGTCGTCGTGTTTTCCATGCCTGGGGCAATTCATGAAGTGGAGGAGTTTTTTAATTGAGTCGAGGGATGATGCTGTTGCTGAAAGATGCATTTGCCACGATCGAACTTGAGGAAAATTCGAATAAGATTCTAAAAGACAAATCCCAAAAAACAAATAAATCTCAAAGGCGAAATCTCAATGACCAAAAAGATATCGGACAAAAAATTGTATCCGCTCCGAAAATATGGTTGGCTCGTCGTTTCGAATTTGGTTTTTTGATGATTGAAAATTATTTGTTATTTGGAGATTTGGTTTTGGAATTTTGCTCAAAAGAAAAGGATTGAATTCGGAATAGCGATGATCAACCTTCGTGCCATCATTCATATTCTCAGTGCCCTGCTCATCTTTCTGGGGATTTCTTTGTTTCCAGCCACCCTGATTGCGCTTTTTTACCAGGAGGGGGATTTCCAGGCATTTCTTGTTACCATCGCCATTGCCTGGTTCATTGGCATTCCCACTTTTTTCATCAGCAAAACCGCTGCCGAACTGCGGCCCAAAGATGGCTTTCTGATCGTGACTTCGGGCTGGCTGCTGTATTCGTTCATCGGCGCGCTGCCCTTCAAGCTATCGGGGTTTATTCCGTCTTATACCGATTGCTTTTTCGAGACCATGTCGGGCTTCACCACCACTGGGGCATCGATCCTCACCAATATCGAGATCCTGCCCCACGGCCTGCTGTTCTGGCGTTCGTTCACCCACTGGCTGGGCGGCATGGGAATTATCCTGCTGTCGCTGGCGATCCTGCCAATATTGGGTGTGGCGGGAATGCAGCTATTCAAAGCCGAAGTGCCTGGGCCGACCCATGACAAATTGACGCCCCGACTCAAAGACACGGCCAAGCTGCTCTGGGGCGTCTATGCGCTGATCAGCCTGGTGGAGACGATTTTGCTCATGCTGGCAGACATGAATTGGTTCGATGCCCTATGCCATACTTTTGGCACCATGGCCACAGGTGGCTTCTCGACCAAAAATGCCAGCGTCGGTTATTATAACAGCGCACTCATTGATTTCATCATTACACTTTTTATGGTGCTGGCAGGAATCAATTTTGCCCTGCATTATCGGGCGCTCAGAGGCAGACCGCTCATTTACCTGAAGGATGCCGAGGTAAAATTTTTTGGCTCGCTGATCCTGTTGGCGACGCTGATCATCGGCTTCGATGTCTGGAAGGTGACGGGCCACCACCTGCTCAAAACCATCCAATACAGCCTGTTCCAGGTCGTTTCCATCGTCACGACGACTGGCTATGGCACGGCCGATTATGAGCAATGGTCGGTATTATCTCAGGTGATTTTATTTTTCCTGATGTTTTTCGGTGGCTGTGCTGGATCGACGGGCGGCGGCATCAAAATTATCCGCGCCATGATCCTGTTGCAAATGGGCCGCAACGAAATCAAACGGCTGATCCATCCCCAGGCAGTGTTTAGTGTTCGCATCGGCAATATGGTCGTTTCCCGTGAAATAACCACCAACATTGGGAGCTTCTTTTTGCTCTATGCGGGCCTGACCGTAGTCGGGATTCTGGTCATGAGTGCGCTGGGGCTGGATTTTCAAACGGCGTTTGGCAGTGTGGCAGCTATGATCAATAACATCGGTCCTGGCCTGGGACAGGTAGGGCCGACCGATAACTATGCCCATATTCCTATGATCGGCAAGTGGTTCCTTAGCTTTTTGATGCTGGTCGGCAGATTGGAGGTCTTCACCGTGCTGGTGCTGTTCACTGCTTCGTTCTGGAGGAAATGATTGGGATGATGAATTTAGCATGTCAAAAGTTCAATTCTTACCCAAAGAGCAAAGATTTTTTAGACCACAGAAGTGAAATACCGCAGAAACAAAAAGAAAAGATAGTCAATGCGGTGGGATCACATTTCGGTGGTAACGAATTTTTTCGCTTTTGGCTTTCCCGAAATCAGGATTTCCACTCTTTCAGCAATGTCTGCCAGGCTGTGATGAAATAAGTTTTAGAAAATTGAGCGTTAGTTCAATGATTAAAATTGCAAAGCAACAAGGAATAATCAAATCGATACCATCACCATCCTGCTCATCGCCATCGCCCTGGCCATGGATGCCTTTGCCGTAGCCATCGCCACCGGGGTCACGCTAAAAGCCGTCACTTCCAGGCAGACGTTTCGGCTGGCGTGGCATTTTGGCTGGTTTCAATTCCTGATGCCTGTGATCGGCTGGGCGATCGGCACAACGGTTTATCAGCTCATCGAACAAGTCGATCATTGGGTGGCGTTTGGGCTGCTGGCCTTTATCGGGATAAAAATGATCCTCGGCGCGGTTACGCCCGATGATGGCACAATCAAAATGAATGACCCCACCAAAGGCAGCACCATGGTCATGCTTTCGGTAGCCACCAGCCTGGATGCGCTGGCGGTCGGCCTTAGCATTTCGCTGCTAAAAATCTCCATCTGTAAACCTGCTTTGATTATCGGAGTCATTGCCTTCACTTTTACGGCCATCGGCATTCAGTTAGGCCGCATCGTGGGAGCCAATTTCAAGTTGGATAAGTATGCCGAGATCCTCGGCGGGCTGGTGTTGATTGGGATCGGGTTGCGGATTCTGATGGAGCACGGAATGATTAAATTGAACTCATAGCAGTTGGCGAGTTAGTTTTTTTATCAATTAAACATTTGAGAAAGCCCGCTAAAAAGGCTCAGGCCATTCGCCCATTAGCAAACCAATTTGGGCGAATTGATTTTGTCCGTCAGTCGGCGGATTAAAGAATTCGCCAATCCGCGCAGCAACAAAGCCTCCAGTCGGCTGGGGGCGGATAGCGCTTAGCGATTTTGCGCGTGGACTCACTCCATGAAAAGGTGGCGTGTCAGACCTTATCAGTTTATCAGGCGATCGTCCTGGTGATGATTATCGTTTCACTCTTTGCTTCTCATCATTTACTACCCCATGTTCCCTTGTTGTTTAATCAAAAAAGATCAGCTTTAGGCCCGCATATACTCACGCTTGAATTTGCTTATGGATTGGGGTGGACTCTCTGCCATCGAATGATTGGTCGCTGGCAATATGATTTTTTGTTGAACATTCCAGCAAGGCACGTTGGGTCCGAGGCGTTGGCAGGGATTATTTGCAGTCGGTTACTTTGCAAATAATAGAAGTGATGTCATCCTCCTGCGGTTGATGATTGGCAAAAGATCGGACGGTTTTATACAGTGATCCCATTATTTCTTTTGCGGGAGCGTGGCAGTGTTTTCGGACAACGTGCACGGCACGTTCAGAGCCAAATTCAGATTCATCAGATGCCTGGGCTTCGGTGATACCATCGGTTAAAAAGAACAAAATGTCACCACAAGACAGGTGGATTGGGGTGGTGGTGCTGAACTGGTAATCTTTCACAATTCCCAATGGGATCCCGGTGCTGGATAAGGTATGGCAGACCTTGCCCTGTCGGTTAAGTAGATAGGTTGGCATGTGTCCAGCACTGGCATAATCCAGCGTTTTGGTCAGTGGATCGAGGCGAGCCAGCGCTAAAGTGACATAGTGAACCTCGTCGAGGTCGGCGGCGAGTTCGTGATTAAGCCAGGTCAGCAGAATTCCGGGGTCGGACTCCACTTTCGCCAGCGCACGCAAGAAAGCTCTGGTCTGGGCCATGATCAGGGCAGCACCCACGCCGTGTCCGCTGACATCGCCGATAACCAGGCCCATTTGACCGTTCTTCATGGGAATAAAATCAAAATAGTCACCATTGGTAGCCACCGCCGAATAGGTGGCGCCAGCAATATCAAATCCGGGCACAGTTGCTTTGACTCGATAGTATCGCTGCTGCAATTCATGAGCGAGTCGGAGCTGGAACTCCTGTTCCTGCTTTTCTCGCAATTCAGTGATGTCCTTCAGCACTGCAACAAAATGAGTAATTTTGCCCTTCTCGTCTTTCATCGCGGTGATGGTTTGCTCACTCCAATAAAGTTCGCCATTTTTCTTGCGGTTGATGATGGTCCCGCGATAGGGTTTGCCACCCAGGATGGTTTTCCAGAGATTCTGATAAAATTGCTGGTCATGCATCCCTGACTGCAGAATTTTGGGTGTCCGTCCCACGGCTTCCTCGCGCAAAAATCCCGTGGTGGTTTCGAACGCCGGGTTGACATATTCAATGATGCCTTTTTTGTTGGTAATCAGCACGCTGTCGGCTGTCTGCTGAACCGCGTTGGAAAGCTTGCGCAATGTGGTCAGATTCTGGTTCTGCCGGGTCATATCGGTAGTGTACAGCAGGATCAGATCGGGCGGAACAAAAGCGTAGTTAAAAATCAGATCTTTTTGTTCATGGGTGGTACGCAGTTGATAGGAATTCATTTCCCGGCTGATTTGCTTTTTAGTTTCAAAGCAGCGCTGAAAATCCGCTCGAATGTCCGGCTCATCCGCATAAACTGCGCTAATTTTTTGTCCCAAGAATTTTTGAATCTTGCCTTGAGTAAAATTCTTCGCCGCGTTGTTGAAATCCACCAGCACAAAATCATTATCAATATATTGCCAAACATAGGCGGGAATGGGAAAGCCTTTGAATTGAGCACGCAACCGTTCCTCACTTTGTCGTTGTGACGCTTCGACCAGTTTGATTTTGCTGACATCGCGGAGCACGACCACGCCACCGATGATCGTCTCAGAGGCATCTCTCATGGGACTGGCAGTTACTTCGATAAAAACGCCTCCAGGACGCTGTGGATTACGGATAAAAATCAATTCATCGGAAATGAACTCACCTCCGATGGCGCGTGCCAGCGGCAATTGGTCGGAAGGATAGGGAGTAACCTGATCCGGATAGAAGGTGCCATAGACCGTGGACCAGGCGGAAGTGGCAACTTCTTCCAATCCGATCCCCAGTATGTTTTCTGCGGTAGGATTGAAGTAAAGAAAGTGGCCGTCGCGGTCGGCAACAATAACGCCTTCCCCCATACTATTTAGAATCGATTTCAGGATTTCATTTTCTTTCAGGAGCGTCTCAAGCGACTTCTCTCTGGTTTGACCGTTGAACAGGTCAGTTAGGTTTTGTATAATTGTTTGCATAAAATAAATTTCCAGGTTAATTTTCATCAAAAAGGTTCTACTTTAACGCTGAAGTGACAGATAGGTTCATATCCGAAATAGGTGGAAGGCCAATGTGCAAGCGCCGCAATGATTTGGCGACGCGTGCGCCGGCAAGATTTTTATGGAAGATTGAGCAAACCAGGCTACTGCCCCAGCATGGCGCATGACGGGTATAGTTAAAATACCTTGATCGTCACATATTTTCGGGGATTATTTTTAACATCGACCGTGAGCGCCTGCAACGATTGGGTGAGGAGCAATAGCTGTTCATACAATTTTTCATCGGTAAGCAGCTTGCCAGCAGTACCCTCGCCTCGCTGCACCTGCTGCAGGAGCGATTCGGTCAGTCCAGATATAGCTTGCAGACGGGCAACAAAGGTGGTGTCGGCAATCATTCGGCCCAGGCTACCTTCTCCCCGGTCTATTTTTGTGGAGATACGGTCGAGGTTTTGCGCCGTTGCTTTGAGGGAATGAAAAACTGTGCTATCGTTGACGAAGCGGGCAATATTGCCCTGACCGTCGCGCATCCGCTGGGAAAGTTGATTCAAATTCGCCAACAGTTGGCCTAAATTGTTTTTGGCGGGTGCGTCCTCCACCAGCATTCCTAGAACTCCCTTGCCGTCAGCAACATCACCTGCCAGTTGGTTCAACCGATTCAGGGTAAGCCGGAAATCGCTAATGGCGGCCACGACTTCGGTGATGACGGTGGTTAGCTCTGGCGCTGAGGTTGCCTGAATAAAGCTCCCCGGCTGCAAAACCGGGGACTGGAGATCACCCAGGGAAATATCGACATACTTATCGCCTAATATGCCCATGGTTTGAATGGTGGCCATGGAAGTAGCCGTGATGAATTGAGCGTAAGCGCGATCGATTTTAAGCTCCACCTGGATCCCCGACTGATCGTTGCGGGATTGAAAATCCAGTTTACCCACCACGCCGACTTTGCGTCCGGATAGGGTAATGAACGCGCCAGGGTTCAAACCGTAAGTGTTGGGCACAAACATGTAGAGGGAATATTTCCTGGCAAAGAACTTTTGATTGGAGCCAATGACATAGACGATGAACAGAATTAAGAACAACGTCAGTCCCCACAGGGAGATGACGCCCATTTTGGTGGCCTGATTTTGGGGATTATAGCGCTGCATAGAATTCCTCATCGGGAATACATTCCAATTGAGCTTCAGTTTCTTCAAATCGGTCGAGGATGGACAAATCGTACTTGCCATCGTAATGGATGGTGGCATTTTTCAACATGATCAATCGGTCGACAACATGTTCAAAGTGATGGATTTCATGGGTCACGATGAGCGAAGTGACATGGAAATTTTGCTGCAGGTCGCTGATCAACTGCACCACTTTTTTGGCGGCAAAGGGATCGAGTCCGGCGGTGGGTTCATCGTATAGTAGCAGTTCGGGTTGCGTCATGATGGCTCGAGCAATGGACACGCGTTTTTTCATGCCCCCGCTGATCTGAGCTGGGTAATAATGGGCAAAATTTTCCAATCCAAAAAAGACCATGATTTCCTGGACCCGCTGTTGAATTTCTGTTTCCGAAAGCTGGTTTTGGTCGCGCAGGAAAAAGCCTACATTTTCCTCCAACGTGAGGGAGTCGAACAAAGCGCCGTTTTGGAAAACCAGCCCCAGTTTTTTTCGCAGCCGATTCAATTCAGCTTCGGAAAGCTGAGCAATATCCTCGCCCATTACCCATACCTTTCCAGTGGTCGGCTTGAGCAAGCCAATGATCAATCGCAAAATCGTGCTTTTGCCAGCACCACTACTGCCGACCAGGAGCGCAGTCTCGCCTTTTTTGACGTCAAATGAAATATTTTTCAAAATCGTTCGATTGTTCAAGCATAACGAAACGGCATCAAATTCGATCATGCCATCTGTCTCCTAAAAAAACGAAATAATAATGATGGTCAAAAGAAAATCCATCAATAATACGCCAATTGAAGTCAACATCACCGTGCGCGTAGCGGCCTGCCCCATGCCCTCGGAACCGCCGGTGAGCGTATACCCCAAATAGGCGCTGATGGTTCCGATGAGCAGCCCAAAAAATGGCGGTTTGATAATTCCTACCAGCAGGTCTTTCAAGGATGGTCCCTGCTGGACCGATAACCAGAAAAATTCAAAATCAACATCCAGGAGCACAATAGCGGAAAATGAACCACCAATGATTCCGATAGCATCTGAGACAATAGTTAGCGGCAGCATCACCGCCAGAGCGGCAAATACCCGCGGCACAATCAGCCGGCGGATTGGATCGGTGCCATAAGCCCGCAGTGCGTCCACCTGCTCCGTCAAAACCATATTGCCAATCTCCGAGACGATTTTTGCGCCGACACGGCCCGCCATCATCAATCCCGTGATCACCGGACCCAGTTCCCGCAACACCGCGATGACCACCACCCGCCCCAGCATGAGTTTGGCGCCGAAAGGCTCTAACTTTTTGCCGGTTTCGAGAGCCAACACGATGCTTACAAACACCGTGGCCAGAATTACCAGCGGCAACGCCTGGTTGCCCAATTGATAAAACTGCTTGAAGGTCTCATCGCGATAACGAAAGATCGCGGGAAATTTGAGAATTGTCTTGCCAGAAAATTTGAGCCAGGCAACGAACTCCTGGATAGATCGATGCAAGTATCGTATGCGATTGGTCATCGCCGGTTTGGCGAGAATCATATTAGCAAGCCCTCTTACCTACGATAGCCACGACAGTTTTTTGGCAATGCGCTTGCGAATGCGCTCCACAGAGGGTGGAGGTTCCGTCCGCATGGGGCGATCATCGATAAATAGCGCATCGCTAATTCCCCATTCCAGAAACACCTCTCGGGAGAAGGTGTTGATCTCCCGAAAAACCACTCGCTCATCGAATTCCTGGGCCGCCAGTCTGGCACGTTCGTAGACCAGGTTCTGGGCCGGACACCAGCCATTGATGAACGCAGTGACGGTCACCTGCCCGGGAATCTTATCGGGCCGCTGCTTTTGTTTGATCCATTGGGGTGCGACGGCATCGGCCACAAATGGCTTCCAGAGCAGCACAGACATTCCCTGTTTATCAGTTCGCTGGTAGCCCTGTTTTTTGAACCAGGAGGCCTTCATCCAGAACGGCAAGGAGATGCCCCAGGCGGCCATTCCTCTGGCACCCAGGGCAGCAGCATCCGCCTCTGCGGCCTGCAACAGCGCTTGCCCCATCCCCTGCTTTTGAAAGTTGCCGCGACCCTGTCGGTAGCCATGAACCCAGATGCAGAGTATAAAGTACAGATGATTGCCCATGGCCATTGAATCCTCGATGGGAAGGTTTTGGATCATGCCGCCGACTTCTCCATGGTCAGCCAGCGCCAGTTTTACCCGCAAGCCCCTATCCTTCATTCGCGCGTACCAGCAGGCTTTGTGATTCCCGGCCATCTTGATTTCATCAGACCAGTCTTCCAGACAATAAAAATACAGCGGTTCATGCTCTGGGCATAGATCGATAATTTTCATTCTTGATCCTTTTTAATCGACTGCCAGTGGCTTCGCACCGGAAATTAACTCCCGGATCAACCGGCAGCAAATCTTCAGCCGTGGACGTGGTGCATCATTTGATCCGTTGGCTGGCATTATTTTCGCGTTCGATGCCAGCAATGCATCGCGGACGGAGGCAACAGCCATCATCGCTCAGCGGAGAGGAGAGACAATGGCTATGGCCGGCAATGATCACCTGTTGCTGCATCTGCGTCCAGTCCGTGATGCTACTTTCGATCTGCATTCCTCTGATTTCAAATTCCCGACAAAATGGTTTGGCCCGCCGCGATAATTATCACTCCCTTACCCAAGCTATATTACCAAATCGGCTCAATGGGTGGCTCGATATTTTTGAAACGACCTAATCGCTGCGGTAAATTGTCGTGCTCAGAACTGTCCTCCCCCTTCGGCGATGCCATCATCTCTCGGTTAGTGCTGGTAGTGAGTGACTTTTAAAAATCCAGACCAATCGAATAATAGTAAATCGGCTTGCTCACGCCATCGAAATCGGTGCGCCAGGCGGCATCGAAGCGCAGCAGAAAGAGATAGACGTTGGCCCGAATGCCATAGCCAAAGCCGGTGACGATATCTCGTACGTAGCGGTCGCCATTAGGCCTGGTGGCGGTGAAGCGCCAGGCGCGATCGTTTTCCCAGGCAGAACCGGCATCCAGGAAAAGCGATCCTTGAATGTTGGCGAAGCCAATGTGCAACGGAAACCGGGCGATCAGATATTGAATGAATGGAAATCGAAACTCAAGATTGATCAGGGCGGCCCGGCTGCCGACCAATTCATACAAATTGGCGCCCCGTAGCGGCATCATCCATTCGGATAGGAAATAGTCCTCGATGGACTGATAGCTAATTTTCTGATCAAATTTATAATTGATCCAGTTTTCCACGCCACCCATGATGAATTGGGTGGGATGTTTGCCAAAGCTGGCGCCACCGGAGAAGCGGAGCGCCAGAGTGTAACCCCGGGCCAGTGAATAGTAGCGGCGGAAATCAAAGCTGCCGGTGACGAATTGTTTGCCACCGGTGCCAATTTGCGGACTGCCAATAAAACCGATGTAGCTGCGGTTGCCGCGAGCAGGCCCGATATAATACCAGATGGAATTGTCCGTGGAATAAGAAATGCCCGGGATCAATACCGAAAAACTGGTGGCAGGAATCGGGAAAAAGGAATAATATTGCTGCGAGATATTGAAATACTGAAAACCAGCATCAATCCGATTGAATCGGGAGAGCGGATAGGAGGCGTTGACGCCGAGCCCGCGTCGGGTAAAACGCACTTCGCCGATGGTGGTCAGAAAATAATTGACGAATTGATAGCTCAAAAGCGACCAGTTTAGCCGATGTTTCAAATTAGAATAGCCCAGCAAAAAGTCGCTATTGTTCAAATCCTGAATAATATTGGCGCCGATTACCACCTGGTGGTCTCCCAATACGTCACTGAGATACAATTGGGTCAAACCATAAACTCCAAGTATCGGGTCGTAGCCGGCATTGACACCAAAATAGTCCAGGGAAAATTTCACGCGATAATCATTGGTTTTGAATTCGCCCGACTCGTCCCGAAATTTTTCCGATGCCAATTTGACCTCTTTGGTCGGCGGCTTCAGGCCTTCCAATTCTCCTCTTCGAAAATTGCCGCCAAAGATGTAGCGAGAAAAATCTTGCTGCTGCTGCACCGTGGTCGTGATTTTTTCTGCTTCGGCTTGAGCGGCGGCAGTGGCCAGGCTTTTCCGTGCGTCCAATTTTCTTTGGATGAATGCCGTGGGCTGCGGCTGGACTTCAGTGCCAATCTCGTGGAAGGGGTCTGCCCAGAGGTAAATGTCATACCCGGCATTGGAAAACGCGGTGAATGCCAGTCGCGTGCTATTGAAGCCCATGGATAGTTGCGCAATGCCGGTGATCATATTGGTGAGCGCTTTGGTCTCGCCGGTCGCCAAATCCAGGTAATAAATATTGTCAATGCCGCTTTGATCCGAGATGTACAGGAGATACTTGCCATCATTGGTCCATTGCGGTGAAGTTTCGTCCATGATTGAATTGGTCAACCGACGCAGCGCCGTGCCATCGGCATGAATGAAATAGATGTCAGTCGAATGATAGTCATGCTCCTCGATTCGAATATCGCCCAGCAATGATGCCGGTTCTACATTTTCCTGCCGATCCGAAACAAAGGCGATCTCTTTGCCATCGGGCGACCAGCACGGGTCTGAATCGCTAAAAATATCATTGGTTATCTGACGCAGCGCTCCGGTCTCCAGATTGAAAACATAGATGTCGGAACAATGGTTTTTCACGCCGACAAAGGCAATTTCATGTCCCAGCGGTGACCAGGCCGGCGCGAACAGGCCATCCAGGCCGAATTTATGGCTGGCAACAATTCGCTTGCCGCGAACATCCAGAATATTCAACGCATCTTCACCCGCGGCACGGGAGGAGAAGGCAATTTGATTGCCATCTGGTGACCAGCTCATGCCCGGCCGCAGCCAGTGCAACTCTTCCAGGTCGGCTTTTCGCTGGCCTGAAACCAATCGAGTGACCTGTTTGGGGTCAGTCGCCGAAACCATGTAGATATCGAAATAGCCGGTGCGGTCGGTCAGAAAAGCGATGCGATCGCCCGTTGGCGAAACCGCGGGACTATTGTTGATAAAATTTTGCCACTTGGTATGATCGGTAATCGCCTGGGCATAATCGTAGGGCTGCTTGCGATTGGCAATTTCAGGCCAGTAATTTTTGCGCATGAATCGCTGCCATTTTTTGCTGCTTTCTTCCAGTGATTCATTCAGCGCCGCGCGCCAGGCACGATCGAAGTTGCGTGAGTTGCGAATTCGCTGCAGCAGTTCGGTGAGCTTCTGCGGACCGTAGGTTTTTTCGATATACAACAACACCGCCTGTCCGCCCTTGTAAGCTAAAAATGCCTGGAGATTGTTGATGGGCGGCAAATAGCCGGTGAGCGTTGCGTCCCGAACGTACATGTCCGATTCGGTATCCCATCCCAGCGAGGCATATTCGGCCAGACCTTCAATAAACCATATCGGCGGCGCTGAGCGGGAGATGCCCTGAATGATCGAGCCGGCACCTGCTCCATATAAAAACTGCAGCAACACCGCATGGGTCAATTCATGATGGATCACGTGCCGAAATTGCTCATACGAGCCATCGAAAGGGATAACCACTCGATTTTTTAGAAATTCAGTAAATCCTCCCACCGATTCTTCGATGACCTCGCTGGAAATATTGGTCTCAGTGAAATCGTTGTGCGAGCGGTAAACAACGATAGGTATGCGGTCGATCAGCTTGTAGTTGAAAAGCTGGCTCAGTGAGACATACGATGACTCTGCCACATGAGCAACAAACTCGGCCAGGCGCCGGCCGCCCTGATAGTAATAAATATCGAAGTGGGTGGATTGGATGAACTCCCACTGTTTGTTTTCATATTGCACCTTGTTACGGCCAAACTGCTGGCCGATCACGCTGACCGGTGCCAGCCCGGACAAAATTAGCAAACTGAAAATAGCGATCCTCAGCAATTTCATAAAATCATCTGCTCCTTATCCAGTTATTCTTTTCTTAAATTGGTATCTTTTGGTTCGAGCGTTTTTCATCTGGCGATCAGGTAAAGCCCAATTCCCAGACTAAATAAAATCGAAAAGAGCAAATGCAATTGCACATTCAATTTGGCCGCGGCCTTTAGCGCCATCGGATTATGATGCTCTGGTTGGACTATGCGCCAGATAAACGGCAGGATCAATATATAAGGTACCAGCGCCAGAGCCAGCAGACCGCCATGTTCCTGGAGCATGATTGACAGTGCGATTACATTAGCCATGAGCAAAATCTGAACAATTAAATAAACGTAAGCAGTTACTTTGGTGCCACGCCTCGCCGCGATCCCCAATTTGCCGGCGGCTTTGTCGGCCTGCACATCAATCATCTGTCCCAACAGCAAAATCGACAGTGTACTGATGCCGGTGATGGGCATGGCCGTGACAATAATCGGATGCCAACCAACGTTCTGGCTAACGGCAGCCGCCAGAATGGCCATGGGGCCAAAGGCAAACCAGACCGCGATTTCGCCCCACCCACGATAGGCAACTTTCACCGGCGCAGCGGTGTAGTATTTGCTGAAAAACGCAGCCAGCAGGAATAGCAGCCAGAGCCAGAGCCAATAGGTTCGCTGAACCACAAACATCAAAGCAATGGAAGCGACCAGGGCCAGCACCAGTCCTCCGCGAGCCAGAAAAAACATCGATTTTTCAAGTTGTGGATAGTTTACCAGGATGCCCGACCCACCGCTGAATTCATTGCGGTGGATATTGATCCGGTCGGTCCCCTGACGGGTATCATAAATGTCGTTGTAAACATTCGTGGCCACATGGAGGCCGATACCCATGATTATAACCAAAACCAACCCCAACACCGAGAAAGAACCAGAAATGGCAATCGCCAATAGCGTTCCTGCGATTAACGGTGAAAGGATCGAAGACAAAAATGGCGCTCGGGCCATCTGTAATATGTTGGGATGATCGGGCATGATGTGATCCTTTATTTTTTGTAAAAAAAATTATCGCTTGAATATTTTGATTTTTATTTTTACATTACGTTAAACTGTGATCCTCAAAAAAAGTTTTAAAATCGGCGTCACCATCCAATGCAATAAGATTCACGAAATGGTAGAATGATTCGATAACGTGGGAACGATCCTTTGGTTGGAGCGGCTGATTTTTTGAAGGGAATAGTTGTAGTTCGCAACTCTACCTGCTGGTTTGAGGTGAATTGGATTTGGCTTTTTAGCGAATTATTCCTGGCCAAATTTTTCAGCATTGCTGGCCTCTGCTGTGGAAACTGAAATTCGTATGATCGACTATTTCCGTACCCTATGGCGGCCGCAGGCTTATCATGGCAGCGGTCGAAAACGAAATTACTTCGAAGGTTGGTTCTTCAAAATTGTCGATCCTACCCGAACGCGGGGGTTTGCCATTATCCCCGGCATTATTATGGGCCAAAATGCGGTCGACAGCCATGCCTTCATTCAGGTGCTGGATAGCGCGGCCACGCGCTCGCATTATTTCCGCTTTCCGCTAACAGCATTTCAAGCCTCTCGCAAAACGCTCGATATCCGAATTGCCGAAAATAGGTGGCTGGCCGATTACATGGAACTAAACCTGCAAAACGAGACCGTTCGGATTCAGGGGCAACTTGCTTTTTCTGCTCTCCAGCCGTGGCCGATCACGTTGACCTCGCCCGGCGCAATGGGCTGGTATGCCTTTGTGCCCTTTATGCAGTGTTTCCATGGCGTCCTCAGTTTCGACCATCGGATTGATGGTTCGCTGATCGTTGATCACGAAACCATCCACTTCGCCGGCGGCCGCGGCTACATCGAAAAGGATTGGGGTACCTCGTTTCCCAGCGCTTACATCTGGCTGCAGTCGAATCACTTCGAGCAGCCCGGCGTGAGCCTGATGTTGTCAATTGCGAGAATTCCCTGGTTGACGGGTGATTTTCGGGGCTTCCTCATTGGGCTGCTGCTTGATGGTCATCTGCATCGCTTTACCACCTACACGGGTGCCCGACTGGATTATGTGAACCTGACTGCCAACCAGGTTGAGGTGCAGGTAACGGATCGAAATTTTCGCCTAAAAATCGAGGCGGCGAAAACAGCCGGCAGCTTGTTACATGCGCCCTACGGGCAGCAGATGGTGCTGCGGGTGGCGGAGACATTATCTTCTGAAGTAAGGGTGTCGTTGTATCACCGGGCCAATGATTCGTTGATTTTCGCCGGCTACGGCCAACCGGCAGCAATGGACGTGCATGGCCAATTGATCGAAATTGTGGATCGACTGCCAGAAGAATGAACAGCGAAGGGTCGGATTAGTCTGCTATCCTACGATCGAAGACAAATTGGCTGTGGCTCTGCAAAGACCGGTCGTTTTAAGAGGGAGAATATCTCTTTTTCAATTCCACCTGAAGTTCTCAATGGGATGATAGCAAGAAAAAATCATGCGCTTTGGCGTGAGAAATACATGGAATGACGCGAAAGTCAAAAAATAAAAAGCGCTTTCAGCGTTCTTTCGTGTGTTCCGTGGGCTTGTTGATAATAATCAGTTCCATTTTAGGATTTCAAGTATAAACCAATTCTGAATCCTTTTAATCCGCCAGGAGGCAATTGGCGTCAACTTAAGTATTGGTCATGCCACCAAGACTCGAAGACACAAAGAACTCCAATTGCATTTTAGAAAAAATGCCTGAACAGCACTCCGTGGTCATCGAATTCTTGGGCCATAGCTTCGTTACATGAAATAATTAGTTGCAGATTGCTTTGCGTCTTTGTGGCTTTGTGGCCAGTATTAGCTAAGGCTGACGCCAATGTCCAGGAGGCGGACCGCCAACTCGCGGTTCTGTGGGAGAACAAAATTGGGACACAAAAACGGAACAGCCACAAAAAGCTTTTTGGGTCTCTGAAGCGCCATGGGACGATCCGCTTTTGGCGGAATGAAAGGTCACAGAAAAAATAAATTCTGAGTTCTTTCAATTCGTCAGGAAGCGGACCGCCAACTCGCGGTTCTGTGGGAGAACAAAATTGGGACACAAAAACGGA
>CAZYNP010000065.1:27455-30965 GCA_964647995.1 uncultured Cytophagia bacterium
GCGGAATGAAAGGTCACAGAAAAAATAAATTCTGAGTTCTTTCAATTCGTCAGGAGGCGGACCGCTAACTGGCGGATAGGTGGCAATCGAACCTCATTTTGAAGGATGAATCGAATTGCTGGCAACGGCTTATTTCGCAATGAGCCAATTTACCATTTTGAATTTTTATGGACAGTAGTGAAGGACAATAATTATTAACCGAAGGCGAAGTAAATATGAAATCATTAAAGATCTTTATCTCGGCGGATATGGAAGGCATTACTGGTGTGATCGATTGGGTGGAGACGGAGACCAATAATACGGAATACCAGTATTTTCGGAAAGTGATGACCGATGAAGTGAATGCAGCCATCGAGGGGGCGCTGGCTAACGGGGCCACCGATATTGTGGTGCGCGACGCGCATGGTACGGCCAGAAACTTGATCCCCGATCAGTTGCACGAGCAGACCCGATTGGTGCGTTCCTGGTCCCATGGGCCGTTCAGCATGATGGAAGGGCTGGATGCCAGCTTCGATGCAGTTTGTTTCATCGGCTACCATGCCAAAGCCATGACCCCCGATGGTACTTTGGCCCATACAATGAGCGGAGCAATTTTCGATCTGCGGGTCAACGGTATTTCGCTACCGGAGTTTGGTTGGAATGCGTTGATCGCCGGCTATTACCGGGTACCGGTTATTTTCGTGTCCGGCGATCGCGCTTTGTGCGAACAGGCGCAAACGATTTTGCCCGGCATTGAAACCGTCGCCGTCAAAGAGGGAATTGGCGAGGCATGTATCAATTTGCATCCCAGGAAGTCGCAGCAACTTATTCGAGAAGGCATGCACCGGGCCCTGGATCGTTTGTCTGAATTCAAGCCGCTGCAGTACCAGACGCCATTTACTGTGGAAATAGATTTCAAAAAGAAGGACGTTGCCAATCGGGCAGCATGGTATCCCGGCGCTACGAGAAAAGGTGATTTTACCGTTGCCCTGACCTGCAATGATTTTCTGGATTGCATGCGCTTTTTCCAATTGGCCACTTGATTCAGGTCTTGTTTTAACATCCAATAGATGATGCAGCAGCGCTGGCTAAACAGAACGATTGGTTCGCTGCGGCTCCCAGGAAATTCATCACGCGCAGCTATTAAGACGCAACGACACAATTTTATGGTGCGTCATGATGTCGACAGCTACAATTTTTGGGGGTAGCTGTTTCCACAATGTTTTCCCCGGCGGCTTCACGTCTGGGCGAGAGATCTAAATCCGGTGCTGGCTTTCACTAATATGGATATAACTGATATTGGTTCGATACCTTTAACCTTTTAATCGGAGGACAGAAGTATGAAACCGATGGACACTTTCTTGTTTTTGCTAATTGGATTGATCGCTGGTTGGTTGGCGGGTCGCATTCTCAAAGGCAAAGGTTTTGGCCTGGCCGGCAATTTAATCGTTGGCGTGATCGGCGCACTGCTTGGCGGCTTCTTGTTTAACCTGCTGGGCCTGAAAGTGGTAGGCATCCTGGGAGCGCTCATTGCCGCGTTGGTGGGTGGAATTATTCTCATCTGGTTGATCAGCTTGATCAAAGTGAAATAGGTGCCTGGTGGAGATCATGAAAAATAGTAACGGCGATGACCTGCCAGCATCTGGGGGCTGAGCCAATTTCGTTGGCGCACCGGTTGTCCCACCAGCAACAGATCACCCGAGCCAAATGAAAAGGAAATTGCCCAATTCAGAGGTAATTTTTTCGCTACTGGGTCGCGCAGTTCGACCATTTATTTCGGATGGCAGCGGCAAAAACAGTCTGTAGCGCAGGAAGCGATGCTGCGCTACAGACTGACAGGAGTGATAACATTAGGGAGCAACAATTAAATTTTGGTTTGATCGAGATCATTTCGAAGATTAAATTTTAAAAATTGGAGATCCGGTCTCAATAACTAATGATCGTTTTCTGCACACTATCCGGATAGACTTTCATTTCAATTGTGAGCCTGGTACCATCTCCATCGAAGTCATCCCGGCCGATGGCCTGGATGATCAGCATATTTTCGGTCCCCGAGACAATCTGGAACTGACCGTTTTCATTTTCTGATGCGACGCCTAAATAGTTTAAGGCATTTTCCTGGCGAGTCAAAGCTGCAAACGAGTGCTCCAAACCGTCCAGACACCGGGGCATGCGATAGTAAGCCTGCGCTTTAGCGGCAATGCTCAATAGATCCAGGGTCAATGCCTCTCGGCTGGCTTCCTGCTGCGAGGCATTATATTTTTGAATGCCCACCAATATGGCCGCTCCCGCCACCAATAAACCCAGCGTGTACAGTAATGCTTGCTGATGACCCATTTTTGCCCTTCCTGATGGTTATGCAATTTGCTGCTAATTCGTTAACCCCGCTAATCATTTTTCCAAAAAGCGTGCCAGATTATTCAAGTGCATCGCCTAATGACGGTAATTCGATGAAACACTAAATGCTATCGGTCTTCGCAAATATCCGTACGAGCGATGGCCGAAAGGAAGCATGTTGTTATAAATCAACAGAGGAAACGGTCAAATGTTGATGATTTGAAGCCGCCGGAGCATTGAGGTTGATCAAGGAAGGAAAGGTGGCGCAAAATACTGTGGTTCGCGCGGTCGGCGCCCGATGCCTGCTGATAGATCATCGGTTAAAATTTCAAATCGTTGACGGTTTCTCAATATGGTATTGCTTCATCTTTTTCCACAAATGGCTCCGTTCGATGCCCAGCATAGCTGCTGTCTCATGGATTTTCCAATTTTGGATCACGAGCGCTTTGAGAATATAATCCCGCTCGAATTGCTCCCTGGCTTGCAGCAGCGGTTTGAAAATAGAATTTTCCAATTCCGGATCATTTTTGTGCAGGGCAATATTGGCATCGCGCGCAGTAATAACTTCGTTCTCGCTCAGTACCATCATTCTTTCAATGACGTTATGCAATTCGCGCACATTGCCGGGCCAATCATGGGCAGTCAGGATTTTCATCACCCCGAGATCCAACTTTTTAGGGAGCAGCCGCTTTTGCTCGATGCATTGTTTCATAAAAAAATCGATCAATAATGGAATATCCTCGCGACGCTCGCGCAAGGGTGGTGCTTCAATTACGATGACATTGAGGCGGAAATAGAGGTCCTCACGGAAGCTGCCATCAATCGTCTGCTGATGCAGATCTTTATTGGTGGCCGCAATAACCTGGACATCGATGGGAATGGGTTGTTCACCGCCGACTCGTTCGATGACGCCATCTTCCAGGGCGCGCAGGATTTTCGCCTGTAGCAGCGGACTGGCATCCCCGATTTCATCCAGAAACAGGGTTCCCCGATTGGCTTGTTCGAATTTGCCCTTATGAGAGACATAGGCGCCGGTAAATGCCCCCTTCTGATGGCCGAATAGCTCACTCTCGATCAAATTTTCCGGAATGGCGGCACAGTTCACGGTAACAAAAGGTTCCGAACTTCGCGCACTATTGTGACCCACATTTGACAGTTTGTCTTGATTTTAAAAAATCCACATGTTGTTTTTTA
>CAZYNP010000066.1:0-30838 GCA_964647995.1 uncultured Cytophagia bacterium
AGGTGGTTGGTTTAAAATGTCGGTGGTGGTTGGTTATACATGTCGGATAACACCAGGATATGGAAGAAATCCTTCAAAGACAAAAAGAAGGTAAAATACAATTATTTTCTGAGGAAGAAGTCTGGAATGCTTTTACTCTAAAATCAGTTAACAACTGCTAAAATTATTCATGCCACAATTCAATTCTGAACAAGCCTGATTTCTAAACGATAACCTAAAACATCTACATATTTCTTTAAAGTGGCTAAGTAAGGGGGATGTTTGCCACTGGTAAGGGAAGACTCCAGACGAGTAATGGCGGGAGGTTTGGTGCCCATCCGTTTGGCAATTTCTGCTTGGCTCAAACCTGCTTTTTTACGAGCTGAAAGCAGAGCCTTCAATAATGTAAATTCAGGCTCAAGCGCTTCGTATTCAGCTTTTGCTCCTTTTCCATTTAGTGCTTTTCTTTTTAATTCATCGTGACTCATGTTATTTTCCTCATTCAGGACCTCAATATAATAAATATGTTATCATCATGCAAGGGAAAAATTGTTTGGTTTAATTTTTTCAGTCAGGGACATCTCATGCGAAACGCTACCCTCATTTTGTGCAGGTGAAAGAACCAGTGAGAAACAGGAAGCGATGTTATTCAATCATCATGCCAGTGCCAGGCGCCGTGCGACCTGCAATAAAATGAGTTGGTTATTCATGATATAAAATTATTTTTTTTATTTTTCAAGGTGTTTTTTATTTTTGTGAAATGGCTTTTTTTTAACCGCTGAGGCGCAGCGATGCAAGGGGGTCCAAAATCCCAAATAACAAAAAGACAAATTCCAAATAATATCCGAATCTCAAAGGTCAATTTCCAAAACTAGCCAAGATGATTTTTGTACGGATAGAGATCCTTTACTCTTTTGAGTTTTGTATCATTCCGTGTATTTCGTGGGCAAAGAGTTCTTCATGGCACATTTTAGAAATTTGGGTTTTAATTCATTATGGCGCAGATAAATTGCGTCGTCATCCAGGCGAGATGATAATTCGATTATCGTTGCTCAAGAAAAAATTAATCATATTTTATGTTGTGAATGCTTGAGTTCTGCTTCAAAAGGTGCTTTTTGAATCAGCATGACTGGATAAACTCGCTGAATACCTTTCGAGAAAATGAGCGAATTAAGCGAATCCAATGATGAGTTGAAGCATCTTATTGATAGCAATTCAATGGCGATTATTCTTTTTAGATAGCATTTATTAGCTATGATTTTGGTGAACCGATTTTGAATTTATAAGATAGTGCGTTATCATTGATCAAAAAAATGAAGGATTCAAAAATGAGTAAAAAATTATTAGCTGTCGTCTTCCTGTCGCTGGTTATAAGCTCCTGTAGCACAATTCAATTGACGGAAAAAGCAGCGTTTGATGTGAAGCGAACGATCAGCCCTGACTATTTTAAAAATAGTGATTTTGAATTTGAAGAGCTGCAGATCTTAACCCCCGATAGCCTGAGTTTGAGCGGCTGGTTCATTAAAAATCCTGCCGCCACAGGGACGGTGCTTTACTTTGGCGGCAACGGGTTTGTGATGGTGACGTCGTATCACATTATCAAATCCATAATCGATCAAAACGTGAATTTGCTGGTGTTCGATTATCGGGGCTATGGTCAGAACGATGGCGTGCCGAGCGTGGCTGGATTAAAAAGCGATGGCCTGGCGGCGTATGATTTCCTGGTTCGGGAGAAGCAGATTCCGCCTGAAAGGTTGATCCTCCATGGCCATTCACTGGGCTCATTCATTGCCTCGTTCGTTGCCAGTGAGCGATCAGCGGCAGGGCTGGTGCTGGAATGCCCGGTTACCGATGCCAAAGATTGGACAGGGAGGTTGGTGCCCTGGTTTATAAAACCGTTGGTGAGATTCGAAATTGAGCCTGCGTTGCTGGAAAATAGCAATGTGAAACGTCTCTCGACCATTGAGATGCCACTGTTGATTCTGGGAGGCAGCAACGATCAGATCACGCCACCAGGAATGGCGGAAAAATTATTCCAGGTGGCCAAATCGGCCGATAAACAATTGAAGATCATCCCTGATGGTGGGCATAACGATTTGCCCCAGCAGGAGGAATACCGTGCGGCGCTGGCGGGCTTTTATGAGAAGATTTTTGGGCAGAAATAATGGAATGTTGGAATAATAGAGTGATAGGATAATAGAGTCGTGGAGTCATGGAGTGATGGAATGGCGGAATAGTGGAATGCTGGAATAATGGAGTTATGGAGCGAAAAAGTAATGGAATGGTGGAGCGTTAGAGTGTTGGAATTATGGAGTGATAAAATTGTTCAAACGGATTATTCTTAAATATCATTGTTTGGTTGTTCTTAAAGAATTTGTAATTGTTCATCCCTCTATCAAAAAAATGGCGTTCCGACCGAATAAATCTATCAGCGTAGAATCGTGAAAATTTCGGAGATTTGGGAATCTGGAGTTTTCTGCTTCGTTTCGAAATGACCATGCGCTGAACGATCACAAAGATTTTAATGTAATTTTGGATCACGTTTGATACATTGAGAAAATAGGAGAGGAAATTTATGAACCTGGTAGCACTTGGTCAATCGGATATAAAAATTACGCCCATAGGGCTGGGCTGCTGGCAATTTTCGGAAGGCAAAGGTTTCGCAGGCAAGTACTGGGGAGCTATTGAGGAACAAACGATGATTGACATCGTCAAAGCAACATTGGACGGTGGCATCAACTGGTTTGATACGGCAGAGGCGTATGGTTGGGGTAGGAGCGAGGCGGCGCTGGCTCGGGCATTGAAAGCACTGGGCAAGGCCGATGGAGAGGTGGTGATTGCCACCAAATGGATGCCCGTTTTTCGCTCGGCTCGATCCATCACACGAACTATCGACGATCGCTTAAAAAACCTGAATGGATTGCACATCGATTTGCACCAGATTCATTCGCAATACGGTTCATTTTCCTCGCATGAAAAACAGATGGAAGCTATGGCGAAACTGGTGCAGGAAGGAAAGATTCGCACGGTTGGGGTTAGCAATTTTTCAGCGAAAGCCATGCGTCAGGCTTACGAATCTCTGGCAAAATACAACATTCCTTTGGTCTCCAACCAAATGGAGTACAGTCTGCTCAGGCGGCGCATCGAATCCAATGGCGTGCTGGAGACGGCGAAAGAATTGGGCATCACCATCATCGCCTATTCCCCGTTGGCTCAGGGACTTTTGTCGGGCAAATTTCATGATAACCCCGACCTGATCAAGGCGAGCAAGGGCTGGAGACGGTTTCGACCCGAGTTCCAAAAAAGAGGCCTGGCGAAAAGCGCATCGGTGGTCGAGGAACTGAGACGGATTGCCGCAAAGCATAATGTCACCCCATCGCAAGTGGCGCTGCGCTGGCTGATACAATTCCACGGGGACACGGTGGTCGCCATTCCTGGTGCGACCAAAGTAAAGCAGGCGCAGGAAAATGCCGGGGTGCTGCATTTCCAGCTCGATGAGGAAGATCTGATGAAGCTGGATGAGGTTTCTCGATCATTTCGATGAAATTGATACCTGATCTTTTTTAAAGCCAGGAATATGAAAGTGGGGGGCGACGGTCGATCGATGAAATTTCGGACAACAATTTTATTGCGACTTTAGCGATTATTAATTGGCATTTGAATTAAAATTGATATCGAAATCAATCAATGTTGATATGTGGCTCTAAATCAGTGGTGGATAGACCAAATAAAGGCTTACATGACATCGGTTTTCATCCAAAAAATATCAAGGAGGAATGGAATTGAACCAGAAACATTATCTGATCATCGGTGGCAGTTCGGGGATCGGGCTGGCCATTAGCAAAAAGCTGGCCGAGGACGGTCATGAGGTTTATATTGGCTCTCGGACCGCCGAACAAATCCCAGCGATGAAAAATATTCATCATTTTCGTTTTGACGTGTTGGTGGATCAATTGCCAGAAGACCAACTTCCAGAGGTGCTGGATGGCGTGGTTTATTGCCCTGGAACGATCAATCTCCGACCGTTTCGGCAATTGAAAGAGGAAGACTTTCTATCCGATTTTAAAATCAATGTGCTGGGTGCGGTGAAGACCATTCAGGGCACGCTAAATCGCATGAAAAAAGTTGAGCGGACGGCTTCGATTATGCTGTTTAGCACCGTGGCCGTGCAGACAGGGATGTCGTATCATGCCTCCATCGCCAGTGCCAAGGGGGCAGTAGAAGGATTGACCCGATCACTGGCGGCTGAACTGGCGCCGAAAATTCGGGTGAATTGCATTGCCCCTTCGCTCACCAATACCCCTCTGGCAGCCCGCCTGCTGGGCAATGAGGAAAAACAGCAAGCAGCGGCGGAACGGCATCCATTAAAGCGATTCGGTCAGCCCGAGGATATCGCCAACCTCGCCTGCTTTTTATTGAGCGATGAATCCAGTTGGATCACGGGGCAGGTGCTGCATGTCGATGGCGGCATGTCGGCAATGAGGTTGTTTTAGATGGCTGATTTCAGGCATGCGGAAGGCTCGGCCTTAGGAGAACCTCTGGGCTATACGAACTGAAGCTGAGGCTGGATCTTCAATACCGACTATTTGGCGAGGCTGCGCTGAGTGGTTCGGATATAAATTTTTAAAAGCAGGTTAAGATATATTTGACTTGTTGAAGGTGAATTTTTCGAGCTGAAAAATAGGGAGAATGAAATGAAATCAACGCCGTTTAATCCTTCAACCGACCTGGCGCCAATCCCCTTTACCAAAGAGGTTTGTCAGGCGGCCCGGGAGATGAAAGCAGCGGGTTTGAGATGGCAGCCCCATGTGGGTTGTTTTGTGTGGGATGAGAAGCAACTCATCGAAGTGTCGTCCCCGTTTCCCAATCGCATCTATTTTATTTTGAATCTCGGGCATTTTTTGAAGCGATTCCAGACCATCGAAAATATGGCCGACCAATTGGTCTGGTTGCCCACCTGGCATCAGGCGAGGTTGATTGCGCAGCAGATGGGGATACCGGAAGAACAAATTGCAGCAAAAGTTCAAAACAGCCAGGTCGAGCCGGGAAGCGAATTGATTGAAATGTATCACCTGATCGCGGCGCGGTTTCACGAAATTGGTGATTGATTGGGAGAATTACAACTGCTCCAACCACGTGTCAATTTTTGTCTGATCACTTATCGTGGTTCAAAATGGATTCTGCAATATTGATTGTCCATCAGGGCAATCAAGTCGCTTTGCTTAGAATCATGATCACTCCGACCTTTCGATAGCATCCTTGAATAAAATTCCAGAAAATACCCTGCAGATTGATGAATTCGAGTTCGAATTGCAACTGAATGTGGATAAGGCTGAACTTCTGTGAAATTAGCTGATGACAGTCCAATGCCAAATCGGGAAAAACTGAAATTATCTGCAAAATTATCGTTTTGATGGTATAATCAAATGAGGAGTTTCTAAAAATTGTTTATCATATCAATTAGACATGATGGTGTTGCTTAGCATCCAGACAAAGAGAGGCTAACCATGGGACATCAGCAAAAACTGATTTATATTTTGGGGATGATTACCGTAGGAATATCCATTTTGGCCGGGCTGCAAAAGTTTCGATCGGAATCGTGCGATGCTCAACTCAGACATCTCAAGCTGGAGCTATTGGGGATTGCCTCGAAAGCCCAGGCTTACTACCACAAGCCCCTCAGCCAGCAAGGCGGTGACAATTCCTTTGTAGGTCTTTCAGCCGATGCGGCGGGTTTGAAGCGACTTATGGTCAGTGCTGCCAACGAATATGGAACCTTCGGCATTGTTCAAGTTGCGCCGCAGCAACTATTGCTTCAGGGTATTGGCAGGGATGACTTTGATGATGACGGTCAAAATATCACCGTCCAGATGATCGTTTTCCCTGATAGTACCCAAACGCAGGTAATCAGTTATTGATTGGGCAATTATCTCGAACCAGGGATCAATAATTTAAGTCATTACTTCAGTTCAAATAAGCATCTTTCAATCGAGGAAGAGCCTGATCTTTGTTGGAAAGCAGCGGCGATGCAATCGGCCAGCCGATGCCAATATCCGGATCGTTCCACAAAATTCCACTATCCAGTTCGGGAGAATATTCCTGACTGACCTTGTAAATAAAATCCGCCTCGTCGCTTAAGACACAAAATCCATGCGCAAATCCAGCCGGAATATACAACATTTGCGGCCTGCTATGGGACAAAAGCAATCCAACCCATCGGCCAAAAGTGGGCGATCCTTGTCGAATATCCACGGCCACGTCAAATACTTCTCCTTTCAAAACCATAACCAGCTTTGCTTGAGCTTTGGGTGGGCGTTGAAAGTGCAACCCCCGCAACGTGCCATAACTGGAGTGAGACCAATTATCCTGGATAAATTTCTCGGCAATTCCATTTTCCAGGAATTCAGACTGCTTAAAAGTTTCCATGAAAAAGCCGCGTGAATCACGATGAACGTTGGGCTCTATTAGAATAACGTCGGGAATTGACAATCGTTGAAATGTAAAAGGCATTGGCTGCTCGCCCTCCTCTAATTGTTGTTCGTTGTTTGATGTCCGCAAAGTAGCAAAATCTGGGTCATTCCGGACGAAGCGCACCGAAGCAAGGAATCGGTATTTCCCTTGAATAGAGTGGAGGCACCAGATTTCTCTCGAATATTTACTTTTGGCGTCGATTCAAATATATTTACTGCTCCAAAGATTTGAAGGCACGAAGAGATTAGGCTGTATTTTAGAAAATAGGTTTAAAAGACATTGCTTTAAAATCAAACTCTTTTGTGATGGCTTCGATTTTGTACCAGATACTCCGGATCGTTGTGGCTTGATGGCCAATAGGATTCTGGGCTGGGGTCGATGGCCATTTGATGGATCGAAATGTCATTTTTCCTGTTTTGCAGATGCCTATGTCGTCTGTGGCTTAGGATTTGGGCAACTATCCTGAAGAACTGGTGCCCGACCTAATTGCCTGAGGAACTTATTGGCTATTTTCCCAGCAGTTGTATTTTTTTCACATACCCATCGGCATCGAATTTTCGTTTCAGCCCATTCGCATTCATATATCGAATCTTGCCGAAAATTTTGCGCTCGAACCAGGCGCGGTCGTGTTTGCCAAAGCACCAGGCGACGCCGGTGAAGCCATTGGGATCGCGACCATCTAATTCATATTTGTTGTTCAAATAAAGAGCAATTTTCATGCCCTCGGCGGGGCTTCTCGTCCATTCCAGGATTTTCTTGCCCCAATACATCCGCATGTAGCCGTGCATTTTGCCGGTGATCATCATCTCTTTCTGGCAGGCGTTCCAATAAGGATCGTGCGTTTGAGCATTTTCGAATTCTTCTAATGAATAAAGATACTCTCGGGGTTCTTCGCTATGTTCGATCAAAGTTTTTTTCGCCCAGGCGGGCAGTCCTTCAAAATCATCATAGTTCTGATTATAAAAGATAAAATTCATGCTCAACTCTCTGCGGACGATCATTTCTTCCAGATATGCTTCTTCTCCAGGCCGTTTTGATTCCATTATTTTGAGCGCCAGATACAGCGGGGAAATCTGTCCAAAATGGAGATAGGGACTCATATTGGAAAGATAATCCAGCGTGGGATCATTGCGAAGATCGGCATAGCGATCCAATTTTTGATCGATAAAAATTTGCAGGTGTTTTTTGGCTTCCCTCGTTCCGCCGTGAAATTTACTCACTCTTTTCACGCTGCGATCAATATTTAACAAAGCAATCGCTTTTTCAACATCGTTAATTGGAAACCCTTCAACATCAAAATCGAGAGAGGAAATTTTGGGATGACTTTCAGCCATTGGTGAGAGGAAATTGGCCAGCAGTCTTGTTATTTTGGGACGAAATGTCCCGGCTGAAAATTCCTCTTTCGGCGAAGCAGTTTCCACTGGCACCACCACATCGCTCTCGACCTGAATGAGGGGACAATCGATTCGTTGCGCCACATAGGCTCGCCAGGCGCGCTGGATTTTCAAGTAGCCCCGATCCACCACGACCAGATCGGCTTGCTTCGAGAGTTCGGCAGCGCCAATTTCGGGCGATTGATGTCGAATCACCATCTTTATATTTCGCTCTTGTAAGGCAGATTGAACTTCCTTCAATCCTTCCAGCATGAAATAGTAGTGCCGCTCATTTGCCTCGGGAAAATTGTCCGTGATGCCGAAAAAGACGAGCAGCGGCTTGTTCAATTCGTTTGCCTGCTGGATGGCATATTCCAGGGCATGGTTATATTCGGTCCGCTGGGATGCTTGCATCCAGTAGAGGATGAATTGGCGCTGCTGCCGATTTGTTTTGTTCAGAATTTTTATTCGTTCTGGTTGGATCATTGGGGTCATACCAATTTCTCTGTTATAAAAGTCTTACGACTTAACTCCAATCTGACGATTTAACTCCAGTCGGACCGATTTTTTTTATTATAAAATTCTGTTATAAAAGTCTTACGACTTAACTCCGATTTCCAGAAAACCATGGAATAAAAATGCTGGTTCTGCTGGCATACTCCTGATAAGCAGGATTGTCCCGATATTTCTTTTCCAGCAGCGGAACGCCAGAGACTTGTATCAGCAAAAATGTGATGATCGTCGGGCTAAAAATAGCCAACCAACCTTTCGGAATCGAAAGCACGATGAAGAAAATTCCCCACCAGACCACTGCTTCGCCAAAATAGTTGGGATGGCGGGAGTATCGCCACAGCCCCCTGGTCATGAAGGGATTGGCTGGAGTTTTTGCTGTTCGAATAAAATGTTGAAGCTGAGCATCGGCAATCGTCTCGAATAAAAAGCCGAACGTCCAGAGCAAAATCCCGAGAAGATCAAAAAGTGTGGCGCCGGGTGTTGGATTGGCATTGACCATAATGATCGGATAGGCGATCATGAGCAAAATTAATCCCTGGAACATGAACACATGGGTGAAGCTTTTCAAGGAAGCTCGATTTCCCCAGCGTCTTCGCATTTCGGCGTAACGAAAATCTTCGGGTTTGCCGCGACTTCTCAAGTAAATATGCAGCGCCAGCCGAGAGCCCCAGATGCCTACCAGTCCGGTAACGATCCATTGCCGAAGATAAACCTGCTCTGCCAGAATCAAATTTAAAATTGCAATAAAAATAAATCCAATACCCCAGGCAATATCCGCAATGGAATTGTCCCGTTTTTTGGCCGCAATCAAATAGCAGAGGGACATGTATAGACTTATGCCGAGAATAGAATAGCAAAACATTATACTCATGTGCTCAACTTAATATAGCGCCCAGATGGACTCCATCTCCGGCCGCTTTATTAAACAAAATTCAACATCACTCTTTGATATTCTTCAAACAGCGGAATATCGCTCTGAAGATAGGAATAGACCTGTTCCATATTGATTTCGTCTGTGAGCAGATTCCTGAACCGGCCCATTTTCGTCATTTGGGCTACATAATTTTCATTTTCAAGGTAACCATAATCGAACAAGATTTTGAAAATTTCAGTATTCGTTTCGGGACGCTTCAAGCTATGAGCGGAAATAATGTGATTTCCCAGATCGATGCAGCATTCGGTGGCAATCTCAAATCTTCGGCAAACCGCGTCTTGCAGCGTTTGATTGGAAAGAAATTCTTCTTTGGCAACCTGTCGATGTTTTTTATTAGGACGATGGAATGTTCCAGTTCCTCGAGATGTCTGATCATCAGGTCTTTTTTTAAACTCATGGACGTTGTCCTCATATTTCTGCCGCAAGCTTTTTAATGAATTGTGATCGTACTCATCTTTTAGTCTTTTGAAGTCCCAATACCTGTTGCACGTGCGAACCTCAAAATCGATCCGACGATCATTATTATTGTTACAGATCCGTTTTCCCGTCCGAATGATCTCGAATTGCATGAATAATGGTGCCTGGTTCAATACCAACACATCGATTTCATCTGTGCGCAAAATCGCAGTCAACTTCTGCCAGATCGACAATTCCAATTTAGCCATCTCCTCTTCGGAGAGGTCAGGATGAAATAGCAGCGCAATATCGACATCGCTGATCTTGCTCTCCTCTCGCATAAGAGCCAAATAAATAAGCTGAAATTATCTGAGGTATATTAACCAGATAATCGGCCAGGGGCAGGTATTTTCATGATGACATTGCCCTGGATTTTTGAAAATTTTATCATGCGAAACTTTCTGTCTATTTTTTAAAATCGGGATTCAGCACCCGCACGTCGTGCTGGCGAATGGTTAATCCGATCGAGTCGAAATGACTCAACAGCGGCACAGCATATTTCCGGCTGGAAGCGATCATCTCCCGAAAATCGGCCACCGTCATTTGCTGCTCATGCTGAAAATGCGCTTTGACCAACTGAATGGCTTCAGCCACTCGCTGTTGATGGAACACAATCCCTTCTTCGGCTTTGACCAGCACCTCGGTCTCGAACAGGATCTGCAAGATGCCATTTATTTCGGTCTCGCCAACGCCAATACGCTCGGCAACCGCAACAAGGTCCGGCGTGGCAAATCCTGCCTCCCAATAGATTTTGGCCACGCGCTCCATCAATTTTTGTTGCCGCTCGGTGACCTGCAATTGATGCGTTGCCAGCGCCACCCGATTGTCACTAACCACAATTTTCTGCTGCTGTACCAATTGCCCCAACACCTGATTGAACAGCAGCAGATCAACCGCAGGCTCGATAGTGACTTTCAAATCGCTTTTCGAGATGCCAAGACGGGTGGGGTTCTGGCGATGAAATTGCTCCAGCGAACTCAGGATCTTCTGTTCCAAATTGGAATACAGATCCTGCGCAATAAAATAGTCCTGTCCCTTCTCGGAGAAGCGAATGCAACGATCTTCTTCGATCAGTTGCTGCAATACCTGCTCCACAACGTCCGGCGCTAATGACGTCCCTTGAGCGATTTGATGACTGGTAACGCCCTGGTAGTTTCGATGATGCAAGAATTGTTCGATAATTTTTAGGGGATCGCCGCTTTCCAGGGTGGCAATTTTGGCGACCACATCTTCTGCAAGTCGCTTGTGACGTCGTGGATGAATATCCAGCACCACACCGCCGCCAATAGTATACACGGGCGAATAGTTGCGGACGACAAAGCGATCACCCACATCCGGCACCACCGGCTCTTCCAGTCGAAATTGGATGAATGCAGATTCGCCGGGTTTGATCTCTTCTTTATCGAGGATGCTAACCCGACCGAGGACCTCACTGGTGCCGATATTCAACCGAATGCGGGTAGCATTTTTTAAACCTTTGCTACTACTTTCCAGGAGATAAAATTTGGCATCAAAAAAGCGAGTCGGTCGATATGAATCAGGCGCCGCTAACACATCCCCGCGATGAATGGCCTCTTTCTCGATGCCAGCCAGATTGATGGCGGCCCGGTCACCGATCTTGACCCGCTTCACATTTCGCTCATGAATCTGCAACCCCCGGACCCGAAGTTTCTGACGCTGCGGCAATAATTCCACCATTTGATCCGGTATCAGACTGCCCGAAAGTACTGTTCCCGCGACCACGGTACCAAAACCTTTCATCGTGAACACCCGATCGATGGGCAGGCGAAAAATGCCCCGATCCTGACGGTCCTCCGTCCGAGATAATAATTCGATAATTTGCTGCTTCAGATCATCAATGCCCTGGCCGGTGGCATTCGAAATCGGCACAATGGGCGCAGCTTCCAAAAATGTCCCCCGCACCATCGCTTTCACATCCTCGATCACCAACTCGGCCCAATCGGCTTCCACCAAATCGATTTTCGAAATCACGATAATTCCCTGCTTGATCTGCAGCAATTTGAGGATGTCCAGATGCTCCCGGGTTTGCGGCATTACCCCGTCATCAGCGGCAATCACCAGTAGCACCAGATCGATGGTGCTAACGCCCGCTACCATATTGCGGACAAATTTTTCATGCCCTGGCACATCGATGATGGTGATGTTATCTCCCAGGAAAGCAAAGCCGAGATCAATGGTCATGCCGCGTTCCTTTTCCTCGGGCAGGCGATCCGGATCAGTTCCCGTGAGTTGTTTCACCAACGAAGTTTTGCCATGATCGATATGGCCAGCAGTGCCAATTACATAGTGTCGTTTCAGCAGCGTCATGGTCAATCATTCTCCGTTCAAGATTTGAGAAACCGCTGCAGCGATCGCGTCGAATTCGTCAGGACGAATCGTTCGGACGTCCAGGGCAATCCGATTATCCACGATGCGCGCTACGATGGGGGGATCGTTGAGGCGCAGCCGTTTGGCCAGAACCTCGGCTGGAAATTGATGGAGCTGGAGCCGCACCAATCGCGTGGGCAGCGATTCGGTCGCCAGCGAACCGCCGCCGACCTCAGAAAGCCCCATTTCAATTTGCACCTCGCCCAAATCGGCGACGATCGGCGCCAATCGTTGCTGCAGTTCATTGGCAGCCCGGTCTAAATCGGATTCATCACGCAATAGCATTGTCAACACCGGATGCTGCTGCAGCAATTTATCTGGATCCAGAAACAGGCGCAACGTGGCTTCCAGGGCGGCGAAAGTCAATTTGCCGCAGCGCAGCGCCCGTGCCAATTGATTTTTTTTGATAAGATCGATGTATTTTTTCTTGCCCACAATGATTCCCGCTTGCGGGCCCCCCAGCAATTTGTCCCCGCTGAAGGTGACGATGTCAGCGCCGCAGGCAAGGCTCTCGCCAACTACCGGCTCCTTAGGCAAACCATAGCGACTCAAATCGATGAGCATCCCGCTGCCCAGATCGTGCATCACCGGCAGGCCTCGTTTGCGACCCAACTGTACCAGTTCCGGGAGCGATGCTTCAGCCACGAAACCGATGATGCGATAGTTGCTGGTATGAACTTTCAACAACAGGCCGGTGTTTTCAGTAATGGCCTGCTCATATTCCCAGAGTTCCGTTTGATTGGTGGTTCCCACTTCGACCATCTGCGCACCGCTTTTCTTCATGATATCCGGGATGCGATACGAACCACCAATAGTGACCAGCTCGCCCCGTGAGACAATTGTTTCTTTTCCAAAAGAAAGCGTATTCAACGCCAATAGCGTTGCCGCCGCATTATTATTGACCACCGCGGCTGCTTCAGCACCGGTCAACTTTTTGAGCAATGCTTCCACCAATTGATGGCGGTCACCGCGCTTGCCTGTTTCCAGATCGATCTCGACGGAGCTGTAACCCTCGGTCGCAGCGATCAGTGACTGCTGGGCTTGTTTGGGCAACGGGGCTCGGCCCAGGCCCGTATGCAAAATGATGCCGGTTGCATTGATCACCCGCCGAACCTTGGGTGCCAATGCCCGGCTGATTTCCCGAACGAAACGGTCCACTAAGGCTTCCTGATCCAGTTGGAAAGTTGCCAATTGTTCGGGTGGCATTTCTGTCAATTGTAGGCGCAGCTTTTCCAACTGCTCCCGCAATTGATCGATAACCAATTGGCGAGGAAACTGCTGCATTAACTTGCTTATGTCGGGATGCAAAGAGAGTCGGTCCACCTGAGGCAATTGGGCAAAGGCTTGCTGTCGACCAGTTCGTTTTTTTGAAGTCAAAAATTCATCCTCCCCAGAATTTAGGCCTTACCATTTTGAAACGATTCAATGAATGCTATCTTTGGCGGTCAGCATCATGAATTTTATTTACATGTTACATAAATTTTCGGAAATTTGCAATAGAAATTTTTTTTCACTCATCGGCCATGGCTTCCGGAAGGGGTGGTTCGGCGGCACCATCTAAACCGCAATCGTTAGAAGCAAAAAACAATCGAAGGCCACGAACAAGGGGTAAGTCCAGCGACAATCTTATGCCGAAACCATCTGGCCCTTCAAATAGCTCATTGGATTCGAGCTACATAATTGCAACCGCTCTTTCAAAAAAGAAATGACCAAAGCCGCCATTCGCGCCAGGGAAACAGTCCCGCTGCCAGGCGTTGCTCCTTAAAAATTAGCACCTAACAGCAACGCCCCAATAGCCGATCCACCTGGCATGGAAATTGTACATGTTAATGTTGCCAATGCAGCCAGCGCTACAATCAATTCGCTGGTAAATGGAACTCCTGATGACGCCGCTACCAATGGATGGCACTGGGTACGGAATCGAGAGGCCCGATGGAATGATAGATTGAGTTTGATACGGCTGGGCATAGGAGGCGCATCTGGGAGATTGGGACCAGCAAGTGATGATAAGCACCAACCAATAGGTCGATAGATCTTGCTCATATCCCTCACAAAGCCGACATTTGTGTTTTGATGTCGGCTTTTTTTTGCTCTCAACATTTTTGCCGACACCATCTCGAACACCCTATATCGCCCTCCATCCGCACTCCAAAATAGTTGTTGACTTTATGTATTCATTTGTGTAAATTTATATTGCTTAAACCTAAATTTGTAAAATCAAGCCTGAAGGTGGAAGCTGATAACTCTTTGCTCGCAAACCACATGGAATGACACGAAATTCAAAAAATAAAAAGTGCCTTTAGTGTATTTCGTGGGGCAATTATTGATAATCGTTTCCATTTTAGAATTTCAGATTAAAACACTGCTGTCCAAAATGATGGATGAGAAATCCTGTTTGGAACCAGAGCGTTTTCAATTAGGTGGTCAGGTTTCTGCTGTCAAGGATTTTGATGGCTTACTGAGGTTTTAATCAAACTGACATGCGAGACCGATTCGATTAACCTTAGTAACCAACTGAATCCACTAACGATTCAACCTTGTTAGCTTCTGGTTGTATTTTGCTGTCCCAAATGTTCAATGAGAACTCCAGTTTGGGACAAGAGTGGGGCCAAAACTACAGAAAATCGAGACCATTAAACTGATCGCAATATAATTTCACCGAGCATCTAATCGCTATGTCAGGCAATTTTGCTTCCTTGCAAATTATCTCATTCTTCCAGCGAGAGCCAATTTCATGAAAATTTACACTAAAATCTCTATCGGACTAATTGCAGGTGTTCTTTTCGGCTTACTTTTAGGGCCCAGGGCGGTGGTTATCGAACCCATCGGCAAGGCCTTTATCCGCATGATTACGATGGTTGTTGTGCCGCTGGTGTTTGCATCGCTGGTGGTTGGTACTGCCAGTCTCGGCAGCATCAAACGCCTGGGACGTATCGGGGTCAAGACTATCGCTTATTATATGATCACGACGGCCATCGCGGTCTCCATCGGCTTGTTGCTGGCCAATGCGATTCAACCGGGCGCCGGCCTGGATGAAAGCGTCAAGGCGAAATTGCTGCAAGAATATCAGCAGAGCTCCAAAGATCAATTGGACAAGGCTATGGCCAACAAGCCTGGCGTGATCGAAGTGCTGCTCAGGATCATTCCGACCAATCCCCTGCGCGCCATGGCTGATGGCGACATGTTAGGGCTGATTTTTTTCAGCTTGGCCCTGGGCATTGCTCTGACCTATCTGCCAGCCCCGCGCTCCCAGCCTGTGGTCAATTTTCTCGATGGCTTGAATGAAGCCATCATTCAATTGGTCCATCTGATCATGAAAGTGGCGCCCTATGGCGTCTTTGCGCTCATGGCTGCGGTCACCGGACGATTTGGCTACTCCATTTTATTGACATTGCTGAAATATGCCCTGGTCGTGTTAATTGGTCTTGCGCTGCACTTGGGTGGAACCTATAGCCTGTCATTGCGCCTGCTGGCAAAAATGAATCCCTTGAAGTTTTTTAGAGGCCTGCGCGATGCCCAATTGGTGGCTTTCAGCACCAGCTCCAGTAATGCGGCCCTGCCGGTAAATATGAAATGCTGCCAGGAAAATTTAGGTGTCCCCAAAGAAATTACCAGCTTTGTTTTGCCTCTGGGCGCCACAATTAACATGGATGGAACCGCACTGTATCAAGGTGTGGCCGCGGTATTTATTGGCCAGGTGTATGGTCTCTCGCTGACCATGGTTGATCAATTGACGATCGTCCTGACCGCAACGCTCGCTTCCATCGGTGCGGCTGGCGTTCCCGGGGCCGGGATTGTAACGTTGACGCTGGTTCTGCAAACCATCGGGATTCCGCTGGAGGGCATTGCCTTGATTCTGGGCGTGGATCGAATTCTGGATATGTGCCGCACCGTGGTAAACATGACCGGCGATGCCACCTGCAGCGCCTTCATTGCTCGATCGGAAAGGAAATTTGCACCTAAAACGGATACCGATTTAACGATGGCGACAGCAACTTCATCTGATTAGGTAGGCCTAACCGGCAAATCATCGACTTCGAACCAGCCGAAAGGATTAGCAACTCATGAAAGAGCTGAATAAAACTCGTTCACGTGAAATCTGGGCGTCTCGAATTGGTTTGATCCTGGCCATGGCGGGCAATGCCATCGGCCTGGGCAATTTTCTCCGTTTTCCCGTCCAGGCGGCCAGAAACGGTGGCGGCGCGTTTATGATCCCCTATTTTATCGCCTTTATTTTGTTAGGCATCCCGCTCATGTGGGTGGAATGGACCATCGGCCGCTATAGCGGGCAATTTCACCATGGTACCACAGCCGGTGCCTTCGGTTTGCTGGTCAAATCCCGCCGCGGGGCTGTCATCGCCAACTACCTGGGCGCGTTGGGCATTGCTATTCCCATCGCTTTTACCATTTATTACAATTACATCGAATCGTGGACCCTGGCCTACAGCACCTTTTCCCTCACCGGCAAATATTTTGGGATTCTGGATCGTGCCACTATGATGCAGTTCCTCGGGAACTTTCAGGGATTGACAGATGGGCCGTATTTTTCTGCCATTACCACACCCGTCGTTGTCGTACCTTTTGTTGCCTTGACTTTCTTTCTCATAACCACCGCCTTGATCGTCTGGATTCTCTCCCGCGGCGTTGCTGGCGGAATTGAGCGTCTGGCCAAAATTGCCCTGCCATTGCTGTTCATTTTTGCCATCGTTCTGATGATTCGTGTGCTGACCCTAACGCCACCAGATCCAGCGCATCCCGAAAACAGCGTTATGACCGGCTTTGGCTATCTCTGGAACCCCGATTTCAGTTATATCACCAAGGCTAAATGCTGGCTGGCCGCCGCAGGCCAGATTTTTTTTACTCTTGGAATCGGCATGGGAACCATCATCACCTATGCGAGTTATATGAGACGAAAAGATGATATTACACTGACCGGTTTGAGCACATCAATTTCTAACGAATTTGCCGAAGTCATCCTGGGTGGTTCCATCGCCATCCCGGTGGCCGTGGCCTTTTTTGGGCTAACCGAAACCAAAGATATTGCCCAGGGCGGTGCCTTCAATTTGGGCTTTGCGGCCCTGCCCATCATTTTTCAAAAACTACCGCTGGGGCACATGTTTGGGGCGATGTGGTTTATTCTGCTTTTTTTTGCGGGAATCACTTCCTCTGTCGCTCTCTGCTCGCCGGCCATGGCTTTTTTGCAGGATCAGCTCAGGTTCAGTCGTCGCCAGGCTGCTTTCACTGTGGGGGCGGTGCTCTTGCTTTGTGGGCTACCCGTGGTGTTTTTCTTCGGCCACGGCTTTCTGGATGAGATGGACTTCTGGGTGGGTACGTTTGGATTGGTGGTTTTGGGGTTAATCGAAGTTATTCTCTTCGCCTGGGTTTTTGGCATGAAACGCGGCTGGGCCGAAATGAACCTCGGGGCCGAGATCCGGATTCCGGGCATTTTTAAATGGATCATTCGTTATATCACGCCCCTGTATCTCATCGCCTTATTGCTGTTTTGGGGCATTCAGGATGGCATCCCCATCCTGTTCATGAAAGGAAAAGCACCGGC
Source organism: uncultured Cytophagia bacterium (assembly GCA_964647995.1). Classification (GTDB taxonomy): domain Bacteria; phylum Zhuqueibacterota; class Zhuqueibacteria; order Thermofontimicrobiales; family Thermofontimicrobiaceae; genus Thermofontimicrobium_A. Next base: position 17,672 of record CAZYNP010000066.1, read on the forward strand.
GGATCTGCCCTTTTTATGGGGTAGTCGCATCATGATGCTCGGCCTGGTCGTAATCAGCCTGCTGCTGGTCTATCTGGCCTATCAACGACGAACTTTTCGCCATGGTGCTGAAAAACATGTATCCGAGAGGAGCGATGCATGACAACGGGACTAAACCTTGGCGGCTGGATTTTTCTCATTTGCGCCTGGACCTTCATTCTCTCGATGACCATATTTTGCGTTTACAGGATATTGTTTCATAAAAAGTCCACAACACCGCCCAGAAAGAAAATAAAGGACTAATTTCCTCTGCGGAAGCGGCCGAACGGGAAAGATGATCGAGGGTCAGTTGTAGAATTTGATGGCAAAGCCTCTACTCGTCATCGCGCTCCAGCAGCGCAGTGATGGCAACGGCGACATTAGCAACACCCAGCGATCCATTATTCAGCCGTAATCCTTTGCAATTCAGTTTTAATTTAGTGAGGTGACCTATTTTTAGATCAATCTTTAAACATCTGCGCACCATATTTATCACCGGCTTATTGGTAACAGTGCCAATCATTGCCACCATTCTGGCATTGAAATTTTTATTACAATCCATCGATGGCCTGGTGGGATCGCTGCCGGAGCGCCTATTTGGCTATCACATCCCGGGGGTCGGGATTCTGGTAACGACCCTGGTGGTGTTAATGATGGGAATTTTGGCCAGCAATTTCTTTGGTAAGAAAATCCTTGAGATTGCCGATAAATTCTTTGCCAAAATTCCGCTGGTGAATATGATCTATTCGGCGGCCAAAGAGTTTATGCAGGCCGTGGCACTGCCCAATCGCATGACATTTAAAGAAGTGGTGCTCATCGAATATCCGCGCAAGGGCTGCTATGCCTATGGTTTTGTCACCAGTCGTATCGAACGTCGCAGCGAAACCAGCGTCGAGCGCCTGGTCAATGTTTTCGTCCCGACCACGCCAGTGGCCACAACCGGTTTCATGATTGCTTTTCCTGAAAACGAGGTGGTACCGATCAACCTTTCGGTGGAAAAAGCCATCAAGATGATTGTTTCGGGAGGCATCGTCGCACCTAAATATATCGCCGAAAAAACGCGCAAAAATGAGTAAGCGGCTTGGCGAACAATATTCTTCCAACTGGCCACGCCTGAACTGGCAATGTAGTAGCAGCGGGGTTTGTTGCGGCAGGGCAAACATTACAGCAGACAGGCACCCGGGAAATAGGGTAATCCACCACCACCAGATCAGGAACAGCTAACGAATCCGAGGCCAGGCCATGCCCATTAAAAACATTCTACTCATCCATCCGCCGTTTCAGGATTTTTACCAGACCGAATGGCGCCAACAACCGCTGGGACTAAAATACCTGCAGGCCACTCTGGAACGCGCTGGCTATCGGGTGCATTTATTGGATTGCCTGGCGCACAAGCATCAGAAAACCATTCCGATTCCGACTCATCTGCAATACATGCGGCCATATTACCCCGCCAACGATCTGAGCCCGTTCAAGCTGTTCATCCATTTTCGCCATTTTGGATATAGTTTTCAGGAGATCGCAACCCGACTGCGAGCCTTGCAGCCGGACCTTATTGGCATCAGCGTCAATTTCACGCCATACGCAGAGTCTGCGCTCCAGGTGGCTCGGATTTGTCGATCTGTTTTTACGGAAGTGCCTATTGTTGCCGGGGGCCATCACGCCACTGCGGTTCCAGAGCAGCTATTGCAAGATCAGGCCGTCGATTTCGTCATTTTGGGTGAAGGTGAATTGCGATTGCTGCGCTTGATCGACATCCTGGAGCAAAACGATTGTCAACGATTGCTGCAAATGGATGGTCTGGCCTTTCGGTCTGAGGGCAAAATCGTGGTCAACCCGGCTCGCAGTTTTATTGAACCGCTGGATCAACTCCCCCTGCTGAACCCGCAGGAAACCGGAGGAATGCTCATCACCTCCCGTGGCTGTCCCTGGAAGTGTCATTTTTGCTCCATCGCCGGCGTTATGGGCCGCGCGTTTCGGCCTCGGTCCATTGCCTCGGTGCTGGAGGAAATCGACAGGGGGGTTCGACTGGGACAGCGCCAGTTCGATTTTGAGGACGACCACCTGACCTGTGATCGTGGCCGCGCCAGAGATTTATTGCGTGCCATTATTCAACGCTTTGGGGAAAATAAATTGCAGCTTTCGGCCATGAATGGACTGCGCCCGGATACGCTGGATGAGGAACTGGTGCAGTTATTGAAAATGGCCGGCTTCCAGTGGCTCAATTTGCCGCTGGTCAGTAGCAGCCCAACCATGCAGGTCAGCATCAATCGCCATCAATCGCAGGAGCGTTTTGCCAGGGCGGTGCAATGGGCACAACAGCATGGCTTGAAAGTGATCGGCTATCTCATCCTCGGTCTGCCTGGAGATACGATGCAGCAGATGATGGACGATATCATTTTTTTAGCCAGCCTGCCGCTGCTGATCGGCCCCAGCATGTTTTATCCCGCTCCGGGATCGTTGATTTTCCAGAGGTGCATCGAGAAAGGGTATATTACCGGCCGTGATTATTTGCGCTATCGTTCTTCCGCGATTCCGGTCGAAACGGAGCGCTTCACCCGACAGGAGCTGGTGACCCTATTTCGTCTGGTTCGGGCCATCAATTTCTTGAAACAGTGGATCGATCGCCAGACTCCTGCAGAACTGTCGCTAACTGATCTGACCCGCCAGGTTGCCGTGTCCTCGGCGCCATTTTGCTGGCATCGAAAATTGACCAGGGATGAAATTGGTGGCCTATTGCTCAAGCGTTTGTTCGAGTCCAGAAAATTGCAGGGATTAAAATTAATAAGATCTGATGACAATATTTTCGAATACGACTGGCTGGATTATGACATTTCGGAGGAAGCCGTCAGGCAATTTCTCGAGCGGATCGCGGGCAACCATATCTCTGGCATTGCCACGAACCAACAATTTATGGTCTCCTGTAACTGAGGCATCCCTTGCGTGGCACTCCCCCTGGACCGGCACAAAAAATTTGACGTCCGCTCAATTGGTAGCCACATGAGCCATCGCCAGAAATCGGCGCTGATCGTCGGGCTGAGCAGAATTAGCTGGCAGGTAATTGACACCTAAAAAGTCAACGCTGCGAAACACGCCGCCAATTTTAAATCTGATTTTCGTTCATCATCCGCGGCAAAGGTCATCTCGCCCCAAGCGTTTGTTAGAAGTTCACTGGCCGCATGAGACCGCGCGAGCGCTGATAGTGGCTTGCGCCGAAGTGGTGTTCATCGGCCAATTCCCAGCGCGATTCGATCGCGATGGCAGGAATTTGGTATCAAATCTCCCCAGGTGTCAAGTTTCCCTGAAAATTTAGTAATTAATCCGACCGGGGCTTTTATTTCAAATACCGCGGCAATTCCAGATTGTAATGGCGAAAGATATCGCGGTAGGTCTCGCGAGTGCGGACGCCGGTTTCGTTATCATCCATTACCCCGGTGGCGCCGCTGGTGATTTTAAGCAGATCCAACCAATATTCGTTGTATTTTTCGCCGGTCTTGGTCGAGTGTAACAGCTTTAGATCACCAAAACTGCCCAGCACGCCAAAAATGAAACAGACGCCCCGTTCCAGATCGTCATAGCTCCAGGCCTGAAATTCGCGGAAGCCAGCCACATTGGCATAATACTGAATCAACGACGGCTTGCCGTAGAGAATGGCCACGCGCCCGCGATCGGTCTGCCAGCCTTCCAGTTTGGTTTCACGAAAACTTTCATTGGCATATTGCACTCGCCGCATCACCTCACGAAATTCTTCCAGCGCCGGCGTGGTTTTATCGAGATCGCGTTCCTGCCAGAAACGGTAGAGGAACAGCCGTCGCGCCTGATCCGTGGCCAGGCTGGCCATTATTCGAACTTCATCGGGTGTCGCAAAATAACGGGTGACTCCCAGAACCAGTTCCAGTTCGGAGGTTGACAGCAAGGCCATCTCGCTGCTCGCCATCTGCTGCTCGATGGGCAGGGTTTCGCGACTAACCGGTGCGAGGGCCGGATTGTAAACGTAGAACGACGTCGCGGCCGCAGCCAGATCACGACCAGCCGAATCGGCAATGGAAAAACCCAGCAAATATTTCCCGCTGGTCAGGGACATCACCTCAAACATGCCCACTTCTACAGCGTCGTCGCCCCGGATCATCTTTTTTTTGCTATAAACCGGCAGCGTGGCCAACGGCAATCCTGCATAATCCAGCACCGTGCGTTTGATGCGGTAGCTATCGGCAGCCATTTTTGATAAATTATAAAGCTCAAAATAGTAAAAGACCTGCCTGTTTTCCGGCGTATAGACATTCAAGGGATTGGGAACAACCCGATAGTGGTTCTTGCAAAATTTGTCTTTGGTCGTTGACGATTGTGGAGCAATGGTCTGCGCCAGTTGGATGTCGCTGAGTGAAATAGCATCAGTTCCGAAGGTGCGGATGGGGACATTGTCCACTGTTAGGCTATCGATGACCGCTGGACGGGACAGGTTTCTGGCCACCAATTTGAAATGGTAGGGACCAGGCGGTAGCAGGTATTTCATCACATCGATAACCACCTGCTGGTGGTCAGCCGCAGCCGGTTGCGATTCCATTTGCCAGATGTTATTTACGATCGGTTGATTGTTTCTGGTAATCGTCAGCGAAAGAACAAAAGTAGTCGCCGGTTGAGTAGCCTGGCTTAGCGAATCCACTTGATACGATAAGCCGTAGCCCACTTCCACCAGCGTGGTATCGGAATTGAAACGAAATTGTGCGACCTGCAGGCTCAGATTGAGCTGGTCCCTTGCCCGAAGCGGCAACGAACCTGCCGCCGCCAGCAGGAGGATAAAGATGAATATCTTTTTCATTTTGATTGACCTTTAATTTGACTATTCCATCGAAACTACCGCGGCCAAACTTGCTGCCACCGCTGTGGTAGCATCAATCATCAGCCTTTGAGATGCTATCGGCTGCCGGTGATTGTCATGAGCGCAGAGTTTTTCGAGAGCTGTTTTCGCAGGTATCATTGGATCCTGCCGATGGCGTGCTGATGATATTTGCTTTCAAACGATCGTAATTCAGAAAATTATTCGGTGGCAGAGCCAGCCAAACCCCCGGCCTTTCCCGAGACGACGGAAATCGGTTTTGGGAAATGAATTCAACGCGCCACCTTGCCCACCCTGGATCATGGGTGATTTGATCGTTTGCTGGTTTGTTGTCACCTTGCTGACTGCGCTGCGGGCATACCCGAAATCTACCCGCTTAGAAACCAACACTATTGGCGGCGTGCTGCCAACGCATTTAGTAAACCAACCGCGAGACGACTTCGTTCCCCAAAATGAATCGTTCGAAGTCACCTTCAGGCGATGGTTCCGAGCCTGGGTCGTTCAGTTGGGGCTCGTTGCGGCGAATAGAACGTCGGATAAAAAAGAAAAAGGATTGGTGCGACAATGATCACACCAATCCTTTTGCAACCGTTAGTGGCTAATCCGATGCTGGATTAGAACGTGAGCGACACGGTGAACCATTGATTGGCATTGAACCATTTGGTCTCCCGATACGCATAATCGAATTTGACGGCTGTGGAGGCACCAAGTTTGTACTTGAAGCCAGCACCAGCAGTAAATCCGAAAATGTTATCTTCGGTGGAACCCTCCGGCATATTGGCATAGCCACCTCGCAGGAAGAACATGTCATTGAAGCCATATTCGACACCGCCGCCGAGTTCGTCCATCCCGTAGTTCTGGTTGCGGTAATTGGTGGCGAAGGTCAGCCGATGTTGATCCGAGAGGCGATAGTCATAGCCAATGCCGATTTCGAAGGTGCTGGGTAGCTCGAAGGATTGCGCTTCTAACCGCAAATCCACCGGTTCCGCCCCCGCTTCGGTATTGGGAATATAGACGGTTCGCTGCAGGTCTTCCCCGCGGAATTGCATCATGGAGCCGAAATTATTCAAGGTCAAGCCCATGCGCAATCCATAATTGCTGATGTACTGCACGCCAAAATCGAACGCCATTCCCGAAGTGCGCGTGCGCATAAAACTCTCCGAGATGAGCTTCAAATTGGCGCCAAAGAAGATGCGGTCGGTCATCTGGCGCGAAAAGGTGAGACCGAGGGTGATAATATTGGGGCTGAATTCGATGCCAGTGCCTTCGGTTTCGAATTCGGTGGTCTCCATGATTTCGCCCAGATTAAACACCTTGGCGCTCAGACCAAAGGCGCCAATACGACCGAATTTGGACGACACCGCGAAATAGTTCACCTGCGTATCGGCGATCCATTGCAGATTGCAGAAAGTGGCCTCGGCGGTAGCTTCAGAGGCGGCCAAACCCGCCGGGTTCCAATACATCGCTTCGTTTCCAGTCACCATGGCGTTGAAGGCGCCACCCATAGCCATCACGCGGGAGCCAACCGGAATCATGAGTTCCTGCGCTCCAGCGCCGCCAACTTTGTCTTTGTTTCCGGCCAGCGCTCCAGTCACACTCAAGCCGAGTGCGATTAGAGCGACCAGTATGAATATTTTGTGTATTTTCATCTTATCCATCTCCAAATTTATTTCAAAATGTTTAATTGGAACATTATGAAACCGTCACCTGGTTACAGGTTTTTCAATCGTTGCTGTCTAAACACGATTGCCAGCTTCAGGATCTTTTCGCCAACCCCCGGTACCTCGATATGAGCGATATAGAACCCACTGGCAACTGGCAAATTGTTTTCATTGCGCAGATCCCAGTTTTCAGTAACATCATTGGTGCTGGTGGCATTGTGCTCAATGATTCGCACCAATTGACCGGAGATGGAGAAAATGCGAATGGTGCAGGTAGCCGGCAGATTGATAAAGGTCACCCGTTCCTGATGCAAGCGGGTTTCCGTGATGTTATGGGCCAGATATGGATTGGGATACACATTAATAATATCCAATCGTTCTTTGGCATCTGCCAGCACGCCATCGGTTTCGCCCTGAATGCGGAAGGAGAATTCCTCCACGCCCGGAACCACCGGTTTGGGGAAGGTATCCGGGTCCGGTATGTTGAGCTGCACGATATCACCGGTTTTCCAGACCGCATTCTCATCAAAAATGAACGTCCAGGTGGCCATGGTATCGGTACCGGTGGTGGTGATGTTGTGCACCTGCTGATCATAATCCGAAGCTACGGTATAGACCACGCATTTGCCGCGTGGCGCCCAGGTTGGATAGAAATCCGCATCCGTCAATTTCTGAGCGTTGTCAGTGAACGCTACGTTCAACTGCTTGTTGCGAACCACATCCCAGATTTCAAACGGAATCCAGACGAGGAATGGATTGCGGGAACCAGGATTGGGATTCTCAGGATGTTTGGGAATGAAATTGGCCGGATCGCCATAGCTAAAGAGTAAGGTTGCCAGACAGCCGCCCGAGACCACTTTGCGGGTAGTGGAGTCCATCGTGCCCGTAAAACGGACCTGGAGCGCATTATTGATCAACTCCGGATTTCTGGTGCCCTTTTTGAACTGGCCGTCGATGGCCAAATCCGTGGGTCTGATTTTCTGGCGTGACGGGCTGGTTAGCGAGGTGAGCAACTTTCGATCGCCAGCGATCATTTCGGGTTCCCAGGTGGTAAGTGTCTGCTGCACGAAATCGACCGTCAACCCAAGGAAAAAGTCTAACGGGGCTCCCTGCAGTGTTTTGTACTCGATGTTTTTGTCGATGCCGTAAGTTGCCACATTGGTATAGCCCGGGACTTCGACATTATTGCGCCAGAGGGTCCAGGTCTTGTCGGCATTGATAGTGATCCGATAATCCGCGGTGTTCACGCGCAATGGATCGATCAGCTTCACCCACACACTGTATTTGCGGGGGCTGGCGTCGCCTTTGGAATGGATCACCGGTACCTCTGAAAAGGCATCGTGGATAACCACAGTGCCTGGTCGAGCCTGGTGCGGTACAGCGTAGATGATATTCTTGCTGCTCTCCAGCACATTGGGCAGGCTCTTGGGGTCATAGGCATAGGAGGTCACCAGAAAATAATAGGTACGACCGTTGGCCAATCGGAAGTCATTATAATCTTTGGTAAACAGAAAATTATATTTAGTGCCCAGGTTATTGCCAAACGCTGTTGGAAGATTCAGGATTTCACCGCTGGTTTCATCATAGGAGGGTTCCAGAATCACACCCAGTTCATTGGCCAGATCATAGGTGGCCAGGCGTTTCCAGGGACCGGCTGGTGAAGCACCCACATAAACATTGTAGCCTTCGAATTTGTAGCTGGATTTGAAGTCCTCAGCATTCTTTTCCCAGGTAACCAGCACTTTTCGATCCAATTCGGAAACGGTCACGGCTGGTGATGGCGGCGGACTGGGAACCTTGAAGCCCAGATCGTAGGCTTGTTGTGCCGCCTGATCATAGAATCTCAGTACCGAGATACTGCTGAGTCGATTCGAGCCCTGGCCGATGACGCATCCCAGAACGATTTCCTGCGTATCGCCCACCGCCAGAGTGAATGGCCCGGAGGCAATAAGCATTCGGATATCGGCGGGTGGGCTTTCTTTGGTCGATAACCAGCCAGTGCCGGTTACAGGATCACCGGTATTGCAGACCGTGGACGGCTGACCAGTTGTTGGATCAATAAACGGCGTTCCATCCTTTTGACGACCGGTCATATAGTTCCAGACCTGCTCCGCACCAGCGGCGGAATAGGGCGGGTCGGAATAAATAGCATTGCCGTTGTAATATTTGACAAAGGAGGTAGCGCCCAGGACCTTTTTGTCTTTGTATACCCGACCATCCGGGAGCACCACCGTGCTGCCCGGGGCATCCACAATGGGACCCTGGAAATAGTCCCAGCCCAATGCTGGCGGTCGGGGACCATAGGTTGCATCAACCGGCTTGCCACCATAACAGTAGCCCATGCCCAAATTGGTGTCGAAACCGACCAGATCGTCGTTGGCATCGCCATTGTCGACGTCGGACCAGGCGCCAATGTAGGCATCCAGCAAATCATCCTGCCCCTTGTTAATCAGGGTATAGCGGATGAAAATGGTATTGCCCAATGCTCCGGCGCGATCGAAAGCAAACACCAGCAGGTGCAATTCGATTCCAATCGGCAGGGTATTGTAGCAACCATTGTGCAGATTCTGATCCAGGTCGTTCATCACAGCATACAACATTTCATCACCAACCCCGGTCCATTCACCCTGCTCATTGCTGACGGCGGGTGCGCCCTGCGCCTCGGCATAGGTTTGCCAGGTGGCCCAGCTATCGATTTCCAGCGCCTCATCGCCATTGGGATAGTCCTTGTGGGCTTTGTAGACCCGGTACTCGGGCTTTTCGGGGTCATCGGGAGAACCGTTGGGCAAAATGACACCAGGCTGATACTCCACGTTGTAGTCCGCACAGGCGGTTCGAATTACGTCATTCACTTTGCCGGAGACCCAGATGCCGGCATTGTAGCAGATATACTTACCAGAACCTTTGGGCCATTCCATATCCGAGTTCCCCGAAATGGGATGGCGGGTAAAGGTGCCGTTATTCATCACGGAGCTTCGAATCTGATTAACGTCGATATATTTTACGGCACGTCGGGTCAGCGTTTTATCCAATTTCGATCCCGAACGTGTCCCTTCTACTGCCAATACCTGACTGGCTATCAGCAGCAGAATCAAACCCAACGTTAATCCAGGGATGATCTTTTTTATCATTGCTTTTCCTCCTGAACAAGATAGTTACCTATTTAACAGGTAGTCACGACACATCATCAATTAGTTGACTTAGTACTCAATCATGAGACCAAAGCGCAAAATGCGAGGCGTGCTCAAATTGGCTGTGCCTGCGCCGCTCAAGATTTTGCGAGCATAATACATGCCTGTTTTGCCATTGATTTCAGCCCAGGCCTTGCCATCTTCCGTCAGGAACCAGCCGTTGTCATGAGGATCGCCGGTTTGCCGATAAACACCAGTCACATTCTTGGTATTAAATACATTGTAGACCCAAATATAGGGCTTGAAATTGAACTGGGCGATCTGGAATGATCGATCCACTTTCAGGTCGGCACGATAGTACCACGGCATCACCGAGGCATTGAGGGACTCCAACGGCCGCGGGGCATTTTGCGAGAACAAGCCCAACGGACCTGGTTCGATCTTGGTATAGCGCGAGCCACTGTGCATGGAGTACAACACGTTGACTCCCAGATTGGCCAATGGCTTGAAATTGAAAAGGGTAGGGCCATCGTCTTTGGTCAACCGAAAATCGACATTGAAGGTCGCGACATGATCCTGGTTGAAATCCAGCGGCATAATGATCGTGGGGAAGCGCAACTCCTGGTCCTGCCAGGCAATATCGAAATGGCTGGTGCTGTTCGAACCGGTGCCCATGGCCTTGGAGTAAGTATAATCGACATAGGCACTGATGCGATTGGTGCGACGTAGATCCAGACTGACCGTAAAACCTTTGATCGTCCCGTAATCGATATTCTGCAACTGGTAGAACGAGGCATAGCCATAGCCTGGTTCCGGGAAGTAAACCCGTAGTTGGATTTTATCCTTCTCATCCTTGTAGAAGGCCGTCAAACTCAAGCTGGCGTTATCGCCGATCTGTTGCTTCAAACCGACTTCGTACTGAATCGTAGTTTGAGGCGCTAAATTTGGATTGGGCATGGTACGAGCATTGCCACCTTGCAGAAAACGTCCGACAAAGGTATGACCATCGAACATGTCATCGGCCCGTGGCATCTGGACGAATTTCCCAAATTGCGCATGGAACACGGTCTTATCCGTTACCGGGAATGACCATCCCAAACGAGGGCTGACAATCGTATAGGTTTTTTCGGGGCCGAAACTGGCATCATCGACCAAATTGGTATTGTTGATAATCAGGCGGGCCGGATCTTTCCAGCTCTCGACACCGGTTTTATAATAATCAAACCGCAAACCGGCATTCAATACCAGGTCTTTTAGCTCAATTTTGTCTTGCAAATAAAACGCCGCGCGGATGGGATGTCGGGGAGCATCATGGCCGTTGACGTTCACGATTTCGCCTTGATTATTGGTCGCCGGATAGATCCCATCTTTATTGATTTCATTGCCCCACATGTCATAGCCGTAATAGCCATAGTTGTTGCGGAAGATATCATAATCCGTCAACTTATTTGCGGGATCGATGGCCCGGTTGTGCAAGCCCAGGGATACCGCACTGGCGGTAACGGCATAGCGTCGCACGGTGTAATAGTTGTATTCGAAACCGGTCTTCAGTTCATTGAAATTGTTGAACTGCCACACCAGGTCAAATTTCGGGCCGTAGTTCGATTGTGCGGTTTTGGAATAACCGCTCACCACCTGACCGGGTAGTTGAAATGTAATTAAACCGAAGATATTGTAGTTGTATGGTTTTCCCCAATCGCGAATCGTGGATTCGCCATCGGGTCCGATATTATAGGCCGGATCATAGTATTTTTCGATGTCATCCCAGAGGTCGGGGTCACCAGCTTCGGCCTTATAATAGAAATAGTTAAAATTGAACGTGTAGTATAACTTGGGAGTGACGTTATGAGTGATGTTGAAATAGGTGCTCGCGTTCCAATCCTTGGTCAGGGTTTGCTTTTTATAATTGAAGATATTCCCCCAGATGGAGCCACCACGATTGCTGCCGGTGTGGTAGGTACCGCCGAATCGAAAACGGATGGCCGGCAGGGCATATACCAGATTTCCATTCAGGTCATAGCTGCCATTAAAATAGCCAGGAATGCGGCTGCCTGGGCCATAATCGGCTTTGAAATGATACGATCGGCCGAACGACGTCAGCACCGTATCGAATTTAATGCCTTCCCAGGTATTGGCATAGCCGCCGTTCCAGTTCCGCTCACCAGCCAGGAAGAAACGCAGCTTTTTGTCCAGCACGCCAGGCACCGGGCCGCTGGCCGTAAACGTGTAGGTATTGTAGCCAAAGGATTGGGTGCCTAAGGTTTTTCCTTCACTATTTTTGAAGACTTCATCGGAGATGCCTTCCAGGGAAAAATGATAATCAGCGCTGCCGGTCTTGGTTGTGGTTTGAAGTACGCCCGCGGTCGCAAAACCGTATTCCGCATTGAAGCCACCCGCATAGAAGTTGGTTTCTTCAATCGCATTATTAATAACCGTCAGGGCATTGGCAGCACCGGAGCGCAAGTATTGCGTCATCACGCCGTCCACATACGTGACAGTTTCTTCCGAACGACCCCCGCGCACGTAGGTCCCACCAACTACCGCCGAGGATAGATTCATCACGGTTTGCACTCCGCGCATGGGGATATTCTTTAAATCTTCGGCCTGAATGGTTTTTACCGAACTGGTAACATTTTTATTGATGATGGGCCGTTCCGCCACAATGCTCACCATCTCGCCTTCCAGCACCGTCGGTGGTAACTGGAAATTCACTTCGGTAGTCAAATCAGCATGTACTCGAATATTCGAGATATCGACTGTTTTGTAACCGATATAGGTTGCTTTTACTGTGTAGGTACCAACCGGGACATTAAGGATGATATAGAAGCCATTGATGTCCGAGGCTGCACCCATCATGGTGCCTTCGATGATGACGTTAACACCAGGCAAGGGATCACCGGTTTCCTGATCTTTCACATAACCGGATATTTTGCCAGTGACGCCGGCAAAAAGCCAGGCCGGTATCAACATCATTAACACCAGACCAACCAACAACTTTTTGTTCATAGATTCCTCCATTATGCGTTCGATCGACCTTGCTATGATTCTTCAGGATCAAATTGTTCTTTATTTCGGCGCAAAACTTTTTTTGATTGATCACCTCCTCAATTGACTTAAACCGATTTCCGAAATGTGTTTTTTTCATGGATCGCTGAAGCAGGCTGCCAGCGATCTGCCCTTGCAGATGATCCCAGGAATGCCTGCTTCTATTTGTTAACAAGTGTTGAGTACCAGCAATTTTTGTACCATGAAATTATTGGGGGTTTGATGCACGCAAATTAAACACTTAGATTGGATTATAAGAGGCGATTTCTCCCCATCAAGGGAGGAACGTGCAAATTGCTTCATTCCCACGAAGCAACTATTTGCACAGCAAAATTGCTGCTGTTGGTATTATCAAGCGCTAAACGCACCCGAAAGTCGCGCCGCTGCCGAGCTTCCGGTTTTTGTTACCCAAGCTGCCAGATGGCAGAAAGAGAACGATCACCCAAAAATATAGAAAAATTTCGGTGGCAGTTCC